>NZ_RWIJ01000020.1:0-91442 GCF_019805165.1 Azospirillum sp. 412522
ACCATCGTGTAGCCGATCGCGATCAGGCCGTAGATCGCTCCAAGCGACAAGCCGTTGATCAATTGCTGTAGGAAGTATTCCATATCCTCATCCCACCTTCAGCGCGGCGCAAAGGCAGGGTGCGGCGGCACGGGCACGCTCGGCACACCGGTCTCGCAACAGCAGCCCCCTGTCTGATGCACTCTGTCTGGTGCACTCTGTTTGATGCGGGCCGTCCAGTGACCTAACGGAATGCCGTATCATCCGGAGTTCCGTCTACTGGTCTGACGGACCATGATTTTTCCTGTGCGGAGGCGGTTCCTGCGAGCCGGCCGGGCCGTCGGGCAAGCGCCCCTCCTGACCTTTTCGGTAGTACCAGCCTGACGGATTTTTGCAAGACAGATTTGTGTTGTCCGCATGAGTGATCCGCCAGGGCAACCAAAGGCACGGCTCCGGGCTGGAAATGCGAAACGCCCCGCCGGCGGTTGCCGACGGGGCGTTTCGTTTGACGGCGCGGACCGCCGAGGCGTCAGCGGACGGTGACGGACTGCTTGGCCGGGGCAGCGGCGACCTTCTGCTTCGGCTTGGCCGGAGCCTTGGCCGGCTTCGCCTTGGCGGCAGCGGCCTTCGGCGTCGCGGCCGGAGCGGCCGAAGCGACGGCGATGACCGGATCCGGATTGCTGACCACCTTCACGTCGCAGAGCGGACGGCTGGCCAGATGCATCAGGCCGGCACCCTTCTCGTCGCTCGTCAGGGTGCGCAGGTCGTCGGCCGTCAGATCCTTGGCGGCGACCGAGCGGTCGACGAAGTTGGCGCAATATTGCGGGATGCCGATGGTGGCGGCGCGGCGGCTGATCTCGTTCGCCAGCTCCGTGCGGAACATATCGAACTGGCGGGTGGCGTTGCCACCGGCGCCCGAACGCTTGTAGAAGCTGATCAGCGACGCTTCCGAGCTGGACAGCAGGGCGCGGTTCTTGACCGAGAAGTCCTGGTACAGGTCGAACGGCTTCTTGTCCGGCACGACCGTGCGGCAGGTCAGGCCGACCACCATCATCTCGGTGTGCAGGCGCATCAGCTGCTCGGCCGCATGTTCGGTGCGGTTGTAGCAGGCCGGCGTGGCCGGGACGCTCGACTTCGCCGGCCGCGCCGCCTTGGCGGCGGCCGGCTTCGCGGGCTCCTTGGCGGCCGCGCTCGCGGGCACGGGCAGGGCGAGCAGCGCGCCGAGGACGGCGGCGCCGGTCAGGGCTTTCAGGGACAGGCGGAGGGCGGCGCGCTGGCGACTCATCAGGGGCTCCGGTGGCGCGGTACGACAGGACGGGGTCGGACGGGGATCGGCATCGCCCGACAGTGGGCGACCTTCTACCCGAACGCCGTGACGGGTCAATGGGATTTGGCCGCTGCTTGCGTTTTGTCCCATCGCCGCGACAGGGGGCAACGCCGGTGCGGATGCCGGTTCGAACAGCGCCCTTCAGGGCAGGCGACCCGACCGCCGCTGGACGGGGCGGGTCCGGCGACGTTATGGATGGAGACGGAACAGTCGGACGGGTGACAGGGCATGGCAGCCACCGGATCGCAATCAGCCGGAACGGGAGCCGGTACAGGCTATGGGGGCGGGCACCGCATCGGCATCGATCTGGGCGGCACCAAGACCGAGGGCATCCTGCTCGACCGGCAGGGAAACCAGTTGGCCCGCCACAGGGTTCCCACGCCGAAGGGCGATTATGACGGCACCGTCGCGACGATCCGCGATCTGGTCGCCCGGTTGGAGGGGGAAGTTCCCGCCGACGGCAAGGCGACGGTGGGCCTGGGCATTCCCGGCACCATTTCCCCGGCAACCGGGCTGGTGAAGAACGCGAACTCCACCTGGCTGATCGGACGAGACTTCACCCGCGACCTCGCCCAGGCGCTTGCCCGGCCGGTGCGGATCGAAAACGACGCCAACTGCCTCGCCGTGTCGGAGGCGACCGACGGCGCCGGGGCCGGCTGCGGCGTGGTGTTCGCGGCGATCCTCGGCACCGGCTGCGGGGCCGGGATCGTCGTGGATGGCCGGGTGCTGGGCGGGCGCAACGCCATCGCCGGGGAATGGGGGCACAACCCGCTGCCCTGGCCCGCCGACGACGAGCGGCCGGGACCGGCCTGCTATTGCGGCAGGCACGGCTGTCTGGAGACCTTCGTGTCCGGACCGGCGGTCGCGGCCGACCATCTCGCCGCCACCGGCGAGACTCTCGACGCCGCGACGATCCTGGCCCGCGCCGCCGATCCGGCCGGCGGCGACGGATGCCGGGCGACGGCGGACCGGCTGGTCGGCCGGCTCGCCCGCGGTCTGGCGGCGGTCGCCAACCTGCTGGACCCCGACGTCATCGTTCTGGGAGGCGGCCTGTCCAACGCCGGGCTGCTGTATGAACGGCTGCCGGCCGCGATGCAGCCCTGGGCCTTCAGCGACCGGCTGGACACGCCGGTGCGCCGCGCCCGCCACGGCGATTCCAGCGGCGTGCGCGGTGCCGCGTGGCTGTGGCGGCCGGGGGAGATGCCAACGGAAACACCGGGCGGTTAGCGGACCTCAGTCCCGCCGCGCAGTCCGCGGGGCCGGCGGAACATCGGCACTCTGCGGCGCCGCCATCACGCGCTTGGCGGCGGCGGGATCAACCGGCGGCGGCGTCAGCGAATGGGAGGCGGAGTAATGCCGGTCCGTCCGCTTCACGTCGGTGCCGTAGCGCGTCATGCTGGCGCGGTCCTTGCCCGCCTTCATCGCCCCCCAATGGGAAGGCGCCGCGTCGGGCAGAGGCTGGGCCTGATCCAGGTTGCGCAGAAGCGGGCCGGTCGGAACCATCTGGTCGTACACCCAGGGCGCATATTCCTGCTTCTGGGCGTGGGCCGGCAACGACAGCGTCACCATCGCCAGGGCGGCGACGCCGACAGCGGTCCTGATGGCGGTTTCGGCAGAGAAGACAAGGCGGGTCATCGAGCAGACACCTTTCGTCCGGAAAAACCGATCGGGAGTGTCAGTCGAGCGGAAAGCGCCCGCGCCGTCCAATGCGGAGGCGCGTTACCCACCCTGGCGGCCGGATCCCCAAGCGAGGCATAGGCCAGCCTTGCGATACCGCGTCGGAGCTATGTTGTCAGGAGGCCGGCAGGCGGTAGAGCGTCAGGTGCAGGCGCTTGCCGGTATTGTAGTTGAAGCCGGACAGCTCGGCCAGCGGCAGCGGCGTCACGGTGCCCAGGCTGTCGAGGAAGGCCGGCGCCTCCCGGTCCTCCACCAGCGCCATCCCGCAGGCGCGATCCGCCGTCAGGTGCGCGGCGGCACCGGCGCCATGGACCAGCCTGGTCGGTGTGCCGAGCAGGAAGACCAGGCTCGGCTCCGAATAGCCGGCGCTCGCCACCACGCTGTCCGGACAGGGGCGCACCTGCGCCACCGCGCGGGCGGCCTGCCGGCTGATCCACACGCCGTCGATGTTCGGCAGCACGACGGCATAGGTCCCGGCATAGAGCAGCGCCGCGGCGCCAACCCCCGCCGCGAGGCCGGTCCGCCGCCCCCCGCGCAGCAGCGCGCGCAGGGAAAGCGCGAAGAGGCCGCCCACCGCCGGCACCAGCGCCACCCCGACCGGATCGATCCGGCCATCGACCAGCCAGGGGATCACCGCCACCGCCAGGGTCAGTGCGCCGAAACCGATCACCCCCAGCGCCACCGCGGCGGCGGCCAGCCAGCGACGCGGCCGTTCGCGGCTGCGGTCGAAGTTGTCGATCAGGGCCGCCGCGGCGATGGCGGCGATGGCCGGGAAGACCGGCAGGGTGTAGTGGAGGAGCTTGGTCGGCACCGCCTCGAACACCAGCCAGCTCGGGACGATCCAGGCGATGCAGAAGCGCACGGCATCGAGCCGGCGCCGCGCCCAGACCCAGGGAACCGCCAGCAGGGCCAGCAGCGACCAGGGGGCGAAGGTCACCCAGAAGGTGCCGAGATAATAGCCGGGCGGCAGGCCCTTGCCCTCCTGCCCGCCCGACACCTTGCCCAGCATGTCATGGCCGACGGATTCGGCGAAGAAGGCGCCCTTGCTCTTGATGGCGATGGCGATCAGCCAGGGGGCGGCGATGGCGACGACGATGCCGAGCCCCGCCAGAGGCCTCAACCGCTTCAGCCATCCCGCCTCGCGGTCCCACAGGGCCAGCACCAGCGCGGTGCTGCCGGACACCAGCAGGACCATCGGCCCCTTGACCAGCACGCCGATGCCGGCGGCGATCCAGAAGACCAGCGGAATGGTCCAGGCGGCACGCCCGGCGGGGGCGGGGTCGCGGCGGCCGAGATAGAGATTGGCGAGCGCCGCCTGCCCGATCACCACGGTGGCGAGCAGGACGGCGTCGGTCTTGCCCATCCGCGCCTCGACCCCCAGCACGACGCAGGACGCCATCATCAGCCCGGCGATGAAGCCGGCCGGGCCGCCGAACAGCCGTGCCGCCGTCCAGGCGCTGGCCAGCACGGCGAGGATCGCGCCCAGGAAAGACGGGATGCGGTAGGTCCAGATCGCCTTGTCGGCGCCGACCGGGATCCCGCGCAGCGCATCGGCTGCGGCGGTCGCCGCGGTCTGCAGCCAGTAGATGCCGACCGGCTTCTTGTAGCGCGTCTCGTCCTGGAAACGGATATCGACGAAGTTGCCGCTGTCCAGCATCTGGGAGGATGCCTGGGCGAAGCGCGCCTCGTCCCGGTCGAAGGGCGGCAGGGCGGTGAAGCCCGGCAGGAACAGCGCCGCGGCGATCAGCGCCAGCAGCGCATAGGCCCAGATCGGCAAGCGACTGGCCGGCAGAGACCCCTGCGGCGACGACGGGGACGCTGCGGTCACGGCTTGCTCGGCACCGCGTCGCCGGCGGACTGCAACTTCTTGTGCGACCAGACGAAATAGACGTTGCGGGCGTAGATCACCAAGCCCATCCCCTGCCCCAGCATGAAGACCGGGTCGAAGCGGTAGAAGGCATAGGCGAACAGCAGGACGCCGCCGCCCAGCGAGAAGTACCAGAACATCTCCGGCACCACGCTGCGGCGCGCCTTTTCGCTGGCGATCCACTGCACCAGGAAGCGCATGGTGAACATGATCTGGGCGAAGAAGCCGATGCCGACCCAGATCAGGTCGGTGGTGCTTTGCCCCTGGAACCACGCGGCGGCGCGCTCAATCATCGTAGGATCCTGTCCCGAATGGGTCGCTGTAAGGTCGATCGGCTTTAGAAGATGCCGGCTTTAAAAGACGTCAGAGGCGTTCGGAGACCGGCGACAGCTTCGTCCGCCGCTTCAGCCAGTAGACGCCCAGCAGATCGACCACGCCGATCAGCCCGCGCCGCCAGTTGTTGTATTTTGACACGCCGCGTTCGCGCGGGCGATGGTTCACCGGCACATAGGCCACCGGGTGGCCATGGGCGCGGAACAGCGCCGGCAGGAACCGGTGCATCGCCCCGAAAAAGGGCAGATCGAGGAAGGCGTCGCGGCGGAACAGCTTCAGGCCGCAGCCGCTGTCGGTGCAGCCATCCTGCAGGAAGGACTGGCGGACGGCATTGGCGAACTTGGAGGCCCAGCGCTTGGACAGCGTGTCCTGGCGCTTCTTGCGCAGGCCGCCGACGAGCACCGGCGCGCCGGCCTCCCCGGTCGACACCAGGGCGAACAGCGCCGGAATGTCGGCCGGGTCGTTCTGGCCGTCGCCGTCGAGCGTTACGACGAACTCGCCCCGCGCCGCCTTGACGCCGCTGCGCACCGCCGCGCTCTGGCCGGAGCGGCGGACGTGGCGCAGCACGCGCAGCCGGCCGGCCTCGACCGCCGGAGCGAGGCGCGCCTGGGTATCGTCGTCCGACTGGTCGTCGACGAAGATGATCTCGAAACCGCCGACCGGAACCAGCGCCCGCTCGATCTCTTCGAGCAGCGGCAGCACGTTCTCGGCCTCGTTGAAAACGGGGACAACGACCGACAGCCGCACCGGCTGGCCGCTCTCCGGATAAATGCTCACGGTTTGCCATCCCATTCGCCAAACGGGCGGCAAATTACTCTCGCGGCGCGGCGAACGGTAGCGGAAAAGGATGAGACGGAAGCGGGGCAGCTCCCCGCTTCCGTCTCATCCCCGGTACCGGCGCGGCGATTACCCCTTCTGGCCGTCCAGCGGAAGCGGAACGTAGCGAAGGTCGCCGCCACGGCTCACCAGCATCAGCAGGGTCTTGCGCCCCTGTTCCTTCGCCTTGGCGATGCGGCTTTCCAGATCGGCGGCGGTCACCACCGGTTCCTGACCCGCTTCGACGATGACGTCGCCGAGGTCGAGCCCGCGCTGTGACGCGGCGCTGTCACGGTCGACCTCCGTCACCACCAGCCCGTCGACGTCCTCGCCGATCGAGAAGGTCTCGCGCAGGCCGGGGGTCAGCGGGGCGAGCTTCAGTCCCAGCGCCGACTTGCTCTCCTCCGGCTGGGCGGAGCGCGGCGCGCCGCTCGACCCGGACATCGCCAGCTGCTGCGGTTCGTCGCGCAGTTCGCCGACGGTGACCTGGATCGACTGCTCCTTACCGCCGCGCAGCAGGGTCATCGGGACGGTGCGACCGATCTCGGTGGAGGCGACGAGGCGGGGCAACTGGCGCATCTGCTCCAGCGGATCGCCGTTGAAGGCGGTGATGACGTCGCCCTGGCGCAGGCCGGCGGAGGCGGCCGGGCTGTCGGGCGAGATGCTGGTGACCAGCGCGCCGCCGGTGCCGTCCACCCCCAGGCTTTCGGCGATGTCCGGCGTCACCCGCTGGACCTGGACGCCCAGCCAGCCGCGCCGCACCTTCCCGCCGTCCTTCAGCTGGTCGATGATCGGCTTGGCCAGCGAGGACGGGATGGCGAAGCCGATGCCGACCGATCCGCCGGTCGGCGAATAGATGGCGGTGTTGATGCCGATCACCGCGCCGCTGGCGTCATAGAGCGGGCCGCCGGAATTGCCGCGGTTGATGGCGGCGTCGGTCTGCAGATACTCGTCGTAGGGACCCTGCTGGATGTCGCGGGCGCGGGCCGACAGGATGCCGGCGGTCACCGAACCGCCGAGGCCGAAGGGGTTGCCGATGGCGACCACCCAGTCGCCGACCTCCACCGACTCGCTGTCGCCCCAATGGGTGGCGGCCAGCGGCTTGGCGCTCTCCACCTTCAGCAGGGCGAGGTCGGTGGGCGCGTCGGACCCCACCAGCTTGGCGGGGAGCTTGGTGCCGTCATGCAGGGTGACGGCGATCTCGGCCGCATCTGAGACGACATGGTTGTTGGTGACGATCAGGCCCGACGGGTCGATGATGAAACCGGAGCCGAGCGCCATGCTCGGCAGCCCCTGCGGACCGCCACCCGGGGGGCCGCCGTTCTGCCCGCCTTCGGGAGAGCCGTTGCCCTGGCCACCCCGTTGCCGGTTGCGGAACTCGCGGAAGAACTCCTCCAGCGGCGAGCCGGGAGGGACGTCCATCCCCTCCGGCAACCGGCCGCCGCCAGCCGAAGGTTGGGGCGCCTGGGTGCTGGAAATGTTGACGACCGTGTCGATCTGCGTCCGGGCAAGGTCGCGGAAGGACGGGGGCGAGTAGGTCCGGCTCGCTCCCGGCTGGGAACCCGCGGCCGGAGCATCCTGTGCGGCTGCCGGCCCGGCCGGCAGGACCGGCAGCAGGACCGCGCCGGACAGCAACGCGCACAGCGCCGCAGCCGGAAAGCGTCGGAAGATCGGGTGCGAACGCGGCACGGACGCATGCGGCATGGACGGTCTCCGCAAAAAACGGTGGGGCAAGAACGGTTGCGCAAAAACACAAAGGGTCGCGATCAACGGCCATGGCTGTTTCTGGCACTGGAAACACGGAACCCCCCGCCCTGGGTCCATCACGGATCGGGGTCCATCGCACTTTTCAAAAATACGGCGATCCGAGGGTGTCCATCCTGGATATGGTGCCACCATGGGTTTACGGCAGCCTCCGGCTTTTAAAACCGCCGAGTCCACCAAGCATCGTGCCCTGTTGTGACACCGGATACAAAATCACGATTCCATGCAAAGTTATGCTGGCATTTTTCAGAAGAGTTTCCGATAGTCATCCATACCGAAAACATCGCCCGCCAGCGTGAAGCCTCGATGCTGCTGACGCACGCGCCCGCGTGGTCCCGCGTCGGAAGCGTGCGGTCCGGGTGGACATGCTGACGAATGACTGAAAATTCACTTTGGCAACCGAGCGATATAATGAACGCAGAAACCGGGAGCGAACCGGAGTCTCCCAAGAAGCGTGGGCGCATTCCGCAGTCGGCATGGCCCCAAATTCTTGATCGTTACCGCAGCGGTGCAACCCTTTCGGCCATCGCGCGCGAATTCGAATGCACCCCAAGCGCGATCTCCTACATCATCAAGAAGGCGGAAGCCGCGAGCGGCCAGGGCGATGCCGGTCATGGCGATGCCGCTTCGGGCGAAGGGACGCAGGACGATACGCAGGCTGCCGGCGGCACCGCTGCCGATGCGTCGGAAACAGCGGTCGAGGCATCCGCCCCGGTAATTCCGGAGACGCCGGTCGAAGCACCGGCGGCGGCTCCGGCTCCCATCGCGGTGACCGAGACGCCGGCCGAACCGCGCCGCGCCGCCGGCCGTACCGGCCGCGCCACGCTGACCCGCGCCACGCGGACGGAACCGGCCGCCGAACAGGCCGCCACCGAGACGCCGGCCGCCGCTCCGGCACCGGCTCCGACGGAAACGCTGCGCCTCAACCGGCCGGAACCCGCCCCGGTACCCGCACCGGCGCCGGCCGTCACTCCGGCGCCCGCCGCACCGGAGGCCCCGCGTGCCCCCGGACAGCCGACCCCGCCGGTGGATGCGGTGGAAGGCCGCCTGCGCGATACCGCCAAGGCCTGCATCTCCGCCTATCGCGGCTGGCGTCAGCAGCCGAGCGAGGCGACGATCCAGTCCCTGTCCGACACCGTGCACGAACTGCGCAAGGCCTTGGCCCGCGTGGAGATCGACATGTCGGCCAGCCGTCGCGAGGAACAGGCGATCCGTCCGATCCCGATCCCCGCGCACCGTGCCTCGCGCCGCCCGAACTGAGCGGACTTTTGAAAAAACGGGTTTGATTAAGACCTGTTTGAAAAACCTCCGTCCCCGGTGGGGCGGAGGTTTTTTTGTCGCCTCGCCTCCGCTTGCGTTTTCCACGCGAAAGGGGCTTGACGGCCCCCCGATCGAAAGGCTAATCCTCTGCGCCCCGATGGAAGGGTGGCCGAGTGGTTAAAGGCAGCAGACTGTAAATCTGCCCGCGTTAGCGTACGCTGGTTCGAATCCAGCCCCTTCCACCATATTCTCATAATCGATGTTTCAAGGTCCTGCCGCAGTCGGCAGCTCTTGCACTTCGATGACACCTTTTCAAAAGCGACGTTATTGTATCGCCGACGCGCTACCCTATGGTTCTCGCGGCAGCGAGACGTGCCCGACGGTGTAGATTTGCATCGTCTCCGTCACGGTTTCCGGCAGCTTCGGCCAAAGAGCGAAGCTTGCCATCCTCCAACCCGTCGGATCGAAAGCGGCTATGGCCGCCACTGCGCCGGACTCGACCGCCGACTTCGCACCGGCAATGGCTGTATCCCTTTGTGAAGCCAGTTCCGAATATGCTGCAATCGGCGCGATTTCTCGGGTGGCATAGGTCGCGGAATTCAGGCCCGGCGTCAGTTCCGCATGCCGGACCAGCCATGTCTGCACCGACGGCCAACCGAAATCGCGTGTCACCGCCGCAAAGCCGGGACCGGCGAGGAAGTTCTCGATCCCTTCCGGCTCGTCCCACAAGTAAAACGGCGCATAGAGATTTTCGGTGCTTGTGAAACCGGCATCCTGCTTTCTTGCCGCGAGATAGGCCTTGAAACGCAGGCGTGGAAAGCCGTCGAGCAGCGGCCCCCTCTCGCGAATGCGGCGGTCGATCACCGCCATGTCGTAATCGGCCGGCAGGGCGAAACTGTATTGCATCGCCATCATCGCGGAAGGCCTCCCTGTTCGACGGCTTCCATCCAGTGGACGGCGGTCCCGGCCTGGACCGGTTGGACGCTGAGGTAAGCGAAGGGGCTGGACGGCGCCGCGCCATGCCAGTGGCGTTCGCCGGGCGCGAACCAGACGGCGTCGCCGGCACGGACCTCGACCGGGTCGCCGCCGTCGCGTTGAACGAGGCCGACCCCATCGAGCACGAAGAGAAGCTGCCCGGACGGATGGCTGTGCCAATGGGTCACGACCCCCGGCGGGATAAAGGCGCGCATCGCCGTCATCTCTCCGTCGGTCCGGCTCGACAGCAGCATCTGGACGAGAAAGGATCCGGTGGAAATTCCGTCGGGGGCCGCGGCGATGCCTTCTCCGGCACGACGGATGGTCATGACCGGCGGGCAGGCCTGTTGCATTTCAAGATTGCCGGTCATCGGCAGTCCTCCGCCGCCGGCAGGCCGGCGGACACGCCGGATGCGAAGGACCAGTCCTCGAACGTCGAATTCACTATCGCGACCATCACGTCGTCCGGCCGGACACCCGGCGAGGCCGCGAGATTCTCGACCAGCCGCTGGAAGAAGCGCGCCTTTGTTTCCGCCGATCGCGCCTTTCCCGTGGTGATGTGGAAGAAGATGTAGTCATCCGAACGGGGACCGCCGCGATAGCTGCGGTCGAAGATCAGTTCCCCCGGCTGATGCTGGTGGAACGCTGCGAACCGATCCTTTTCCGGAACGTCGAAACAATCGACCAGCGCCCGGTCGAGACTGTCGGAAACCGCCGCGAGATAGGCGGCTGATTTGCCGGCGAGCAGGGAAATCCGCGTGAAGGGCATGGCTTGCCGCTCCTGTGACTGCGATTGACAAGAGCAGTATGGAGCGGCAAAATCGTCCTGATAATCAGATTATTCTGCACGAATAATCCTATTTTATAGGACTGTTGCGATGCGTCTGACCAACCTCGACATGGACGCGCTCCGCAGTTTCGTCGTCGGCATCGACGCCGGATCCTTCGCCCGGGCCGCCGACCGGCTTGGACGCTCGACGTCGGCGGTCAGCGCCCAGCTCAAGAAGCTGGAGGATCAGGCAGGAACGGCACTGGTCCGGAAATCGGGGCGCGGCTTGGCGCTCACCGATGGCGGTGAAGTGCTGCTGTCCTATGCCAGACGCCTGTTGACCCTCAATGACGAGGCGATGAGCGCCGTCCGCGGAGCCGAACTGGAGGGCTGGGTCCGCCTGGGTATCCAGGAGGATTTCGGCGAGACCGTGCTGCCGCAGGTGCTCGGCCGCTTCGCCCGCGCCCACCCCAAGGTTCGGATCGAGGGACGCATCGCCCGCAATAGCGAATTGTCCGAAAAGATCGCCTCCGGCCATCTCGATCTGGCCCTGGCCTGGGATGACGGCACAGCCTCGGCCGCCGACAGGATCGCATCGCTGCCGCTGTGCTGGCTGGGCGCGGCGGATGACGAGCCGATCTGGCGGGCCGACGGGAACGAGCCTTTGCCGCTCGCGGCGTTGGAGGCGCCCTGTCTCCTGCGTTCCATCGCCTGCGACCATCTCGACCGGCATGGGCTGTCCTGGCGCATCGCCTTTATCAGCCCGAGCCTCGGCGGCCTCTGGGCGGCAACGGCCGCAGGCCTCGGCATCGCCTTGCGGACGCCGGTGGGCCGGCCGACCTCGGTGCGCGTGCTCGATCCCGGTGCCTGCGGCCTGCCGCAACTTCCTTCGCTTGGCCTCAGACTGCTCCGGTCCGGCAAGGGGCCGGACCCGATCGGCGATCATCTCGCGACGATTATCCTCCAGGCCCTGCGCGAGACCCTGCCGGCGGACTGGATGCCCGGAAAATCCGGAGGGAAGGCCCCTTGATTTTGCGGGAAGGCGGAGCCTAATCCTGCGCCTGTCGAGGACGCATGACGGTCAAGCCGTTGTCGGAGAAAGGATTTGCACGATGGCGGATGTCGCGGCCTATGGCAGCCTGTTCCTGGTGGCTCTGGTCGCCGCGACGATTTTTCCCGCCCAGTCCGAGCTTCTGCTCGCCGGGCTGCATGCCTCCGGCAACTATCACGACGGGCTGCTGATCCTGGTGGCGACCGTCGGGAACGTCGCGGGCTCCACGATCAACTGGGCGCTCGGCCGCTATCTGATGCATTTCCAGGATCGCCGCTGGTTCCCGGTCTCGCGTTCGTTGGTGGAGCGGGCGACCGGATGGTACCAGCGCTTCGGCGTCTGGTCGCTCCTGCTGGCCTGGATGCCGGTGATCGGCGATCCGCTGACCCTGGTGGCCGGCATCCTGCGCGTCGATCTGCGGTTGTTCCTGCTGTTGGTGACCATCGGCAAGCTGGTTCGGTACGTTGCACTGATTGTCGCCATATAGCACAGTATAGTATCAGTATTGTTCGTAATGCTATGTTCGATACAAGAATAATGGGCTTGTGGACAGGCATACCGGCACAGTATTAACCGACCCCGGAACGCGGCCCCCTCGAACCGGGGGAAAGCCTCAGTTTTCAAGGGGCTTTTCGGAATATCGACGTTGTTTGACAGAGGTCAAACACGCCGCACTGGCGGTCGACTATGCTCCGCGCCAACGTGGAACCGGAAATCAGGCGCATCGACATGCCAGACGGAAGCATCGTTCAGCAGGGCTCAGCCCAAACCGCCAAGGTCCCGCTGTACGAAAGCCATAAGACGATCCATCCGAAGGCGGTCAAGGGCCTCTATCGCCGCCTGAAGACGGTCACCTTCTCCGTTCTCCTGGCACTGTTCTTCATCGCTCCCTGGATCCGCTGGGAACGCGGTCCCGAGGCCCCGGCCCAGGCGGTGCTGTTCGACCTGACCACGCCGCGCTTCTTCCTGTTCTGGATCGAGATCTGGCCGCAGGAAATCTATTACCTCACCGGCATCCTGATCGTGGCGGCGCTGGGGCTGTTCCTGGCGACGGCGCTGGCCGGCCGCGTCTGGTGCGGCTTCGCCTGCCCCCACACGGTGTGGACCGACCTCTTCGTCTGGATCGAACGGATCTTCGAGGGCGACCGGGCGGAGCGCATCCGCATGGAAAAGCAGCCCTGGACCGCGCGCAAGCTCCTGCGCAAGGCCGGCAAGCACGCGGGCTGGCTGGCCCTCAGCCTGGCGACCGGCTTCGGCTTCCTCGCCTACTTCACCGATGCCCCGGCCCTGCTGCACGATCTGCTGACCTTCCAGGCCAGCTACGAGGCGGTGTCCTTCTTCGCCATCTTCGTCGGCATGACCTACGTGATGGCCGGCTGGACCCGCGAGCAGATGTGCATGTACATGTGCCCGTGGCCGCGTATCCAGACCGCCATGCTGGACGAGCATTCGCTGGTCGTCACCTATCAGGCCGACCGCGGCGACAACCGCGGCCCGAAGCGCAAGTCGCAGAGCTGGGACGAGCGGCGCGCCCAGGGCTTCGGCGACTGCATCGATTGCGGCCAGTGCGTGCAGGTCTGTCCGATGGGCATCGACGTCCGCACCGGCGAACAGGCGGACTGCATCAACTGCGGCCTGTGCGTCGACGCCTGCGACAGCATCATGATCCAGCAGGGCCTGCCCACCCGCCTGATCGCCTTCGACAGCTTGGCCGCCCAGGACATCCGCGCCTCCGGCAAGGCCTACCAGTGGCATCTGTTCCGCCCGCGCGTGATCGTCTATGCCCTGCTGATGCTGGTCATCGGCGGCGCGATGGCCTGGAGCTTCGCGCTGCGCCCCAGCCTGAACATCACCGTTCTGCGCGACCGCGCCCCGCTGTTCGTGGCGCTGTCGGACGGGTCGATCCGCAACGCCTACACCTTCAAGGTCGCCAACAAGACCCGGCAGAACCGCTCCTACACCCTGAGCGTCGCCGGCCTCTCCAACGCCGATATCAAGGTGATCGGCGAGGCGGAGGAGGAATCGGCCGCCCACACCGCCACCATCTCGGCGGAGCCGGACAGCGTCGCCACCTACCGCGTCTATGTGACGGCCCCGCGCGCCGCGGTCACCGCCACCTCGCTGCCGCTGACCTTCCAGCTGTCCGACACCGCAACGACCGAGAAGAACAGCCACGACAGCGTGTTCCTGGGTCCCTCCAACTGACGGCGGACCGAAGGCCCGCCCCTCCTTGGCACGAGCACGAAAGGCGGTGGCCGGCGGAACGGCCTACCGCCTTTCGTGTTTCTGCGCAAAGGGAGGGGACCCGCATGGACAGTTTGCGCGCGGATCGCCGGCCACTCACCTGACTCGAAGCGAACCAGGGCTGGACAGCGGGAGGAGCGGCCCCGCCGGCCGCAGGGTGGCAGCGAGGTGAAGGACCCATGCTTTTCGAATTCGAGCCATCGGGCATCAACGATACCTACCTGCGCCTGACGCGGAGCGGGCTGTCCTGCATCGTCGCGCCGGCCGGGGCATGGAACGGGCTTCTGCGGGTCAATTACATCGTTGCCGGCGCCCCCGGCGGCGGCGAGCCGCACATGATCTTCCGCAGCCTCGATGTCGGCTGGGACGATGGCCGTTTCTGCTGGAAGGGCCGCGCGGCCCCGGTGATGACCAGTTCCGCCATGGTCGATATCCTGCTGGACCGCGGATTGGTGAACGACGCGGAGGCGGAACGCCTGCTGTTCGGCATCAACACCCCGGCGGCCGGCGCCACCTCGGACGAATCGCTGATGATCCGCGCATTGCTTGGCGGCTGCAGCTTCACCCCGGTCTACGACCAGCAGCCGCTCAGCACCGAGCCGCCGGTGGTCGCCGGCTTCGCCATGCGCACCCTGTCCGATCCCGGCGCCTACATGCTGGAAGCCCGCAACGGGGTTCCCATTCTGGACGGCGAGGCGCGCGACGCCCTGCGGCGGCTGGTCGGCGTGGTGATGTGACGCGCTTTTTTTCTCCTTCTTTGGTCGAAGATCGGAGTGGAGTGGCCCGAAACTCTGCCCTATGGGGTAGGGATTAGACCTTCGGGCGATAGAAACTGTCACAGTGCCGGGACATTCTTATTGCAACTGCTCACAGGAGCCACGCTGCCGTCGACCCCGACCCCTTGCGAGAGGCTTGACCCGCCATGAACGCCAGTCTGTCCCACCGCTGCACCGCCCTGTTCGACCGCGCCCGCACCGCATGGCTCAGCCAGACGCTGACCCGCAAGCTGGCTTCCCGCAAGTCCGCGGGGCGCCGCCGGATGTCGATGGAGTTGCTGGACCTGGAACTGTTCCGGATCGATATCGGCCACTGAACCCCGTCTCGAATCCCAGGGGCCGCAAGCTCCGCCTCATTTCAGCAGGTGTTCGTACCGCGCGTCGGTCAGCGTCTTCATGAAGGCGACCAGCGCCTTGACGCGGCGGGTGTCCAGCGCCGGCGCCGATTCCAGCTCCTTCGAGGACAGGTTCGCCGCCACTTCCGGCGGTCCCCACGGCTTGCCGGTTTCCGGGTTGATTGCCGCCTTCTCGGTCCGGTTGTTGTAGTGGTCGTAGAAGCGGACGACCGTTTCCAGGTCCTTGAAGACGCCATTGTGCATGTAGGGGCCGGTCACCGCGACATTGCGCAGGGTCGGCGTCTTGAACTTGCCCTCATAGGCGGGCTTGGCCGCCGCCGGATTGTCGTGCAGCCCGCGGTCGGCGAAGCCCGGCCTCCCCGTCGCCGCGCGCAGGGTTGGGTTCGCCGGAACGCCGATGTTGTGGTGTTCGTAGTTGGTGAAGAGTTCCCCGGCCGCAGCCGGCATCGCCTTAAGCTTGTGGCACTGGTTGCAGTTGGTGAACTGGGTGGAGAAGAACAGGGTCATGCCCAGATCCTCCTCCGGCGTCATCTTGTAGTCGCCGCGCAGATGGCGGTCGTATTTCGAATCGAAGGGCGCAAAGCGATCGGTCTTCTCGAAGGCGGCGAGGCTGTCGCTCATCGCGTCGTAAGCCCGCTCCGCATCGTCCAGCACCCCGGCGCCGTAGAGCGCCACGAAGGCGCGGGCATAGTCTGGGTTCTCCGCCAGCCTTTCCCTTGCCTGTTCCTTGGAGGTCAGCCCCATCTCCGCCGGGTTCAGGGGCGGGCCGCCTGCCTGGTCCTTCAGCGTCGCGGCGCGCCCGTCCCAGAACTGGCCGCCGACCGCCTTTCCATCCGGGGTGATGTGGAAAGCCGGCGTGAAGGCCGCATAGCTTGCCGTCGGCGCGTTGCGGTCGCCCACCGATTTGCCGTTGTCGCCGACCGACGCCGCTCCACCCGCCCCACCGGTGCGCGGATCGGCGAAGCCGAAATCCGGATTGTGGCAGTCGGCGCAGGATTGGGTCCGGTTGGCAGACAGGGCGGTGTCGGAAAACAGCGCCTCCCCCAGTTTCTCCCTGCTCGACAGATCGGCGGCGAGCACCGATCCACTCCCGGCCAGACCAGCCGACAGAAGCGCCAGCGCGACCGCGCGGGGCAGAAGAAGAGAGCTGACGGACATGATGACGCTCCTGGCAATGGCCGGTGGCATTAGATCGGATCGCGTAAAACGTGAATCCGATCGCCAAACATGGGGCTGGAGCTTCGTGCGTTTCATATCAAACGCACGAAGCTCCAGCCGCTAATCGAGGCCAACACTGGGCGTCAAAGGTTAATCGAGAGTGAGAATTGCTCTCAATCCGCCGGCGCAAAGGGAGGGTGGGACGAAAGGTCGCTGGCCGGGGAAGCCGCTGCCCCGGTCAGGCCTGCCCGCTGCCCTCTCCCTCGGTCAGCAGCCGGCGGATGGCGTTGACCAGCGGCTTCATGTGGAAGGTCGATTCGGGAGAAACCGCGACGGTGCCGCCGGCCGCCTCCACGGCCTCCGCCACCACCGGACCGACGGCGGCGATGCGCGTCCTGGCAAAGCCCTGGCGGAAGGCGTCGCCGAGGCCGCAGGCTTCCGCCACCTCGTGCAGGCGCCGCACCTGGGGCGAGGCGGTGAAGGCGACGAAGTCGATGCGGCCTTCCGCCATGTCGCGGATCGCCGACTGGACCGCTCCCGTCTCCGAATCGTTGGCGTAGCGGTAGGGGGTCACCGCCACCGGCAGGCCGCCGCCTGCCCGCACCGCCTCCAGCAGCGGTTCGTTCGGATTGTCGGGGTAGAGCTGGATCCCGACGCGGCGGCCGTTCAGATCCTCCTCCGCCAGCATGGCGATGACGCCGTCGGTGGTCGGGGCGGGGGCGGACTTGTAAGGGCCGCAGCCGATCTCGCGCAGGGCCTTCACCGGCTTCGGACCGCGCACGAAGACCCGGGCGCGGCCGATGGCGGCGACCACCTCGGCCTCGCGCTCCATGGCGCGGGCGACGGTCATCAGGCGCCGCAGCCCCTCGCCGGTCAACAGCACGATGTCATCGAATCCATCGGTCAGCAGCCGCTCCAGCCAGGCCCTTGCCGGCGCCGGATCGTCGAGGTCGAGGATCTTCACCATCGGGCAGCGGATCGTCTCGGCGCCATGCTGTTCCATCATGCCGGCGAACAGGTCGAGGTCCCGGCTTTCCGGCACCAGAATCCGCTTTCCCGCCAGATCGCCGCTCTGTCCGGCCATGGTCCCGCTCCCGTGATCGCCCGTGGTGGCGCCCAGACTAGATCGGATCGCGTCAAATCGGAATCGGTTTGGAGCGTGAATCCGATCGCCGGACATCAAGCTGAGGACCGGCGCGGTCACGCGGGATGGAAAGGCGGTCGCCATAACCGGGCAGCGGCGACCATCCTTGACAAGCAAGGCGCGCATGCCCCCCATCACACGGCCTTCCCATGGCTGCGCATGATGTCCCGGAACGACGCTATGCTCCTGTCCCCGCTCCTGGCGGTTTTCCTCTTCGCGCTGGCGATCTGCGCGTCCTGGGCCATTCTGCGCCTCGTTCCCCTGCCGCTTCGCCCTCAGGCCGGGTCCGAGGGACGTTGGGCCGCCATCGACGGGATGCGTGGGCTGCTGGCCTACGCCGTGTTCATCCATCACGGCGTCATAACATGGCAGTATCTGCACACCGGGCTTTGGGCACTGCCGCCCTCCCGGCTCTACACCCATCTCGGACAGGGCAGCGTCGCGCTGTTCTTCATGGTCACCGCCTTCCTGTTCTGGGACAAGCTGTTGAAGACCGGGCCGGGGATGGACTGGCCGGGCTTCGTGTCCTCCCGGTTCCATCGCATCTACCCGGTCTATGCGGTCGCCGTCCTGCTGACCGTGGTGCTGGCGTTTACGGCGACGGACTTCCAGCTTCGGACCGGTCCGCTCGACCTGCTGCGCCGGCTGGTCGGCTGGGCGACCTTCAAGGCGCCGCCGATCAACGGCCTGGAGACCGCCGGGCAGATCGTCGCCTATGCGACCTGGTCCCTGCCCTATGAACTGCTGTTCTACGCGGCGCTGCCCACGCTGGCCTGCCTGCTCCCTCAGGCGCGGCGGCTGCGGCCGGCCCTCGTCTCGCTCGTCGTCACGCTGGCCCTGCTGCTCTATTTCCGCAATTTCAGCCTCGCGGTGCTGGAGTGCTTCCTTGGCGGCATTGCCGGCGCTTACGCGATCCGCCGGCCCGGCTTCGTCCGTTTCGCCCGGTCGGATGGGGGATTGGCCGTGGCGCTCGTCGCCCTGCCGGCGACCGTGGCCGGCTTCTCCGGCGCCTATGCGCCGCTCCCCGTGCTGGGTTTCGGCCTGTTCTTCGCCATCGTCGCGGCGGGGCAGGACTTCCGCGGTCTCCTGACCCGGCAACCGATCCTCTGGCTGGGGGAGATCAGCTACGGCGTCTATCTGCTGCACGGCATCGTGATCTGGGTCCTTATCACCGCCAATAGGCCGCTGCGCGCCCTGATCGGCGAGTCAGAGCCGCTCTACGCCCTTGCGCTCGCAGGAACCGGTGTCCTTGTCCTGGCGATCGCCAGCCTCGTCCATCTCACGGTCGAGCGGCCGGCGATCCTGTACGGTCGGCGAAGCCGCGCCCTGCGTCAGTCTGCCCGCGCCGGCCGCGTCCCCGCCTGACACGCATCCCTACCCGCGCCGGCAATGCAGCAGGCTGAAGAGCCCGAAGGGCGGCAAGGTGCGGATGCTCGCCACCGCCAGCCGCGAGCCGTTCATCATCGCGTCGAGCGTGAAGTCGGGCCGCCAGCCCAGCTTCTTCGACAAGGGCGACAGCCAGCCTTCCACCGCACGGCGGACGCCGGGCCGGGGGGCGGCGAAATGGTTGACGATGACGATGTCGCCACCGGGTTTGCAGACCCGCTCCAGCTCGGCCATCGTGCCCTGGGGATCGGGCACGACGGTCATCACATACATGGCGACCACCACGTCGAAACTGCCGTCGGCGAAGGCCAGCTTGCCGGCATCCATCTCCAGCAGCCCTTCGACATGGTCGAGCCTCTCGCGCTCCACCCTGTCCTGCGCCACCTTCAGCATGTCGGTGGACAGGTCGATGCCGACGACGCGGTTGTCCTTGCGGTAGTCGGACAGGGACAGACCGGTTCCGACGCCGACCTCCAGGATGCGCAGGCCGCCGCGACGGTTCAGCCACTCCACCGCCGCATGCCGGCCGGACGCCAGAAGCACCCCGAACACCCGGTCGTAGAACCCGGCGTAGCGGCGATAAGCGGCACGAATGGATTCGGCGTCCATGATCCTGTCTCCCCCGTTCAGATCGCAATACCGACAAGCACCCAAGGTCAAGTCAAAGCCGGCAGCGGCGCACCATAGCCGGCTTTCGCTCGTCATGAAAGTGACGCAAACAACAAAATCCGGATAAAATCACGAATAGCGCGGTCATTCATTTGGCGTATCCGGTCTTATGCTTTAAAGACTCAAGTCTCCCTGGCTTTTTTGATTGAACGTTCATTCAAAAAAACAGCTCATCTACGACCGGGCTCGCCCATCGGAAAAGGCGCTGGACAGGATTGCCCCGGCGGTCCCATAGACAAGGCGATGGCCGACACCGTTTCCCACCGTCCGCTGCGACACCGCAGGCTGGCGATCCTCGTCGCGGCGCTGGCCGTGGTGACGGCGCTGGCCTGCTGGGGTGCCTATCGCTGGGTGGAGGCCGGGGCGCGGGCGGCGCTGACGCTGAACGGCGACCAGCGGCTGGGGCTCTATGCCAGCAGCATCCGCAACGCGGTCGGCCGTTACGATTACCTGCCCTTCCTGGTCGCCCGCGACCACGAGGTCCTGGACCTGCTGGAAGCCCCGTCCTCGCCGCGGCGCGACGCCGTGAACCGGCGGCTGGAGACGGCGAACGCGGCGGCCGGATCGGCGGCGCTCTATGTGGTGGACCGCGCCGGGCTGGCGCTGGCGTCCAGCAACTGGGCCGATCCGGTGCAGAGCTTCGTCGGCCAGACCTACGACTTCCGCCCCTATTTCCGTCAGGCGGTGGAGACCGGCAGCGGCCATTACTTCGGCATCGGCGTCACCACCGGCCTGCCCGGCTTCTTCCTGTCGCACGCGGTGTATCTGGCGGAGAGGCTGATCGGCGTCGCCGTGGTCAAGATCGACCTCGAACCGATCCAGCGCGACTGGGCCGCCGGCGGCGAGCGGGTGCTGGTGACCGACGAGAACGGCATCGTCTTCCTGTCCAGCCATGCCGAATGGAAGTACCGCGCCCTGCGCCCGCTGCCCGAGGCGGTGACTGCCCGTCTGGCGCAGACGCGCCAGTATGACCGCAGCGGCCTGCCCCCGCTCGGCCTGCGCGATGGCCCGGAGATGGACGGCCCGGAGATGGAGAATGGCACGCGGCTGGTCAGCCTCCCGGTTTACGGTCCCGGCCCGGCCCCCACGCGCCACACCTATCTGATGCAGGAGCTGACCCTGCCGGAGTTCGGCTGGACCATCCGCTTCCTGTCCGACCTGGAGCCGGTGAAGGCCGAGGCGGCCGGCGCGGCCATGCTGACGGCCATGGGCATCCTCCTGCTGGCGGCGGCGGGGGCGCTGGGCTGGCAGCGGCGCCAGACCCTGCGGCTCCAGCACGAGGCGCGGGTGACGCTGGAACGCCGGGTGGAGGAGCGCACCGCGGAGCTGCTGACCGCCAACCGCGTCCTGCGCGAGGCGCAGGAGGAGCTGGTGCAGGCCGGCAAGCTGGCGGCGCTCGGCCAGATGTCGGCGGCGCTGGCCCATGAGATCAACCAGCCGCTGGCCGCCATCCGCACCTTCGTCGCCTCCACCCGGCTGCTGGCCGAATGGGGGGAAACCGCGATGGTCCGCGACAACCTCGCCATGATCGGCGATCTGGCGGAGCGGATGTCGATGCTGTCCGGCCATCTGAAGGAGTTCGCGCGCAAGGGGCCGGCGCGGGTGGAGGCGGTGCCGGTCGCCCGCGCCATGGACCGCGCGCTCTCCCTGCTGGTCCCCCGCCTGCGCGAGGAGGAGGTGCGGGTCGAACAGGCGATTCCGCCCGACGCCCGCGTGCGCGGCGATGCGGTTCGGCTGGAACAGGTCTTCGTCAACCTGCTGCGCAACGCCGCCGACGCCATGGCCGGCTGCGAGGACCGGCGCCTGACCCTGACCGCCATCCGCAATGCCGAGGGCTGGGAGATCCGCATTCGCGACACCGGCATCGGCATCGCCGAGGCGCACCAGTTCCAGCTGTTCGATCCCTTTTTTACCACCAAGGAAGTCGGACAGGGGCTTGGGCTCGGCCTGTCGCTGTCCTATGGCATCGTGCGGGATTTCGGCGGCATGCTGCGGGCCGAGAACAATGCCGACGGCGGCGCCTGTTTCGTCATCCAGCTGCCGGACGCCCAGTCCCCCGATACAGAGCGAGGACCGAGATGAAGACCGATCCGCTTGCCACACCCGTCCTGTTCATCGACGACGAGCTGGCGATGCGCGTGTCGGTGACGCAATGGCTGCAGCTCGCCGGTTTCGCCGCGCAGGGCTTCGAGACGCCCCAGCCGGCGCTCGACCTGCTGTCGCCCGACTTCCCCGGCGTGCTGGTCACCGACGTGCGGATGCCGCGGATGGACGGCATGGCGGTGCTGGAACGGGCGCTGGAACGCGACGCCGACCTGCCGGTGATCCTGGTGACCGGCCATGGCGACGTGACGCTGGCGGTGGAAGCTATGCGGCGCGGCGCCTACGACTTCATCGAAAAGCCCTTCGAACCCGACCATCTGGTCGCCGTCCTCCGCCGCGCGGCGGAGAAGCGGCGTCTGGTGCTGGAAAACCGCGGGCTGCGCCGCCATGCCGCGGGCGGCGGGATCGAAACGCGGCTGATCGGCACTTCCCCCGCCATGGCGGAGCTGCGGCGTGACCTGATCGACCTCGCCGGCACCAGCGCCAGCGTGCTGATCCATGGCGAGACCGGCACGGGCAAGGAACTGGTCGCCCGCTGCCTGCATGATTTCGGCGCCAGAGGAGCGAAGGGCGCCTTCGTCGCCGTCAATTGCGGCGCCATCCCCGACAGCATGGCGGAAAGCGAGCTGTTCGGGCACGAGCCCGGCGCCTTCACCGGCGCCACACAGCGCCGCGCCGGCAAGCTGGAGCATTCCAGCGGCGGCACCCTGTTCCTCGACGAGATCGAGAGCATGCCGCTGGCCATCCAGGTCAAGCTGCTGCGCGCGCTTCAGGAACGCACCGTCGAGCGGCTCGGCTCCAACAGGCAGGTTCCGATCGACCTCAGGCTGGTGGCGGCGACCAAGATCGACCTGCTCGACCTCAGCGGGGAAGGCCGCTTCCGCGCCGACCTCTATTACCGGCTGAACGTCGCCGAACTGCACATCCCGCCGCTGCGGGCACGGGCGGAGGACATTCCGCTGCTGTTCGACTATTTCGCCGCCGAGTTCGCCGCCCGCCATGGCCGCGAGCCGCGCCCGCTGGAACCGGCCGACCTCGACGCCCTGCTGGCCCATGACTGGCCCGGCAATGTGCGGGAGCTGCGCAATCTGGCCGAACGCCATGTCCTGTCGGTCGGGCGCAGCGGCGTCGCCAGCCTGCTGCGCCGCCGCCCCATTGGCGGCGAGACGGCGGCAGCGCCGCGCGCGCTGGCCGATCAGGTCGACGCCTTCGAGAAACGGGCGATCGAACAGGCGCTGGAGCGCTGCAAGGGTGACATCAAGGCGGTGATGGACCTGCTGGACATCCCGCGCCGGACCCTGAACGAGAAGATGACCCGCCACGGCCTGGACCGCAGCCGCTACCTGCCGCGGGTCTGACGGCCGCTCACCACCAGTGGCGTTGCTGGCGGCCGGTGCGCAGGCGGGCGACCTCCACCATCTCGGCCGGCTCCACCGGCTTGCGCAGATCCTTCACCACCGCCAGCAGGGCGCCGTCGCGCTCGACCTCCGCCACCGTCGGGCCGGTCATCAACGCGTCGCAATCCTCCTGCGTCGGCGCGATGAAGAAGTCGGCGCGGGTCCAGTCGGTGACCCAATGCAGGTTGGCCGGCGCCAGCTTCTCGAAGGCCAGCGGCTCGGCACAGACGGCGACGCTGTAGGTCCGGTGACGGTGGGTGCGCGCCTCCTCCGCAGCGATCACCTCGGACAGATCCTCCACCGCTTCCGGCAGGCTGTTGACCCAGTAATCGACATCGTATTTGCGCACGGCCCCGGCAACCCCGCCGACCAGCTCGTTGAAATAGACATATTCGTCGGGGTGCAGGGACTCCAGGACCACCGCCTCGCGCCCCAGAACCAGAGCCAGCACGAAGCAGGCCGGGACCGCGGCCGACAGCCCGCGCCCCGTACGCTGCGACACGCCGAACCTCCAGGCGCCGGCCCAGCCGATCAGCCGGTCGAGCCCGATCCCGCCCAGCACCGCCAGCGGCGGCAGCACGAACAGGAAATGGCGGATCGCCGTATAGCCGGGGGCATGGGTGACGCTGAACCACAGCACCGGGAACAGCGCCGCCAGCGCCACCAGCGCGCAGCCGACCGCGCGGGTCCCCCCTTCCCCGCCCGCCGACAGATCCCGACGCATCGTTGCCGGCAGAACCAGCAGCCCGAGCGCCGCCCCGGCCAGCATCACCAGCGGCAGCTTGACCGCCAGATACCAAACCAGATAGCTGCGCGGCACCTCGTACATCCAGTATTCGGTGCCGCCCAGCAGGGTTCGGATCGGGTAATGGAAGTGTGAGAAATCGGCCAGCGCCCGCAACGGGTTCAGAGGCTCCAGCACCGCCCAGGGCCAGAAGACCGCCATCAGCCCATAGGCGACCGGCAGCGCCGGAAGCAGGCGCAGCGCGCCCCGGCCGGCCTCGCGCAGCCGGACGGCGGAGACGCCCCGCACCAGCACCCACCCCAGCAGCGCCGCGACCGTGTATCCAGCCAACAGTAAAGCCCCGACCCGGATGCCCAGCGCCAGACCGACGACGGCGCCAAGCCCCAGCACGGTTCCCCAGCGCGGCCGCGGCATCTGCCCGGTCAGCCGGACCAGCAGCGCCACCGCCGCCATCATCAGCACGGCGAAGGGCACGTCCTTGGTATGGTTGAACAGCCCGCCGTACCAGGGACCGCACAGCGCCAGCAGCGCCCCGGCGAGGAAGCCGGCCCGCGGCCCGGCCAGCCGGCGGCCGATGCCCCAGACCACCGCGATCCCCGCCACCCCGATGAGCGCGCACAGCAGGTGCCGCGTCTCGTACGGGTCGAAGGGCAGCAGCGGCGCCAACCCGACCGCGGCCATGTCGAACAGCCCGCCATAGAGATAGAGGTTCTTGTAGGTGAAGGCGGAGTCGTCGCTGAAGCCGCTGCGGTACCAGTCGATCAGCTTGGCGCCGTAGACATGCTGCACCTCCTCGTCGTTGGAGATGCCGTAGTGCCGGAAGGTGACGGAGACCAGCACCAGCAGGGCCAGCATCCCCAACACTGCGGCAAGATCCCATGGCCGGCCGATCAGCCGGCGCAGAAAGCTGGTCCTCCCCGTCACACCACTCCCCAACGTCGCGTTCGCATACCCCCAAGGCCGACCGCAGGAAGCACCGGCAGCCGAGGCTTGTCATGTGAAATCTCTGCCATGGGCTTGGGTCCGCCCCCCTCCGGGCGCGGCATAAAGCCCGCTTTAGCTCATTGACGTTGACTTCCCTCCTGCGCCCGTGGCGAAATCGTCGGTGCAGGGGATTGTCCATGGCCGAACGGAAACAGGTGTATGGCGTGACGGAACTGGCGGCAGAGTTCGATCTCACGCCGCAGGCCTTGCGCTATTACGAGCAGAAGGGACTGCTCGAACCGCAGCGGGCCGGCGGACGCCGGGTGTTCACTTACCGTGACCGTACCCGGCTGATGCTGATCCTGAAATTCCGCCGGGTCGGCTTCACGCTGGAGCAGATCGCGGAATACCTCGCCCATTACCGCTCGGACCAGCCCAACGCCGGACAGTACCGCGACGGTCTGCGAAAGATCCGCGCCCGCCTCATTGAGCTTGAGCGGATGCAATCCGAAATCGCCGAGGTGATCGGTGAATTGAAAACCATGGAGGCCGACGCCGAGCGGCGGCTCGCCACCTGCACCCATGACGACGACCCAAAACCAGACGCCCCAGAACCAGAAGCGACCGAACCGGGAGTGAAACGATGCTGCGCGGAATGATGATGAATGGTCCCCTGCTGGTGACGTCGATCCTGCGTCACGCGGCGCTCTACCATGCCGACACCGAGATCGTGTCGCGCACCACCGAGGGGCCGATCCACCGCTACACCTACGCCGACGCCTGGGTCCGCGCCCAGAAGCTGGCCAACGCGCTGGCGGCGCTGGGGATGAAGCCGGGCGACCGCGTCGGCACGCTGGCCTGGAACGGCTACCGCCATCTGGAATGCTACTACGGCATCGGCGGCTCCGGCATGGTCTGCCACACCATCAACCCGCGCCTGTTCCCGGAACAGATCGCCTACATCGTCAACCACGCCGAAGACCGGCTGCTGTTCACCGACCTGACCTTCGTGCCGCTGCTGGAGGGCATCGCCGGCGAGCTGACCGGACTGAAGGGCATCGTCGTGATGACCGACCGCGCCAACATGCCGGAGTCCAGCCTGCCCAACCTGCTGTGCTACGAGGATCTGCTGGCCGACCAGCCCGACAGCTTCGACTGGCCGGAGCTGGACGAGAACACCGCCTGCGGCATGTGCTACACCTCCGGCACCACCGGCAACCCGAAGGGCGTGCTGTACAGCCACCGCTCCTCCTACCTGCATGCCATCGCCGCCTGCCTGCCGGACGTGTTCGGCCTGTCGGCGTCGGACGTCGTGCTGCCGGTGGTGCCGATGTTCCACGTCAACGCCTGGGGCACCCCCTATGCGGCGCCGATGGTCGGTGCCAAGCTGGTCTTCCCCGGCGGCAAGCTGGACGGAGCCAGCCTGTACGAGCTGTTCGAGAGCGAGAAGGTCACCAACAGCGCCGGCGTGCCGACCGTATGGCTCGCCCTGCTGAACTGGCTGGACGCCAATGGCAAGAAACTCACCACCATGCGCCGCATCGCCATCGGCGGCTCCGCCTGTCCGCCGGTGATGATCCAGCGCTTCCAGGAGATGGGGGTCGAGGTGCTGCATGCCTGGGGCATGACGGAGACCAGCCCGCTCGGCCTCGCCAACACGCCGAAGGGCAAGCATCGCGGGATGGATGCCGACGCGGCGCTGGCGCTGGCCTCCCGGCAGGGGCGACCGATCTGCGGCGTGCAGTTCCGCGTCGTCGACGGCTCCGGCACCGATGTGCCGCGCGACGGGACCAGCTTCGGGCGGCTTCTGGTGCGCGGCCCCACCGTCTGCTCCGGCTATTTCGGCGTGACGGAAAGCCCCGCCCACCAGACGGTGCCGGGCTGGTTCGAGACCGGCGACGTGGTGACGATGGACGCCGACGGCTATATCCAGATCGTCGACCGCACCAAGGACGTCATCAAGTCGGGCGGCGAGTGGATCAGCTCCATCGACCTGGAGAACATCGCCGTCGGCCATCCGGGCGTCCAGGAAGCCGCCGCCGTCGCCGTGCCGGACGAGAAATGGGGCGAACGCCCGGTGCTGGTCGTCGTCCGCAAGCCGGATTCCACCGTCACCCGCGAGGAGCTGCTGGCGGTCTTCGACGGCAAGGTGGCGAAATGGTGCATCCCCGACGATGTCCGCTTCGTCGACAGCCTGCCCCACACCGCCACCGGCAAGCTGCTGAAGAGCGAGATCCGCCACATGCTGGCCGACCGCGAAGAGGTCTGACTGGAAAAGAAAGGGGCCGGACGGCATGAACCGTCCGGCCCAGTGTCCCCGCTGAACCGGCGAGGACGACGCACCCGAGGGAGGAGCGCGCAACCGAAGGCAGACTACCGGCAGCCGATCCGGGCCACTTGCCCGTCTGCGCCGGACTATCTGCGAATTTCCGCCATCGAAGCCGTCAACGCTCCGACCGCACCCGCGCCACGGCGTCGCGCCAGCCGCCATAGAGGCGGTCGCGCTTGCCCTGCTCCATGCGCGGCTCGAAGCGGCGCTCGCTGCGCCAGGCGTCGGACACCGACTCCAGCCCGTCGAACACGCCGACTTTCAACGCGGCGAGGCAGGCGGCGCCGAGCGCCGTGGTCTCGATCACCTTCGGGCGCTCGACCGGCATGTTCAGCAGGTCGGCCAGGAACTGGCAGAGCCAGTCGTTGGCGGCCATGCCGCCGTCGATGCGCAGGGCGTTGATGGTGCCGCCCCAGTCGCCGGCCATCGCCTCCATCAGGTCGCGGGTCTGGTAGGCGACGGCTTCCAGCGCGGCGCGGGCGATGTGGGCGGGGCCGACGTCCAGCGTCATGCCGAAGATCGCGGCGCGGGCGGCCGAATCCCAGTGCGGGGCGCCCAAGCCCACGAAGGCCGGGACGAAATAGACGCCGTGGCTGTCGGGCACGCGGGTCGCCATGTCGTCGGTCTGGCTGGCATGGGTGATGATGCCGATGCCGTCGCGCAGCCACTTGATGGCGGCGCCCGCGACGAAGATCGAGCCTTCCTGCGCGTAGGACGTCCTGCCGTTCAGGCGATAGGCGACGGTGGTCAGCAGCCGGTTCTTCGACACCACCGGGGTCTCCCCGGTGTTGATCAGCGCGAAGCAGCCGGTGCCGTAGGTCGATTTCGCCATGCCCGGCGTCAGGCAGGCCTGCCCGAAGGCCGCCGCCTGCTGGTCGCCCGCCACGCCGGCGATGGGAATGGGCCGGCCGAGCAGCTCCGGCTCGGTGGCGCCGAAATCGTCCGAGCTGTCGAGCACCCGCGGCAGCATGGCGCGCGGCACCCGGAACAGCGCCAGCAGCTCGTCGTCCCAATCCTGGGCATGGATGTCGAACAGCATGGTGCGCGAGGCGTTGGTCGCGTCGGTCGCATGCACCCGACGGCCGGTCAGGTGATAAATGAGGAAACTGTCGATGGTGCCGAAGCACAGCTCGCCCCGCTCGGCCCGCGCGCGGGCGCCCGGCACATGGTCGAGGATCCAGGCGATCTTGGTGGCGGAGAAATAGGCGTCGATCAGCAGGCCGGTCCTGGACCGCACCAGTTCGGCATTGCCGGCGGCCACCAGATCGTGGCAGAGCGCGGCGGTGCGGCGGTCCTGCCAGACGATGGCGCGGTGGACCGGTTCGCCGGTGGCGCGATCCCATACCACGGTGGTCTCGCGCTGGTTGGTGATGCCGATGGCGGCGATGGCCGAGACGTCGACCCCGGCCTTCTCCACCGCTTCGCGCGCCACGGTGCGGACGTCGCGCAGGATGTCGGCGGGATCATGCTCGACCCAGCCGTCGCCGGGGTAATGCTGCGGGAACTCGCGGCGGGCTTCGGCCAGCGGCGTCCCCCGGCCGTCGAACAGGATCGCCCGCGACGAGGTGGTGCCCTGGTCGATGGCGAGGATATGGCCGGCCTTGCTCATGGAAGCGTTTCCTCGTGAATTCTTGGTTGTGCGATTCCCCCTCTCCCACAGAGGCGGCGAGGCGCACATGTCTTGAACCTACGTTAAGATTCTGGAATCGAAACAACTGCGCGTCATCCCCGCGAAGGCGGGGATCCAGTAAACTCCGCGATCAAGCGGCTGAGCGGACTGGATTCCCGCCTTCGCGGGAATGACGGCCGAAGAAGCGACGCGGTTCCAGAAGAGTGGGGCGGCAGCATGCCGCCGCCCCACAGTTTACCCCTGGCCCAACCAGGACGAAGTGCCAGGAGGAGAACCGTTCCGCCAGCCCGTTACTGGGCGCGGCCTTCCTTCCACGCCTTCAGCAGGTCGTCATAGGCGATGGTCTGGCCCTTGGGCTTCTCGTTGTCGAGCTTGGCCTTCGGGGCGCCGGGGGCGGCGAACCACTCCTTGGCGTCCTTCTTCGGGTTCAGCTTCGGCGCGCACTCGCCGCCGATGTTGGCGCGCTCCATGCGGGCCAGCACCTGCTCCATCTGCTCGGCCAGATTGTCCATCGCCTGCTGCGGGGTGCGCTCACCCGTCACGGCTTCGGCGATGTTCTGCCACCACAGCGGGGCCAGCTTCGGATAGTCCGGCACGTTGGTGCCGGTCGGCGTCCAGGCGACGCGGGCCGGGCTGCGGTAGAACTCGACCAGACCGCCCAGCTTCGGGGCCACCTGGGTCATCGCGTCGGACTTGATGTCGCTTTCGCGGATCGGCGTCAGGCCGACCAGCGTCTTCTTCAGCGACGCTGTCTTCGACACGGTGAACTGGGCGTAGAGCCACGCGGCCTTGCGGCGCTCCGCCGGGGTGGACTTCAGCAGAGTCCACGACCCCACGTCCTGGTAGCCGAGCTTCATGCCCTGCTCCCAATACGGGCCATGCGGCGAGGGGGCCATGCGCCACTTCGGCGTGCCGTCGGCGTTGACCACCGGCAGGCCCGGCTTGGTCATGTCGGCGGTGAAGGCGGTGTACCAGAAGATCTGCTGGGCGACGTTGCCCTGGGCCGGCACCGGGCCGGCTTCGGAGAAGGTCATGCCGGCGGCTTCCGGCGGCGCGTACTTCTTCAGCCAGTCGATGTATTTGACCAGCGAATAGACGGCGGCCGGGCCGTTGGTGTCGCCGCCGCGGGCGACCGAGGCGCCGGCCGGGCGGCAGCCCTCGACGCGGATGCCCCACTCGTCCACCGGCTTGCCGTTCGGCAGGCCCTTGTCGCCGGCGCCGGCCATCGACAGCCAGGCGTCGGTGAAGCGCCAGCCGAGCGACGGGTCCTTCTTGCCATAGTCCATGTGGCCGTAGACACGGACGCCGTCGATCTCCTTGACGTCGTTGCTGAAGAACTCGGCGATGTCCTCGTAGGCCGACCAGTCGAGCGGGACGCCCAGGTCGTAGCCGTACTTGGCCTTGAACTTCTCCTTCAGGTCGGGACGGGCGAACCAGTCGGCGCGGAACCAGTAAAGGTTGGCGAACTGCTGGTCGGGCAGCTGGTAGAGCTTGCCGTCCGGGCCGGTGGTGAAGCTGGTGCCGATGAAGTCCTTGACGTCCAGCGTCGGCAGGGTGACGTCCTTGCCCTCGCCGCCCATGAAGTCGGACAGCGCGATGGCCTGGCCGTAGCGGACATGGGTGCCGATCAGGTCGCTGTCGTTGACGTAGGCGTCATAGACGTTGCGGCCCGACTGCATCTGCGTCTGCAGCTTCTCGATGACGTCGCCTTCCTGGATCAGGTCGTGCTTCAGCTTGATCCCGGTCAGGTCGCTGAACAGCTTGGCCAGCGTCTTCGATTCGAACTCATGCGTCGTCAGAGTCTCGGAGACGACGTTGATCTCCATCCCCTTGTAGGGCTCGGCGGCCTTCACGAACCACTCCAGCTCCTTCATCTGCTCGTCCTTGGAGAGCGTGGAGGGCTGGAGTTCCTCGATGATGCGCTTGGCGACGGCTTCCTGGTCCGGCGTCATGGCGGCGGACGGGCCGGCCGAAGCCATCGCCAGCAGGACGCCGATGCCACCGGCCATCACGGCCCCGGTCAGGCGGCGCCGCAGAGGGCGACGCGAAGTCTGGTGCTGAAGCATGTTTCCTCCCACTTGATCGACTTGGTGTCGGGTTGACGTTTCGTATTGCTCTTACCAGCGGAAACCACCGCTCTTCCCGTCATCCCCGCAGCCCCGCGGGGAACGGATTCCTTGAAAACTTGTCTTCTCCCCACCCGGACCGGATCAGCCGAAGCGGATGACCAGGGCGACCCAGATCAGCGAGACCGCGGAGGCCCCCCACAGCGACGCGTCGGTCGCGGCGAGCCAGCCGAGATGGATGAAGGCGCTGCCGAGCAGGCCGATGAACAGGCGGTCGCCGCGGGTGGTGCGCATCGGCAGGAAGCCCTTGGCCTCCACCGTCGGCGACACCACCTCCCAGACCGTCATGCCGGCCAGCATCAGGGCGATGCAGAGGAAAAAGATCGCGGTCGGCGCGGTCCACGCCATCCAGTCCATGTCCATGACGCGATCTCCTCAGACCCGGCCGAGGGCGAAGCCCTTGGCGATGTAGTTGCGGACGAACCAGATCACGAGCGCGCCCGGCAGGATGGTCAGCACACCGGCGGCGGCCAGCAGGCCCCAGTCCATGCCCGACGCGCTGACGGTGCGGGTCATGGTGGCGGCGATCGGCTTGGCATCGACCGAGGTCAGCGTGCGGGCCAGCAGCAGCTCGACCCAGCTGAACATGAAGCAGAAGAAGGCGGTGACGCCGACGCCGGCCCGGATCATCGGCAGGAACACCGTGCCGAAGAAGCGCGGGAAGCTGTAGCCGTCGATGTAGGCCATCTCGTCGATCTCGCGCGGCACGCCCGACATGAAGCCTTCCAGGATCCAGACCGCCAGCGGCACGTTGAACAGGCAGTGGGCCAGAGCGACGGCGATGTGCGTGTCGAACAGCCCGACCGTCTGGTAGAGCTGGAAGAAGGGCAGCAGGAACACCGCCGGCGGCGCCATCTTGTTGGTCAGCAGCCAGAAGAAGACGTGCTTGTCGCCGATGAAGCGGTAGCGCGAGAAGGCGTAGGCCGCCGGCAGCGCCACCGTCAGCGAGATGATGGTGTTCAGCGTCACATAATAGATCGAGTTGATGTAGCCGCTGTACCAGCTGGGATCGGTGAAGATGATGGTGTAATTGCGCAGCGTCGGGTTGTGCGGGTACAGCGTCAGGCCCGACAGGATCTCCTCGTTCGTCTTGAAGGACATGTTGACCATCCAGTAGATGGGCAGCATGAGGAAGACGATGTAGCAGACGAGAACGATCGTCCTGTTGGACACCCGCGCGGAGGAGCGGCGGATGTTGGCCGGCGCCGCCAGCGCACCGGGAGCGAGAACCGCAGCCTTGCTCATTTCTTCTCTCCCTCTCCGGTGCGGGTGATGATCGTGTAGAAGATGAAGCTGAACAGCAGCACGATCAGGAAGTAGACGATGGAGAAGGCCGCGGCCTTGCCGATGTCGAACTGGCCCACCGCCATCTGCGTCAGATACTGGCTGAGGAAGGTGGTGGAGTTGCCGGGACCGCCGCCGGTCAGCACGAACGGCTCGGTGTAGATCATGAAGCTGTCCATGAAGCGCAGCAGCACCGCGATGATCAGGACGCCGCGCATCTTCGGCAGCTGGATGTAGCGGAACACCGCCCATTTCGAGGCGCCGTCGATCTTGGCGGCCTGATAGAAAGCCGGCGGGATCGACTGCAGCCCGGCGTAGCACAGCAGCGCCACCAGGCTCGTCCAGTGCCAGACGTCCATCACCAGCACGGTCACCCAGGCATGGGCCGAGTTGTTGGTGTAGTTGTAGTCGATGCCGATGGCGCGGAAGGTGGCGCCGAGCAGGCCGATGTCGCCGCGCCCGAAGATCTGCCAGATGGTGCCGACCACGTTGAACGGGATCAGCAGCGGCAGGGCCAGCAGCACCAGCGTCAACGACGTCTTAGCGCTGCGACCGCCGGGCATGCCGAGCGCGATCAGGATGCCGAGCGGGATCTCGATCGCCAGCACCGCCAGCGAATAGATGATCTGGCGGACCAGCGCGTCGTGCAGCCGGTCGTCCTTCAGCACCGCCTCGAACCATTCGGTGCCGACGAAGAAGGTCTGGCCGGGGCCGAAGATCTCCTGCACCGAATAATTGACCACCGTCATCAGCGGCACCACGGCGCTGAAGGCGACGATCAGAAAGACCGGGATGATCAGGAACCAAGCCCGGTTGTCCTGGACCTTATCCATGGCTCATGACTCCTTCAGCCGACCAGATGGCTGTCGCGGTAGAGCTTGGTCCACCGGGTGGGGAAACGGATGGCGGCGTCCAGCGCCGGAACTTCCTGCTCTTCGCTCAGTCGGGCCTTCAGCGTGTGGTTGCCCAGCCGCACCGTCGCCAGCTTGGAGGTGCCGAGATCGTCGACGCCGGTGACCTGCACCGGGATGGATCCTGCGCTGCCGCTGCGGGTCAGCTCCAGGAACTCCGGACGGATGCCCAGTTCGAACTTGCCGCCCACCCGGCCGCCGACCGCAGGCACGGCGCGCTCGGGCAGCGGGATGGCAATGCCGTCGACCAGCGCATGGTCGTTGCCCAGCGTGCAGGGCATCAGGTTGATGCCGGGGCTGCCGATGAAATAGCCGACGAAGGTGTGCTGCGGGTTCTCGAACAGCTCCTGCGGGGTGCCGAGCTGGACCATGGCGCCCTCGTACATCACCGCGACCTTGTCGGCGAAGGTCAGCGCCTCCACCTGGTCGTGGGTCACATAGATCATGGTCAGGCGGTATTCCTCATGGATCTGGCGCAGCTTGCGGCGCAGGATCCACTTGGTGTGCGGGTCGATGACGGTCAGCGGCTCGTCGAACAGGATCGCCGCCACGTCGGAGCGCACGAGACCGCGGCCCATCGAGATCTTCTGCTTGGCGTCCGGCGTCAGCCGCTGGGCGCGCTTCTTCAGGTCGGCGGTGAGGTCCAGCGCCTCCGCCACCTGTCGCACGCGGCGGTCGACGTCCGCCGCCGGAACCTTGCGGTTGCGCAGCGGGAAGGCAAGGTTCTCGTACACCGTCATGGTGTCGTAGATGACCGGGAACTGGAACACCTGGGCGATGTTGCGCTCTTCCGGCGTGCAGCGGGTCACGTCCAGCCCGTCGAACAGCACCCGTCCCTCGCTGGGCACCAGCAGGCCGGAGATGATGTTCAGCAGCGTGGACTTGCCGCAGCCCGACGGCCCCAGCAGCGCATAGGCCTTGCCGTCCTCCCACTCCTGCGACAGGCGGCGGAGCGCGTAGTCCTCAGGCTTGCTGGGGTGCGGGTGATAGGAGTGGCCGAGATTGTCGAATTGGATGGTCGCCATCGCTCCCGCCCCTCACGCGATGTTGCGCAGCGCGCTGCGCCGCCAGTTGGGTGCCGCCACCAGCTGCCCGGCGGAGGAGAAGACGAAGATGCGGTCGGGATCGGCATAGACCTGGATGTCGCTGCCGATCGGATGGCTGTGCACCCCCTCCTCCCGCGCGATCAGCGTGGTGTCGCCGTGGCGCAGATGGACGAAGGTCTCCGACCCGCTGATCTCCGACAGGGCGACCTTGCCCCGGATCGGCACCAGACGCTCGCTCCGCCGCAGCACCGTCAGGTGGTTGGCGCGGATCCCGACCTTGCAGGGGCCGGCCGGCAGGTTGCGGTCGTGGGCCGACAGCGGCAGGTTGGTGCCGTCCGACAGCGCCACGCGGTCGTTGGTCAGGATCGCGTCCACCACGTTCATCGGCGGGTCGCTGAACACCTGCGCGCATTCCAGCGAGGCCGGCGTGTGGAACACGTCGCCGGTCGGCCCGGTCTGCAGCATCCGCCCCTCATGCAGCACCGTGACGTTGCCGCCAAGGATCAGCGCCTCCTGCGGCTCTGTGGTCGCATAGACGACGGTGGTCTTGCCGTCCGCGAAGATCTCGCGCAGTTCGGCGCGCAGCTCCTCGCGCAGCTTGTAGTCGAGGTTGACCAACGGCTCGTCGAGCAGAAGCAGGCCGGCGCCCTTGACCAGCGCACGGGCGATGGCGCAGCGCTGCTGCTGGCCGCCCGACAGTTCGGCCGGCAGCCGGTCGAGATAGGGCGTGATCCGCAGCATGGCGGCGGTCCGCCGCACCTTGGCGTCGATCTCCGCCTTGTCCTTGCCCTGGCGGCGCAGCGGCGAGGCGATGTTCTCGTAGACCGTCATCGCCGGATAGTTGATGAACTGCTGATAGACCATCGCCACGTCGCGGTGGCGCACCGATGTGCCGGTGACGTCCTTGCCGTTCTCCAGCACGCGCCCGGCGGTCGGCGCATCCAGCCCGGCCATCAGCCGCATCAGCGTCGTCTTGCCGGCCAGCGTCCGCCCGAGCAGGACGTTGAAGCTGCCGGGTTGCAGCTCCAGCGACAGCGGGTGGAGATGCTGCTCGGCGCCGACGCGCTTCGCCACGCCTTCCAGTGTGAGTGTCACCGCGTTCCTCCCATCGACCGCAGGCCGGCGGTGTCACCGCTCGTATCCCTGTTGGCCGTTGCTTCGCGGCGCCGGTCGAACCAGCCGCCGATGGCCTCCCGGACATTCGCGCCCAGGTGCAGCCCAAGTTTGGAGCGTCGCCACAGGAAATCGTCGCCGGTCATGGCGAACTCCTCCCGCGCGGCATAGTCGAGTTCGGCCTCATGGACGCCGCCCCCGAAATCGATGCCCAGATCGTCCAGCCCCTTGGCATCGCCGAGGAGCCGTTCCACCCGCGTGCCGTAGGCCCGCGCCAGCCGACGGGCGAGCGCGTCGGGCAGCCAGGGACGGCTGCGCTTCAGCCCGGCCAGGAAACCGACGAAATCGGCGTTGGCGATGTCGCCGCCGGGAAGCGCCACGTCGGCCGTCCAGGTGACGCCACCCTTGCCGAGCGCCTTGCCCAGCTTCTCGGTCGCCTCCTCCGCCAGCCGGCGGAAGGTGGTGATCTTGCCACCGAAGATCGACAGCATCGGCGCGTCGCCCGCCGGCTCGTCCATCTCCAGCACATAGTCGCGGGTGACGGCCGAGGCGTTGCCGCTGGCGTCGTCGAACAGCGGGCGGACGCCGCTGTAGGTCCACACCACGTCGCTCTCGCGCACCGGCTTGGCGAAATAGCGCGACACCGCCCGGCACAGATAGGCGATTTCCTCCGGGCTGATCGCCACCGCGCCGGGATCGCCCGAATAATCGAGGTCGGTGGTGCCGATCAGGGTGAAATCGCGCTCGTACGGGATGGCGAAGACGATGCGGCGGTCGTCGTTCTGGAAGATGTAGGCGTGGTCGCCTTCGAACATCTTCGGCACGACGATGTGGCTGCCCTTGACCAGACGGACCGACTTGTCGACGGTGACGCCGGTGCGCTTGGCGATCATCTCACGCACCCAGGGGCCGGCGGCATTGACCAGCGCGCGGGCGCGGACGGTGCGCGTCGCGCCGGTCTTCACGTCGACCAGCGTCGCTTCCCACAGGCCGCCCTTCCGTTCGGCCTTCTCGCAGCGGGTGCGGGTCAGGATCTCCGCCCCGCGCGCCCGCGCGTCCATCGCGTTCAGCACGACCAGCCGGCTGTCCTCTACCCAGCAGTCCGAATATTCGAACGCCTTGGTGAAGCCCCCCGTCAGCGGCCTTCCGGCCGGCGAACTGGTCAGGTCGACCCCGTGCGAGCCGGGCAGCAGCTTGCGCTTTCCCAGATGGTCGTAAAGGAACAGGCCGATGCGCACCATCCAGGCCGGGCGCTGGTTGTGGTCGTGCGGCAGGACGAAGCGCAGCGGCCAGATGATGTGCGGCGCGGCGCGCAACAGAACCTCGCGCTCCTGCAACGCCTCGCGCACCAGGCGGAATTCATAATATTCGAGATAGCGCAGGCCGCCGTGGATCAGCTTGGTGCTGGCCGACGAGGTGGCGCCCGCGAGGTCGCCCTGTTCGCACAGCACCACCGACATCCCGCGCCCGACCGCGTCGCGGGCGATGCCCGCCCCGTTCACGCCGCCGCCGACGATCAGAAGGTCGGTCACCGCGGACTCGTTTGCCATGGGTTCCTCTCCGTACCGCGGCGGTTCCTTCTCGAACCCGGCCGCTTTCGTTTCGGAACATAGGATGTTCGTTTGCGTTTGAAAAGGAAAATGTTTGTTCAACGGACCATGTTTTCGAGGCTACGCCGGATCGAGCCTCTTTCCTATCGGAAATATGGCCGATCCGGCATTGCCCGTTCCGAAGAACTCACGCCGCCCGGATGCCGCCCAGCAGGCGGTCGATGTCATTGCTCAGGCTTTCGGACCGTTGCGAAAGCGCGCGGGTGGCGTCCACCACCTGGGCGGCGGCGCTGCCGGTGCGGTTCACCGCGTCGTCCACCGACACCACCGTGTCGGCGATGCTCTGCACGGCGTCGGAGGCGTGGTTGATGCTGCGCGCGATCTCGTCGGTGGCGGCGGACTGCTCCTCCACCGCGGCGGCGACCATGGCGGTGATCTCGTCGATCCGGCTGATGGTGCGGCCGATGTCGTCGATGGCCGACACGGCCCCCTGCGCCGTCGTCCGCACCGCCTGGACCTGCTGGGCGATCTCCTCCGTCGCCCTGGCGGTCTGGCCGGCGAGGCTGCGCACCTCTTCCGCCACCACGGCGAAGCCTTTCCCCGCGTCGCCCGCGCGGGCCGCCTCGATGGTGGCGTTCAGCGCCAGCAGATTGGTCTGGCCGGCGATGGCGTTGATCATGCCGACCACGTCGCCGATCTTCTGCGCCGCCGTCGCCAGTTCCACCATCAGGTCGTTGGTGCTGCGCGCCTCCTCCACCGCACTGCGGGCGATCTGGCTGGAATCGCCGACCCGCCGGGTGATCTCGCCGATGGAGGCGGAAAGCTGGCTGGCTGTGGCGGCGACCGTCTGCACGTTGGTCGCCGTGTCGGCCACCGCCGACCGCACGTCGGTCATGCGGCGGCAGGTCTGCTCGGCGGTGGCCGACATTCCCTCCGACGCCTCGCGCATGTCGACCGACGCGGCGCTGATGTGGCGGGAAGCCTCCTTGACGCTGGCCTCGATGCTGGCGGTGATGGTCTGGATGGTGCGCGACCGCTCGGCATCGGCCGCCCGCTTCATCGCGTCCTGCTCCTCCTGGAGGCGGGCGATCTCGGCGCTCTTGTCGCGGAACACGCCGACGATCCCCGCCATTTCCGCGATCTCGTCGCGCCCGCCCACCGCGGCATCGGTCGCCAGATTGCCGGCGGCGACGGCCCGCATGGCGTCGATCACCCGCAGCAGCCGGCGGGTCAGCCGGTTTCGGACATAGAACCAGGCGATCAGCAGGCTCGACAGCACGACGACCGCGGCGGCCCCGCCCTGGACGGCGACCGCCCCGGAGATCGCCGTCTCGGTGCGCGTCACGTCGGCGTCGGTGCGCTCCTGCTGGTGGGCGACCACCGTGTCGATGGTGCCGTTCAGCTCGGTGGTCAGCCGCACCGTCTCGGCCAGCGCGCTGTCGATGTCGGTGGTGATGCGCGCCTGCTCGTCGCGCAGGCGGAAGACGCTGCCGGCGCCGCCGCCGAAGGCGGCCAGCCCGTCGCGCGCCTTGACCAGCGAAGGCCGGTCCTGGCTGTCCTTCGGCAGGGCGCCGATGGCGTTGTCGACGCGCAGCAGCGCCCAGTTGTACTTCGAGCGGATGTTGTTCAGCGTCGCCCCATAGGGCACGCTGGAGGCGGCGGCGATCATGCCGAAGGCGAGGTTGCCGTTGGCCTGCACGTTCATCAGCTGGGTGATGACCGGCAGTTCCTCCTGCGCCAACCGGCGGCCCAGCCCGGTGGCGGTATCGACCGCCTGCGCCGCCGCCAGATCGCCGACCACATTGTTGACCGACAGGGTCGACACCTCCAGCAGTGGCGCCACCAGATCGGTGAAATCCTCGTGCGCCATCACCGCATCGGCGACCAGCGTGTTGAGCTTCTCCTCCATCGCCAGCCGTTCGGCGGTGCGCTTGCCCAGCGTGTCCAGCGCCGCGCCCATGCGTTCCGCCAGCCCGGCGACCGCGTCGGCATCCGCCGCCATGCCGCCGGACCCGTTGGCCTGGGTGCGCATCGTCGCGATGCGGTCGCGCAGGCCCGCCAGCCGCCTGGTCAGGCCGTCCATCCGCTCGGTCAGTTCCGCCGTGTCGCGCGCCGCCGCCACCGTCGGCGCATCGGCGGCGATGGCGGTGCTGTCCTTCGCCAGACTGAGCGAGCGCACGATGGCCGGCACGCTGGCGCGGCCGAGCTGGTCCATCGACCGTCCGGTCTCGGTCAGCGACCACCAGGCCATGACGCTGGCAAAGGCCGCGAGCATCGCCACCCCGCCGAAGGCGAGGAACAGCCGCCCCTGAATGCCGAGCCGAATGCCCCGTCGCTCCCCACCCGGCATCATTTGCGTCATGATCCTCTCCTATACGTTATCTTCTTGTCAGCAAGCCGGCCCGATAAGTGTCGCGACAAATTTGAAGGATGGCGGCAACCGCCGTCAGTCGCGGCAAACCCTGATCGGGCAGCGATCATCGGGCGGACATCGGAACCGCGTTGGCTCTCTCATAGCATGCGCGTTTATTTTCGTAAAGAAACATGCTTGTGTTACGAACAATATCCATCGTACGGTGCCGCAGGTCCCGCCGGGTGCCGAAATCGCCCGGTTCGCCTGGAGGTTCCGCCTGGAGGTTGGGCGACGGGACCGGCGGCTTTTCGCTTTGACCCATTTCGCGCATCTGATTCACTGACGCCCCTTTTCGACCGCTTTTTTCGACCGGAGACAGCCCCCCGATGGACGCGCGCCTCGACGCCGAACGCCGCCAGCAGGAAATCGTGGCCCTGGTCCATGCCAAGGGCATGGTGCAGATCCAATGGCTGGCCGAGCATTTCGACGTCACGCCGCAGACCATCCGCCGCGACATCGAGCATCTGGCCGGCCAGTCCGCCGTCCGCCGCTTCCGTGGCGGCGTCACCGTGCCGTCCAGCGTCGAGAACATCGCCTATTCCACCCGCCAGACCCTGATGGCGGAGGAGAAGCGCCGGATCGCCGACATGGTCGCCCGCCATGTGCCGGAAGACGCCTCGCTGTTCCTGAACATCGGCACGACGACCGAGGCGGTGGCCCAAGCCCTGCTCGGCCACAAGCGGCTGCGGGTGCTGACCAACAACCTGAACGTCGCCACCATCCTGCACAAGAACACCAACTTCGCCCTGTCGATCGCCGGCGGTCTCGTGCGCGAGCGCGACGGCGGCATCATCGGCGAGGCGACGGTGGAGTTCATCCGCCGCTACAAGGTCGACATCGGCATCATCGGCATCAGCGGCATCGATTCCGAAGGCGACCTGCTGGACTATGACGAGCAGGAGGTCCGCGTCGCCCGCGCCATCATCGAAAGCTCGCGCCGGGTCTTCCTGGTCACCGACCACACCAAGTTCGGCCGCAACGCCATGATTCGCATGGCCGACGTCCGCGTGCTCGACGCGCTGTTCACCGACCGCCTGCCCCCGCCGGAACTGCTGGAGGTTCTGGGCAATGCCGACTGCCAGGTCCATGTCGCCGATGGCAGCGACGCGGCGAACGGCGACGGGGAGGATGCGGAGGACTGAGACGTTCCCCCTCGTTTCAGCGAAACAGCTTCAAACGCGGCGCCCCGCCTGCGACCCCGATGGCGCTTGCCGAAGCCGGGCCGCACCTCCACTCTGTCTAGTCGGGCCTTGTGAAATCTGTTGGCCCGGCAAACAGAGATGAGTAGGTGTGCGGTGATCATCGAAAGCGACCTCAAGCTCGACTTCAAGGATGTGCTGATCCGGCCGAAACGCAGCACGCTGCAGAGCCGCAACGACGTGGACGTCAACCGGACCTTCACTTTCCTGCACACCAAGCGCGACTGGACCGGCTTCCCGCTGATCGCCGCCAACATGGATGTGACGGGCAGCATGGGCATGGCCCGTGCGCTGTCGCGCTTCGGCGCCATGACCGCCCTGCACAAGCACTACAAGACGGACGAGCTGGTCGCCTTCTTCCGGGCCGAGGAGGAATCCGCCGCCCTGTCCAACGTCTTCTATTCGATGGGCATCGCCGACGCCGACCATGACAAGTTCCGGGCGGTGAAGGCCCAGGCGCCGGTGGGGAAGATCTGCCTGGACGTCGCCAACGGCTATACCGAGCGCTTCGTCGAGGTGATCGCCCGCCTGCGCGAGGAGAACCCGGACGCCGTCATCATGGCCGGCAACGTCGTCACCGGCGATATGACGGAGGCGCTGCTGCTGGCCGGCGCCGACATCGTCAAGGTCGGCATCGGGCCGGGATCGGTCTGCACCACCCGCAAGATGACCGGCGTCGGCTATCCCCAGCTCTCGGCCATCATCGAATGCGCCGACGCCGCCCACGGGCTGAAGGGGCAGGTCTGCGGCGACGGCGGCTGCACCGTGCCGGGCGACATCTCCAAGGCCTATGGCGCCGGGGCCGACTTCGTCATGCTCGGCGGCATGCTGGCCGGCCATGACGAGTGCGAGGGCGACATCCGCTACGAGGACCGGGACGGCAACCGGGTGCCGGTCGCCATGACCTTCTACGGCATGTCGTCCGACACGGCGATGCACAAATATTCCGGCGGCGTCGCCTCCTACCGCGCGTCGGAAGGCAAGACGGTGGAGATCCCCTACCGCGGCCCGGTGGAGAACACCATGCAGGAGATCATGGGCGGCGTGCGCAGCATGATGACCTATATCGGCGCCACCCGGCTGAAGGAGGTGTCGAAACGCACCACCTTCGTCCGTGTCGGCGCCCAGCTGAACACCGTGTTCGGGGGCTGACCTTCCCATAGGCGTTAACTTACGGGATCTTGCCCATTTCCCAATGGGCCTGCATCTCTTTCGGCGTCATCCCCGCGAAGGCGGGGATCCAGGCTTACCCATTGAGTTCGCTTGGGAGAATCTGGATCCCCGCCTCCGCGGGGATGACGGTCGACAAGGGATGTGCAGGTCTCCGAGAGCACTCAAACCTGTAAGTTTGGGTCTATGGGCTGCCCCCCTTGCCGCATGGCTGACCCCTGTCGGCGACCCCGTCCGATTCTTGTCTCTTGGTCCCGTTCCGTTCTACTGCTTGGGTGAGCGGCGAATCGGATCTTTGCGGGAACGAGGGAGCTTATGGACGGGGTGCCCGGCAGCGGAGCGGATGTCATCCGCGCCCAATTGCCGACCCTGCCGGACACGCCCGGCGTCTATCGGATGCTGGCGGCCGACGGGTCGGTGCTTTATGTCGGCAAGGCGAAGAACCTGAAACGCCGGGTGGCGAGCTACACCCGGACCGACGGGCTGGCCAACCGCACCCGGCGGATGGTGGCGCTGACCCGCTCCATGGAGTTCGTCACCACCCACACCGAGGCCGAGGCACTGCTGCTGGAAGCGAACCTGATCCGCAGCCTGCTGCCGCCCTTCAACATCCTGGTGAAAGACGACCGGTCCTTCTCCTACATCGTCATCGGCCCAAGTAATAAAAGGGGCGGCCATGACTTCCCCCGCCTGATGCAGCATCGCGGCAGCGCCGAACGCCGTGGCACGTCGGGGAAAGGCAACCGCCGGGACTCCGACCTGTTCGGCCCCTACGCCTCGCCGCATCTGGTCGGCATGACCATCGCCGCCCTGCAGCGCGCCTTCCTGCTGCGCACCTGCGACGACGGCGTCTTCGCCTCGCGCACCCGTCCCTGCCTGCAACACCAGATCAAGCGCTGTTCCGCCCCCTGCGTCGGCCGCGTCGACGAGGAGGAGTATGCCGCCCAGGTCCAGGGCGTGCGCGACGTGCTGTCCGGCCGCAGCGCCGAGGTCCAGGCGGAGTTCGCCCGACACATGCTCGACAGCTCCGACCGGCTGGAATACGAGGACGCCGCCCGCTGGCGCGACCGCATCCGCGCCCTGACCGCCCTGCAGAGCCGCCAGGACATCAATCTGGAGGACACGCTGGGCGACGCCGACGTGCTGGCCCTGCACCGAGAGGGCGGTGCGGCCTGCGTCCAGGCCTTCTTCTTCCGCGGCGGCCGCAACCAGGGCACCCGCGCCTTCTTCCCCCGCATCGATGCGGAGGAGGAGCCGGGCGATATCCTGGCCGCCTTCGCCGCCCAGCTCTATGCCGACACCCCGCCGCCGGCCCTGCTGCTGCTGAGCGACCCGGTCGAGGCGCCGGACCTGCTGGAGGAGGCGTTGAGCCTGTCGGCCGGCCACCGCGTCGCGGTGGAGTGCCCGAAGCGCGGACCGAAGCGCCGCGCCGTCGAGCATGCGCAGACCAACGCCCGCGACGCGCTGGGCCGGCGGCTGGCCGAGCGCTCCACCCAGGCGACCCTGCTGGAAGGGGTGGCCCGCGTCTTCGGCCTGTCCGCCGCCCCGCGCCGGGTCGAGATCTACGACACCTCGCACATCCAGGGGTCCTTCCCGGTCGGCGCCATGGTGGTGGCCGGGCCGGAGGGGTTCCAGCGCAACGCCTACCGCCGCTTCTACATCCGCGATCCCGATGCGGCCGGCGACGATTACGCCATGCTGCGCGAGACCTTCACCCGCCGCTTCCACCGCAGCAGCGAGGCCGGCCGCGATTCCGGGCAATGGCCCGATTTGGTCCTCATCGACGGCGGCCTCGGCCAGTTGAACGCGGTGAAGGACGAGCTGGCGATGCTGCAGATCACAGACATTCCGCTGGTCGCCATCGCCAAGGGGCCGGACCGCAACGCCGGACGCGAGCGTTTCTTCCGCCCCGGCCAGCCGCCGCTGACCCTGGCGCCCAACGATCCGGTGCTGCATTTCCTGCAAAGGCTGCGCGACGAGGCCCACCGAACCGCCATCGACAGCCACCGCGCCCGCCGTCTTAAGGCGATGTCGCACAGCCGGATCGACGGCATTCCCGGCATCGGCCCGGCCCGCAAGAAGGCGCTGCTCCATCATTTCGGCAGCGCCACCGCGGTGGCATCCGCCGGCCTGAAGGACCTGGAGGCCGCCCCCGGCATCAGCGAGGCCATTGCGCGAAAGCTCTATGAACATTTCCATGGTTAAGCTTCGGGACGCCGGGAAAGCGTCATCGCAGAGCGCGAACGCACTCTAATCTCTGCAAGCAATGGCGGTGTAACGATTCTGTAACTTGCTGCCGTGCGGCAGCAATTCAGCCGAAAATCGACCCGCTCATTTAAGAAAATTAAATAATACTGTGATCGGATAATGTATCGGCGGGGGTCCCGGATTGCTGCTTTGCGCCCCCCGCCACTTTCGCATCACGCCCTGCGCAAACCGCCCTCCCGCTCAGCTCCCAATCGAGGTGAAGACCCATGCTGGCCGACTGGCACATTCAAACCAAGACGGCCACGGCGGCCGCCGTCGTTGGACTCTTCTCCGTGGTCACGGCCGTGGCCGGCTTCTACGCTCTGGACCGCACTGAAAAGGCCGTCGGCGAACTGGTCCGCACCCAGAAGGAACAGCTCGACGCCTTCGACATGCGCATCGACATCATCGCGCTGAGCCGGATGGAGTATGAGCTGGGCAACGATCCCGCCCAGGCCGCCAGCTTCACCGGACAGGCCGACAAACGCATCGCCGAGATCAAGGAGCGGCTGACGTCGCTGGGCGCGCGGTCCGACCGCGACCAGATGACGAAGATCGACGCCATCCGCTCGGGCTTCGGCGGCTATGAGAAGAACGTCCGCGCCATGCTCGACACCGCCAGGACGGCGGCGGAAAAGGGCGGCGACGAGGGCCGCAAGCTGGTGCTGGGCGGGCTGAAGGCCAGCCGCGACGGGCAGATGGCGCTGACCGACGCGGTCAAGGCCTACAACACCGACGTGTCGAAGCGCACCGGGGCCGCCGTGCAGGAGGCGCAGACCCTGGCGGAGACGATGAAGGTCACGCTGGCGGTGGCGGCGGCGCTGGCGCTCGCCGTCGGCCTGCTGATCTCCATCATGATCTCGCGCGCCGGGCTGGTGCTGCCGCTCCGCGCCCTGATCGAGGAGGTCCGGCGGATGGCCGGCGGCGCGCTCGACAAGAGCGTGGAGGGCATCGGCCGCAAGGACGAGATCGGCGAGCTGGCCCGGTCGGTGGAGGGATTCCGCCAGGATCTGGTCAAGGGCCGCGAGGTCCAGGCCGAGGTCGACCGCCAGCGCGAACAGGCGCTTGCCGTCGCCAACCGGCGCGAAGGGCTGCTGCGCGCCTTCGATAGCGCCATCTCCGGCATCCTGCGCGGCGTCGCCTCCGCCGCGACCGAATTGGAAAATACCGCCCGCAGCATGAGCGGCATCGCCCAGAAATCCATGCAGCAGGCGACCAGTTCCGCCGCCGCCTCGGAAGAGACCTCCTCCAACGTCCAGGCGGTCGCCGCCGCGACGGAGGAGATGAACGCCTCCATCGCCGAGATCGCCCGTCAGGTCAACCAGAGCACCGACGTGGCCGGCGCGGCGATGCGCGAGGCCGAGCAGACCAACGCCGTCGTCGGCGACCTCGCCCAGACCGCCCAGCGCATCGGCGAGGTGGTGTCGCTGATCAGCGACATCGCCGCCCAGACCAACCTGCTGGCGCTCAACGCCACCATCGAGGCGGCGCGGGCCGGCGAGGCCGGCAAGGGCTTCGCCGTCGTGGCCAGCGAGGTGAAGAGCCTCGCCAGCCAGACCGCCAAGGCCACCGAGGAGATCTCCGCCCAGATCCAGGCGATGCAGACGGTGACCGGCACGGCGGTGACGGCGATCAAGGGCATCGGCGTCACCATCGCCCGCATGAACGAGATCGCCACCGCCATTTCCGGCGCCATCACCGAACAGAACGCGACGACCGAGGAGATCAGCCGCGCCATCCAGCAGGCTTCCCATGCCACCGCCAGCGTGTCGGCCAGCCTGTCGGAACTGACGGAGGTCGCGTCGCAGACCGGCGATGCCGGCAGTCAGGTGCTGTCCGCCGCCCGCGACCTGTCCCGCCAGTCGGAAGCGATGCACAACGAGGTCGAAGGCTTCCTGTCGCACATCCGCGCCGGATGAGGCGCCGGCCAGACCGATGATCAGGGAAGGCGGCCGCCTACGGCACCGCCTTCCCGGTGAACGGGTTCCAGCCGACCGCCGCCAGCGCCGCCCAGGCGGTGGCGCCCAGGTGGGGCCGGCGGTAATAGAGGAAGTCGTCGGTCTTGCTGTCCGGCCCGATGGCGAGCCCGGTGGTCAGCACCTGTGGCCGGGTGGCGTAGAGATAGCCGCCGGGACTGATCTCCTTCAGCAACTCGCCGAACAGCCGGTCGGCATCGCCGCGGCGCCCGACGGCGCGGTAGGCCAGCGCCGCCTGCGCCGTGCCCTCCACCCACATGCCGTCGCGGTCGTCGTTGAAGTCGAACCCGCCGTCGGCGCCGTGCGCCCGCTCCGCATAGGACAAGGCCGCCCGCCAAGCCTCCGGAGCCTTCGGCAGCAGCAGCGGCCAGAGCTGCGCGTCGAGACCGGAGGTGGAATTGCTGACCGTCACCCCGTCCGGCGCGGTGCCGATGGGGAAATGATCGCCGCCCGCCGTCCACAGCGTGTCGAGGAAGGCGCGCGCCTCGCGCTCCGGTCCTGCGAAATCACCGTTCGAATCTCTGGCCAGCCAGCCGAACAGCGCCACCAGATCGGTGTTGTGCTCGGTCGATTTCCAGGTCAGCGGCTGCGGCGCGTCGTCGAATCCCTGCAGGCCGCCGTTGAAACCGCCGGGACCGCGCGGGTCGCGGGTATGCTCGACCACCCAGCGCGCCAGTTCCGTCGCCCCGTCGCGGAAGCGGGTCTCGCCGGTCGCGTCGGCCAGCGTCAGCAGCGCCAGCCCGGCCCAGGCGACGTTGCCGGTGGCGGTGCCGACCTGATAGGGATCCTCGCCCCAATGGTTGCCGACGGCATCCCACCAGCCGTTTGGCGGAATCGGCCGCTGCTTTTGCGCGCCCGCCCGGTAGGTGTTGCGCAGCCGCCCCTTCCAGCCGGCGCGGTCGAGCGACACGGCGTCGAGCAACGCCTCGCCGATGCGCAGGGCGCGGTCGCGCTGGCCGCAGGCGGTCAGCGCCATGATCGCCAGCGCATTGTCGTAGGTGAAGGCGGCGTTGGACAGCGCCGGCTCGGAGGTCGGGCCGGGCGCATAGGAATTGTCATAGCTGCGCAGGAACAGCGGCCCGCGCCCGGACACCTCGTCGACGCGCGCCGCGAGCGTGGCGCAGGTCTTCTGCGCCAGCTCCTTCGCCGGGGGCAAGGGTGCGGCGACGGCGGGAACGGTCATCAGGGCGGATAGTCCAAGGGCGACCGCCGTCAGCGTGGCACGGCCGAACCGCGCCCCTTGCCGGGGAAGCACCCGCTTGACGCTTGCACGCTTGAACATCGAGACCGCCGGCCAATTCCAGGAAACCCCAGATATGGCCCCTTTGCCAGCCGGCGGCAACCGAACGGAGCAGCCTGAGCTCCGCCCTCTCCAGCCCTTGGCAGGGTGCGAAAAAAGGCTTTTGCGTCGCGAGGGAGGGGGCCTTTCGGCAAGATCAGGAAAGGCCGAAGCAAGATACTGGTGGTATCTTGCAAGGTCTTGACGCGAGATTGCCGGAAAGAACCCGACCGCAGCAGCAAAATGGTTTTCCCGCACCCTGTTAGAGCGGCGCCAAGCCCGCCATGATGTGCTTCTTGCGGTCGGCATAGGCGCCGCCCAGTTCGATGGCGCGGTCGTCGTCCAGGGCTTCCTTGGCCTCCTCGAACAGCTCCTCCTCCTCCTCGTCCAGATGGTGGCGGACCAGTTCGCCCAGCACCTGGAGCTTCTCCTTCCAGCCGCTGTCGGTGGTCTTCATCGCGTTCAGCTCGTCGAGCAGGCCGTTGATGAGGTGATGCTCGTTCAGCCCTTCGACGGTTTCCGACTTGGCTTCCTTGGCCTTCTTCAGCGAGGCGTAGAAGACGCCCTCCTCCACCTTCGAATGGGCCCACAGCTCGCGCTGCAGCTCTTCGAACACGGCGCGGCCGCTGCCGTTTGCCTTCTCGGTCTTGTCGAGCAGGCCGCGGATGGTGTCGTGGTCGGTCTTGATGCGGGCGAAGATATCGGCCTGGGTACCGGTGGTCTTGCTGGCCATCGTCGGGGTCCTTGGCAATCGTTGGGGGACAAGTGTCGAACGGTTGCCAATAGAACCCCGCCGCGGCCGGACTGTTCCCGACCGCGCGTCCTCAAGCCATGGCCCTGCCCCTTCAGCCCCGCGGATGCGCTTCCACGAATTCCCGCAGGGTGTGCATCAGGTCCACCGCATGGGCGACCTGCCCGTGGGCGCAGGCCTCCGCGATGTCGTCGGCGATGATGTGGGCGATGCGGTCGGCACCGCCAGGGCAGTGGGCAAGGCAATGGCCCATCTCCACCGCAACCATTTCCGGAACATGTTCGTGTTCGGCGATCGCGTCGATCTCGGCTTCGGTGAGATCGCTCAGCGCGATGCAGTCCTTGATCGTCAACATGGCGCGTTCCTCCCGGGAACGGCCGGACTGCCCTGGAGGACCAGGGTCGAAAAACGGTCCTGCTGACCGGCAATCCTGCCAATGCCGACGCCGCGCGGCACCCCGCCCAGTCAGGGCGACGGGAAAACCGCGCGGCCGAAGACCGGCAGCGATCAGTGAGCCATCAGAACCGGCAGCCCGGCGTGGTTCAGCACGTAGCGCGTGACACCGCCCAGGATCATTTCCCGCATCCGGCTGTGGCCGTAGCCGCCCATGACCAGCAGGTCGGCGCCCAGCTCAACGGCTTTCTTGGTGACCGTCTCCCCAACGGGTTCCGATCCCGGATGCAATATAGTTAACTCAGGGTTAACCCCCTGCCAAGCGAGATATTGGGCGATGCGGCGTCCTGTCGCGCCCTCCGTCACCGAAGTTTCGGCGGTCAGCACGTTGACGCGCTCCGCACTGCGCAGGAAGGGCAGGGCCGCGGCGACGGCTCGAGTCGCCTCCGTCTTGCCGTTCCAGGCGACGGCAACGGTGTGGCCGATCTCCGCCGGAAGGTTTTTCGGCACCAGCAGCACCGGCCGGGCCGACCCCAGCAGCGCCGTTTCCATGGTGGTGTAGCCCTGGGTGTCGGCCTCGATCGAGGTGTGGGCGCAGACGATCAGGTCGGACAGGCGGCCTTCGGCCGGCACCACGTCCTCGATCCGGCCGATCACCTCGCGCCAGGAGGCGGACGGTGCCTCGACCCCGCCGGGGACTTCGCGGATCTCGAACCCGGCCGCGGCGACGGCGGCGTCGAAATGGCGGCGGGCGGCGGCGCGATGGTTGTTCGATTCCGTCTCCGCCGCGCGCATGATCTCATCGACCATGGCGCCGGACATGCCCTCGCCCAGCATCGGCACGGCATCCCGCGGGTCGAGGCTGACGAACAGGCCGACGAGGTGGGCGTCGAAGTCGCGCGCCACCGCAATCGCACCCTTCAGGGCCACCGGATCGTTGTCACTGCCGCACAGCGGCACAAGGATGGTCTTGTAGGTCATGGACTCCTCCCGGACCGTTCGAGCGGCCCTTCCCGGACGGCGGCGGCCCGTCCGCCGGTGCGGCGGGCGATTCTCTCACCGTGCCATCATCCGCCCCATCGTCGCTGCGGTCCACGGCCCGGGACGGGAGGCCGCAGCCCTTCATAAGATGTTGGCATAAGATGTTGCCGTTCCAGGAATTAGGCCAAGCTTGCACGGGCGTCGTCCAGCACATCCGACGCAACCCTGCCAGAATCCAGACGCGTCCAGCCGATGGTCCCCAGATCGTAGGATTCCTGCCGTTCCACCAGCTCCGGGGTGGCGTCGGAGGCATCGCTGCGACGATTGGTCACACGCTCCACCCGCTCCGCCAGCGGCGCCTCCATCCAGAGGCCGTCGAACCGTACCCCGGCCGCCGCGGCGACCGCCTCGATCCGGCGGCGCTCGTCCGGCCGGGCGCTGACCGCATCGACCACCGCGGCATGGCCGGCGGCCAGCACCGCCGCCGCCCGCCGGTACAGCTCGCCATAGACCCGCTCCGTCATCGCCGGGGCATAGCCCTCGGCCGGCAGCCGGTCGGTGTCGGCCACTCCGCACAGCCGCTTGCGCAGCACGTCGCTGCGCAGAACCACCGCGCCGGGCGCCGGTCCCAGGCCCGGTGCGATCCCCGCCGCAAGCCGGGTCTTGCCGGTGCCGGACAGCCCGCCGACCGCGACCAGCCGCGCCGGCGCCGGCTCCAGCGCGGCAAGCGCGTGATCCAGATAGCGCCGGGCCTCCTCGGCCAGCCCTTCCCCCTTTCCGCCCAGCCGCAGCGCCGCCGCCGACACCTTGGCCCGCACCGCGGCGCGCAGCGACAGGAACAGCGGCAGCGCCGCCAGCCCGCCGTAATCGCCGGTCTCCTCCAGATAGCGGTTCAGCACCATGTTGCCCAAGGCCCGCAGCCCGCGATGGTCCAGATCCATCAGCAGGAAGGCGAGGTCGTAGAAGACGTCGGCCACCGCCAGCGCCTCGTCGAACTCGATGGCGTCGAACAGGGTCGGCTCGCCCTCCAGCAGGACGATGTTGCGCAGGTGCAGGTCGCCGTGGCCGTGGCGGACGAAACCGGCCCGCCGCCGCTCCTCCAGCAGCGGCGCCAGCCGGTCGAGCGCGCCACCGGTGCGCTCCGCCAGCCGCTCCACCGTCGCGGCGGGGAACATATCGGGCGCGGCGCGCAGATCCGCCAGATTGCCGTCGGCCACCGCCCGCATCGCCTCGACCCCGCCGCCCTCCGGCCGGGGAGCGGCCTCACGATGGAAGGCGGCGATCCGCTCCGCCAGGCCGCGCATCAGGGCGGGGGTCAGGGCCTGCCGCTCCGCCAGGCGGTCGAACAGCGCGTCATCCGGAAAACGCGTCATCGACACCAGCCAATCGACGGCTTCGCCCGGCCCCTCATCCCCGTCCAGCCGGAGCAGCCCATCGTCCCCGCGCCGGATGGCGACCACGCCGCGATAGAGCGCCGGGGCGGTACGGCGGTTGATCGCCAGCTCCGCGACGCAGGCGGCGTGGCGCTTCTCCACCGTCGAATAATCCAGATAGGGATAACGCACCGCGCGCTTCAGCTTCAGCGCCCGGTCGCCGGCCAGGAACACCAGCGCGGCGTGGGTGTCGATCCGCTCCACGGCCTGCCCGCCATGGGCGCGCGGGTCGCCGAGGAAGGCGATCGCCTCCTGTTGGCCGGAGCCGGAACACCGGCCGGAAGACGGTTCGGCGGGATGCGCGGTCATGGCCATAGAATAACAGACCATGATCCCGCCCCGCTCCTGCTTTCATGGTTGAAACGCAGATGGCAATGACGACATCCTAGGGGTAGTGCCGATACACCATGGGTCAATCGCCACGCCCCTTCGTTATAGTGGCCGGACCGCATGGTCCGACCCGTCGTGTCATCGGGAGGGGGTGCCCGTGAACCGCCTGTTCAGACGCCAGAGGACCAGCCCGCCGGCTGTTTTCGCCGCCTGCCTGCTCGCGCTTGTCCTGGCCGGCGGTGGAGCGGCGCGGGCGGAGTCCATCGACACCGACGGCCGGTTCGGCAACTGGGCGCTGGGCGGCCTCGCCTACAGCCTGCAGCCGCCGGCGGAGAGCAACCTTACCGTCCTGAACAGCAAGGTGCGGATCGGGTCGTCGCTGGTCCCGCAGATCGAACCCTACGTCAGCATCCAGCCCTGGATCGGGCCGGGCACCGGCAGCAGCCTGACCCCGCGCGGCGCCGTGAACGGCCTGACCGGAGGGTTGAGTGGTGGCGTCCTGGTCGACGTGCCGCTCGGCTCCTTCGTCTTCACCCCCAGCGTCGGCGCCGGCACCGTGCCCACCGCCCGGCGCGAGGGCGCGCCGACCACGGAGTTCCGCTCGCAGCTGGAGCTGGGCTATGAGTTCGACAACAAGTCGCGCTTCAGCCTGGGCTACAGCCGCATCGTCAACGACGCCGCGGCGGGCGATCCGGCGGCCGGCACCAACAACGTCTTCGGCCTTTACTATCGTTTGCCTTTCGGCGGCCCTTGACCGGCTTGCCGTCCGGCCTGCCAGGTTCAGGACATCGTGTCGCGGTTTCCGGCGCGGTGAAAACGCGCGCGACGGCAGCGTCTTAACCGCATTTTAAACATGGCTGGCTCAAGTGGATGCGGACCGAACGCTCCCTGGGGAACCCACCATGGCCACCAAGCGCAAGACCGCCGCCTCCGCCGCTCCCGCAACCGCTCCTGCCGCTGTCGCCGCCACCGCGGTCGCCGCGCCGGTGTTCGAGGCGCCGGTGGAAAGTTGGGCCGACATCATCCTGCGCACCAACTTCGCGTCGGTGGAACAGGACAGCATCGTCCTGCTGCAGGCGGCCAGTTCCCTGCTGGAGTCGGAGTCGCCGGACAAGGTGTCCATCACGCTGGACCAGAACCTGAAGCTGTGGATCGCCATCAAGACGGTCCTGCTGAACGACGACTGCCCGGTCGAGCCGGAGGTGAAGGCCAACCTGCGCAATCTGGCGCAGTATGTGGTTTCCACCACCATGCTGGCGACCCAGGGCGCCATCGAGACGAGCAAGCTGGTCTCGCTGGCCCGCCTGAACATGAACATCGCCGAGGGCCTGCTGAGCGGCCATCGCAACCGGATGATCCAGGAGCGCGCCTACCAGATCTGGCAGGAGGAAGGCTGCCCCGAGGGCCGCGAGCAGGAGCACTGGCTGCGCGCCGAGGCCGAGGTCTCCGGCCTGTTCAAGGTCTGATCACGGTTTTCAGGCTTTCGGCAGGGTTTACGCAACACCGCCATACCGCCCCGGCATGACCGCCCGCGTCGCGACACCGTGACGCGGGCGGCAACGCTTGGTAGGGTCGGCACACCGTGACAGTCCCGCCGCAAACCACCCCCAATCCGCACAGGCGAGTCGACAACACCCCCCGCGGCATCGCGTCGATGCTGCTGTCGGTGCTGTTCTTCTCGCTGATGAACGTCCTGGCGAAGCTCCTGATGGACCGCTTCCCGGTGACCGAAGTGATGTTCTTCCGCAGCCTGTTCGCGCTGATCCCGGTCTGCCTGGCGATCCATTTCGGCACCGGCTTCGCGACGACGCTGCGCACCCGCTACGCCTGGGGCCATATGGGGCGGTCGCTGATCGGGCTGACCACCATGGTCGCCATGTTCTGGTCCTTCCACCTGCTGCCGCTGGGCGACGCCATCGCGCTGAACTTCGCCGCCCCGCTGTTCCTCACCGCGCTGTCGGTGCCGCTGCTGAGCGAGAAGGTCGGCATCCACCGCTGGAGCGCCGTGCTGGTCGGTTTCGTCGGCGTGCTCATCATCGTCCGGCCCAGCGGCGACGTGCTGAACCTGGGCGCCATGATCGCGCTGTTCGGCGCGCTGACCAACGCGCTGGCGATGATCGCCATCCGCCAGTTGAGCCGGACGGAGCGGCCGGACACCATCGTCTTCTACTTCACCCTGCTGACCACCGTCCTGCTCGGCCTGTCGCTGCCCTTCTCCTGGGTGACGCCGGATCCGATGGGCTGGTTCCTGCTGCTGGTGACCGGCCTGTTCGGCGGCTGCGGCCAGCTGATGCTGACCCGCGCCTATTCGCTGGCGCCGGCCGCCGTGGTGGCGCCGCTGAACTACACCTCCCTGCTGCTGGCGGTCCTCTTCGGCTGGCTGATGTGGGGCGAGGTGCCGACCGCGACCATGGCCGCCGGCGCCGCCGTGGTGATGGCCAGCGGCCTCTACATCCTGCACCGCGAGACCCGGCGGCGGACCACCGTCACCAAGCCGCTTCCCGCCGGCGACGGCGACTGACCCCCGCTTCCGCCCCGAGTTCAGGCGGCCCGAAATTTCGGCCGGGTGCCTCGCGTCATAGTTTCGCCATTCCGCGATGATGGGCTGTACCATCGACCCGGTGACGAACCTGCGGGCAAAAGCCGCGGGCGGCGCCTATATGATTGGTTCGCGCAAAGCACACCGGTCCGGCGGCAGGTCAACCGACGGACCGGCGGCCTGACGGCGCGGAGGGGGCGGCATGAAGCAGAACGAGCGACGCGGCGACGCCAGACCTGAGCGGACGCGGCTTGCGGATCCGGCGGACGGCGCGACGGAGCCCCGGTTCCGCCTTGCCCAGGCGCGGGCGGCGCTGCTGTGGGAAAGGCTGGGGCCGGCGCTGTGGGCGCCGCTGTCTGTGCTGGGCGCCTTCCTGGCGTTGGCCCTGCTGAACCTGCTGATCCTGCTGCCGGGCTGGCTGCACGGGCTTGCCCTGCTGGTGCTGGCCGCCGCCTTCCTGCTGTCGCTCGTCATCGGAATCCGGCGCTTCCGCGCCCCGGCGGAGGGAGAGGCCCGGCGCCGGCTGGAACGGGACAGCGGTCTCGCCCACCGCCCCTTGCAGACCCTGCGCGACCGCCCCGCCGGCAACGATCCCACCGCCCAGGCGCTGTGGCGCCTGCATCAGGAACGCACGCGCGCCGCCATGCGCGGCCTGCGCGTCGCCTGGCCGGGCACAGAGGTGCCGTCGCACGACCGCTACGCCCTGCGCGCCCTGGTGGTCCTGACGCTGGTGGTTGCCGGTGCCGCCGCCTGGGGCGACTGGCGCCCCCGGATCGCCGCGGCGCTGACCCCGCAGTTCGGCGGCGCCACCGCCACCGCGGCGGCGACGCTCGACCTCTGGATCAACCCGCCCGACTACACCGGCCTGCCGCCGGTCTTCCTGAAATCCGGCTCGACCGCCAAGCCCGCCGGGCAGCAGGCCACCCAGCAGGCCGCCGACCACCCCGCCGACCAGCCGGTTTCCATCCCGCAGGGCAGCCTCGTGCTGGCCCGCGTCACCGGCGGCAGCGGCACCCCCAGCCTGGAGGCCGGCGACCAGACCGGCCCGTTCGAGGCGGTGGATTCGACCAATTTCCAGGTGCAGAAGCCGGTGACCGGCGGTACCCGCATCGCCGTCACCCAGGGCGGCCGGACGCTCGGCTCCTGGCCGATCCAGGTGGTTCCCGACCGCGCGCCGATCATTGCCCATGCCACCCCGCCGGCCGCCGGCGAGCGCGGCGCGCTGAAGCTGGACTATGCCGCCCGCGACGATTACGGCCTGACCGAGGTGAAGGCGCAAATCCGCCGCGCACCCGATGTTCCGCCTGCTCCCGGCTCTGCCACGACCGAGCCGCCACCCAAGCCGGCAAAGGCCGAGGCCGACGCCGTACTGGAATTGCCGCTGTCGCTGCCCGGCGTCCGGCCGAAGGACGCGCACGGCACCGCCTTCCAGGATTTGACCGCCCACCCCTGGGCCGGCATGCCGGTCACGGTGCGGCTGACCGCCACGGACGGCGCCGGCCAGACCGGCCGGTCGGAGGACGCGGCCATCATCCTGCCGGAGCGGACCTTCAACCACCCCATCGCCCGCGCCATCGTCAACCAGCGCAAGATCCTGACCCGCAACCCGCAGGAGTCCCGCGTCCAGGTGGCGCGCGCGCTGGCCGAGATCTCCGCGCGTCCCGACAGCTACGGCAACGACATCGTCGCCTTCCTGTCGATGCGCACCGCCATCGCCCGGCTGATGCTGGACCAGAGCGCCGAGTCCGTCCCGGCCCTCCAGCAGCTTCTGTGGGAAACCGCGCTGCGCATCGAGGACGGCGGCCTGTCGCTGGCGGAGAAGGACCTGCGCGACGCCGAGAAGCGGCTGTCCGAAGCGCTGGACAAGAACGCCTCCGACGAGGAGCTGAACCGCCTGATGGACGAGTTGCAGGCGGCGCTCGACAAGTTCATGGACGCCATGGAACAGCGGATGCTGGAGGCGATGCAGCGCGGCGAGCAGATTCCGATGGTTCCGCCGGAGATGGCGGACCGGATGACCGACCGCGGCGACCTCCAGCAGATGCTCGACCGCATGCGCGAGATGGCGCAGACGGGTTCGCGCGACGCCGCCCGCCAGATGCTGTCCCAGCTTCAGCAGATGCTGGAGAACATGCGCTCCGGCGCGATGGCGCAGATGAACCAGCAGAACGGCCAGCAGCAGCAGAACCAGTCCTGGGAGATGATGCAGCAGTTGCAGAAGCTGGCGCAGCAGCAGCAGCAGCTTCTGGACCAGAGCTTCCGCCAGTCGCAGGAGTCGATGGACCAGCAGGGACAGCAGGGCGACCAGCCCCGCGGCCGCCAGCCCAACCAGCGCCGGAACCAGCAGGGGCAGCAGCAGAACTCCGGCAGCCCGACCATGCAGAAGCAGGCCGAACAGCAGGAGGCGCTGCGCCGCCAGCTGGGCGAGCTGATGCGGCGGATGGGCGAGCAGCAGGGCGGCGAGATCCCGCAACCGCTGGGCCGGGCCGAACGCGCCATGCGCGACGCCGCCCAGGCCTTGCAGCAGGGTTCCCCCGGCGCCGCGGTCCCGTCGCAGACCGAGGCGATGGAGCAGCTCCAGCAGGGCATGCAGGGGATGGCCGAACAGATGGCCCAGCAGATGATGATGGGTCAGGGGCCGGCGATGATGGGCACGGGCCAGCAGGGCCAGATGCCCCGCCAGGGCCGGGGCCGCGACCCGCTGGGCCGCCGTCCGTCCGGCTACGGCATGCAGGATTCCAACGACGTGAAGATCCCCGAACAGTCGGAACTTCAGCGCGCCCGCGAAATCCTCGACGAACTCCGCCGCCGCTCCGGCCAGTACGGCCGCCCGCAGGAGGAGCGCAACTACATCGACCGGTTGCTGAAGCAGTTCTGAGGCTGCGCCGGAACGCAAAACGGGACCGGACTGCGCCGGTCCCGTTCGGGAAATCCATCAACCCTTACCGGGTGTCACTCGCTGGGGCGTTCCCCGGCAGGACGCTCGTCGTCCGGATTGTGGTTGGCGGCGTGGTCCTGCATCTGTTCGGTCTGCACGGCCTTGCTGTCCAGGCCGCGGGCATCGGAATGACGGGACTTGTCGCGGTTGGACAGCACGGCGTTGTCGCCGATGGAGCCGGCCGGCAGGTCGGTGTTGGCCCCGGTCCCGGTGCCCTTGCCCTGACCGCTGGGGCTCATGTGCTTCTTGCTGGCATTCGCCATCGCGTGTTCTCCGTCGGTTGGCCAACCCGGCCGCCGGGAGGTGGAATCCCGGCGGCGGACGGCTGGATTTCAGAAAGCTGGATTTCGGGAAGCCGCTACCGGATCACTGCTGGTTCGGCTGCGGGTTGCGCGGCTGGGCGCTGTCCAGGCTGTTGGCGGTGCCGTGGGCCGCGGTGCCGCCGTGGCGCTTGCCCAGCGAGACGGTGGTGTCGTCGTACTTGAACTCCGCCATCTGCTTGACCTGATCCTCGGTCACCTGACGGGCGACGACCCGGTCGCCGTCGGTGCGCAGCAGGTTGTAGTCGAGCGCCACATGCTTGGCGCCGATCCCCAGGACGCCGCCGCGGTTCAGGATCACCTGGGTGGCCTTGCCGGTCTGGGCGTCGAGGATGATGTCGGCGACGTCGCCCAGCTTCTTGCCGTTCTCGCCATAGACGTCCTTGCCCATCATCTTCTCGAAGCTGGTGCTCTGCTGGGCGCCGCCGCCGGCAGAGGCGACGTTCGGGCGCAGGTCGCGGACATGGCGCAGATGCTGCTCCAGCGTCGGCAGGGTCTGTTCGGCGAAGCGCCGCAGGTCGGCGTCCTTGCCGTCCTCCGCCTGCTGGCGGAACAGCGTGACGGCGGTCTGGTGGGCGTCCGTCTGGCCCTGGAGATAGGCGGCGTCGAACTGGTCGCCCTTCAGGCCGCGCAGCTTGTCCAGCTTCTGCTGATGTTCGGAATCGAGCTTGGTCGGCAGAGTCATCGACTTCTGCTGGGCCATCGCCTTCATGGCTTCGGACGTCTTGGTGTGGTCGGACACCATCTGGCTGCCGAACTGCTTGACGCTCTGACCCTTCGCCTGATCCTGCGCCAGCTTGCCCGCCTGGATTTCGAACATGTCGCTGACCGCGGCCTTCTCGGCGAAGGTCATGTCCTGCTGCGCCATCTGGCCCTTCTCGGTCACCGTCTTGGCCGGCGCTGGCGTCTGGGCCAGCGACAGCGCGGGGGCCGTGAACAGGATCATGGCGGCGGTCGCGAGAAGATGGTGGCGTTTCATGGCGGCGGCTCCTGGAATTGCAGTGTTTTCGGTTGTCGTTTCCAGTGCTCGGCGGCCAAGGCCGTGGCCGGGCCGAAGCACCGTTCTTCGTCTTTTCAACCGCCGGGCGCGACGGTCGTTCCATGCCGGCCAGCCGCGCATGGCGACGGGTCCGATGGCGGGTCACTCCCCTTATGGGTCCTCCGGGGTGCCGCGCTTGTGCGACGGAACGGGCAATGGAGACGCGCCGGGGGTATAGCCGAATGAGTGCTCGGCCTAGGCCACGCGTCCGGGGCAAGAAAGGGGGCTTATGACCCGGGTATGCACTTGAACCCGGCACGCTTTTGACCCCGGTAGGGAGGCCCGCTTGCTTCGTGACGCCCGCCATGTCCTGAACGGCACGCACATCGACTGCGATCTCTGCGTGATCGGCGGCGGTGCCGCTGGCCTGACCATCGCGCGTGAGCTGGCGGGCGGCAGCTTAAGCGTCGTCCTGCTGGAAGGGGGCGGGCTGGAGGTCGACGGCATTTCCCAGGCGCTGTATGCGGGCCGCAACGTCGGCCTGCCCTACGAACGGCTGACCACCGCGCGCAGCCGCTATCTGGGCGGCAGCACCAACTGCTGGGGCGGCTTCTCCCGCCCGCTGGAGACGACGGATTTCGCCGAGCGCCCCTGGATCCCCGGCAGCGGCTGGCCGATCCGGCGCGACACGATGATGCCCTATTACGAACGCTCGCACAGCGTTCTGGGCCTCGGACCCTTCGAATACGACAACGACTACTGGATGGAGCGGGTCGGCGGACCGCGAACCGAACTGATCCCGGTGGAGGCGGACGATGGAGGCGGCGTCGGGAGCCCCGGCGGTTTTGAGAACCGCGTCGCCCAGCTCAGCCCGCCGATCCGCATGGGCGAGGCCTATCGCGCCGAGATCGGGCGGGCCGCGAACATCACCGCCTTCCTCAACGCCAACGTCACCGGGCTGGACACCAACCACAGCGCCACCGCGGTGGAAAAGGTGCAGGTCCGCACGCTGGGCGGCCCCGGCTTCACCGTCGGCGCCCGCCTGTTCGTGCTGGGCTGCGGCGGCATCGAGAACGCCCGCATCCTGCTGCTGTCCAACAAGGTGCAGGCGGCGGGCCTCGGCAACGGCAACGATCTGGTCGGCCGCTATTTCGCCGACCATCCGCGCTTCAAGACCGCGCCGGTCCGCCTCGCCCGGCAGGGGCGCCACCGCACGCTCTACGACGTCAGCCTCTGCCTCGCCCGCCGGCGGCTGCGGCGGCCGCATCCGTCGATCGCCCTGGCCCTGTCGCCGACGGCGGAGCTTCAGGAACGGAAGGCGCTGCCCAACTCGCGCACATATCTGGTCGCCTCCTACCATTCCGGGGCGCTGGACGCCTTCAAGGCGATGCGCGACCTGCGGCTCCTGCCCTCGCGCCACCGCTGCCGCCGCTTCGGCGTGTCGGAGGACGAGGCGGCGAGCCTGCTGCGCAACGCCGGCCCGCGCATCCTGCGCAGCCTGCCGCAGCTGGCCCACGCGCTGTTCGACAGCACCATCGATCCGGGCTGGCTGCCCCGCCGCTTCACCCTGGAAACGGTGCTGGAGCCGGTGCCCAACCCGGAGAGCCGGGTGACGTTGGACCATGCCACCGATCCGTTCGGCCGCAACCTGCCGAAGGTGGACTGGCGCCTGACCGCGCAGGACCGCTGGGGCGCCACCGAGACCCAGCGGCTGCTGCGCGAGGATCTGCTGCGGCGCGGCCTGATCGCCGTGGACGGTGGGGAGGGCCACGAGGAAGGCGGGAGAAGCGAAGCCGAGGCGACGATGGCCGATGTCGGCTGGTGCTGGCATCATATGGGTACCACCCGCATGCACGACTCGCCGCGCCACGGCGTGGTCGATTCCGATGGCCGCGTCCATGGCGTGGGCAACCTCTATGTCGCCGGCAGCTCCGTCTTCCCGACCATGGGGGCGGACCATCCGACCATGACCATCGTCGCGCTGGCCCTGCGGATGACCGACCGCATCCTCGCCCTGCTCCAGGACGAACGGAACAGCCCGCCTGCCCCCGCCATCGCCGCCTCGCTTTGAGCGGGGCGGCGGCGCCCTATATTCCTCTCCCCGCGGAGAGGAATTCGCCATGGACCTGTTCGACGACGCTCCGGCCCCCCTGCCGCACGGTTTGCCGCCGTCCGCCGGGCCGCTGCCGGACATCGTGGCGCCGGGGCTCGACTGCCTGTTCGTCGGCTTCAATCCCGGCCTGCGGTCGGGCGCGCTCGGCCATCATTACGCCGGGCGCGGCAACCAGTTCTGGCGCCTGCTGGCCGAGGCAGGACTGACGCCGCGCCTCTACCGGCCGGAAGAGGACGTCACCCTGCCGGCCATCGGGCTGGGTTCCACCAACCTCGTCGCCCGCGCCACCGCCAGCGCCGCCGAACTGTCGCGGGCGGAGCTGCGCGGCGGGGTGCCGCGGCTGGCGCGGATCGTCGGCTTCGTCCGGCCACGCGTGCTGGCCTATACCGGCAAAGGCGTCTATCTGGCGGCGACCGGCCTGCCCGACGCCCCCTGGGGCGCGCAGGAGCGCAGCCTGTTCGACGGCGTCGCCGATGTGGTGGTGCCCTCGCCAAGCGGCCTCGCCCGCCTGCCCTTCGAGGAGAAGCTGCGCTGGTTCCGCGAGGTGCGGGCGGAGATCGACCGGCGGCGTCCCGGCTGAACCCTCGGCCAAGCGGCCGAAATCGCTTCCCTTGCAATTCCTGGGGAGGAGGCGGGATTATTATCCGGACGGAGAATCCCGGCCGGCCGGATCGTACCGCGGGGAGCACTCCCCCTGCCCCCGGGTTTCACCGGGAAAGGCCGGGCGAGGCGACGTCGGCCTGAGCCATGCTGTGCCCCGCATGACCGTGAACGACCGCAACAGCATCCGTCACGACCGACCGGCCACGCCGGTGACCGATCCGGTCGCCCTGCGGCTGCGCCGCCGCCATTGGTCGGTGTTGGCTTTGGCTGTCGCGATGCTGGCCGGGGTGGCGTGGGCGGCCTGCCGCCTCACGGCGCTGACACCCGCAACGGCGACCGCCGCCACCGGCCCCTGGGAGCCACGGCTTCCCGTCCCCTCCCTGACGGTCGCCCGTTCCGGGAAGCTGGCCTGGCTTCCGCATCTCGATCCGCCACACAAAAAAGAACCGGCGGAGACTCCCGTCCCCGCCGGTCCCGTGCGGCTGGATCCCGCAGTCAGGCTCCTGGTCGATCAGGGCTGGCCCGGTTTGAGGCCGACGGCGATCCCGGCCGCCGCACGGACGGCCGGGATCCTCGCCACCTCGGAGAAAGCCTCGCCCTGACCGCCCCGCTCAGCCGGCCTTTCTCAGCTGACGATGCCGCCCCGGCTGAAGGGCAGCGTCTGCAGCGGCTGGCCGGTCACCGAGAAGACGGCGTTCGCCACGGCTGGCGCCACGGTCGGGACGCCCGGCTCGCCGGCGCCGGTCGGCCGCTCGTGCGACGGCACGATGTGGACCTCCACCACCGGCATGTCCGACATCCGCAGCGGCAGATAGCCGTCGAAGTTGGCCTGATCGACCACGCCGTCGGTCATGGTGATCTCGCCGCGCAGCGCGTGGCCGATGCCCCAGCCGGCGCCGCCCTCCATCTGCGCCTTGACGATGTCGGGGTTGACGACCTCGCCGCAATCGACGGCGACGACGACGCGATCGACCTTGATCTGCCCCTTGGCGTCGACCGTCACGTCGGCGACATGGGCGACATAGGTGTTGAAGCTTTCATGCACGGCGACGCCGCGCCCCTTGCCCTGCGGCAGGGGCTGGCCCCAGCCGGCCTTCTCCGCCGCCAGCTTCAGCACGCCGGCCAGACGCGGATGGTCCTTCAGCATCGCCATGCGGAAGGCAACCGGGTCCTTGCCGGCCGCCTTGGCGAGCCGGTCGATCATCACCTCCTTGGCATAGGCGGTGTGGGTGTGCCCGACCGAGCGCCACCACAGGGTGGTGACCGGCGAGGCGAGGGTATGGGCGTCGACCGCGAGGTTCGCCACCGGATAGGCCATGTCCGACGCGCCCTCGACCATCGTCGCATCGACGCCGTCCTTGACCATCACCGCCTCGAACGGCGTGCCGGCCATGAAGCTCTGTCCGACGATGCGCTGCTTCCAGCCGACCAGTTCGCCCTTGGCATCGACCGCCGCGGTGATCTTGTGCAGGAACAGCGGACGGTAGCGGCCGCCCTTGATGTCGTCCTCGCGCGTCCAGACCAGATGCACCGGGGCCTTGGGATAGGCCTTGGCGATCATCGCCGCCTCGGCGATGTAGTCGGCGTTGGTGGTGGCGCGCCGGCCGAAGCTGCCGCCGGCCCACTGGGTCTCGATCTTCACCTGCTCCGGCTTGCAGCCCAGGATTTGGGCGACGACCATCTGCTCGACCGTCTGGAACTGCGACCCGGCCCAGATGGTGCAGCCACCCTCCGGGTTCAGCGCCACCACGGCGTTCAGCGGCTCCATCGGCGCGTGGGCGAGGTAGGGGAAGACGAACTCGCCGTCCACCGCATCGCCGCCCTTGGCCTTGGCGTCGGCGATCGCCTTGTCGGCGTCGCCCTTGTTCGCCGCGACCGACCCCGGCTTCTCCGCCGCCTTGCGGTAGTCGGCCAGCATGGCGTCGGTGCCGCGGGTCTCGGCCTTGCCGTCGTCCCAGGTCACCGTCAGCGCCTCGCGGCCCTTGATGGCGGCCCAGGTGTTCTTCGCGATTACCGCGACGCCGACCGGCAGGCTGACCACCTCGATGACGCCCGGCACCTTGCGGGCGGCGGCATCGTCGACGCTCTTCACCGTGCCGCCGAAGCGCGGGCTGCGGGCCAGCACCGCCGTCACCTGGCCCGGACGGCGGATGTCCATCGAGAAGATCGCGGTGCCGTTGGTCTTGCTGACGTGGTCCAGCCGGTGCAGGTCGGGCTTGCCGATCAGCACATAATCCTTCGGGTCCTTCAGCTTGACCTGCTGCGGAACCGGCAGCTTCGAAGCTTCCTCCGCCAGTTCGCCGAAGGTGGCGCTGCGGTTGCTGGCGGCATGGCGGACCACGCCTTTCGCCACCGTCACCTCGCCGGCCGGCACCTTCCAGCGGGCGGATGCTGCGGCGACCAGCATGGCGCGGGCGGCGGCGCCGGCCATGCGCAGCTCGTCCCAGCTGTTGGCGACGGCGGTGGAGCCGCCGGTGCCCTGCAGGCCGAAGAAGTGGTTGGCGTACAGCTTCTGGTCGGCCGGGGCGAAGGCGCCGCGCACCTGGGACCAGTCGGCGTCCAGTTCCTCCGCCGCGATGGTGGCGAGGCCGGTGACGATGCCCTGGCCCTTGTCGAGATGCTTGGCCAGGACCGTAACGGTGTTGTCCGGCGCCACGATGATGAAGGCATGCGGCCGCGGGTCGGCCGGGCCGATGATCTTGGGCGCCGCTTCGGCGGCCAGCGCCGGCATCGGCAGATGCGCGCCGATCACCAGCACGCCGGCCCCGGCGCCGATGGCCTTCAGGAAGCCGCGGCGCGCGGGGGCGGGCAGCGGACCGGGGGCGAAACCGGATTCGGGAAACCCGTGTTCGGCGGCTTGGCGGATCAGATGATGCAGCATGGATCAGGCCCTCATCGTCTGGGCGGCATCCTTGATCGCCGCGCGGATGCGGACATAGGTGGCGCAGCGGCACACATTGCCGTCCATCGCCGCGTCGATGTCCTGGTCGGTCGGGTTCTGGTTGTCGGTCAGCAGCGCGATGGCGCTCATGATCTGACCCGACTGGCAATAGCCGCACTGGACGACGTCCAGCTTCTGCCATGCCGCCTGGACGGCCTGGGCCGCCTTGCCCTTCACACCCTCGATGGTGGTGATCTTGCTGTCCGGCGTCAGCATGCCGACCGGGGTCTGGCAGGCGCGGGTCGGCGTGCCGTCGACATGGACGGTGCAGGCGCCGCACTGGGCGATGCCGCAGCCGAACTTGGTGCCGGTCATGTTCAGCTCGTCCCGCAGGACCCACAGGAGCGGCATGTCGTCGGAGACATCGACCTGACGCTCCTCGCCGTTGACGTTGATGCGAACCATGGCTCTTGCCTCTTTCTCCCTGAACGGAACCGCCGGCCTGCCCTGACGAGTTGACGGGGGACGACGACAGGTCCGCTGCCCGGTTGCGGGCCTTGGCTACGGATTGGGACTAAGGATTGGTTTTTTTGATTGTCGGCTGCTCGGGTCAGCTCTGGCTCGACAGAATACACCGTCCAGTGCACAATGAAGTAGGCTGCTTTGGTTCATATCGTCATGAAAGCAATTCATAATCCGGCGCTCGACCTCAACCTGATCAAGGTGTTCGACGCACTGCTGGAAACCCGCAACGTCTCCCGTGCCGCAGACGCGCTCGGCGTCAGCCAGTCCGCGGTGAGCCACGCGCTGGGCCGGCTGCGTACCCTGGTCGGCGACCCGCTGTTCGTGCGCACCGGCAACCGGATGGAACCGACGCCGCGCGCCCAGCGCCTGGCGGAGCCGCTGCGCGACCTGTTGGTGGGGGCCGCCCGCGCCCTGTCGGCGGAGGAGGATTTCGACCCCCAGCGCGAGGATCGCAACTTCACCATCTCCACCCCCGATTCGATGCAGGCGGTCCTGCTGACCGGCATCCTGCGCGACGCGGCGGAAGGCGACCTGCGTGTGTCGGTCTCGCTGCTCAACCTCGATCCCGACGCCATGCTGAGCGCACTGGACGACGGCACCCTCGATCTCGCCATCGGCTATCTGCCGGAGCTGCGTCGCTGGCACGACCGGCAGATGCTCTATCGCGAAACCCATGTCTGCCTGTTCAATCCGGAACTGGTGCCGGTCACCCCGCCGATCGGGCTGGAGGATTACACCCGCTACCCGCACCTGATGCCGTCGCTGCGCGGCGGGCTGACCAGCTTCATCGACGACGAGCTGGCGGCGCTCGGCACGAGCCGTCGCGTCGCCGCCTCCACCACCCAGTTCCTGGCGATCCCGATGATCCTGCGGCAGGCGCCGATGTTGACCTCGCTGCCCGCCCGGCTGGCGCGTCTGTGTGCCGATGCGATGGGGCTGGCCACCAGCCCGCTTCCCTTCGACATCGGCGACTACGAGGTGTCGATGATCTGGCACCGCCGCAACACCGGCTCCCCCTCCCACGGCTGGCTGCGCCAGCGCATGGGCGAGGAGGCGGCGAAGCTCTGATGCGGAAAAGGGCGCCCGTTTCCGAGCGCCCCCGACGAAGATATTGCGCTGCTCGCGGAACTCGACGGCAGCGGCCGCAGTCAGGGCCGTTCAGTCGAAATCCGTCGGCAGTCCCGGATCCCGCCAGTGCTGGAACAGGCGTGTGATCTGAAATGGCAGCACCCGGCCGACGGAGAGTTCCGCTTCCGGCACCTCCTCCTGCGCAAAGAACGCCGCGGCACCCGTTTCATGGCCGTCTCCGCGTGCGCGTTCCACAGGGCTCGCCGGGTCGCAGATGAAGAACATCTTGTAGATGTGGAAGGGATAAGGCGGCTGGTGGGCATGGCGGGCCCGGTCATAGACACAGGCCAGCTTGCGCACCCGGACCTCGATCCCAGCCTCCTCCAGAACCTCGCGAGCGACGCACTCGCCCGGCGTCTGGTTGACGTCGGCCCAGCCGCCGGGCAAGGTCCAGCGACCGCCATCCGCCAGCTCACGCACCAGGAGGATGCGCCCGGCCTGATCGAACACCGCCCCACGAACATCCACCTTGGGCGTGGCGTAGCCGGACTGCTCCGCGAAGAGCGCTTCGATCCGGGCCGGATCACCGCCGGACCGCGCCGCCATCATCTCCGCCGCCAGGAGGCGCAGCTCTTCGTACCGCTCGCGGTCATAGACATCCCTGGTGAAGGCGAGGCCGGATTGCGCCAGCGCTTGAATGCGCCGGGCCCAAACCAACCAATCCGGTTCCATGTCGCACTCCCTGAAACCTTGAGCGGAACGGCTCTGATGACGATGGGCATCGCCGGTCCCATGCGCAATTGCACCATTTGCCATCGGCTTCAGGAACTACGGCTCGCCTCACAACGATATCGACGGCATTCGCTCGCGCCGTCCGCTCAATCCGCGGTGACGGAACGGATCTCGTCCTGGCTGAAGCGCTGCTGCTCCTCCATCACCATCTGCGACAGCTCGCGCTTCAGGCGGTTGAACTCCGGGGCGGAGCCGTCGCGCGGGCGGGGCATGTCGACGACGACGTCCCGCTTGATGGTGCCCGGCCGGTAGGTCATCACGATGATGCGGTCGGCCAGATAGATGCTCTCCTCGATGGAGTGGGTGACGAACAGGATGGTCTTGCCGACCTCCTCCCAGATGCGCAGCAGCTCGTCCTGAAGCGTGCGGCGGGTCAGGGCGTCGAGCGCGCCGAACGGCTCGTCCATCAGCAGGATCGGGCTGTCGAGCGCCAGGACGCGGGCGATGGCGACGCGCTGGCGCATGCCGCCGGACAGGTCCTTGGGGAAGCGGTTGCGGAAATCCTGCAGATGCAGCTTCTGCAGCAGCCACTCCACCCGCGAGGCGATGTCGGCCTTGGACATCCCCTTGATCTCCAGGCCGAAGGCGACGTTCTGCGCCACCGTCATCCAGGGGAACAGGGCATATTCCTGGAACACCATGCCGCGGTCGGGGCCGGGTTCGGTGATGCTGCGGCCGTCGACGGCGACGGTCCCCTTCGTCGGCGGCTGGAACCCGGCCACCGCGTTCAGCAGCGTGGACTTGCCGCAGCCCGACGGACCCAGCAGGCAGACGAACTCGCCCTTGCGGATGTCGAGGTCGATGTCCTGCAGGGCGACGATCTTCTGCGCCCCGACGGCGAAGGTCTTCTCCACCCCGCGGATGCGGATCTGCACGGGGGCCGCGTCGGCGGCGGGCACGGTGTCGGCAACGGTCTTCAGCATGGGCGTCATCTCCATCCCCTCCCCATCAATTCTCGAGCCCGCGGTGCCAGCGCAGCAGGTGGTTGTTCAGGCGGTTCATGCCGATGTCGATGGCGAGGCCCAGCAGGCCGATGGTGAACATCCCGGCGATGATCTTGTCGGACCACATGAACTCGCGCGCCTCCAGGATGCGGAAGCCGAGGCCGGAGTTGACGGCGATCATCTCCGACACGATCACGACGATGAAGGCGGTGCCGATGCCGATCCGGGCGCCGGCCAGAATGTAGGGGGTGGCGGCCGGCAGGATGACGCGCAGGAACATGGTCAGCTTGCCGGCGCCCAGGTTGCGGGCGGCGCGCAGATAGATGCCGTCGACATGGCGCACCCCGGCGATGGTGTTCATCAGCACCGGGAAGAAGGCGCCGATGGCGATCAGGAACACGGCCGGCGGGTTGCCCAGCCCGAACCACAGGATCGCCAGCGGGATGTAGGCGATGGGCGGGATCGGCCGCAGCACCTGCATCAGCGGGTCGAACAGCGCGTAGATGCGCGGGTTGCCGCCCATGGCGAGACCCAGCGGAAGCGCCAGCCCGGCGCCGACGGCGAAGCCCAGCACGACGCGGTACAGGCTGGACCAAGCGTCGAACAGCATCTCGCCCGACAGCGCCCACATCAGCCAGCTCGACTGCGCCGGATCGTAGGGCTCGGTCGGCAGCAGATAGGCCCACCAGCGCTCCACCACCGCGACGGGCGACGGCAGGACCACCGGGTTGATCAGGCCGGACGTCGACAGGACCTGCCACAGAACGACGGCGAGGACAGGCACCAGGGCGCCGCGCAGCAAAGCGGCGGGCGAGAAACGGGGATTGGCTTGGGACATCGGGCGTCCTCCTTCCGCTGGGTGGGGCTCAGTTCGCCTTCACGGTGGCGGTGCCGGCGTCGCTCGCGGCCGCTTTGGTGGCCTTCGCCTTCTCCAGCAGGTCCAGCTTCACCCAGTCGGCGGCCTTCGGCGGGGTCTCCATGCGGCCGACGCCGAACTTCTGCATCATGTCGGTCGTCACCTGCACATGGTGGACCGAGATGTCGTAGCTGTAGGGCGAGTTGCCGATCGCGTCCTTGAAGTCCTGGCTGGTGATCTGGCCCTTGAACATCTGTTCGCGGACGTATTTCTCGGCCAGATCGGGGTTGGCGATGAAGGTCGCCGTCGCCTCGACGAAGCAGCGGATCAGCCGCTCGGCCACGTCATGCTTCTTGTTGTAGAAATCCTCGGTGATGACCAGCGAGCGAACCGGTTCGCCCAGCTCGGTGTCGTAGGGCTTCACCACCTCGACGCCGAAGCCCTTGTTGATCGCCTGGCTCGACTGCGGTTCGGACTGCGACATGGCGTCGATGCTGCCGGCCAGCAGGGCCTGATTCATGTCGGCGTAGGCCATGTAGACGATCTGCACGTCCTTGCCCGGACGGTCGGACCAGCTCAGCCCATGCTTGGCCAGCTCGGCCAGCAGGATCAGCTCCTGGGCGCCGCCGCGCGGGGTGGCGACCTTTTTGCCCTTCAGATCGGCGATGCTCTTGATGCCGGCATCCGGCTTGGCGACGATGCGCGCGCCACCCTTGGCGAAGCCGGCCACCGCATAGATCGGCACGCCCGACGCCCGGCCGGCGATGGCGGCGTCCACGGCGCTGGCGGCGACGTCGATCTCACCGGCAACGATGGCCGGCAGGATGTCGATGCCCTTGGGGAAGACCCGCTCCTCGATCTTCAGGTCGTATTTGCCGGCGATCTCCTTCATGTAGGACACCGCGCCGTAATGGGCGAATTTCAGATTGCCGAGTCGGACCAGATCGGCGGCCGAGGCGGCCTGGGCGGCGAGTGCCGCGGCGGCGAAGGCCGTGGCGGCGAGCAGGCTTTTCCGGAGCATCTCTTCTCTCCCTGGGGCTTGGTCCGCGGCCCGTCGCCGCGGTTGGCCTTCGGAAGAGCAAGGGGCGTGCCATAATCAGTTCGTCGCGCAAACAATTGAAATGCTTGGATCCAGCTCTTCGCGTGCCCCACCGCGTCGGCGGATTTCCGCCGGACCGTCCATGATCATCGGCGGATTTTCGCCGATGGCTCGCCTGCGGCAGGACGACGCGCCACGCGAAAGCTCCCCCTGCCGCATACGACAAGCCATCGCAGCGCAACGAAAATGCGTGTAGAAGATGCTGCATCTGCGAACCAACGCAATGATCAATCAATTGCCAGTCAACCGGTAGGGACAAGAAACAATGACCGAGAGCATGGGAATCGAGACCATCGGCGTCATCGGCGCCGGACAGATGGGCAACGGCATCGCCCAGGTCTGCGCCGTCGCCGGCCTGACGGTGGTGATGACCGACATCTCCGAGGACGCGGTACAGCGCGGCCTGTCGACTGTCGGCGGCAGCCTGGACCGTCTGGTCAAGAAGGAGAAGATGACCGCCGCCGACCGCGAGGCCGCCGTCGCGCGCATCACCGCCACCACCGACAAGGCGAAGCTGGCTGCCTGCGATCTGGTGATCGAGGCCGCGACCGAGAACGAGGATCTGAAGGTCAAGATCCTGAAGGATCTCTGCGCGATCCTGAAGCCGGAGGCGCTGGTCGCCACCAACACCTCGTCGATCTCCATCACCAAGCTGGCGACGGCCACCGACCGTCCGGACCGTTTCATCGGCCTGCATTTCTTCAATCCGGTGCCGCTGATGGCGCTCCTGGAGATCATCCGCGGCATCCAGACCAGCGACGACACCCATGCCAAGGCGATGGCCTTCGCCAAGCGCGTCGGCAAGTCGCCGATCACCGCGAAGAACAGCCCCGGCTTCGCGGTCAACCGCATCCTCTGCCCGATGATCAACGAGGCGATCTTCGCGCTGCAGGAAGGCATCGCCACCGCCGAGGACATCGACGCCGGCATGAAGGCGGGCTGCAACCACCCGATCGGCCCGCTCGCGCTGGCCGACCTGATCGGTCTCGACACCATGCTGTCGGTGATGGAGGTCTTCTACGAAGGCTTCAACGATCCGAAATACCGCCCGGCCCCGCTGCTGAAGGAAATGGTCGACGCCGGCTATCTCGGCCGCAAGACCGGCCGCGGCTTCTACGACTACAGCAAGTAAGTGCTGCCTGCGGTGAGGGGGAAGTCAGCCCCTCACCTGACCTCCCCCGCCAAGCGGGGGAGGAATTGCCCCTGATCTCCCGCTCAAGCACCCGCTCCCTTCCCCGCCACCTCCCGCACGGAGCCATGCCGCATCATTGAAGCAGGAGTCCCGTGCGTCGCTTTGGCACCGCCATCAATCCATTGAATTCGCACGGTTCCTACGGAATGCCGGAGAGCACCTCCATTCCGTAGAAACGAGGGAACAGTTCTGACCGGGAGTTCGATACGACGCTCAAACGCCACCGCCCCGGCCGGACGAAAAGTGATTGCTGCCGGAGGTGTTCATTCGCATCCGCGGCAAACAGCGTGATCCGTGGGGGCCGTTGGCCAGAACGGCGCTTTCTCAACGTTCTGGCCCAAAGCCGGCGCAACAGGAAGAGTCCCGACGCACGATATCGCTCCAGGGGCGAGCCGCTCCCGCATAACGCGAACCTCACCGCATCTCCGCCAGAACAGCCGGCTTATCGAGCTGTTCGATCGTCGAGTGCCCGCTCTTCACTATCGCAATGCGATTTTCAGGACGTTGAAACCCCTCTGCATGTAGGTGTTCATGAATTCCGTCATGGCATCAGGCTCGTCCCCCTTGGTGCCGAAACGCATTACGGCGGCGCAGCCATGTTGCGGGAGTTCGACCATCTTGCCGGCAGCGGAGACCGGCGTCGTCATTCCTTTCGTCCAGCGAGCCTCCAGATCGGCGAGCGCCTTCTTTGCGTCGTCGCAGTTGGCATAGGCAAGGGAGAAGGCAAGCGCCGCACCGCTTGCGGAGTTCAGATCGGCAACGACACCGCCCGCATAGACCGGGAGTCCGGCCTGGCTCTGCTGAGTCAACTGCTGCATTTTTTCGGTCAGCTGCGTCGCATTCGGATTGGCACCCTGCGTAATCTCGGGATCGCCGGCCGCCATCCCAATGAGAGGGGTAAACACTCCCGCCTGAATGATCGTGCTCTCTGTTTCACGGGCTACGGCATCCAGTCCGTGCAACGCGACGATCACGGCTTCTGTATCCGTCATGCTGGCCTTGCCCCCAGCGAGCGCGGTCAGATCTGCCGCCGCTGAAGCCTGGGCAACCACAGCGTCCATCGCCATGACGGCGCTTGTTTTACCCATCGATCCGCTCCATGGATTTTTCGGATCGCGGTTTGCCAGATTGATGGCACGGGGCTCGCCATTCGAAATGATCAGCGGAGAGGCGGAAACCTCCCCGAAATTATTCGTTTTGAGCGTATCCATGAGTTTTGCCGCCACGCCTGCGTCGGCAAGCCCCCAATAATCGATGCGTGCGTCTTGCGGTCCGAAGGCGGCAAAATAGGAAATTCTATCGAAATCGATGCCGGCTTTCTCCTGCCAGTCCCCGGGACCGCCATATCCCAGCGCTTCGAGCGGCCTCAGCTGCTGGGCAAATCTTATGCGCATCAAGGCTTTGTCGCCAAGGGCACCATCAGGTGTCTTGGGCAGCGCGCCGACATCCAGGAAAACGACCGGCATCGGATCCCCATTGGTCGTGACCGATGCCGGGACCTTGCGCAGTGCGGATTCCAGCTTGGCGGTCGGCTTTTCGGCCGAATGCGCGGCCGTGCAGGTCATCAGAATCGATGAAGCCACGGCAAGGATACGGGCAGACGCCGCATGTCTGGTCGGGGCAAGCTTCAGTCGTGTCATTGTCATTCTCCAGGGGGAGCAGGGATCGGCATGACCGTGAGTCTGAGAGGAACAAAAGCCGACGGCGCTTGCGGGATCTGTGCTGTCGTCAGGATGGATCGCGCAACGCTGCCGGCGGCGCCACCGATTTGCCAGGGGCGTGCCCAGACACTCATGGGCATATCGTGGCTTCACGGATTTCCGGAAAAGCGGGTTGGCCGTGATTTCATGCCATGATGCAAAACTCCTCTACACTCCTCCATAATCAGGCGCTCTATCACATCACGGTCGGTGCGACAGCCCGTAAGCCGGCGGATCACCATCAGACTCTCCATGCTGTTGTCAACGTCGCAGCCGGTTGACGTCAGGGCAATCGGGCGAAGGACCATAGTCTTGGTTCTAGGATTTCCCGTCATCCCCGCGAAGGCGGGGATCCAGAGTTCGCAGAACGAACCTTGTGGGAAAGCCTGGATCCCTTGGACTCACGTCACAAGCGCAACATCTGCTAAGGTGTTGTTGCGATGGGAAAACATTACAATCAGCTCAGCCTTTGCGAGCGCATAAAGATCGAGCTTTTGCGGGAGCAGGGGCTGTCTTTGAGAGGGATCGGGGAGCAACTTGGTCGGTCAGCTTCGACGATCAGCCGTGAGCTCCGTCGGAATGCCCAGGCGACCAACCAGTGGCAGGGGGGCTACGATGGGGAACGGGCCGATCATTTGGCGGCCCGGCGCCGACGTTGGGATGCCCGCTTCAAGCTTGCGCGCCAGCCAGACCTTCGAGCCACGGTGCGAAAACACCTTGCGATGGGATGGTCTCCGCAGCAGGTCGCCGGCTGGCTGGCGCGCACGCACGGTCGCACGGTGATCAGCCACGAGTCCATCTATCGTTACATCTACCATCGCTCGGCTCAGAAGGATTACTGGCACCGGCTTTTGCCGCGGGCCAAATTCCGCCGTGGCCTTCCCGGCCGCCGCGGCGGAAGCCCGGTCGATCGGATCAAGCGGCGGCGGCCGCTGGAGGAGCGTCCGTCCATCGCCAGCGAGCGTCAGGAGATTGGGCATTGGGAGGTCGATCTGATGCTGTTCGCCCGCTATGGCCAAGCGGTGTTGGTGATGCATGAGCGGCTCACCCGCTTCACCCGGATCTTTCGCCAGCCCTCCAAAGCGGCCAAGCCGGTCATCGAGCGCCTGCTCGATTTCTGGGGGCAGTTGCCCGCAAGCCTGCGGCGTTCCGCCACCTTCGACAATGGCACCGAGTTTGCCGAACATCATCAACTGATCGACAAACTCGGAATGCAAACTTACTTCTGCGACCCTCACGCACCCTGGCAGAAAGGCGTCGTCGAGAACACGATCGGGCGGCTGAGACGAAAACTACCCAGGAAGACAAACCTCGCCGTGATAACTTCGCAAGAGGTTGAGGCTCACGCGGATTGGATCAATTCCATACCACGTGAGTGCCTCGACTTCTTCACGCCGGATGATCTATTCTCTAAAAATCTCTCCGTTGCGCTTCAAGCGTGAGACCATCTCCCCGCCTTCGCGGGGATGACGAGTTTTCTGATATAGGGAACTTAAGGCTTTACCCGATTGCCCTGCGGTTGACGTGCTGAGGGGCGGAAGAACCGGCTTGTCCACCGGTTCAGGTGAACCAGTAACGTATGAGGTGGAAGAATAGCGGTGCCGAGAACACGACCGAATCGACGCAGTCGAGAACACCGCCATGCCCTTCGATCATGGTGCCCCAGTCCTTGACCCCGAGGTCGCGCTTCATCGCCGACAGGACGAAGCCGCCTAGGAATCCGGCCATCACGATGACCAGCGACATGCCCACCGCCTGGAGCGGCGAGAAAGGTGTAATGACGTGCAGCCTGGTGCCGATGGCGACGGCGGTCAACCCACCGCCGACCAACCCTTCCACCGCCTTGGACGGGCTGATGCCGGGCGACAGCCGGGTCTTGCCCCACAGCTTGCCGAACACGAACTGGAATACGTCGGTCAACTGCGCGACCGGAACATGTCAACGACTGGCCAAGAGCCCGATTGTGATATCAAATTCAGGAAATTTGACACGCACTCCCTTCGGCCCCCAGGGCAATTCAATGCAGGCCCTCATGACGGCTCGGATAGCGGCCTTGGGGTTGGTGGCGAAAGCTTCAAGAGCTGGCTTGGGCTTGACGCCCGATTTGCGGATGATGTTGAGGGCGGAGTTGCGGAGGTGAGCCAGAGCGAGTAGGGCCGCTCCGGAGCGCACCTTGCAGGCATCCTCGGCGACGGTGCCGTCCTTGACCCGGAAGACGCGGTTTTCGATCTGCCAATGGGCTCGGGCGAGGCCGGGCGACCCCGGCGTCCGGCGGTAGGCTGGTGATGGCGTAGATGACCTGCCACTCGCAGTGGGTTTTCATCTCGCGCATGCGCTTGATCCGGCAGGTTTCCGTAGGTCGCTGTCGTGAATACCCTGCCAACCAACTGATTCGGCATAGTTTCTACGAAATGCCAGCCAGCACCTCCATTCTGTGGAAACCAGCACAAGGTATTGAAAATTTTCTTCCCGATGCTCGTCCTCGATTTCGCGTCCGAGGGCGACGACCCGTTCTTCAAGCCGTTTTGAAGCACACCGCAACTCACAAGCCGCTGCTTACGTAAGGGCAGGCCTCCGCTCCATCGCCGCCAGCTCCGTCTCCAGCGTCTCGGCCCGATGCGCCGCGGTGTGCGCGGCCAGAATGCGCCGCCGCGCCTGCTCGCCGATCTCGCCCTCTGCCGCCGGGCGCTTCAGCACCTCCAGCACCTCCTCGGCGCTCGAAGCCAGGATGATCTCGCGACCCGGCTCCAGCAGCGTGTCGATGCCGTCCCAGATGTCGGAGATGATCGGCGTGGCGCAGGCCGCCGCCTCGAACAGGCGGACGCTGGGGCTGTAGCCGGCGCGGATCATGTCCTCGCGCGTCACGTTCAGCGTGAATCGGCTCGCCGCGTAGAAGGCCGGATGGTCGGCCGGCGGCACATGGTGCAGCCGCTCGACATTCGCCGGCCAGACGATGTCGTCCGGATATTGCGGCCCGGCGACGACGAAGCGCAGCTCCGGCGCGCGGCGTGCCGGCTCCAGCAGCAGGCGGTCCAGAGTCGGCTGGCGGTCGAGGCTGTAGGTGCCGAGATAGCTGAGGTCCCAGCGCTTGGGGACCGGCAGCGGCGCATAGGCCTGCGCATCCACCGAGCAGTAGAGCGCGCGGGCCGCCGGCGAGCCGTACCGCTCCATCAGCCGGTCGAGCGTCGGCCCGCCGGTGAAGGAGAAATACACGTCGTAGCCGGAGATGATCTCCGGGGCCAGATACTCGTAATCGCCGCGCTCCAGCTTCGCCAGGGTCACCGGCGTGTCGATGTCGTAGAAGGCGACGACACCCCGCGCCGTCTCCTGCGCCCAAAGACCGACCGCCACCCCCTCCGGAACGTAGGAGCCGACCAGCACCGCATCCGCCCCGGCGACAGCGGCGGTGAAGCGCTTCAGATCCTCCAGGTCGCCGTAAAAGGCCAGCTCGCACCAGCCCGGGTTCGGCAGGTCGCGGTGGTTCGCATACCAGGGAACGTCGCGCTCCAGGAACAGGATCTCGTGCCCGCGCGCGGCGAAGGATTTCAGCAGCGCCCGGAAGGTGGTGGCATGCCCGTTGCCCCAGGAGGAGGACAGGCTGAGCCCCAGGACGACCAGCTTCATGCCGCGCTCCGTTCCCGGCGGGCGGCCAGCGCGCCGCGCAACAGCCGGTCCACCTCGACCGCCCGGCGGGCATAGGTGTGGCCGGCCAGGATGCGGCGGCGCGCCGCCTCGCCGATGGCGCGGGAGCGGTCCGGCGTCAGCGCGCGCAGATGGTCTGTCACGTCCTGTCCGTCGCGGGCGACCAGCACCTCCTCATCGGGGGCCAGGAACAGCTCCACCCCCTCCCAGGCGTCGGTGATCAGGCAGGCGCCGGCTCCGGCCGCCTCGAAGACGCGGGTGGCGGGGGAGAAGCCGACCTCCGCCATGCTGTCGCGGGCGATGTTCAGCACCGCCTTGGCCGAGGTGTTGAAGGCATTGTGGTCGGCGGTGCCGACATGGCCGATGTGGCTGACGTTGCCGGGCAGCCCCTTGGTCTCCCAGCCGCTGCCGCCGATGATGTAGCGCGCCTGCGGGTTCCTTGCCGCCGGCTCCAGGAAGAAGCGCTCCACCCGCGCCTCGCGGTCGGGCAGCCGGTTGCCGAGGAAGTTCAGGTCGGCACGGAAACGCTGTTGCGGCGGCACCGGATGGTGGGTCGCCGGGTCCAGCGCATTGTAGACCGGCCGGCAGACCGGCGCCCCCATGGCCTCATAGGCCGACACCACCGGCGGCCCGCCGCCATAGGTCAGCACGAAGTCCAGCTCCGGCAGGCGGCGGCGCAGCACATGGTCGGGCGCCTGCCGCAGCTCCGCCAGCGTCGCCGGGGCGTCGACATCCCAATAGATGCGCAGCGCCCGCGGATCGGCGGCATCCATCACGCCGTCCAGCAGTTCGTCGTCGAAGACGCCGACGCCGTTGGCCTTCACCACCACATCGGCCTTCACCGCCTCGCCGATCACCGCACGGCAGGCCTCGGGCGTGGCGTCATAGACGACGACCCTGGCATAGTCCGGCGGCTCGATGTCGCGGTGCTTCTGGCGGTCGAAGGCATCCGGCTCGTAGAAGGTGATGTCCCAGCCATGCTTGGCCAGTTCGCTCAGCATGCCGCGGTAATAGGTGGCGGCGCCGTTCCAGTAGGAGGACAGCAGGCTGGACCCGTAAAAGGCCATCTTCATCGGGTGGACTCCTCAAGGACCGGTTCTTTTTCATCGCCACGCAGGCTGCCAACGATGGACAGCAACTCATCGACGCGATGGGCGCAGGTATGGCGGGCGAGGATCGTCTCCAGCCCGTTGCGGACCAGCTCGGCGCGCAGCCCTTCGTCCCGGTCGACGGCACGCAGATGGTGGGCCATCTCCGCGCCGTTGCGGGCGAAGAGGAAATCGTAGCCGGGCCGGAACAGCCCTTCCGCATCGCTCCACGGCGCGCTGACCAGCGGGATGCCGCAGGCCAGCGCCTCGAACACCCGGATGGTCGGAATGCCCGGTAACAGGTCGACATAGAAGCGGCGCGGCACATGGACGGTGACGCGGTGGCGGGCGAAGATCTCCGGCGCGCGTGCGTTCGGCAGCCAGCCCCTGTAGGCGATGCCGTAACGCTTCAGCGTCGCCAGCGCCTCGGCCGGGTAGCGCACGCCATAGATCTCCAGCAGCAGCCCGGCGTCCCTGGCCGGCGCGAACAGGAAGCGCTCCAGCTCCTCCGTCCGCTCGCCGTCGCCCCAGTTGCCGATCCAAACCGCCCCGTTGCGTGGCTCTTCCTCCGCCGGCGGATGGAACAGCCGGACATCGGCGGCCTCGTGCCAGACGAAGACCCGGCCCCCCCAGCCCCAGCGCCGATAGATCGCCGCCAGCGCCTCGCCGAAGGCCAGCACGCCGTCATAGCCGGACAGGTCGAAAGCGTTGATCGCCTCGGGATCGCTGACCGCGCGGTGGTGGGTGTCGTGGAACAGCAGGGTGAAGCGCCCGCCGCGCCTGCGCGCCCGCCCGACCGCCGCGACCAGCGCCGGATCGTTCCATTCATGGACGATCACCAGATCGGCACCATCGCAAGCCGCTTCCACGTCGAAGCCCTTCGGCACCACCCGCGACGACAGCTCCGGATAGGCGCTGCGATAGGCGTCCAGCCCGGCCTCGCCATGGTCGGCCAGCAGGTTCTGCAGGCTCCAGCCGCCTTCGGGTTCCAGCACCCGCAAGTCATGGCCGCGGGCGATCAGGTCGCGCAGAACCCCGCGCAGGAAATGGGCGTTGCCATGGTTCCAGCAGGAAGCCAGCGAATGGGTGAAATAGACGATCCTCACGCGATCACCTCCGAACGCGCCGGGTGCGTCACCGACCGGTAGACGTCGAGCATCCCGGCGGTGAGCCGGTCCATGTCATAGAGGGCGGAGCGGCGGCGGGCAGCGGCGCCCAGCCGGCGGGCCTCCAGCGGGTCGTCGAGCAGCCGACGCAGGGTCGCGGCCAGCGCAGCGGCATCGCCCGGATCGGCGAAGAGGGCGGCGCCGTCCCACAATTCGCGGAAGCTGGCGATGTCCGACAGCACCAGCGCGCAGCCGGCCTGCGCCGCCTCCAGCACCGTCAGCCCGAACGGCTCGTAGAGCGGCAGCGAGGCGAAGACCGGCGCCCGCTCCATCCAGCCGGCGACCGACGCGCCGTCCAGGCGCCCCAACGCCCGCGCATGGGACAGCGCCACCCGGTGCCCGGTCGGGCTTTCCAGCGGCCCGGCGGCGAAGACCGGCACGTCCAGCAGCTTCGCCGCCGCGTCCAGCAGTTCGATATTCTTGCCGGAATCCCACAGCCGCCCGGCAGTGAAGACGAAGCGTTCGGACGCCGTCGCGACGCGACGGGGAGCATCCTTGCGGCCGTAACGGCCATTGCGCACCACCACCGGCGGCGCCACCCCATAGAGCGCTGCGGTCACCTCGGCGAAGGCGGCGCTCGGCGCCACCAGTACGTCGCAAGCCCGGTAGCCGCGGCGCAGAAGCTCCGTCCGCCAACGGAAATCCTCCGGCATGTCGCCGCCGCGCACCGCGACCCACCAGCTCGCCATGCAGGAATGGCAGACGCCGACGACCGGCATGGTGAAGCCGGCATCGGCGGCCAGGGCCGGGCTGTTCAGATGGGCGACGTCCGGCCCGAGCCTCGCGGCCAGATCGCCCAGCGCCTCCGCCGTACGGCGAACCGCCGCCTCGTCGGGCGCGGTCCAGTCGAGCGCCAGACCGGTATCGATCAGCTCCAGCCCGTTCACCGCCGCGGCGGCGGCGACCTGATCGGGGTGGGGCGACGGCCCCAGCACCGCCAGCGTCACCCGCGTCCCCTGCCCCGCCAGCTCGCGGGCCAGATCCAGCGCATAGGTCCACACCCCGCCGACGCTGTCGGCCGTCATCAGCACATAGGGTGGTTCTGCGGGCACTGGCTTTTTCTGGGCACTCGTCAGCGGCAGGAGCATGCCGCCTCCAGCTCCGTCAGCGGCAAGGGCTCGTCCTCCTGGATGTCGCTCAGCCGGTCGAACTGGCCGAGATAATGCTCGTGCGCCCGCTCCCACGCCCGGTCGTCCGGCTCGCCCCACAGGCGGCGGTAGTCGGGCGAGGCCGGATAGGGATAGAGCGGCACCGGGTCGTTGGCCCACACCCCGGCGGCCAGCAGCTTCTCCCGCCAGGCCTTGACCATTCCGGCGTCGTCGCCGGCCACGGCGATCAGGTTGGCCTGGACGAAGGGCACGCTGCGCCGGGCATGGATCAGCCGGCCGGCCAGATCGTCGGTGCTCATCCGGCATTTCTTGTCGAGCGAGGCGCGGCCCTCCTCGGTCAGGCTTTCCACCCCGGCCTCGATCGATACACAGCCGGCGGCACCCAGCAGGTCGAGCATCTCCAGCTTCCACAGGTCGATGCGCGTCTGTACGCCGAACTCGACCGGCCGCTCGACCAGCGCTTCCAGCAGGTCGCGCCGGGGCAGGAAGATCTCGTCGATGAAATAGACATAGCGCACGCCGGCGGCGATCAGCCCGTCGATCTCCTCCAGGACGAGGGCGGTGTCGCGCCGCCGGTACTGGTCGCGGAAGTCGATCTTGGCGCAGAAGCTGCAGTTGTAGGGGCAGCCGCGCGAGGCTTCGACCTCCGCCCCCGGCCCGACCGGCTCGGTGCCGTAGCGGTGGTGGTGGTGCGGATGTCGTTGCAGCCACTCCGCCGGCCAGGACAGCGCCGGCAGGTCGGTGAAGCGGGCGGCATGCGGCCCGCCGGTCACCACCAGGTCGCCGTCCCGACGGAAGGCCAGTGCCGGAATGTCGTCCGGTGCCGCGCCCTCCTCCAGCTTGCCAGCCAGCTCGGCGACGATCTCCTCGCATTCCCCGCGCACCACCAGATCGACGCCGAGCTTGCTCAAGGTCGGCGCCGGGGTGGTGGAGCCATGCGGCCCGACCGCGACGGTGCGCCCGCCCCGGCCGCCCAGCGCAGCCAGGAATTCCTTCGGCACCCGCAGTTCCGGCTGGGCGCAGCGCCAGAACAGGTAGGTCGGGGCGGTGGTCAGCACCGTCATATCGGCAGCGAAGGCGGCGACCCGCTCCGCCATCTCCGCGTTCGACAGGCCCGCCAGCCCGCCGTCGAGCAGCAGCACCTCACGCCCGGCCCGCTCCAGCAGCGCTTTGCTGTATCCCAGCTCCAGCGGCAGATGCGCTTCGCGGCATCCGAAATAGATGCTGTGGTCGAAGCTCCAGGCCGGATTGACCAGCGCAACCCTCATCAGGCCGCCTCCACTGTCGGCGTTTCGGCGGCTTCCGGCAGGCCGCCCTTCTCCGCCCGCAGCCAGTCGGCCAGCAGCGCCACGCCGCGCTTCCAGCCGGTCGGCTCGGCCAGACCCAGCGCCCGACGCGCCGCCCGGGTGTCCGACACGTAGTAGCGCTGGTCGCCGGCCCGCCAGTCGCCGTAGCCGACCTCCACCCTGCGGCCGATCAGATGCTCGATATGGGCGATCAGCTGGCGCAGGCTGATGGCGTTCGCCGCCCCGCCGCCGAGATTGAAGGCCCGGCCCTTCACCTGCTCGATCCGCTCCCAGGCGGAGACGTAGGCCTGCACCGTGTCGGCGACGAACAGCACGTCGCGCACCTGCCGGCCGTCGCCGTAGATGGTGATCGGCTCGCCGTTCAGCGCGCGGATCAGGAAATGGGCGACCCAGCCCTGGTCCTCCGTCCCCATCTGGCGCGGGCCATAGATGCAGCTCATCCGCAGCACGGCGGTCGGCAGGTCGAAGCTGCGGGCATAATCCAGCACATACTGGTCCGCCGCCCCCTTCGAGCAGCCATAGGGGGTATGGAAGTCGAGCGGCCGCGCCTCCGACACGCCATGCGCGCGGATGGCCGGATCCACCGGCGCATAGGCGTCGTCCACCAGTTCCAGGGGCACGTCGGCGAGGTCGCCATAGACCTTGTTGGTGCTGGCGAAGATCACCGGCGTCCGCCGGCCCTGCCGAAGGTCGTGGCGGCGCACCGCCTCCAGCAGGGACAGCGTGCCGCGGATGTTCACCTCGAAATCGTCGACCGGATCGACCATGCTGGTGGTCACCGCGACCTGGGCGGCCAGATGGAACACCGCCTTGGCGTCCCTGGCGGCATCGGCCAGCGCCTGCTCGTCGCGCAGGTCGGCGATGACGGCGCTGATGCGCGACGGGTGGCGGGATTGCAGCCAGCGCAGGTTCCGCTCCACCCCCGGACGGCGCAGCGCGTCGTAGATCAGCACGTCGTGCCCCTCCGACGCCAGCCGGTCGGCGAGGTTCGACCCGATGAAGCCGGCGCCGCCGGTGATCAGAACTGGAGTCTTGGTCGTGCTCATGCCACCAGACCCCGCTCTTCCAGTTCGCGGCGGGCGTCGGCGACGCGGTCCTGCGCTTCCTGCCGGGCGACCCACTCGGCCAGTTCGGCCAGCCCCTCCGAGAAATCCTCCCGTCGGTCATAGCCCAGCACGGTGCGCGCCTTGGTCAGGTCGGGAATGTTGTGGCGGATGTCGCCGGCCCGCGCCTTGCCGGTGATGTCCGGCGTCAGGTCCGGCCGGCCCATCGAGGCGGCCTGCATCAGCGCCACCTCCTCCACCGTCCGTTCCTCGCCGGAGCCGATGTTGAACACCTCGCCGTTGGCGGCAGGGTTGTCCAGCGCCAGCAGGAAGGCGCGGGCGACGTCACGGACATGGACGAAGTCGCGGCGCTGCTGCCCGTCCTCGAAGATCATCGGGCGCTGGCCGTTGGCGATGCGCGAGGCGAAGATCGCCAGCACGCCGGTGTAGGGGTTCGACAGCGCCTGTCCTGGCCCATAGGCGTTCCACAGCCTGAGCGCCGAGCCTTCCATCCCATATTGCGCGGTCAGCGTCAGGGTCAGCCGTTCCTGCACGTATTTGCCGATGGCATAGACCGACTTCAGCGCCGGACGCTTGCTTTCCGGCGTGCGCACCGGCACCAGGGGCCGGCCTTGCTGGTCGAGCGGATCCCAGGAACCGTCGGCATTGCGGGGGCCGCGGACGACATCCTCCATCAGCGTGCCGTCGGCGGTGCGGTAGAGCCCCTCGCCATAAATGCTCATGGAGGAGGCGACGACGACCCGGCGCACCGGCTTCTCGATCAGGCGCTGGAACAGCACGGCGGTGCCGTAGTCGTTCACCGAGGTGTAGCGGTCGACCGCATACATGCTCTGGCCGACGCCGACCTCGGCCGCGAGATGGATCACAGAATCGACCCCCTCCAGCGCACGGGCGACCATCTCGTCGTCCCGCACGTCGCCGGCCAGCAACTCCACATCCGCATCCAGTTCATCGGGACGCTGCTGCGTCGGATGCACCTGTTCGATCAGGCTGTCCAGAACCCGGACGCGGTCGCCGCGGGCGAGCAGGGCCCTGGCGACATGGCGGCCGATGAAGCCGGCCCCACCGGTGACGAGAACGGTCTCTCCCACAAGTCCCTCCGAGGAGTTTGAAGAATTTTCGACGTTGACGTGCGGAAGACATGCGGCAGCGCCGTCGCGGCCATCCGAAGCCGCAAGCTGCCCACCCCGTCTCCGCAAGTTGCCCAGGGCACCCTGTAGGGTTTTATTTTCCAATCGGAGCGCAACCAGACAGAACAGCTACGATAGCTACACCGTCAACGTTAACACCGTCACTGAAAATTTCGCACCTTGCACAAAAGGTAAGTACCTTATGACAGATCTTCCGATGAATCAATTTCGGCCCTACAAATATAATCGTTCTGTTTATCGGCGTGCATTTTAGGATAGGAGATCTCGGTGACTGGGAAAAAGCTCCGGGTAGCGATCGCTGGGGTCGGGAATTGTGCATCGTCTTTTGTGCAGGGGATATCCTATTACGCCGATGCCAAAGCCAATGAGCCGCCCCCAGGGCTTATGACGGTCGATCTCGGCGGCTATCACGTTGGAGACATCGAGATCTCGGCCGCCTTCGATGTTTCGGCATCGAAAGTCGGTTTCGACGTCGCGGAAGCCATTTTCGCGCCGCCCAACAACACCATCCGCTTTGCCGGGCCGCGACGCTTCGGCGTGCCGGTGGAGCGCGGCCCGACGCTGGACGGTATCGGAAAATATCTCGCCGGCGACATCGTCGAATCGGACCAGCGGCCGGTGAACGTGGCCGAAGCCCTGCGCCGCAGCGGCACCGATATCCTGGTCTCCTACCTGCCGGTCGGGTCGCAGCAGGCCACCGAATTCTACGCCGAACAGGCGCTGGAAGCCGGCTGCGCCTTCGTCAACTGCATTCCCGTCTTCATCGCCTCCAACCCTGACTGGGCGCGGCGTTTCACCCAGCGCGGACTGCCGATCATCGGAGACGACATCAAGAGCCAGGTCGGCGCCACCATCGTCCACCGCATGCTGGCCAACCTGTTCCGCGAGCGCGGGGTCCGGCTCGACCGCACCTATCAGCTGAATTTCGGCGGCAACACCGACTTCAAGAACATGCTGGAGCGCGAGCGCCTGGAATCGAAGAAGATCTCCAAGACCCAGGCCGTCACCAGCCAGCTCGACGTGCCGCTCGACCCCGACGACGTCCATGTCGGCCCCAGCGACCACGTGCCGTGGCTGACCGACCGCAAATGGGCGCATATCCGCCTGGAGGGCACGACCTTCGGCGGGGTGCCGCTGAACGTGGAACTGAAATTGGAGGTCTGGGACAGTCCCAATTCCGCCGGCATCGTCATCGACGCGGTGCGCTGCGCCAAGCTGGCGCTCGACCGCGGCATCGCCGGCCCGCTGGTCGGCCCGTCCAGCTATTTCATGAAGTCGCCGCCGGAGCAGTTCACCGACCATGAGGCGCGGGAACGCACGTTGCGCTTCATCGCCGGGGAGCCTTTCGAGGCCAAGCCGACCCGCCTGATGTGAGCGTCGGCATGGAAACCATCTTCATCCTGGTGCGCCACGGTTCGCACGACCGGCTGGGCTCCGTCCTGTGCGGCCGCATGGCCGGCGTGTCGCTGAACGCCCAGGGCCGGGCGGAGGCCGATGCGCTGGCCGAGCGGCTGGCGCTGCAAGGCTTGTCGGGCCAGCGACTGAGCGCCGTGCTGTCCAGCCCGCTGGAGCGCGCGATCGAGACCGCCACCCCCATCGCGGAGCGGCAAGGCCTGCCTCTGGCCATCGAGCCGGCGCTGAACGAACTCGACCTCGGCGCCTGGAGCGGCAAGCGCTTCGAGGAGCTGCACGGCGACCCCGACTGGGACCTGTGGAACCGGGCGCGCAGCCATGGCCGCCCTACTCCGGGGGAAACCCCGGGCGAGTCGATGGCGGAGGCGCAGATCCGGATCGCAGCATTGCTCGACCGGCTGCGCCGCGCCCATCCCGGCGGCATGCTGGCACTGGTCAGCCATGGCGACGTCATCAAGGCGGCACTGGCCCACGCCCTGGGCCTGCCGCTCGATTTCCACGGACGGTTCGAGATCGGCCCGGCCTCCCGCAGCGTGCTGATCGCCGGCGATTGGGGGCTGAAGGTCCACAGCATCAACGAGGGTGCGGCATGACGAGCCTGACGGCCGACCAGATCCGCGACCGGGTGGCAGAACTCGGCGACTGGTTCCACAACATCGACCTCAACGGCGTGCGCACGGCGCCCGACCATTTCCTCCATGACTATCCGAACGTGAAGTGGAAGCGCTTCGAGCATGCGGTGCCGAAGGATCTGACCGGCCGCACCGTTCTCGACATCGGCTGCAACGGCGGCTTCTACTCCATCGAGATGAAACGCCGTGGCGCCGACCGGGTGGTCGCCATCGACTTCGACGACCGCTATCTGGCCCAGGCCAGATTTGCCGCCGAGGTGACCGGCCAGGACATCGAGTTCCACAGGATGTCGGTCTACGACGTCGCAGCGCTGGGCGAGAGCTTCGACGTGGTGCTGTTCATGGGCGTGCTCTACCACCTGCGCCACCCGCTGCTGGCGCTCGACCTGATCCACGACCATGTCGCCAGGGACCTGATGATCTTCCAGTCGATGCAGCGCGGCTCGGCCGAAGTGGCGCCGGTGCGCGCCGACTACGACTTTTTCGAGCAGGACCATTTCGACGATCCCGGCTATCCGAAGCTGCATTTCATCGAACACGACTACGCCCGCGACTGGACCAACTGGTGGGCGCCGAACGCCGCCTGCGCCGAGGCGATGCTGCGCAGCGCCGGCTTCGCCATCGCCGAACATCCGGAACGCGAGGTCTATGTCTGCCGCCGGGTCGACCGCCCGACCGCGGCCGGGGCCGTCTATCCCGCCCACCCCAAAAAGACGCCGTGACGAAAGGGACCGAGGGATGATCGAAGCCGCCAAGATCTGGAACGAGCCGAACAACAAATCGCACTGGGATCCCAACCTCGACCCCGAATGGGACCTGTTCGCCCGCATGACCGTCCTGGCCGGACAGGCGATCCGGGCGGAGAACTCCACCATCACCCGCGTGCTGGGCGGCATGTCGCCCATCGACCCGTCCTTCGTCCGCCGGCTGGAGGAGCGCGGCGCACTGGACGAGATCGACGTGGTTGCGGTCCACGGTTTCCCGCTCGACTGGAATCTCTGGCAGATCCACGAGTGGCCCAACAAGATCGACGAGATCCGCGCCGTCACGGACAAGCCGATCTGGGTGACCGAGGCCGGCGTGTCCTCCTTCGGCGCCGAGGAGGTGCAGGCTTGGGGCGTCACGCGCACGGCGGAACTGCTGATCGGCAAGGTGCCGCGCATCCACTGGTACAGCCTGTACGACCTGCCCAGCCACTGGGAGGCCACCACCCGCCACAAGGAGGCGGAAGGCTCCTCCTACTACCGCCATTTCCACATGGGCCTGCTGCGCGCCGACGGCACGCCGAAACCGGCGGTCGAAGCCTTCGCCCCCTATGCCGGGCAGATGGGCCTCTGCCAGTGGTTCCACTACCAGGACCACCGGTTGGACGAAGCGGTGGCGTGGCTGAAGCGGCTCGGCGTGCGCCACCTGCGCACCGGCCTGTCCTGGGCCGACAGCTTCCGCCCCAACGCGCTGGAGTGGTTCGACCGCCAGATGGAGGCGCTGGCCGACTTCGAGGTGACCGTCACCTTCTGCTTCACCCCCGAACACCGCGGCGTCGAACCCCACCACACCAGCCCGCCCCAGGTGGCCGAGGAGTTCGCCGAGTTCTGCGCCGCGATGATCCGCCGCTACGGCACCAGGCGGACGGTGGACGCGGGCACGCCGATGGCGGCGGTGGGGTAAGTCTGCCAAGCGGGTGCGCAGAACCGGCAAAAGCGGTTCGGATGGAACAATCACGCCGCCGGGCATCTCCGTAGGATCGGTGCATTCCAGCGTCCTCACGGAGATGCCCCATGTCGGCCCGCCTTCGCGCGGCGGCGGTCGCCCTTTTGCTGTGGATCGGCCCGGCCCACGTCGCCCAATCGGCCCAGTCGGCAAATCCGCCGCCGCTGACCAACACCCGCTTCGACGAGGACTACCGTTACCTGCTGTCGCCCGAGGCGCGGTCCGGCGCCTACTGGGAACGCTTCAAGGCCATCCCGGTCACGGAAGACGGCTTCGCCTCGCTCTCCACCGGGCTGGAACTGCGCCTGCGCGGCGAAGCGATCCGCAACAGCAGCTGGGGCCAGGACGAGCCGCGCAACGACGCCTACGGGCTGTGGCGCGCCCTGCCCTACGCCGACCTGCGCGTCGGCCAGGGCCTGCGCCTGTTCGGCCAGCTGATCATGGCCGACGCGGTGGGCAAGCTGGATCCGCTGGCGCCGCCCGATTCCGACCGCATCGACCTGATGCAGGGTTTCGCCGACCTGAATGTCCCGCTGGGCGAAGCCCAGGGCACGCTGCGCGTCGGCCGCCAGATGCTGGCCTACGGCTCGGAACGGCTGATCTCCATCCGCTACGGCGCCAACGTCCCGCGCTCCTTCGATGCGGTCAAGGGCATCGTCACCGCCGGCCCCTGGCGGGTCGACGCCTTCTTCGGCCGGCCGATCCAGCCGACGCCGGAGCTGTTCGACGACGGCCGCGACGCCAGGCGCAGCGCCTGGGCGCTCTACGCCACCCGGCCGCTCGATCTCGGCTGGGGCGGCAGCGCCGGGCTGGACGCCTATTACATCGGCTACCGCAACCGCCGGGCCAGCTTCGAGTCAGGCAGGGCGAACGAGCTGCGGCACACGGTCGGCCTGCGCAGCTTCGGCAAGGCCGCCGGCTGGGACTGGAACTGGGAGGCGATGGGCCAGTTCGGCCGTTTCGGCAGCGGGTCGATCCGGGCCTGGTCGCTCGCCACCGACAGCGGCTACCGCTTCACCGCCTTGGCCCTGCAGCCACGGCTGAGCCTGAAGGCCAACATCGCCAGCGGCGACGACAATCCGCGAGACGGCCGGCTGGAGACCTTCAATCCCCTGTTCCCGCGTGCCAAGTATTTCGGCGAGCTGACGCCGATCGGCCCCTACAACCTGATGAACCTGCACCCGTCGGTCGATCTGACGCTGTCCGACGCGTTCAGCCTGTCCGCCTCCGCCATCGCCTATTGGCGCGAGAGCCTGGACGACGGCGTCTACGACCTGACCGGCGGGCTGCTGCGCTCCGGCGCCGCGTCGAAGGCGCGCTATGTCGGCACGCAGGGCGAACTGGTGCTGTCCTACAGCTCCGGCCGCTCCTTCGAGGGGCTGATCTCCTACTCCCTGTTCCAGCCGGGTTCCTTCCTCAAGGACAGCGGCCCTGCCAAGACCATCCACTTCGCCGGGATGGAGGCCGTGTTCAAATTTTAAAAGCGCAAGCCTTGCGGCCGGAATGCCGTCTCGCGCGTTGAGACAACCGGGACAGACGACAGGCCCGAACGGACGGCGGATGCGGGAAACGGTGGAGCGGCGAATACAGGACAGAAGGCGGATCAAGCCGTCCCTGCGCAAGGGGCGGCTTCTCCATGTCCGCTCCGGCCTGTCGGCGGAAAAGACGCTGCTGCTGCGCGTCGGGATCGTCGCCGCCCTGATCGCCCTGGTCATCGCCGTGTTCTGGTTCGACCGCGACGGGCTGAAGGACCAGATCGACGGCCACATCAGCTTCCCCGACATCCTCTACTTCGCCATGATCACGGTGACCACCGTCGGCTATGGCGACATCGTGCCGGTCAGCCACACCGCCCGCCTGATCGACGCCTTCGCCGTCACGCCGATCCGCATCTTCATCTGGTTCATCTTCCTCGGCACCGCCTATGAGCTGGTGGTGCAGAGGATCGTGGAGGAATTCCGGTTGAGCCGCATTCAGAAGCAGTTGCAGGGCCACATCGTGCTGTGCGGCTTCGGGCACAGCGGGTTCATCGCCGCGCAGGAGACCGTCTCGAAGGGCCATCCCGCCGACAACATCGTCGTCATCGACGATTCGGAGGACCGCATCCAGCTGGCCGCCGACGCCGGCTTCATCGGCCTTCTCGGCGACGGCACCAGCGAGGAGACGCTGACCCAGGCCTGCGTCGGCAAGGCCAAGGCGGTGATCGTCAGCACCGGGCGCGACGACACCACCATCCTGGTGATCCTGACCGTGCGCCACCTGTCCGCCGCCACCAAGATCGTGGCGAACATCAGGCAGGAGGAGAACATCAAGCTCGCCAACCTCAGCGGTGCCGATCTGGTGGTGTCGCCGCCCAAGATCGGCGGCTACCTGATGGCCGACGCGGTGGAGACGCGCTACGCCACCCCCTTCCTGTGCGACCTGATGTCGGCCGGCGGCCAGATGGTGCTGAGCGAGCGCCGGGCGACAGCCGACGAGGTCGGCCTGACAATGGCGGAGATCACCGCCGGCATGGTCGTCCAGGTCCACAGCCACGGCCGCGACATCCCCTTCACCGAACGCAACCGCTACATCATCCAGCCGCAGGACACGCTGCTGATCATCAGCCCGCCGGCCGAGGGAGGCCGAACGTGATAGGCACGATAAACGCCCTCTCCCGCCCCGGGAGAGGGAGGGGACCCGCGCCGCAGGCGTGGGGAGGGTGAGGGGTAGGGCAAGAAGCCGGAACCGCATGGTTCCCTGGACCACCCCTCACCCTTCCCATGGCGACGCCATGGGCCCCTTCCCTCTCCCGGGACGGGAGAGGGAGAAATATGCATGCTCACCCCCTGTAATGCCGGCCGAAGCGGTTGTTCAGGAAGGCGTCCAGCGGCACCTGCTCCTGCCGGATGAAGCCGGCCTGCGGGATGGAGCCTTCGCGCAGCAGGTCCAGCACGGCGCAGATGCCGGCGGCGGTGGTGACCTGGATGGCGCTCCAGGTCCGGCCGGCGATCGGCTTGCTGTAGATCTTGGTGGCGAAGGTCTCCTGCCGCAGTTCGCCGTCCTGGATGCCGGTGGCGGTCGCCAGCACCAGCACCACGTCCTGCAGGGTCAGCGGCACCGCGGTCTCCAGCACGTCCTTCAGCAGGTGGCGCCGCTCGCCCAGCCGCAGGTCGCGGATCAGCAGGCGGACGATGTCGCGGTGGCCGGGATAGCGCACGGTCTTGTAGTCGAGGTTCCGCACCTTGCCGGCCAGCGTCTCGCACAGCGAACCCAGCCCGCCCGAGGTGTTGAAGGCCTCGTAATCGACGCCGTCCAGCGCGAAGCGCTCGTCGCCCTCCAGCGGCATCACCTCGTGCGGGCGGCCGTCGACGATGGCCTCGCACGGGTTGCAGTATTCGTTGATCAGCCCGTCGGTGCTCCAGGTCAGATTGTATTTCAGGGCGTTGGTCGGATACTGCGGCAGGGCGCCGACCCGGAGATGCAGGTTGTGCAGCTTGTCGAAGCGGCGGGCGAGGTCATGGCCGACGATGGAGATGAAGCCCGGCGCCAGACCGCATTGCGGGATCAGCGCCGTGTTGGCCGTCTCCGCCAGCGACTTCACCTTGCGGGTGGCGGCGACGTCCTCGGTCAGGTCCAGATAGTGAGCGCCGGCCGCGACGGCGGCGGTAGCGATGGCCGGGGTCAGGGTGAAGGGGCAGGCGCTCAACACCGCCTGCTGGCCCGCCATGGCGGCGCGCAGCGAAGCCGGATCCTCCACATCGACGCGCATCACCCGCAGTCCGGCCCGTTCGGCGCGGTGCAGCAGCGCCTCCTCCCGGTCGCCGACGGTGACGGCGAAATCGCCGGTCTCGGACAGCAGCGTGCCGATCATCGACCCGATCTTGCCCGCACCCAGAACCAGAACCTTCATCGTCGCCATGTCTCCCGCTCCTCTGTTCCCAGCCGCATGTTTTGGCGAGCCGTGCCGATGGTTCGGCCCGCACACCAAAAATGTCGGCTGGAACAGCCGGGCAGAACCGGGCAATGCGCCGGTCACGCTTCAGAGTTCCGGCGAAATGACGGAAATTCCGTTGGAATGACGGATGCGCTTTATCCCTCGCACCACTGCGGAGGCGGCGCTAAGGTCACAGCCGGTTTCCCCAGATCCGGCCAGCCACCATGACCATCCGCCAACTGACCGCCCCGCACGCCGTCCTGCTGGAGGAGCCGCAACATGGCATCCCCCAGACCAGCGAGATGATCCGCGGCGAGCGCTTCCGCATCCTGGAGGAGCGTGACGGCTGGCTGCGGGCGGAGAACGCCTTCGACGGCCATGTCGGCTGGCTGCCCCCCGGCACCGCGCATCGGGAGCCGGTGGCCCCCACCCACCGCGTGCGGGCGTTGCGCGCCGACCTGCACCCCGGACCGACGCACCGGGCGCCGCCGGTGGCGACCCTCAGCTTCGGGTCGCTGGTGACGCTGGACGACCGGGCCGAAAACGGCTGGGTCGGCACCGACGACGGGCTTTGGCTGTTCGCCGGATGGCTGGAGCCGGTGAACGCAGCCCCCGCGACCGATCCCATCGCCACCGCCCTGCGCTTTCTGGAGACGCCCTATGTCTGGGGCGGGCGCAGCAGCTTCGGCATCGACTGTTCCGGGCTGGTGCTGACCGCCATGGCGGCGGCCGGGGTGGTCTCCCACCACAGCAGCGGCATGCAGCGCAAGGACGAGCGGCTGGGGGAGTGGGTCTCCGAAGATGGTCGCGATGTCGCGTATCGGCGCGGCGACATCGTCTTCTTCCCCGGCCATGTCGGGCTGATGGTGGACGGGACGAACCTGCTGCACGCCACCGTCTTCACCATGTCAGTCGTGATCGAACCCCTGGGCGAGGTCGCCAAGCGCGCGGAGATCAACGGCGTCCGCCGTCCCCGCCATTTCATTGATGGCTTGGCGCGGGCGTAGCGCCTCCCCCACCAGCAGCAGGGTCGGCCCCTTGCCGGCGGCCACCCCCTGCTCCGCCATCCGGCCGAGCGTCGTCCAATAGCGCCGCTCGTCGGGCCGGCAGCCATTCTCCACCGCCAGCACCGGCGTCGTGACCGGCAGACCGGCCCCGGTCAGCCCCTGGCCGACCGCGCGGGCCTGCTCGCGCCCCATATAGATCGCCAGCGTGCCCTGCGGATCGGCCAGCCGCGCCCAGTCGGGCTCGAACCGCTCGCCGTCGCGGCCATGGGCGGTGACGAAGGTGACGGCGCGCGAGACCCCACGCTTGGTCAGCGACAGCCCGGCGGAGGCGGCGCAGCCGAGTGCCGCCGTGATCCCCGGCACCACCCGCACCGGAATGCCGAGGCTGTCGAGATGCTCGATCTCCTCGCCGGCCCGGCCGAACACCATCGGGTCGCCGCCCTTCAGCCGCACCACCCGCTTGCCGCGCCGGGCATGGAAGACAATCAGCGCGTTGATCTCCCCCTGCGGCAGCGAGTGCCGGCCGGACCGCTTGCCGACGCAGATCCGCTCGGCTTTCGGGTGGGCGAGGTCGAGGATGCCGTCGCCGACCAGCGCGTCGTAGAGCACGATTTCGGCCGCCGCCAGCGCCTTGACCGCCGCGACGGTGAGCAGGTCGGGGTCGCCGGGACCGGCACCGACGAGGGTGACGCTGCCTTCCCCGCGACCATCCCCCTCTCCCCCCCGCTCACGCGCAAGCTCCGTTTGCGCTGACGCGACAGGCGGACCTTCGGTCCGCCGAAAGCGGGGAGAGGGTTGGGGTGAGGG
>NZ_RWIJ01000020.1:91480-183501 GCF_019805165.1 Azospirillum sp. 412522
CACCCCAACCCTCTCCCCGGGGGGGAGAGGGAGAGTCCGGCCATCAAGCCACTTCGCGCTGGTGGGCATGACGAAGCACCTCCTTGAGTTCGGGCACGCAGGAACCACAATTCGTGCCGGCTTTCAACGCCGCGCCGATCTCCGCCACGCTGGTCAGCCGGCGGTCGCGGATGGCACCCACCAGCCGGTTGATGCCGACGCTGAAGCAGGCGCAGACGATCCGCCCTTCATCCCCCTGCATCCCCGGTGCCCGGCCGGCGAGCAGCCCGGCCCGCGCGCCGTCGTCCAGCCCGTCCGCCTCCAGGAGTCCGGCGAGCCAGCCGCGCGGCGGCAGACGCCCGTCGGCGGCGACGAACAGGCAGGCGTCCAGCCGGTCCCCGTCCATCCAGGCCATCCGCAAGCCGCCGCGCGCATGGTCGCGGAACTCCACCGCCGCCGCCGCCGGGTCGAGGCCGGGCAGCCAAGCCGCAAGATCGGGGATCGCCCCCATCCCCGCCATCTCAACGAGATGCCCGCCCGCCACCGCGCGGCGCGCCCAATACCCGCCATGGGCAGGCTCCACCGGCCGGCGGACCAGCAGGAAGGCGCTCCAGTGCGGCCGCCAGGGCTCCACCGTCGCCGGCATCCGCTTCAGGTCGGGCTGACCGGAGAACGGATCCACCGCCCCGTCGTCGATCAGCCGGCCGATGACACAGCCGCCGGTGAAACGGTCGGTCCAATGCATCGGCAGGAAGACGGTGCCTTCGCCCTGGGCATCGGTGACACGGACACGGGCCAGCGCCTCCCCGGCCACCGTGGCGATGCGGGCCAGCCCGCCATCCACCAGTCCCCGCGCCGCCGCATCGGCCGGATGGATGTCCAAGCGCGGCTCCGGCACATGGGCCGACAGCCGCGCCGACAATCCGGTGCGGGTCATCGTGTGCCACTGGTCGCGCAGCCGCCCGGTGTTCAGCAGCAGCGCGCCGTCCGGCACGCTGCGCGGCAGCGGCTTCGCCGTGACCGGCAGCATCCGGGCGCGCCCGTCCGCGGTGAAGAACCGCCCGTCGCCGAACAGCCGCTTCCGCGGCTCCTGCCCGGCCCGCCAGGGCCAGGGGAAGGGCGCCAGCGCGTCGTAGCCGGCATCGTCCAGTCCGCTCAGCGCCCCGATGTCGAAGGCGCGCGTTCCGCCATTCTCGAAGGCCGACAGCGCGGCATGCTCGCGGAACAGCTCGGCGGCGCTCTCATAGGGAAAGGCGTCGGCGAAACCCATGCGCCGGGCGACCTGGGTGACGATCCACCAGTCGGCCCGCGCCTCCCCCGCCTCCGCCTTGAAGGCGCGCTGGCGCGAGATGGTGCGGTCGGAGTTGGTGACGGTGCCGTCCTTCTCGCTCCAGCCCCTGGCCGGCAGGCGGATATGGGCGAAGCGGCCGGTGTCGGTGTCGCGGATGCAGTCGGAGACCACCACCGTCCCGCATTTCGCCAGCGCCCTGCGCACCCGGCCGGCGTCGGGCATGCTGACGGCGGGGTTGGTCGCCATGATCCACACCGCCTTGACCGTGCCGGCCTCGATGGCGCGGAACAGATCGACCGCCTTCAGCCCCGGCTTGTCGGCCACGCTCGGCGCCTGCCAGAAGCGGCCGACCCGGTCAACTTCTTCGGCCGTGAAGCCCATATGGGCGGCCAGCTGGTTCGCCAGCCCGCCGACCTCGCGCCCGCCCATGGCGTTCGGCTGCCCGGTGACGGAGAAGGGGCCGCAGCCCGGCCGGCCGATGCGCCCGGTCAGGAAATGCAGGTTCAGGATGGCGTTGACGGTGTCGCTGCCCTGGGAGGACTGGTTGACCCCCTGGGAATAGACCGTCACCACCCGGTCCGTCGCGGCGAACTCGGCATAGAAGGCGGCGACCTCCGCCTCCTCCAGCCCGCAGCGCCGCGCCACCGTCGCGATGTCCGGCGCATCGGCGCGGGCGGCGGCCAGCGCCTCTTCGACTCCCTCGGCATGGGCGGCGACGAAGCCGGCGTCGCGATGGCCGCGGCTGTCCAGATAAGCCAGCAGCCCGTTGAACAGCAGCGCGTCGGTGCCCGCCTTCAGCGCCAGATGCCGGTCGGCGGCATCGACGCAGTCGGTGCGCCGCGGATCGACGACGACGATCCGCGTGCCGCGTTCGGCCCGCGCCGCCAGCAGCCGCTGGTTCAGCACCGGGTGGCACCAGGCGAGGTTGGACCCCACCAGCACCACCAGATCGGCGCACTCGAAATCCTCGTAGCTCCCCGGCACCGCGTCGGCGCCCAGGCCCCGCTTGTGCCCGACCACCGACGAGGCCATGCACAGCCGCGAGTTGGTGTCGATGTTCGCCGAGCCGATGAAGCCCTTCATCAGCTTGTTGGCGACGTAGTAATCCTCGGTCAGCAGCTGGCCGGAGACGTAGAAGGCCACCGAGTCCGGCCCATGCTTGGCAATGGTGTCGGAAAAGCGCCGGGCCACCTCTTCCAGCGCCTCGTCCCACGACACGCGCCGGTCATCGATCTCCGGATGCAGCAGACGCCCATCCGGCACCAGCGTGTCGGCCAGCGCCGATCCCTTGGAGCAGAGCCGGCCCCGGTTCGCCGGGTGGTCGGCATCGCCGCGCACGCGGACGGCACCATCGGCCGCCACCGTCGCGATCACCCCGCACCCGACCCCGCAATAGGGACAGGTGGTCTCCACCTCCCGTTCCGGCCCGGAGGCAGGCCCCCCAATGGGATCGGGTCCGTCAAACATGGCCGCAGGCCTTGCGGCAGCCGCCGCGCGACAGCTTGGCCTCGCCGAGCGCGATGGCGACGCTGCGCCCCTCCACCCGCACCGGGACATGGCCGGTGCGGCCCTCGTCGGGGGCGACGGCCTCGCCGGTCGCCAGCTCGATCACCCAGTTGTGCAGCGGGCAGGTGACGCGGCGGCCATGGACGATGCCCTGGGACAGCGGCCCCTGCTTGTGCGGGCAGGCATCCTCCAGGGCGAAGACCTCGTCGGCCGCCGTGCGGAACAGGGCGATGTCGCCGTCGGCGGTGCGGACGACGCGCGACCCCAGAACGGGGATGTCGTCGATGCTGCCGACCTGGGTCCAGACGGTTTCCGGGATGGCGGACTCGGAGACGGCGTTTTCCATGATGATGCTGTCCATGATCCGTTACCCCACTTCGGCGAGCAGATTGAATTCGTGACGGTCGACGCCCTTGGCGGCGCGCTCCGCCCAGGGGTCGTCCTGCGAGAAGGTCTGCGAGAACAGGAAGCGCGCGTTCAACGCCCGGCGCCGCTCCGGATCCTCGACCAGCGCCGCCTTGATGTGGTCGAGGCCGACCCGCTCCAGCCATGGCGCGGTGCGCTCCAGATAGCGGGCCTCCTCGCGGTACAGCTGCATGAAGGCGCCGGTGTATTCCAGAACCTCCTCCTCCGTCGCCACGCGGACCAGCAGGTCGCAGGCGCGGACATGCAGGCCGCCGTTGCCGCCGACATGCAGCTCGTAGCCGCTGTCGATGCAGACCACGCCCAGATCCTTGATCGTCGCCTCGGCGCAGTTGCGCGGGCAGCCGGACACCGCCAGCTTGACCTTGTGCGGGGTCCAGGTGCCCCAGGTCATCCGCTCCAGCTTCACGCCCAGCCCGGTCGAGTCCTGCGTGCCGAAGCGGCACCATTCCGAGCCGACGCAGGTCTTCACCGTGCGCAGCCCCTTGGCATAGGCGTGGCCGGACACCATCCCCGCGGCGTTCAGGTCGGCCCAGACCGCCGGCAGATCCTCCTTCTTCACGCCGAACAGGTCGATGCGCTGGCCGCCGGTGACCTTCACGGTGGGGATGGCGAACTTGTCCACCACGTCGGCGATGGCGCGCAGCTCCGCCGCGCTGGTCAGGCCGCCCCACATGCGCGGCACGACCGAATAGGTGCCGTCCTTCTGGATGTTGGCGTGGGCGCGCTCGTTGATGTAGCGCGACTGGTAGTCGTCCCGGTACTCGCCCGGCCAGGCGCACAGCAGGTAGTAGTTCAGCGCCGGGCGGCACGACGCGCAGCCGTCGGGCGTCGTCCATTCCATCGCCTGGAACACCTCGGCCATGGTCTTCAGCCCGCGGTCGACGATGGCCGCCCGCACCTGATCATGGGTGTGGTGGGTGCATTTGCACATCGGCTTGACCTTGGGCGCCGCCGTGAAGCCGTCGCCCAGCGTCACCGCCAGCAGCCGCTCCACCGTGCCGGAGCAGCCGCCGCAGGAGGCCGACGCCTTGGTGTGCGCCTTCACCTCGTCCAGGCTGGTCAGGCCCTTCTCGGTGATCGCCTTGACGATGGTGCCCTTGCAGACGCCGTTGCAGCCGCAGATTTCGGCAGAGTCGGGCAGTGCCGCGATGGCCGCGTTCGGGTCGCCGGCATCGCCGCCGCCGAAGCCCTGGCCGAAGATCATCGTGTCGCGCTCGGCCGACACGTCTGCGCAGTCCTTCAGCAGCGAGAAGTACCAGGCGCCATCCTTGGTGTCGCCGTACAGCACGGCACCCAGCAGCTTGCCGTCCTTCAGCACCAGCCGCTTGTAGACGCCGCGCGCCGCATCGCGGAACACGATGTCCTCGGTCCCCTCGCCGCCCGAGAAATCACCGGCGGAGAACACGTCGACGCCGGTGACCTTCAGCTTGGTCGAGGTGACGGAGCCGGCATAGGCGCCGCCCTCCCCGCCGGCGAGGTCGTGGGCCAGCACCTTCGCCATGTCAAACAGCGGGGCGACGAGGCCATAGGTCAGGCCGCGATGCTCGACGCATTCGCCGACCGCATAGATCGACGGGTCGCTGGTGCGCATCTGGTCGTCGACGCGGATGCCGCGCCCACAGTCCAGCCCGGCCGCCTTGCCCAGCGCCATGTTGGGACGGATGCCCACGGCCATGACGACGATGTCCGCAGGCAGTTCCCGCCCGTCCTTCAGCCGGACCGCGCTGACCCACTCATTGCCAACGATCTCCGCCGTATCGGCACCGGTCAGCATCTCGATGCCGCGACGCTCCAGCTCGCGTTGCAGCAGCATGCCGGCTGACGGGTCGAGCTGGCGCTCCATCAGCGTCGGCATCAAATGTACGACGGTGACGTCCATGCCTTTGACCCGCAGGCCGTTCGCCGCTTCCAGCCCGAGCAGGCCGCCGCCGATCACCACGGCCCGGCCGCCCTTCTCCGCCGCCGCCAGCATGGCGTCCACGTCCGCCAGATCGCGGAAGCCGATGACGCCCGGCAGGGTCGATCCCGGCACCGGAATGATGAAGGGCATCGACCCGGTGGCGATCAGCAGCCTGTCATAAGGAACGACGCGGCCGGACTGCGAGACGACCGTCTTGCCCGCACGGTCGATGCCCTCCACCGGCTCGCCGGTCAGCAGCGTGATGCCGTTGGCGTCGTACCATTCGCGGCTGTTCAGCACGATCTGGTCGAAGGTCTTCTCCCCCGCCAGCACCGGCGACAGCATGATGCGGTTGTAGTTCGGATGCGGCTCGGCCCCGAAGACGGTGATGTCGAAGCGGCCGGGCGCCTTGGCCAGCAGTTCCTCCACCGTCTTCATGCCGGCCATGCCGTTGCCGACCACCACCAGCCGCTCCCTGGCCGGGCCGGCGCTCAGCAGTTCGGTCTCGTTAAGTTCGACGGCATCAGATTCGACGGCGAGCCCGTTGTTTGATGAGAGATGCATATCCATGGCGCGTCTGCCTCGTCTATCGTGTCCGGCCTGCCGCAAAGTCAGGCACGGGGCCAAAAAGAAAGGCGTCCGAACGGGCCGCATCCCTGCCGGCGATATGGTTCGCGGAAGGCGGGTGCAGACCAGTTCGGACGCCGTTGTCCGGGGCGGTTCGTCGTCGAACCAGAGCCGAATCCGCGCGTCGTCGCGTGGGCTTCGGCGGTGTCGCGGGCACTGGCGACGTTGCTGGCGCCCGCTGCTGTCTCGCCGTCTCCTTCGCAATCCGCGTGCCAAGCGCCGCACGGCCGGGAATGCCCGGCAAAACTCCAGGGATTCCGGGGACTCCCGAGCCTCACCATACCCGATACCTAGGTGCCTATTTTTGGATCATGCTTAGGTATTGCACAAAGCATGGACACCCAGACTTATGTGCGCCGCAAAAAACGGCAGGCGGCCGGGCGACCATGGAGGACTGCTCATACCTTCAGCCCGGTCCTAGCCAGTGGAATCAACCGCCCCGGCTGATTTTCCAGCAAAAGCCATCCTTTGGCATGAGGCTTGCGAAGGGGGAGGCCAGAGACGCGCCAACGACGGTGCGTGCATCCCAAGCGTCCAATGATGGGCCAGCCCCCGGCAGTGTTGCCGACCCCGGTATCGACAAGCCTCCAAAGGCATTTCCGGTCGATCCCGCTGGACGCTTTCGACGGCCAAGGCACGCACGAGCCATCTGCCCGAAAAACAGCCAGTCCGGGACTTGCCCAGAAAATCGACACCGGTGTCGCCCCGCCCGGCCGCTGGTCCGGATTTCAGAGATGGAGCAACCGACGTGGCCCACCGTACCTTCCGCCAGCTTCTCGCATCCGCTGCTGCCGTCATCGCCCTGACCGCAGGCGTCTCTGCCCATGCCGCCCCGCTCGACGTCGAAAAGGACCAGCTGAAGCTCGGCTTCATCAAGCTGACCGACATGGCGCCGCTCGCCATCGCCGTCGAAAAGGGCTTCTTCGAGGATGAAGGCCTGTCCGTCACGCTGGAGCCGCAGGCGAACTGGAAGGTCCTGCTCGACCGCGTGATCTCCGGCGAGCTGGACGGCGCCCACATGCTGGCCGGCCAGCCGCTGGGTGCCACCATCGGCTTCGGCACCAAGGCGCACATCGTCACCGCCTTCTCGATGGACCTGAACGGCAACGGCATCACGCTGTCGAACGACGTCTGGCGGAAGATGAAGGCCAATGTGCCCAACGGCCCCGACGGCAAGCCGGTCCATCCGATCAAGGCCGACGCTTTGAAGCCGGTGATCGCCCAGTACAAGGCCGAGGGCAAGCCCTTCAACATGGGCATGGTCTTCCCGGTCTCGACCCACAATTACGAGCTGCGCTACTGGCTGGCCTCGGGCGGGATCAACCCCGGCTTCTACAGCCCGACCGACGTGTCGGGCCAGATCGGCGCCGACGCGCTGCTGTCCGTCACGCCGCCGCCGCAGATGCCGGCGACGCTGGAGGCCGGCACCATCTACGGCTACAGCGTCGGCGAGCCGTGGAACCAGCAGGCGGTGGTCAAGGGCATCGGCGTGCCGGTCATCACCGACACCGAGATCTGGAAGAACAACCCCGAGAAGGTCTTCGGCGTCACCGACGAGTGGGCTAGCAAGAACCCCAAGACCCATCTGGCCGTCGTCAAGGCCCTGATCCGCGCCGCCCAGTGGCTGGACGAGAACAACAACGCCAACCGCGCCGAAGCGGTGAAGATCCTGGCCAAGCCCGAATATGTCGGCGCCGACGCCAAGGTGATCGCCAACTCGATGACCGGCACCTTCGAGTATGAGAAGGGCGACAAGCGCGACGTTCCCGACTTCAACGTCTTCTTCCGCTACAACGCGACCTACCCCTTCTATTCCGACGCCGTCTGGTACCTGACCCAGATGCGCCGCTGGGGCCAGATCGCCGAGGCCAAGCCCGACAGCTGGTACGACCAGACCGCGCGCAGCGTCTACAAGCCGGACGTCTATCTCCAGGCGGCCAGGCTGCTGGTCGAGGAAGGCAAGTCGAAGGAAGCCGACTTCCCGTGGAAGAGCGACGGCTACAAGCCGGTCGACAACGGCTTCATCGACGGCATCCCCTATGACGGCCACAAGCCGAACGACTACCTCGCCAAGCAGCCCATCGGCCTGAAGGGCGACCAGAAGGTCGAGGGCGGTCAGGTGGTGGGCGGGTAAGCGCCCCCACGTTCCCCCACCACCGACAGCCAGGAATTCCCCGCCATGACCAGCCTGACCGACACCTCCGCCGACCTTGCCCGCGCCCAGCGCAAGGCCCGTCGCGCCCACGCCCTCAACCGCGTCGCCGCTGCCCTGACCGCCGTCGGTCTCGGCTGGCTGGCGCCGCTGCTGCGGCTCGCCGCCGGCGAGAACCCGCGCCAGCAGGGCGTCGAGCTGTGGCGCCAGATGGGCATCCCGCTGACCGCCATCCTGCTGTTCCTCGCCGCCTGGGGCTGGGCCGCCCCGCAGGTGCAGACCAGCCTGGGCGCCATCCCCGGCCCGGCCCAGGTGTGGGAGCAGGCGACCAACCTCTACGCCGACCACAAGGCCGAACGCGCCAAGGAGGCCGCCTTCTACGAGCGGCAGGCCAAGCGCAACGCCGAGATCCTGGCGAAGGATCCGAAGGCGGAGGTCAAGACCCGCCCCTATGCCGGCAAGCCGACCTATTTCGACCAGATCGTCACCAGCCTGAAGACGGTCTTCACCGGCTTCCTGCTGGGCGCCCTGGTGGCGGTGCCGCTGGGGGTGGCGAGCGGCCTGTCTCCGACGGTCAACGCCGCGATCAACCCGCTGATCCAGATCTTCAAGCCGGTGTCGCCGCTGGCCTGGCTGCCGCTGGTCACCATGGTGGTCAGCGCCACCGTCTCGGGCAGCGACCCGCTGTTCGAGAAGTCCTTCCTGACCTCGGCCATCACCGTCACGCTCTGCTCGCTGTGGCCGACGCTGATCAACACGGCGGTCGGCGTCTCCTCCATCGACCGCGACCTGATGAATGTCGGCAAGGTGCTCCAGCTCTCCGGCTTCACCATGGTCCGCCGCCTCGTGCTGCCGTCGGCCCTGCCCTTCATCTTCACCGGCCTGCGGCTGTCGCTGGGCGTGGGCTGGATGGTGCTGATCGCCGCGGAGATGCTGGCCCAGAACCCCGGCCTCGGCAAGTTCGTCTGGGACGAGTTCCAGAACGGCTCCTCCAGTTCGCTCGCCAAGATCATGGTCGCCGTCTTCACCATCGGCCTGATCGGCTTCCTGCTCGACCGCGTGATGCTGGCGCTCCAGTCCGCCGTCAGCCACAGCCCCGCCCGCTAAGCCCTTCCAGATACGGAGACGACGACCATGGCGATCCTGGACCTGAAGGGCGTGTCGAAGTCCTACGGCGGCACGCAGGTGCTGCGCGACATCGACCTGTCGATCGAAGAGGGCGAGTTCGTCGCCATCGTCGGCTTCTCCGGCTCCGGCAAGTCGACGCTGATCAACATGATCGCCGGGCTGGCGATGCCCGATGCCGGCGAGGTGCTCTACCGCGGCAAGCCGGTCACCGGCCCCGGCCCGGAGCGCGGGCTGGTCTTCCAGTCCTACTCGCTGATGCCGTGGCTCAGCGTGAAGGAGAATGTCGCGTTGGCGGTGGACGCCGTCCACAAGGCCAAGGGCGGCGCCGAACGCGGCGTGCTGACCCGCCGGGCGGTGGAGACGGTGGGTCTCGGCCACGCCACCGACCGCCGGCCGAAGGAGCTGTCGGGCGGCATGCGCCAGCGCGTCGGCTTCGCCCGCGCGCTCGCCATGAGCCCGGAGATGCTGCTGCTGGACGAGCCGCTGTCGGCGCTCGATGCCCTGACCCGCGCCAAGCTTCAGGACGAGATCGAGGCGATCTGGCGCAAGGACCGCAAGACCGTCATCCTCATCACCAACGATGTGGACGAGGCGATCCTGCTGGCCGACCGCATCATTCCGCTGACCCCAGGCCCGAACGCCACGCTCGGCCCTGCCTTCACCGTCGATCTGCCGCGACCGCGCGACCGCACCGCCGTCAACCATGACGAGGACTTCAAGCGCCTGCGCGCCGAGGTCACCGCCTATCTGATGGAGGTCGGCGTCGCCCGCGGCACCGGCGGCGATGACGGCTTGGTGTTGCCCGACGTTAAGCCGATCACCGCCTCGCCCCCGCCCAAGGCCTACATCGAGGCGATGGGCGGGCGCGGGATGGAGGACCGCTATCTCGAATTCACCCGGCTGACCAAGACCTTCGCCACGCCGAAGGGTCCGCTGACCGTGGTGGACGGCTTCGACCTGAAGATGCGCAAGGGCGAGTTCGTCTCGCTGATCGGCCATTCCGGCTGCGGCAAGTCCACCGTGCTGTCGATGGTCGCCGGCCTCGCCGACGTGACCAGCGGCGGCATCGTGCTGGACGGCAAGGAGGTGGACGGCGCCGGTCCGGACCGCGCCGTGGTGTTCCAGGCCCCCAGCCTGTTCCCCTGGCTGACCGCCTACGAGAACGTCATGCTCGGCGTCGACCGCGTCTTCCCCCATGCGGGCAAGGGCGAGCGCGCCGACATCGCCCACTATTACCTCGCCCGCGTCGGGCTTGGCGACAGCATGGACAAGAAGGCGTCGGAGCTGTCCAACGGCATGAAGCAGCGCGTCGGCATCGCCCGCGCCTTCGCCCTGTCGCCCAAGCTGCTGCTGCTCGACGAGCCGTTCGGCATGCTCGACAGCCTGACCCGCTGGGAGTTGCAGGAAGTGCTGATGGAGGTGTGGGCACGCACCAAGGTCACCGCGGTCTGCGTCACCCACGACGTGGACGAGGCTCTGCTGCTGGCCGACCGGGTGGTGATGATGACCAACGGCCCGAACGCCAAGATCGGCCACATCCTGACCGTCGACATCCCCCATCCCCGCACCCGCCAGGCCCTGCTGGAGCACCCGCGCTATTACGACTACCGCGAGGAGCTGCTGAACTTCCTCGAAGGCGGCCATGCCGGGGTGCCGAAAAAGGCGGCATAACGCCGTCCCATCCCCCGGAAAGCCCACCGAAGACATATCGACAAGCTGGCCCCGCGAGGCCAGCTTGTTGTCTTTCGGCAGCATGGACGAGGGAGACCAGGATGAAGCGCGTGACCCTGCCGGACGGCACCGAGGTCCCGGCCCTCGGCCAGGGCACCTGGATGATGGCGGAGGGCCGTGGCGACCGCGCCGCCGAGATCGCCGCCATCCGGGCCGGCATCGACCATGGCATGACCCTGATCGACACCGCCGAGATGTACGGCGACGGCGCGTCCGAGGAACTGGTGGGCGAGGCCGTCGCCGGCCGGCGCGACGGCCTGTTCATCGTCACCAAGGTGCTGCCCAGCAACGCGTCCCGCATCGGCACGGTCAAGGCCTGCGAGCGCAGCCTGAAGCGGCTCAAGATCGACCGCATCGACCTCTACCTGCTGCACTGGCGCGGCGGCGTGCCGCTGGCCGAGACGGTGGAGGCGTTCGAGACGCTGATCCAGGCCGGCAAGATCGCCCGCTGGGGCGTCTCCAACTTCGACGTCGACGACCTGGAGGAACTGGCCGAGACTATCGACCTTCAGTCCTGCGCCGTCAACCAGGTGCTCTACAACCCCGAGCACCGCGGCATCGAGTACGACCTGCTGCCCTTCCAGCACACCGCGCGGATGCCGGTGATGGCCTATTCCCCGATCGGCCAGGGCGGCCGGCTGCTGCGCTCCCCCGCCCTGCTGGCGGTGGCCAAGCGCCATGACGCCACCCCGGCCCAGGTGGCCCTGGCCTGGGCCTTGCGGCAGCAGGGCGTCATCGCCATTCCCAAGGCGGGCACCACGGCGCACGCGGTCCAGAACGCCGAGGCGGTGACGTTGACCCTGACCGGGGAGGACATTGCCGAGATCGACAAGGCCTTCCCGCCCCCCAAACGCAAGCAGCCGCTGGCGATGATTTGATGGGAGCCGCCGGGAGGGGGCCGGACACCGCGACGGTCCAGCCCCCTCCGCCAAGGCACGATCCGGACGTCACCGCAGCTTGAGGGTGACACAGCCCTCCCAACTCGACAGCCCGGCTCCAATCGGCTCAACGCTTCGACTTGTGTACTGCGTTTCCGAATTTCCGACATGCAAAAGATGAGCTTGCACAAGCTCTCTCTTCTTCCGGTTGCTCGCGCCATACCGATGGATGAGGTGGGGCTAAAATGGCGAAGGCCGCCAACCCGTTCCGGTTGGCGGCCTTCAGAATGGTGGTCCCGACTGGGATTGAACCAGTGACCCCTACGATGTCAACGTAGTGCTCTCCCGCTGAGCTACGAGACCACGGGAACCCTGTAAACTGTCGCTCCGTAATGGAGCGGGCGAAGGGATTCGAACCCTCGACCCCAACCTTGGCAAGGTTGTGCTCTACCCCTGAGCTACGCCCGCAAAGTGGCGCGAGTGACGGGACTTGAACCCGCGGCCTCCGGCGTGACAGGCCGGCGCTCTAACCAACTGAGCTACACCCGCGCTGAGGAGCGGCGCCTTTTACAAGACATCACCCCGACAGACAAGACCTAAACCTACCAAACTCTTCAGAAGTGGTGGAGCCAAGGAGGATCGAACTCCTGACCTCTACAATGCCATTGTAGCGCTCTCCCAGCTGAGCTATGGCCCCACTATACTTCTGTTCCTCTACACCAACACTTGAAGTGTTGGTGCGCTTGGAGGGACTCGAACCCCCACGGCCTTTCAGCCACTAGGACCTGAACCTAGCGCGTCTACCAATTCCGCCACAAGCGCTTTCCCCGCACCGCGTTGGGCGCCGCGGGGAGCGCTTATGTAGCGGGATGGATCGCGGCCCGCAAGCGGAGAATTCACTCTCCGTGCATTTTTTTCTGACGCCCGTTCCGGCGGGCCAGAAGGGCCAGTCCGACCCCCACCGCCGCCGCCGCGGCCACCCCGGCACCGATGCGCCATGCCGTCCGGTTCACGTCGCCGAACACCGTCGCCCCGCGCAGGATGGTGGTCGCCATCGGCTCCGGACGGTCGGGGTCGAGCAGGCGTTCGTCCACCAGCCGGCACTCGATCTCGGTCAGCGGCTGCGGCTCCAGCGGGCGGAGCGTGCGGCCGGACGGGCGGACCAGCCGGTCGACCATGGCGGTCAGCGAGCCGGTCGCCTCCTCGACGCGCTCCACCTCCTCGACGGCGACGCCCAGATGCTCCGCGATCAGGCGGGTGCGGACGGAGCGGATGGCGCGGCAGACCTCAGGATGATCGCCCGGGGGGCATTCGATGGCGAGGTCGCATTCGGTGTCCAGTCCCTGGGACCGGTTGTTGATGTTGGACGACCCCACCCGCAGCAGCCGGTCGTCGACCACCAGCACCTTGGCATGGACATAGATGCCCTCGCCGCCCGCGGTCACCGGCGCCAGGATGCGGAAGCGCTTGTGGGCGTCGGCTTCGCGCAGGCGCTGGAGCAGCAGCGAGCGGGCGCTGCCCATTGACTCCTCCTCGATCCAGGCGGGCGTGCGCTCGGGGTTGATGACCACCACCTCCGGCCCGTCGGGTTCCGACAGCCGGGCGGTGATGGCGCCGACGATCTTCTGCGAAGCGAAATACTGGCTTTCCAGATAGATGAAATCGCGCGCGGCGGCGATGGCGGCCAGATACAGCGCCTCGATCTCGCGCACGCCGCGCTTGCCGGTCTTCCGCGTCCCCTCATGGTCGGCCATGGGGTCGGTACGGGCGATGGCGACCGGGAGGTCGCGGAAGTCCGGTTCCAGATCGTCGGGCCAGAAGGCCGGGACCGGCGGCGGCGGGACCAGCACCTCGCCGGTCGCCCGGCGCCAGCGCTCCCGCGCCAGATCCCCCAAGGCCCGTGCCGCATCCCCGTCGACGGCCGTGGTCACGTCATGGAAGGGGCCGTAGGGCTCGCCGTTCGGCCGCACCCGCCGCGGGTCGTCGTCGCGGTGGTCGGGCGTGTCCCAGCGGTCGGTGGTCATGTCGATGCCGCCGCAGAAGGCCAGCGCATCGTCGATGATGGCGATCTTCTGATGGTGGCAGCCACCGGGCGGATGGGCGGAATCCAGGCGGAAGCGCAGGCGCCGGCTGCTGATCCAGTCCAGCAGGACCAGCGGCGTCCCGCCGCGGAACGGCATCTTCAGGACCGCCAGATCCCATTTCAACACATTGATCGTCAGCTCCGGCCGCACCCGGACGATCCAGCTCAGGAAATCGCCCAGCTCGTTCGGCACGCCCGGCATCGGGTCGTCGGGTTCCAGCTTGATCCGGGTGTCGAAATCCCAGCCGATCAGCATCACCGTGTGGCGGGCATGGAGGATGGCCGCCTTGATCCGGGCGAAATAGGCGGCGGCGTCGATGATGACCGCCACGCGGTCCGCCTTCTCCATCCGCCAGCAGGTCCGGCCAGGCACCAGGATCGGATCGGCCGCGGTCGGGCTTGATTGACAGGCGAGGCTCTGAAAGCTGGGGCTTGGGCGGGCGGCGTCAGGCATCGCGGCCATGTCGACCATTCCTTCCGGCGTCGTGGGCATCATCGCGGGGGCGGCAGCGGAACCGCTGCCGTGCCTTCGATGAACCCCGCAGGCCGTCGGACGGTTCCCGCGCTGCGCTCAGCCCGTCCGGAATCGCAGCTGCATCCGGTGGCGGTAGGTCTCGCCGGGATCGAGCCGCGCCGAGGGGAAATGGCCGATGTTCGGGCTGCCGGGGAAACGCTGGCTTTCCAGAGCCAGACCGGCGAAGCGGCAATAGGGCTGGCCGCCCTTCCCCACCACCTTCTCGCTGAGATACCCGCCGGTGTAGACCTGCAGGCCCGGCTGGTCGGTCGCCAGCTCCATGCGCCGGCCCGACGCCGGATGCTCCAGCACCGCCACCGGCCGCAGTTCCCCCGCCGGCCCCTCCAGGCACCAGTTGTGGTCGAAGCCGAAGCCGCCGACCGCGTCCAGCGCCTCGCCCAGCGCCACCCCGCCGCGCCCCATATCACCGCGCAGGTCGAAGGGGGTGCCGTCCACCGGCCGTACCTCCCCCGTCGGGATCAGGTCGGCGCCGACCGGGGTGGTGAAGCCGCCGCGCACCGTCAGCCGGTGGTCGCGCAGGTCGCCCGACGCATGCCCGGCAAGGTTCCAATAGCTGTGATGGACGATGTTGACGATGGTCGGCCGGTCGGTCGTCGCCGTCATGCGGATGTCCAGCACCCCGTCGTCGCTCAGCTGGTAGCGCGTCGTCGCCGTCAGCGTCCCCGGATAGCCCTGGTCGCCGTCCGGCGACTCATGCGTGAAGGTGACGGCATTGTCCGTCTCCTCCACCTGGGCGTCCCAGATCCGCCGGTCGAACCCGTCCGGCCCGCCATGCAGCTGGTTCGGTGGCTCGTTGACGGCCAATCCATGGCGTACGCCGTCCAGCGTGAAGGCAGCGCCGCCGATGCGGTTGCCGTAACGGCCGCAGGTGGCGCCGAAATAGGCGTCGCTCGCCAGGTAATCGGCCACGCGGTCGAAGCCCAGCACCACGTCGGCGCCGGTTCCGTCGCGGCCGGGCACCATCATCCGCACCAGCCGGGCGCCATGGGCGACAACCGTCGCCTCCAACCCGCCGGCGGACAGGGTGAACCCCTCCACCGGCCGTCCTTCGTGGGTATCGAACAGGAAACTCTCGATGGGCATCATGCCTCCGCCGGTTCGCCGCCGCGGCCGGCCCAGACCACCAGCAGGCCCTTCTGCAACAGGATGAAGACGAACAGCAGCACGCCGATGGCGATCTTGGTCCACCAGCTGCTCAAGGTGCCGTCGAAGGTGATGTAGGTCTGGATCAGCCCCTGGATCAGCACGCCGACGAAGGTGCCGACGACATAGCCGTAGCCGCCGGTCAGCTGGGTGCCGCCGATCACCACCGCGGTGATGGTGTCCAGCTCCACCCCGGTCGCCGCCAGCGAATAGCCGGCGCCGGTGTAGAGTGAGAAGACGATCCCCGCCAGCCCGGCCAGCAGCCCCGACAGCCCATAGACGGCCACGGTTGTCCGCGCCACCGGCACGCCCATCAGCTCCGCCGACTGGCGGTTGCCGCCCAGCGCATAGAGGTTGGCGCCGAAGCGCGTCCAGTGCGCCAGCACCACCGCCGCGGCCACCACCCCCAGCATCAGCAGCGCCGGCAGGCTCAGCTTCAGCCCGAAGTCGAAGCGCAGCGCCATGTCGTTCAGCTCGCCGTAGAGCGGGTGGTTGATCGGCACCGAATCGGTGGTCAGGACGAAGCCCAGGCCGCGGGCGATGAACATGCCTGCCAGCGTGACGATAAAGGGCGGCATCTGGAAGACATGGATCACCCCGCCCATCGCCGCCCCGAACCCGCCGGCGGCGATCAGCGCCACGGCGAAGGCGGGAACGGGGTGCCAGCCGCCCTGCTCGATCAGCACGGCCAGCAGCACGGTGGTGAAGCCGATCACCGCCCCGACCGACAGGTCGATCCCGCCGGACAGGATGACGAAGGTCATGCCGACCGCGGTGATGCCGAGAAAAGCGTTGTCGGTCAGCAGGTTTGCCACCACCCGCCAGGAGGCGAAGTTGGGGAACTGCGCCGCGCAGAGCAGGAATCCCACCACCAGCACGGCGGTGGTGACGATCAGCGGAAGGAACCGCTGGAGTGCACCGGTCATGGTTTCGCCCCTCCGCTGGTCGGCGCCACCGGCGGCTTGACCGTCCCGATCGGCCGGGCGGCCTTTGGCCGCGGCAGGAACAGGGTCAGCGCCGGCGATTGCAGCAGCAGGACGACCAGCAGGACGCCCGCCTTGACGATCAGGTTGAATTCCGGCTTGAAGCCGCTCAGCAGGATGCCGGTGTTCATCGACTGGATGATCAGCGCGCCCACCACCGACAGCACCAGCCCAAAGCGCCCGCCGAGCAGCGAGGTGCCGCCGACCACCACCGCCAGGATGGCGTCCAGCTCGAGCCACAGCCCGGCATTGTTGGCGTCGGCGCCGCGGATGTCGGCGGTGACGATCAGCCCGGCCACCGCCGCGCACAGCCCGCACCAGACATAGACGGCGACCAGAACCACCGGCGTATTGACGCCGGCCCCGGCGCTCGACAGCCGGTTGACGCCGACCGCCTCGATCATCAGCCCCAGCGCGGTCGCCCGCACCAGCAGCGCCGTCACCGCCAGCGCCACGATGGTCAGCACCACCGGCATCGGCACGGTCAGGAAGGATCCGCTGCCGATGAAGGCGAGCGACGGGCTGGTGAAGGTGACGATCTGCCCCTCCGTCACCAGCTGGGCGATGCCGCGGCCGGCGACCATCAGGATCAGGGTGGCGATGATCGGCTGGATGCGCAGGACCGCCACCAGCAGCCCGTTCCACAGCCCGCACAGCAGGCCGGCCGCCAGCGACGCCGCCAGCACCGCCGGCAGGCTCCAGCCCGCCCCGGTCATGGTGGCGGCGATGGCGCCGGAGATCGCCATGACGGCGCCGACCGAGAGATCGACGCCGCGGGTGGCGATGACCATGGTCATGCCGATGGCGAGCAGCGCCACCGGGGCGCCGCGGTTCAGCACGTCGATCAGGCTGCCGAACAGCCGGCCGTCCTGAAGACGGATGGCGAAGAAATCGGGAAACAGCAGCCAGTTGGCCAGCAGGACGGCGATCAGCGCGCCATATTGCGGCAGGTTGCGCGCCGGGCCGGGAGCGGACAGCGTCATTGCCGCACCTCCGCGCCCGATCCGGCTCCGGCGGTCGATTCCGACGCGATGACATTCGGCGTCTCCGACGCGATGGCGGCGACGATGCGCTCCACGCTGACCTCCCCTCCCCTCAGTTCCGCCACATGGCGGCGGTCGCGCAGCACGACGACGCGGCGGCTGTAGGCGACGATCTCCTCCAGCTCCGACGAGACCACCAGCAGCGCCATGCCGTCGGCGCACAGCCGCTCGATCAGGCGGATGATCTCGGCATGGGCGCCGACATCGATGCCGCGCGTCGGCTCGTCGAGGATCAGCAGCCGCGGTTCAGTCGCCAGCCAGCGCGCCAGCAGCGCCTTCTGCTGGTTGCCGCCCGACAGCAGCTGGATCGGCCGCTCGGCGTCCGGCGTGCGGATGTCGAGCAGGCGGATGAAGCGGTCGGCGATCTCCTCCTGGCGGCGGCGCGGGATCGGCTTCAGCCAGCCCTGCCGCGCCTGGAGCGCCAGGATGATGTTCTCCCGCACCGACAGCTCGCCGACGATGCCCTCCTTCTTGCGATCCTCCGGACAGAAGCCGAAGCCGAGCCGCACGGCGTCGCGCGGGCCCTTCAGCCGAATCGTCCGGCCGTCCACCGTCGCCTCGCCCTTGTCGGCGCGGTCCATGCCGAAGACCAGCCGCACCGTCTCGGTCCGGCCGGATCCCAGCAGCCCGGCCAGCGCCACCACCTCACCGGGGCGGATGTCGAGGTCGAAGGGCTCGACGCTGCGCGCCTTGCCGAATCCCTTGAAGCTGGCCAGCGGCGGACGGCTGTCGACCTCCGCCGGGCCGAGGTCGATGCGGTGGGCCGCCGCCTCCAGCTCCCGTCCCAGCATCATGGCGACGAGGTCGAGGCGCGGCAGCTCCGCCGTGCGCCGCTCGCCGACCAGCCGGCCGTTGCGCAGCACGGTGATGCTGTCGCAGACCTCATAGACCTGGTCTAGGAAATGGGTGACGAAGACGATGCCGATCCCGCGCGACCGCAGGGTCCGCATCACCTTGAACAGCACCGCCACTTCCTGCGCGTCCAGGCTGGCGGTCGGCTCGTCGAGGATCAGCACCTTGGCCGACATGTCGACCGCGCGGGCGATGGCGATGATCTGCTGCGTGGCGACCGAGAAGCGCCCGAGCGGGGCCGTCACGTCGATGGACAGGCCATAGGGCTGCAGCACCGCCCGCGCCCGCCGCCGCATGGCGCCGCGGTCGACCAGCCCCCAGCGCATCGGCTGGCGGCCCAGGAACAGGTTTTCCGCCACCGACAGGTTGGGCAGCAGGTTCACCTCCTGATAGACGGTGCCGATGTGCAGGCGCTGCGCCTCTTCCACGCCGCGCGGCGCGATCTCCCGTCCTTCCAGCGCCACGGTGCCGCCGTCGCGCTGGTAGACGCCGGTCAGCGTCTTGATCAGCGTCGATTTGCCGGCGCCGTTCTCGCCCAGCAGGGCGTGGATCTCGCCGTGACGCAGGGTGAAATCGACGCCGTCGAGCGCCTGGACGCCGAGGAAGGCCTTCGACAGCCCGCGGATCGCCAGCAGCGGAGCGGAGGGGGGAGCGGTTGATGCCGTCATGGCCGACCTCGCCGGATGCGCAACGAAACATGTGGGGGCGCGAGAAGATGCCCTCTCCCGCCCCGGGAGAGGGAACCCTCCTGCGCCCCTCAACCCAGATCAGTAAGCGTCCTTGCGACGCTCATACTCGGCCTTGGCGGTGTCCGGGGTGAACAGCGCCGACTCGGTCTGGATCCACTTCGGCGGCGCCTTGCCGTCCTTCTTGAAGGCGATCAGCGCGTCATAGGCGGGGCCGGCCATGTTCGGCGTCAGCTCCACCGTGGCGTTCGCCTCGCCTTCCGCCATCGCCTTGAAGATGTCGGGCACGCCGTCGATGGACACCACCAGGATGTCCTTGCCCGGCTTCAGGCCGGCTTCCTTGATCGCCTGGATGGCGCCGACGGCCATGTCGTCGTTGTGGGCGTAGACGGCGCAGATGCCCTTGCCGCCATTCTCGGCCTTGATGAAGCTCTCCATCACCTCCTTGCCCTTGGCGCGGGTGAAATCGCCGGACTGGGTGCGGATGATCTTCATCCCCGGATTCTTGGCGACGATCTCGTCGAAGCCCTTCTTGCGGTTGATGGCGGGCGAGGAGCCGACGGTGCCCTGCAGCTCGACCACCGCGCATTTGCCGCCGGTCTGCTTGGCCAGCCATTCGCCGGCCACCCGGCCCTCATGCACCGTGTCGGAGGTGACGGCGGTCATGTAGAGGCTCTGGTCCTTGGTCTCGATCTGGCGGTCGAGCAGCACCACCGGGATCTTCGCCTCCTTGGCCTCCTTCAGCACCGAATCCCAGCCGGTCGCCACCACCGGAGCGATGAAGATGGCGTCCACGCCCTGGGCGACGAAGGAGCGCACCGCCTTGATCTGGTTCTCCTGCTTCTGCTGGGCGTCGGAGATCTTCAGGTCGATGCCGCGCTTGTCGGCCTCAGCCTTGGCGGTCTTGGTCTCGGCGGCGCGCCAGCCCGATTCCGAGCCGATCTGCGAGAAGCCGACGACCAGCTTCTTGTCGGCCGCCTGGACGGCGCCGAGCCCGATGAACAGGGCCGCAGCGGCGGTGGCGGCGGAGATCACCCATTTCCTGGACATCCGAGTCACTCCCTGGAGTTTTATGGCGAGGATTATTGCGGTGCTGGTTCGACGGGGGCCGAGCGATGGGACCGGGGGCGGAAGCGTCTCGATCGCAACCCGGTCCAATTTGTTCGTGGCACCCACTTTAAGTACGTAGAACCATAACTGTCCAATACGATTCTCGACCAATGCGATGCTGAAAAGGATATATCCGGCCGGCAATCGGGCCCGGATTCCGGTCGAAAAAACGGCCGGGCAGCAAGGCCGCCCGGCCGTGAGGTGACCCCGTTCCGGCAAGGACCGGGGCCGACGCACCCGAGGGAGAGCGCGCCGGGACGCAACCGCCGTGGCGGGATGGAGAGGAACACCACGGGCGGCGCGAAGCCGAATGAGAAGGATAAAGAGGCCAGGACGTCGGTCGGCCTCTTTGAAGTTAAGAGGCTCTTAGAACGCCAGATCCGTGCGGATGATGAAGATGTCGCCCTTGTCTCTGTTGGCGGCGACGTCGGAGCTGAGCTTGAAGTGGTTGTATTCCGGGGCGAGGCTGAAGCCGGGGGCGACGACATACTTGGCGCCGACGGTGATCAGCTCGAACTTGCTGCGGCCGCGGACCGTCAGGTCGCCGGCGTCCTTGGCGTTCAGGTACCCGACGCCCAGCGTCGTGGCGCCGAAGGTGTACTGCGCACCGGCCGTCCACACGTCCTGCTTCTCGCGGCTGACGATGCCGGCGGTGCCGGACTTGGCATACCCGCTGTCGCCCGACCAGGCATAGCTGCCGCCGACCTTCAACCCGCCATAGGCCACGGTCAGGCCGGCATGGGTGGAGGACAGGTCGTCGAAGCTCGCCGCCGGGGTGGTGGTGGAGTTCTTGGCCTCGCCGCCCAGGTAGAACAGGCTGCCGTTGATCGCCACGCCGCCGAAGCTGTTGGTGTAGGTGCCGCCGACTTCGTAGACGTCGCGGTAGGCACCGGTACGGTTGGCCGAAGCCAGCGCCAGCTTGGAGCGGTTGACGTCGGTGTTGCTGCTGTCCGACGCCGGCTGGTAGGAGGCGCCGAGCTTGAAGCCGGCGATCTCCGGCGTCCAGTAGGTGGCGCGCGTGGCGCTGTTGCCGGAGATCAGGGCGCGGATGTTGCCGATGGTGACCGGCGCATTGGCCGCGCTGTTGCCGAGCCAGGACGGGAAGGAGCCGTCGACGCCGCCGGTGCCCCAGTCGGACGGGGCGATGATGCCGCTGTCGTCGGACGGGCCGTTCTCGACGCCCAGATGCAGGACGCCGAAGCCGCCGTTGACGAAGATGAAGGCGCGGTCGTTGGTGACGGTGCGGGCGTTGCTGGTGCCGTTCTCGGCCAGCAAGCGGATGCGGGCGCCGTATTCCAGCCCGTTGTCGGCCTTGGCCTTCGGCGTCACCAGCAGGCGCAGGCGGTTGCGGAACTCGGTGGAGCGCTGGCCGGCATCACGGTCCTGGTCGACGTAGCCGGCCTCGAAATAGGCGTCGCCGCCGAGCGTGATGTCGAACTTCGACTGGGCGGAGGCCGGCGTGGCCCCCAGGGCGGAGACGAGCGAAAGGGTGGCTGCGCCAAGCAGCAGGGCTGATCTCACCATTTGCGTTTCCTCTAAATGCGGTTTGTTTTTGCTTCGATGCACTGGGTGGGAGCGGCACTCCGGCGGTGCGCGGACGCACGCCGTGCCCGACCGCCAAACCCGGCTTGAGGCCGGGTCCGACGGTGTACCCTGCGTCAGCGCTCCCCCTGACGCAGTCGTTGCGGGTTGGTATTGCCGGTCAGTCCCGGCCGCCGGTCATTTCGGACCGTGGGTTACTCCTGTCCAAGCGTGCCGTCGATGCGCCGCCAGATCCCTTGCGGGTTGCCGTCGCGCAGGGCCTCCGGCAGCAGGTCGGCGGGGATGTCCTGGTAGCAGACCGGGCGCAGGAAGCGGCGGATCGCTAGCGTGCCGACCGAGGTGCTGCGCGGGTCCGAGGTCGCTGGGAACGGGCCGCCATGCACCATCGCGTGGCAGACCTCAACCCCCGTCGGCCAGCCGTTCGCCAGGATGCGGCCCGCCTTGCGCTCCAGCGTCGGGATCAGCCCCGCCACCGCAGCCTTGTCCGCCGCGTCCATCTGCAAGGTCGCCGTCAACTGACCCTCCAGCTTTTCCGCCACCGCCGTCATCGCCGCGACGTCCGGGCAGCGGATCAGCAGCGAGGCGGCGCCGAACACCTCCTCCTGCAACCCGGTGTCGGCCAGGAAGGCCTCGGCCGTCGCGGTGAAGAAGGCCGCCTGCGCCTGGTTCGGACCGCTGCAGGCCAGACCGCGCCCCAGCGTCGTCACCGCGCCGCTGCCGGCCAGCTTCGCCACGCCGGAATCGTAGGCGGCATGAATGCCCGGCGTCAGCATGGTCGAGGCCGCGCTGCCGCCCAACGCCTCCGTCGCCGCCCCGACGAAGCGGTCGAGGTCCGGCCCNGCGGCCCGCCTTGCGCTCCAGCGTCGGGATCAGCCCCGCCACCGCAGCCTTGTCCGCCGCGTCCATCTGCAAGGTCGCCGTCAGCTGTCCTTCCAGACGCTCGGCCACCGCCGTCATCGCCGCGACGTCCGGGCAGCGGATCAGCAGCGAGGCGGCGCCGAACACCTCCTCCTGCAACTCGGTGTCCGCCAGGAAGGCCTCGGCCGTCGCGGTGAAGAAGGCCGCCTGCGCCTGGTTCGGCCCGCTGCAGGCCAGGCCGCGCGCCAGCGTCGTCACCGCGCCGCTGCCGGCCAGCTTCGCCACGCCGGAATCGTAGGCGGCATGGATGCCCGGCGTCAGCATGGTCGAGGCCGCGCTGCCGCCCAACGCCTCCGTCGCCGCCCCGACGAAGCGGTCGAGGTCCGGCCCGTCCACCGCCAGCAGGATGCCGGGGTTGGTGCAGAACTGCCCGGCGCCCATGGTCAGCGAGGCGACGAACGCCTTGCCCAGCGCCTCGGCCCTCGCCTCCAGCGCCGCCGGCATCAGGAAGACCGGGTTGATGCTGCTCATCTCGGCATAGACCGGGACCGGCTCCGGCCGCCGGGACGCCACCTCCATCAGCGCCAGCCCGCCGCGGCGCGAGCCGGTGAAGCCGACCGCCTTGATCCGCGGGTCGGCGACCAGCGCCGTGCCGATCTCGTTGCCGGTGCCGAACAGCAGCGAGAAGACGCCTTCGGGCAGGCCGCAGGATGCCACCGCCGCCTGGATGGCGCGGCCGACCAGTTCCGAGGTGCCGGGATGGGCGCCGTGGCCCTTGACCACCACCGGGCAGCCGGCGGCGAAGGCCGAAGCGGTGTCGCCGCCGGCCACCGAGAAGGCGAGCGGGAAGTTGGAGGCGCCGAACACGGCGACCGGCCCCAGCGCGATGTGGCGCTGGCGGATGTCGGAACGCGGCAGCGGCGTGCGGGCCGGCAGCGCCGGGTCGATGCGGGCCTCGACCCAGCTTCCCTCGCGCACGACCTGGGCGAACAGGCGGAGCTGGCCGACGGTGCGGCCGCGCTCGCCCTCCAGCCGGGCGCGCGGCAGGCCGCTTTCGGCCATGGCGCGGGCGATCAGGTCGTCGCCGATGTCGAGGATGTTCTGGGCGACCGTCTCGAGGAAGGCGGCACGCTGCTCCAGGCCGGTCTCGCGGAAGGCGTCGAAGGCGGCCCAGGCAAGGGCGCAGGCGCGCTCCACCTCGGCCGCGCCGCCGCCGCCGAAGACGGGTTCCAGCGCTTCGCCGGTGGCGGGGTCGAAGGCGCGGAACTCGCCCTGGCTGCCGCGGTGGGCGGTCGCGCCGATCAGCATCTCGCCGGTGATGGTCATCTTGGGGTCTCCTTCAAGGGCGGGGCGCCGGGGGAGGGGCGCCCGCCGACAAGAGCGGCCGGACATTTGTTGGAGAGGCGATCTATCATGACATCAGTCGTCATACAAGTGGGCCGGTGCGGTGCGGCCCCCAATGCTTCGTCTCTCCACGGGCTGGCAATCCGGCTTGTCTATTGTCGTATAGGTTTTGGGGGTGTTAACTCTGGACATGGAGTGGTGACGGGCGGTCCGTCCCGGAGCCTTGGTTGGGTGAGGATGGTGATGACAGCGCGCAGGCGCCGGGATCCGCTGGCGAAGCAACTGGTGGACGCCCTGGCCGAACGGATTTCCGGCGGGCAGTACAAGAGTGGCGACCGGCTGCCGAGCGAACAAGACCTGATCGACGAATTCGGCGTCAGCCGCACCGTGGTGCGCGAGGCGATCGCCAACCTGAAGGCGGTCGGCATGGTCTCCACCCGGCAGGGGCTGGGGGCCTTCGTCCTGCGCGACGCCGCGATCCTGCCCTTCCGCATCGAGGAATCGACGCTGGAGGCGGTGAACGAGGCTATTTCGGTGCTGGAGGTCCGCATCAGCCTGGAATCGGAGGCCGCCTATCTTGCCGCCATCCGCCGCGACGACAGCCACCTGGCGCGCATGCGCGAGGCGCTGGACACGATGACGGCGGCGGTGGAGGCGGGGGAGGATGCCATCGACGCCGATCTGGCCTTTCACAGCGCCATCGCCGCGGCGACCGGAAACAAGCATTTCCTGGCCCTGTTCTCCTATCTCGGATCGCTGCTGATCCCGCGCGCCCGCGTGCGCTACGGGCATCTGGAAGGGGATTCGCGCAGGCAGTACCTGCGGCGGATCAACGACGAGCACCAGACCATCTATTCCGCCATCGAACGGCAGGACCCGGAAAACGCCCGCGCCGCGCTGCGCCTGCATCTGAACGGCAGCCGCGACCGGCTGCGCGCCGGCGGGGACTTCAAGGCGACGACCGCGACGGGGTGAGCCGCCGCCCATTCCGGGTTTGCGGGATCAGAAGGGACGCCGCCGGGCCGCCGGTTGCGTCCCTTTTTGCATCTGATTCCCTCTCCCAGGGCGGGAGAGGGATGCACACAACTCATGTGCCCTTAAGCCACTGGAACAATGGCATCTATTCGGCCGTCATTCCCGCGAAGGCGGGAATCCAGCCGTTCCAACCGCTTCATCGCGGAGTTTCCTGGATCCCCGCCTTCGCGGGGATGACGCAAAGTTCCTTTTATTCCAGGGGCTTGATATCGCTCTGAGTTGTGTGCATCCCGTAGCCAGGGACGGGAGAGGGCGTTTAGTGGCAGACAGGATTGCGGTTGCCGCCGCTAACCACAGATTGGTGGGGAGGCGGATTGCCGTCGGGCGCATCAAACCACTTGTATGATGACTGATATGATGGTAGTGGTCCTGTCATCGGACGCCGCCCCGGCCACCGTCCCAAACCACAATCCAAACCACAATCGGCCCGCAGCCTTTTCCCTGCGGATCGTCTCCACCGTTTTCCAAGGATGCCCCCGATGGAACCGCAAGCCCTGAAGGCCGTCGTCAGCGAAGGTCTCCTCTCGTTCCCGCTGACCGATTTCACCGCCGACGGCACCTTCGAGCCGGGCGGCTATGCCCGCCGCCTGGAATGGCTGAAGCCCTACGGCGCGTCGGCCCTGTTCGCCGCCGGCGGCACCGGCGAGCTGTTCTCGCTGACGCCCGACGAGCACAGGAGCATCGTCTCGCTGGCCGTCGAGGTCTGCGGCAAGGAGGTGCCGATCATCGCCGGCGTCGGCTATTCCACCCGCATCGCCATCGAGATGGCGCGGGCCGCCGAGAAGGCCGGGGCCGCCGGCATCCTGGTGCTGCCGCACTACCTGACGGAAGCCGACCAGGAGGGCGTCGCCGCCCATGTCGAGGCGATCTGCAAGTCGGTCGGCATCGGCGTCATCATCTACAACCGCGCCACCTGCAAGCTGAGCGCCGACCGTCTGGCGACGCTGGCCGAGCGCTGCCCCAACCTGATCGGCTTCAAGGACGGGCTGGGCGACATCGAGATGATGACGACCATCCGCCGCCGGATGGGCGACCGCTTCAGCTATCTGGGCGGCCTGCCGACCGCCGAGGTCTATGCCGCGGCCTATCGCGCCATCGGCGTCCCGGTCTATTCGTCGGCCGTCTTCAACTTCATCCCGCGCACGGCGATGGAGTTCTACCGCGCGGTCGCGTCGGGCGACACCGCCACCACCGACCGGCTGCTCGACCGGTTCTTCCTGCCCTATCTGGCGATCCGCAACCGCAAGGCCGGCTATGCCGTCAGCATCGTCAAGGCGGGCGCCGCCATCGTCGGCCGCGACGCCGGCCCGGTGCGCGCGCCGCTGACCGACTGCACGCCGGCCGAGGTCGAGGAGCTGCGCGCCCTGATCGAGGCGCTGGGACCCCAGTAAGTCCCGGCCGATAGGCCAAGGCCAATCAAACCAGGGCCAGTCAAACCACGGCGAAACGCCAAAGCCGGACGGGCAGGCGCCGGGCTTCAGTCCCCGACGCCGGACACAAGGTGCAGCCAGCAAGCCGGATCCGCGGAGCGGGTCCGGCAACGGACTGCCGCGCCTGCCCGCCCTCATGGCTTGAGGGAGGAAATCTCATGACGATCGAGAGCACCGCCGCCAACACCCGTGCCAAACCCGGCGCCTATGCCGCTGCGGCGGCCGCCGGGCAGACCGCCAAGCGGACCAATGTCCGCTACCTCATCCTCGCGATGCTGTTCCTGGTCACGGTCATCAACTACGCCGACCGGGCGACCCTTTCCATCACCGGCCCGGTGATCTCGAAGGAGCTGGGCATCAGCGCCGCCGAGATGGGCTTCATCTTCTCCGCCTTCGGCTGGGCCTATGTGCTGGGCCAGCTGCCGGGCGGCTGGCTGCTCGACCGCTACGGGTCGAAGATCGTCTACGGGCTGAGCATCTTCACCTGGTCGCTCTTCACCCTGATGCAGGGCACCATCGGCTTCCTCGCCGGCGGGGCCGCGGTCATGCTGCTGTTCGCCCTGCGCTTCGCCGTCGGCTTCGCCGAGGCGCCGTCCTTCCCCGGCAACAGCCGGGTGGTGGCCGCGTGGTTTCCGGGGAACGAACGCGCGACCGCGTCGGCCATCTTCAACTCCGCCCAGTATTTCGCCACGGTGATCTTCGCGCCGCTGATGGGCTGGCTGACCCATTCCTTCGGCTGGCACTGGGTCTTCGGCGTCATGGGCGGCCTCGGCATCGTCACGGCCGGCGTGTGGATGAAGACCGTCTACGCGCCGAAGGACCATCCCCGCATCAATCAGGCCGAGCTGGACTACATCGCCGCCGGCGGCGGGCTGGTCAACATGGACGACGGCCGGAAGACGGCGGTCTCCGCCGAGAGCGGGGCGAAGTGGGATTACGTCCGCCAGCTCTTCGCCAGCCGCATGATGGTCGGCATCTTCCTCGGCCAGTTCTGCATCAACGCCATCACCTACTTCTTCATCACGTGGTTCCCGGTCTATCTGGTCCAGGCCCGCGGCATGTCGATCCTGAACGCCGGCTTCATCGCGTCGATCCCGGCGATCTGCGGCTTCGTCGGCGGCATCCTGGGCGGCGTGATGTCGGACGCCATGCTGCGCCGGGGCTATTCCCTGACGGCGGCGCGCAAGACGCCGATCGTGCTGGGCATGCTGATGTCGATGGCGATGATCGCCTGCAACTACACCGATCTGCAATGGATCGTCGTGTCGCTGATGGCGCTCGCCTTCTTCGGCAAGGGCATCGGCGCTCTCGGCTGGGCCGTGATGTCGGACTGCGCGCCGAAGGAGATCACCGGCCTCAGCGGCGGCGTGTTCAACATGTGCGGCAACATCTCGTCGATCACCACGCCGATCGTCATCGGCTACATCATCCAGACCACCGGCTCCTTCAACGGCGCGCTGGTCTTCGTCGGCGCCAACGCCCTGATCGCGGCGGTCAGCTATCTCGTCATCGTCGGCGAGATCAAGCGGATGGAATTGAAGAAGTAACCGTCGGACGGTCTGGCAGAGGGTCCTTCCCATGTATATCGGCGAACAGCTCATCAACCCCACCGACAAGCGCCTGCGCCTGTCCGCCCAGCTCGGCGCCCGGGGCATCGTTATCGACAGCCGGCCGAACGCGCCGGTGATGGCCGACGGCGACGTCGAGGCCGGGCTGTGGGACGGCCGCAAGGTCGCCGCCCAGCGCAGGTGGGTGGAGGGCCACGGCCTGACGCTGGAATGCCTGGCGCTGGATGTCGGCTCCATCCTGCTCGACAGCCTGCGGGCGCCGGAGAAGGCGGCGGCCACCGCCGAGCGGCTGCGCCACAACATCCGCGCCGCCGCCGACGGCGGAGTGGATACGGTGAAGTACACCGTCGCCATGGTCGGCATCACCCGCACCGGCGTGGTCGACGGCCGCGGCGGCATGAAGTGCAGCACCTTCCGCGCCGACGAGTACAAGGCGGAGAACGACGCCCGCTTCTCCTACTGGGGCACCGTCCTGCCGGAAGACGAGACGGGGACCAAGCCGTCGCCGCTGGCGGCACGCGGCGCGCCGGAGACCTGCGGGCAGGTGATGGCGGGCGAGGCCGGCGGCGTCAGCGAGGCCGACGGCTGGCGCGCCATCGAATATCTGGTCGAGGCGATCCTGCCGACCGCCGAGAAGGCCGGCGTGAGGCTCGCCTGCCATCCGCACGACCCGGCCTATCCGCCGGGCGGCCTCAACGGCGTGCACCATGTGCTGGGGTCGCTCGACGGGTTGCGGCGCTTCATCAATCTGGCGCCGGAGAGCAGGTCGCTCGGCTTCAACTTCTGCCAGGGCACCATCGCCGAGATGTCGCGCGCGCCCACCGAGACGGTGCTGGAGGCGATCCGCGAGTTCGGCCCGCAGAACCGCATCTTCATGGTCCATTTCCGCAACATCAAGGGCGGCTACCTCGACTTCCGCGAGGCGATGCCGGACGAGGGGTCGGTCGACATGGCGGCCTGCATCCGCGCCTACCGCGAGGTCGGGTACCAGGGCATCCTCTGCCCCGACCATGTGCCCTTCTCCGAGCTCGATCCCGACCGCGAGCGCTTCTTCGCCTTCGCGCTCGGCTATACCCAGGCGCTGCTGCAAGCCGCCTGATCCGCTTTTCCCGTCTTTCCCGCTGTCGAGACCCCGCATCATGGCCCCTCAGATGTCCTCGCCCAAAGTCACCGAACTGCTGGTCGTGCCGGTCGCCGGCCAGGACAGCATGCTGCTGAACCTGTCGGGCGCCCATGCCCCCTATTTCACCCGCAACGTGGTGATCCTGAAGGACAGCGCCGGCCACACCGGCGTCGGCGAGGTGCCGGGCGGCGAAAAGATCCGCCAGACGCTGGAGGATGCCCGCGCCCTGGTGGTCGGCCAGCCGATCGGCGCCTTCAACAACATCCTGAACGCCGCCCGCAAGGCCTTCGCCGACCGCGATTCCGGCGGGCGCGGGTTGCAGACCTTCGACCTGCGCATCGCCATCCACGCCGTGACGGCGCTGGAGGCGGCGCTGCTCGACCTGCTGGGCCAGTTCCTGGAGGTGCCGGTGGCGGCCCTGCTGGGCGAGGGGCAGCAGCGCGACGCGGTGGAGATGCTGGGCTACCTGTTCTATGTCGGCGACCGTGGCAAGACCGACCTGCCGTACCGGGCGGAGACGGACGCGAAGGACGACTGGTTCCGCCTGCGCAACGAGGTGGCGCTGACCCCCGACGCGGTGGTGCGGCTGGCCGAGGCGGCGCACGACCGCTACGGCTTCAACGACTTCAAGCTGAAGGGCGGCGTGCTGCGCGGCGAGGAGGAGATCGAGGCGGTGACGGCGCTGGCCCGCCGCTTCCCCCAGGCCCGCGTCACGCTCGATCCCAACGGCGCGTGGTCGCTGGAGGAGGCGATCCGGCTGTGCAAGGGCAAGGGCGACGTGCTGGCCTATGCCGAGGATCCGTGCGGCGCCGAGCAGGGCTATTCCGGGCGCGAGGTGATGGCGGAGTTCCGCCGCGCCACCGGCCTGCCGACCGCCACCAACATGATCGCCACCGACTGGCGCCAGATGGGCCATGCCATCCAGCTTCAGTCGGTCGACATCCCGCTGGCCGACCCGCATTTCTGGACCATGCAGGGCAGCGTCCGCGTCGCCCAGATGTGCCACGAGTGGGGGCTGACCTGGGGGTCGCACTCCAACAACCATTTCGACATCTCGCTGGCGATGTTCACCCATGTCGCCGCTGCCGCCCCCGGCCGCATCACCGCCATCGACACCCACTGGATCTGGCAGGACGGCCAGCGCCTGACCAAGGAACCCTTCCGGATCGAGGGCGGTCTGGTTGCCGTGCCGCAGAAGCCGGGGCTGGGGGTGGAGATCGACATGGACGAGCTGGCGAAGGCGCACGACCTCTACAAGCGGCACGGGCTGGGCGCGCGCGACGACGCCACGGCGATGCGGTACCTGATCCCCGGCTGGACGTTCGACAACAAGCGGCCGTGCCTGGTGCGGTGAGGCTGTGAGTTTTTAACGACCGTGATCGGCCGTCATCCCCGCGTAGGCGGGGATCCAGGTTGCCGGTCCAAGTGCTTGGGACGGCTGGATTCCCGCCTTCGCGGGAATGACGGCTGAGAAAAGCCCATCAGATGATCCGGTGCCGTTCCATAACGCCGCCATCCCGACCAAACAGTCAGGGCAAGCCATGACCCAGAAGCCTCTCTACATCCTGGTCCATCCCGAGGACAACGTCGCCATCGTGGTGAATTCCGGCGGGCTGCCGCCGGGGACGGAGTTCGAGTGCGGGCTGGTCCTGACCGATTTCGTGCCGCAGGGCCACAAGGTGGCGCTGGCCGATCTGGACGAAGGGGCGTCGATCGTCCGCTACGGGCAGGTGATCGGCACCGCCGCCCGGCCGGTCCGCCGCGGCGCCTGGATCGAGGAGTCTCTGGTCCGCCTTCCGGAGGCGCCGGATCTGGACACGCTGCCGCTGGCGACCGCCGTGCCGCCCGACGCCCCGGCGCTGGAGGGCTACACGTTCGAGGGCTACCGCAATCCCGACGGGACGGTCGGCACCAAGAATGTGCTGGGCATCAGCATCAGCGTGCAGTGCGTCGCCGGGGTGATGGATTTCGCCATCGAGCGCATCAAGAAGGAGTTGCTGCCGAAATACCCCAACGTCGATGACGTTGTCGCCCTCAACCACACCTACGGCTGCGGCGTGGCGATCAACGCGCCGGGCGCCGTGGTGCCGATCCGCACGCTGCAGAACCTCGCCCGCAACCCCAACCTGGGCGGGGCGGTGATGGTGGTCGGGCTGGGCTGCGAGAAGCTCCAGCCGGAACGGCTGCTGCCGGCCGGGGTGGAGCCGAGCATCGTCACCTTGCAGGATGAGCGCCACCAGGGCTTCGGCGACATGGTTGCCTCCATTATGGAGATGGCGGACCGCCGGCTGGCGCAGCTGAACGAGCGGCGGCGCGAGACCTGCCCGGCGTCGGAGCTCGTCGTCGGGCTGCAATGCGGCGGCAGCGACGCCTTTTCCGGCGTGACCGCCAACCCGGCGCTGGGCTATGCCGCCGACCTGCTGGTGCGGGCCGGGGCGACGGTCATGTTCTCCGAAGTGACGGAGGTGCGCGACGCCATCCATCTGCTGACCCCGCGCGCCATCGACGAGGAGACCGGCCGGGCGCTGATCCGCGAGATGCGCTGGTACGACGACTATCTCCAGACCGGTTCGGCCGACCGCAGCGCCAACCCGACCCCCGGCAACAAGAAGGGCGGCCTCGCCAATGTGGTGGAGAAGGCGCTGGGATCCATCGCCAAGTCGGGCACCAGCCCGATCGCCGGCGTGCTGGCGCCGGGCGAGCGGGCGACGCGCAAGGGGCTGCTCTATGCCGCCACCCCGGCGAGCGACTTCATCTGCGGCACGCTGCAGCTGGCGTCGGGCTGCAACATCGAGGTCTTCACCACCGGCCGCGGCACGCCCTACGGCCTCGCCATGGCGCCGGTCATCAAGGTGGCGACGCGGACCGAGCTGGCCTCGCGCTGGCACGACCTGATCGACGTCGACGCCGGCCGCATCGCCACCGGCGAAGCCAGCATCGAGGATGTGGGCTGGGAACTGTTCCGCCTGATCCTGGAGGTGGCGAGCGGCCGCAAGCAGACCTGGGCCGACCATTGGGGCCTGCGCAACGCGCTGACCCTGTTCAACCCGGCGCCGGTGACCTGAGCCGACCGGACCGGCGGCCGGATCGGGGCCGTGCCGCCGTCGCCTCAATGCGTCCCCGGCCTCAATGGGTCCCCGGATTGGCCCGCGCCTTCGCCACTACGTTCGCGATGTCGGTCCAGGCGGTTTTGTCCGGCGCGAAGCGGCCGCGCAGATAGGCCATCAGGTCGGCGACCTGACGGTCGGACAGGCTGTCGCGGAAGGCCGGCATGTAGCCGAGGTCGCGGGTCGCCGGCTTCTGAATGCCGTGCAGGATGACGCGGGCGAGGTTGTCGGGGCTGTCGCTGTGGACGTTGCTGTTCGCCGCCATCGACGGGCTGACGCCGAACAGCGTCGGCCCTTCGCCGTCGCTGTGGCAGGCCTTGCAGGCGCCGTTGAAGATGCGCTCGCCATTGGCGGAACTGACCGGGGCCGGGCTGGCGGCCGGTGCCTCCCTGGCATCGCCGCCCACATCGCCGCCCAGAGAGGCGAGATAGACCGCCATCGCCCGCACGTCCGTCTCCGGCACGGTGGACAGCTCATGCACCACCGCGGCCATCGGGCCGGCGGCGACGCCGTGGCGCTGGGAGAAGCCGGTGCGCAGGTAGGTGAACAGGTCGTCCGCCGTCCAGGGCTTCGGCGCCTTGGACAGGCCGGTCAGGGCCGGCGCCTCCCAGCCGTCGACGGTGCCGCCGGCCAGGAAGGCTTCCCCCAGCTTTTCCGCCCCCAGCGCGTTGCGCGGGCTGTGGCAGGCGGCGCAGTGCCCCAGGCCGTTGACCAGATAATTGCCGCGGTTCCACTCGGCGCTCCGCTGCGGATCCGGCCTGTAGGTCTCGCGGTTGAGGAACAGCGTGTTCCACCCCGCCATCATCGGGCGCAGGTTGAAGGGGAAGCGCATGGTATTGGGCGGCGCCTCGCCGCGCACCGCCGGCTGCGTCATCAGGTGGGCGTAGAGCGCCTGCATGTCGTCGTCGGTCATGTTGCGGAAGGCGGTGTAGGGGAAGGCCGGGTAGAGATGCCGGCCGTCGCGGCCGATCCCCTCGCGCATCGCCCGGTCGAAGGCGGCGAAGGACCAGCGCCCGATCCCGCTCTCCGCATCCGGCGTGATGTTGGTGCTGTGGACGGTGCCGAACGGCGTCTCGAAGGGGCGCCCGCCGGCATTGGTGGCGCCGTTCTCCGCCGTGTGGCAGACCGCGCAGTCGCCGAGTGCCGCAAGCTGCCGCCCGCGTTCGAGCGTGGCGGACGACCACAGCCCGGCTGAGGGCGGCGGGACCGGGGCGATCTCGGCGCGGAAGGGCAGGGCGCTGCTGGCCATGCCGACCATCACGCCGCACAAGCCGGTCAGCGAGGCGCCGAGCCATGCCTTCCAGCCGCGCCTGCGCGGCTTGGCGGCTTCGGGCGGGGCGGGCGGAACCGGTTCGGACGGGCCGTTCAGCGCCTCGCGCACCCGCTCCGCGGTGATCGGCAGCTCGCGGAAGCGGATGCCGGTGGCGTCGAAGATGGCGTTGGCGATGGCCGCCGCGCTGGGAACGGAGGCGGATTCGCCCGATCCCAGCGGCGGTTCGGTCTCGCGCGGCATCATCAGCACGTCGATGTCAGGCACCTCGGGGAAGGTCATGATCGGGTAGCCGCCCCATTCCCTGGCGGCGACCACCGAATCCTCGAACTCCACCTGTTCCTTCAGCACCCGGCTGGCCGACTGGATGACGTTGCCGTGGATCTGGTGGCGCACGCCGTCGGGGTTGATCATCTGGCCGGCGTCATGGCCGACGACCACGCGGGTCACCGCGATCTCGCCGGTCCTGCGGTCCACCGCCACGTCGGCGACCCAGGCCGCCCAGGCGGCGCCGAAGCCGGGGAACTTGCTGTGGATGTAGCGGGCATAGGCGAAGCCGCGGCCGCGCAGCACGTCGCCCTCCGGCGGGGTCTGCTGCGGAGCGGTGCGCGGCTGCCAGCCGGCGCGGCCGGCGACGGCGCGGATCAGGTCGGCGGCGCGTTCGTCGTCGCGCAGGTGGCGCAGGCGGAATTCCACCGGATCGGCCCCGGCGGCGAAGGCCAGCTCGTCGATGTAGCTGTCATGGGCGAAGCTGTTGGGCATCGCCGACACGCCGCGCATCCAGGAGGCGCGAACGATGGGGGCCATGTCGTTGATGACCACCCGCATGTTCTCGTAGTCGTAGGGCGGGATGGAGGTGCGGTCACCCATCTCGAACACCGCGGCCACCGGATCGACCCGCCCGGTCAGCAGCAGCGCCAGCGTCGGCGCGCCGTTCGAGGGATAGCTGGTGGCGAAGTCGTAGGCGACGATGCCGCCGTCGGCACTGATGCCGCCATCGACCTCCATCAGCTGGGCGGTGCCCTTCGGCTCCCACAGATGTTCCTGCTCGCGGCTCAGCTGGACGCGCACCGGCCGGCCGACCGCCTGCGACAGCAGCAGCGCATCCGCCGCCACGTCGTCGGCGCAGTTGCGGCCGTAGCAGCCGGCGGCCTCCATGCGCACCACGTCGATCCGCTCCTCCGGCCAGTCCAGCAGCCAGGCGAGGTCGGCGCGCAGCAGATGCGGGTTCTGGGTGCCGGACCAGACGGTCGCGCGGTCCGCCTTGCAGTCGGCGACGGCGCAGGACGGCCCGATGGAGCCGTGCATCTGGTAGGGCCAGACATAGGTGCGCGTCATCCGCTGGTCGGCGGCGGCGAGGGCCGCATCGACGTCGCCCTTGTCCAGCACCTTGCGCGGCGTGCTGGGGTTGTCGCGCAGGGCCTGGGCGAGGTTCGACAGGTCGGGCAGCTTGCGGGTCCAGGGCTTCCAGGCGATCTTCAGGGCGCGCGCCGCCTTGATCGCCTGTTCTTCCCGCTCCGCCACCACGCCGACGAAGTCGCGCAGCACCACCACCTTGATGACGCCGGGGATGTCGGCGATGGAGCTTTCGTCGACGCTCTCCAGGCTGTTGCCGACGAACTCGCCGCTGTCGATGCCGGCATAGGGCGGGCGGACCACCCGGCCATGCAGCATTCCCGGCAGCCTCAGGTCATGCACATAGGAGAACTCGCCGGTCGCCTTGGCCGGGATGTCGATGCGCGGCGCCCCCTTGCCGACCAGCCTGTACTGCTCGCGGGCCTTCAGCGGGGCGTCGCCGCTGATGCGCAACTCCACCCGCTCGCCCCGCACCAGCTCGCCGTAGGAGACGCGGCGGTTGCCGTCTCCTGCGATCACCACGCCCTCTTCGACGCGCAACTCGCCCGCCGGCACGCCGAACAGGGCGGCGGCGCGCTCCAGCAGGTAGCGCCGCGCCTCCGCCGCCGCATTGCGCAGGGGAACGGCGGAAATCTGGATGGTGGCGCTGGCGATGGTGGCGCCCTGGTTGGGCGTGCGGCCGGTGTCGCCCAGCACCATGCGGAGCTGGTCCATGCGCAGGTCCAGCTCCTCGGCGACGATCTGGGTCAGCGCCGTCTGGATGCCGGTGCCGAGATCGACGTGGCCGTTGAAGGCGAAGACCTGCCCGTCGTCGCGCACCGCCAGGAACAGCGCCGTTTCCGGCGGCTTGGGCGTCGCGGTGGCCCCTTTGGCGACCGGGCCGGAGGGCGGCTGGATCTCGTCAACGATCAGCAGGACGCCGGACGCCGCCATCAGCTCCGCACGGGTCGGCGTCTGCCGGGACTGCGGGGCGGGCGTCTGGCCGGGCGTCGGCCCCGGCGTCGGGTTGATCATCATCATGTGCTCCGGGGGAGGAGAGAAGCCGCGCAGCCCGCATGACGGCGCGCAGGATTTCGACATGGGTGCCGCAGCGGCACAGGTTGCCGGACAGGGCGCGGCGCACTTGGTCGATGGTGGGCGCGGGGTTGCGGTCGAGCAGCGCCTTGGCGGTCATGATCATGCCGTTCATGCAATAGCCGCACTGGGCCGCCTGCTCGTCGATGAAGGCCTGCTGGACCGGATGCGGGGCGCTGCTGCTGCCCAGCCCTTCCAGAGTCACCACCGCGCGCCCTTCCGCGCCGGCCAGCGGGACGACGCAGGACCGCGCGGCGACGCCGTCGAGGATGACCGTGCAGGCCCCGCATTCGCCGAGCCCGCAGCCGTATTTCGGCCCGTTCAGGGCGAGGTCGTTGCGCAGGATGTAGAGCAGCGGCGTGTCGGCCATCGCCGTCACCGAGACGGCGCGGCCGTTCACCCGCAGCGCGATGGTCTTTTCCATAAGGCGTCCGTCCGGTGCGATGGGTCCCGCATCCCCGCGGCATCCGCAGAGTGGACCGGTCTAAGAGCCATCCGGCGGGAGGTTACTCCTCCCCGTCCTGCGCGATCATCTTCCGCAGGACATGGGTGACCGCCAGCCGCTCCGCCGGGTTGAGCTGCCCCATGGTCAGCTCGCTGATCCGCCTGGCGCAGGGCACCATGTCCTCCAGCATCTGCCGGCCCTCGCCGGTCAGGCAGTTGATGACCTTGCGCCGGTCCTGCGGGTCGGAGGTCTGGCTGATCAGCCCGCGGGCCTTCAGCCGGTCGACGATGCCGCGGATCGTCGCCTGGTCGATGGCGGTGGACTTCACCAGCTCGATCAGCGAGCTCGGCCCGTTGTCGCGGATGGCGCAGAGCGTGACGAACTGCACCGAGGTCAGCTGCGGGTCGCAGGCGTTGCGCTGGAAGATGGCGAGATGCCGCTGGTAGGCCCGCCGCAGCAGATGGCCGATCTGGTCGGAGAAGACGTACTCCGCGTCTCCGGGGCCAGTTTCGGTGCCGTCTTCGGGCAGCAGGTCTTGGGGCATCGGGAACAACATGCGGTGGACCGGAGAGGGGGGCGAACGATAGCAGCGGCGGCGGGGGCAGGGAAGGGCGGCGACCCGCCCATGGCCTGGCCCTGGCAATGCTCCCAATCATGCCCTCGGTTATGCACCCCTTCATGCCTTCGACGCCTCCGGCGCCACCACGTCGCCGGCCAGCACCACCGGCTCGCCGTCCAGCAGGACGTCGCAGCCGCGGAGCGGGATGTCCATGTGGCAGGGGGTCTTGCGGCTGCCGCCGACCTCGGTGTTGGGGCCGGTGGAGAACAGGAAGTTGCCGTAGAAGGCGCGGGCGTCCATGCACATGCCGTCGTTCTTGTCGTGCAGCCCCATCGCCGTCCATTGCGCCCGCGGCTGCAGGCCCCAGCCGATGTGGGAGATGCCGTAGACCTCCGGATCCTTGAAATAGGCCATGTAGTCGCGCAGGTACTCCGCCTCGAACCCGCCATGGATGCGGCGGATGAAGCCCTCCTCGATCTCCAGCGTCACCGTCTCCCGCACATAGGTCTTGAAGGGCAGCAGGATGTCGCCGACGTCGAGCACCAGCGTGCCTTCGGCGCTGCCCTCGTCCGGCCAGGAGAACAGGAAGCCGCTCGGCCAATGGTCCCAGCGGCCGGGCTCGTCGGCGAAGCCATATTCCGTCACCGTCGGGTACTGGCCCAGCGTCGCGCGGAAATCGCTGCCGGCCTTCGACGTCACGGCGATGGAGCGGGCGCGCTTCAGACGTTCCGCCGCCGCGTTGACGCGCAGCTTGTCCTCCTCGGTCGGCAGGATGCGGGCCAGCACCTCCGGCGGCTCCACCGCCAGCAGGATGCGGGTGCCGGTCTTCAGGATCTGCTCCTGCTCCGGCGAATGCAGCAGCATCATGGTGTCGACGATCAGGTCGGCCGCCTCCAGCGCGCGCTGGGCGGCCGGGTGGCCGGTCAACGGCGTGTCGCCGCAATAGGCGGTCATGTCCATGCCCATCGCGCGCGGGTGGTTGAAGGCCGGCAGTTCGACGCCGTACACGCTGGCGCCCAGCCGCTGGGCCGCGTCCATCGCGGCGCGCACGATGCGCGGGTTGGAATAGTCGCTCTTAAGCACAGCGACGCTCTGGGTCTTGTCCACCTTGGACAGGGTCAGGACCCGTTCGAACATCTGCGTCAGCTCGCGGTCGCTCACCGGCATGCCATCTCTCCCAACCTTGGGGGCCGCGGTCGCAAGGGGCGCGATCCGGGCCGGGTTTCCAGACATCCACCCACCGGTCCGGCGGCGGGCGGGCACCATATTTAAAGCGTATAAGCTTAATTTGGAGCGGGACAATAGGGCCGTTCCCGCATCGCTGTCCGAGGCTGGAAGCGAGCAGAAAATGAGCATCTTCGATCAAAAACGAGGCGATGAATGGTCAAAACATAATCGTTTCAGGCGCGAAGCTGCCCGGACAGCTCCGCAAAGCCCGAGTGTTCTTGTATGACGAAATATGTTGCGGGGCAAGTTAAAACAGCGTACACACTCTATATCGAGTTCAGCACGATGGTGGCCGACCTGGGTCCGGGCGACATGTTCCCGGATACCCGTCCCGCACCCTCGCATCCGGCCGCAGCCCCCTTGCCGGCGCGGCCCGGCACCCCACTCCAGCAAAGGGCCATATCCATGGGAAAGACTCAGAGAATCGCCATCGTCGGAGCCGGCCTGGGCGGTGCCGCCGCCGCCAGCCTGTTGCAGCAGGCCGGATTCCAGGTGGACGTCTATGAGCAGGCGCCGGAATTCTCGCGGCTTGGCGCCGGCATCCATGTCGGCCCCAACGTGATGAAGGTGTTCCGCCGGCTCGGCATCGAGAAGCCGCTGGAGGCGATGGGATCCAAGCCGGACTTCTGGTTCAGCCGGGACGGCTTCACCGGCGATTACCTGTCGCGCATCCCGCTCGGCGACTTCGCCAAGCGGGAATACGGCGCCGCCTACGTCACCGTCCACCGCGGCGACATGCATCTCTTGCAGATGGACACGCTGGCCCCCGGCTCCGTCCGCTTCGACAAGCGGCTGGAGACGATCACCGACAGCGGCGACGACGTCCACATGACCTTCGCCGACGGGACGGAGGCGCGCGCCGACATCGTCATCGGCGCCGACGGCATCAATTCCCGCATCCGCGAGGCCCTGCTGGGGGTCGAGGCGCCGAACTACAGCGGCTGGGTCGCCCACCGCGCCCTGATCCGCGGCGACCAGCTGGCGAAATACGACCTGAATTTCGAGGACTGCATCAAGTGGTGGACCGAGGACCGTCACATGATGGTCTATTTCACCACCGGGAAGCGCGACGAATATTACTACGTCACCGGCGTGCCGCACCCGGCCTGGGACTTCCAGGAAGCCTTCGTCGACAGCAGCCGCGAAGAGATGTTCGAGGCCTTCCAGGGCTATCACCCGACCGTCCAGGCGCTGATCGAGTGCACGGAGGAGGTCACCAAATGGCCGCTGCGCAACCGCAACCCGCTGCCGCTGTGGAGCCGCGGCCGGCTGGTCCTGCTCGGCGACGCCTGCCACCCGATGAAGCCGCACATGGCCCAGGGCGCCGGCATGGCGATCGAGGACGCGGCGATGCTGACGCGCTGCCTGAGCGAGACCGGCCTGACCGACTACCGCAGCGCCTTCGCGCTGTACGAGGCCAACCGCAAGGACCGCGCGACCCGCGTGCAGGCGGTGTCCAACGCCAACACCTTCCTGCGCGACCAGGAGGATCCCGCCTGGGTCTTCGGTTACGACGTCTATGAGCAGCCGCTGCGCGAAGGCATCGCGGCATGACCGCCTCCACCTTCCTCTATGGCGCCAACGTCCAGGCCAACGGCATCCGCCAGCATTACCTGCGCTATGGCGGGGAGCGGCAGGACGGCCGGCCGGCCATCGTGCTGATCCCCGGCATCACCAGCCCGGCCGTCACCTGGGGCTTCGTCGCCGAGCGGTTCGGGCGGCAGTTCGACACCTATGTGCTGGACGTGCGCGGGCGCGGGCTGTCGGAAAGCGGGCCGCATCTGGATTACGGCATCGACGCCTGCGCCGACGACGTGAACGGCTTCGTGGCGGCGCTGGGGCTGACGGACTACGTGCTGGCCGGCCATTCCATGGGCGCCCGCTTCGCCATCCGCGCCTCGGTGCGCGGTGAAGGGAAGGGCCTGCGCCAGCTGGTGCTGATCGATCCGCCGGTCTCCGGACCCGGCCGCCGGCCCTATCCCAGCGGGCTGCCCTGGTACGTCGATTCGATCCGCCAGTCGCTCAAGGGCATGGACGCCGAGGCCATGCGCGCCTTCTGCCCGACCTGGACGGAGGAGCAGCTGCGGCTGCGCGCCGAATGGCTGCACACCTGCTACGAGCCGGCCATCGTCCAGGCCTATGAAGGGTTCCACCGGGACGACATCCATGCCGACCTGCCCAAGCTGCCGGTCCCGGCCCTGCTGATCGTCGCCGGCCGCGGCGGCGTGATCCAGCCGGAGGACGAGGCGGAGATCGCCCGCCTCCAGCCCGCCATCCGCATCGCCCGGGTTCCCAACGCCGGGCACATGATCCCCTGGGACGACCTTGAAGGCTTTCTCGCCGCCTTCGGCGACGGCCTCGGCCATCACCTCGCCTGACACACAGGAACCAAGCCCATGTCTTCGCTGTACCGCATCGGCCAGATCGTCCCCAGCTCCAACGTCACCATGGAAACGGAAATCCCGGCCATGCTGACCGCGCGTCAGGCGATCCGCCCCGAACGCTTCACCTTCCATTCCGCCCGCATGCGGATGAAGACGGTCAGGAAGGAGGAGCTGGCGGCGATGGACGCCGAGTCCGACCGCTGCGCCGTCGAGCTGTCGGACGCCCGCGTCGATGTGCTGGGCTATGCCTGCCTCGTCGCCATCATGTCGATGGGTCTCGGCTATCACCGCGATTCCGAGGCGCGGCTCGCCCGCAAGACGCTGGAGAACGAGGCGCCGGCCCCGGTGGTGACCAGCGCCGGCGCGCTGGTCGACGGGCTGAAGGTGATGGGCGCCAGGCGCATCGCCATCGTCGCCCCCTACATGCGTCCGCTGACCGAGCTGGTGGTGGACTATATCCGCGCCGAGGGCTTCGAGGTGCAGGACTGGCGCGCGCTGGAGATCCCCGACAACCTCGACGTCGCCCGCCACGACCCCAACCGCCTGCCGGACATCGTGCGCGGCATGAACCTGGAGGGGGTGGACGTCGTCGTCCTGTCCGCCTGCGTGCAGATGCCGTCGCTGCCGGTGGTGCCGCGGGTGGAGGCGGAGACCGGCAAGCCGGTGCTGACCGCCGCCATCGCCACGACCTACGCCATGCTGAAGGCGCTGAAGCTGGAGCCGGTCGTGCCCGGCGCCGGCGCCCTGCTGTCCGGCGCCTATTGAGGAGCGGACCAATGACCGACGGGCAGAGCGCATCCGACAATTACAAGGGCGTCTGGGGCAACCGGATCGGCTTCGGCGAGCGGCCGGCCCTGCTGGTGATCGACTTCATGCAGGGCTACACCAGCGAAGGCGCGCCGCTCTACGCCCCCGGCGTGGTGCGCGCGGTGGCGGAGACGGTGGAGTTGCTCGACACCGCCCGCAAGGCCGGCATTCCGGTCGTCCACACCAACATCCGTTACCATCCCGGCCATTTCGCCGATGGCGGCATGTGGGTGCGCAAGGCCCCGGTGATGAAGGACATGGTGGAGGGCAACCCGCTCGCCGCCTTCTGCCCGGAGGTCGCGCCGCGGGCGGACGAGGTGGTGATCTCCAAGCAATATGCCAGCGCCTTCTTCGGCACCAGCCTCGCGCCGATGCTGCATGCCATGGGGATCGACACGGTGGTGCTGACCGGCTGCTCGACCAGCGGCTGCATCCGCGCCAGCGCCGTCGACGCGGTCCAGCACGGCTTCCGCACCATCGTGGTGCGCGAGTGCGTCGGCGACCGCCATGACGGCCCGCACGAGGCCAACCTGTTCGACATCGACAGCAAATACGGCGACGTGGTGAGCAAGCAGGAGGCGCTCGCCCGGTTCGGCCGGTGAGGAGCTCCCTCTCCCGCCCTGGGAGAGGGAAGGGGCCCATGCGGAGCATGGGAAGGGTGAGGGGTTGGGCACGAAGCCATGCGGTTCAGGATGCTTGGATCACCCCTCACCCTCCCCACCGCTTCGCGGCGGGTCCCCTCCCTCTCCCGGGGCGGGAGAGGGTTTTTGCCGCGTCGCGGGATGCGCGCATCCCGTGAAGCGAGGTGAACGGACCGAAGTACTTCAGGACCAACAAAAAACAAAACTGGGGCCGACCCCCGGCGCCGTTCCCGAGACAGGCGGCGCCGGTACCAGAAACAGGACGGGTTCACAACGCGATCAGCGTAAGGAGACAGACGACATGTCCTATGCCCAGACGACGACGGCGGATGCGGCGGCCAGCGCCGCGCTTGGCGCGGCGCAGTCCGTCGATGCGGAACAGCTCTACAAGAAGGTCACCTGGCGCCTCATTCCCTTCCTCTGCTTCTGCTATCTGGCCGCCTATCTCGACCGCATCAACATCGGCTTCGCCAAGCTGCAGATGATGGGCGACCTCCAGTTCAGCGAGGCGGCCTACGGCCTGGGCGCCGGCCTGTTCTTCGTCGGCTACATCCTGTTCGAGGTGCCGAGCAACCTCGTGCTGACCAAGGTCGGCGCGCGGCTGTGGATCGCCCGCATCATGATCACCTGGGGCCTGCTGTCGGCCGCCACCATGCTGGTCTCCACCCCGACCCAGTTCTACGCCGTCCGCTTCCTGCTGGGCGCCGCCGAGGCCGGCTTCCTGCCGGGCGTGCTCTATTACCTGACGCTGTGGTTCCCGACCTACCGCCGCGGCCGGATCATGGCGCTGTTCGTCATCGGCCTGCCGCTGTCCAGCGTGATCGGCGGCCCGCTGTCGGGCTGGATCATGAGCAATTTCGACCATGTCCAGGGCCTGCGCGGCTGGCAGTGGCTGTTCCTGCTGGAGGCGGTCCCCAGCGTGCTGCTCGGCTTCCTCACCTTCGTGGCGCTGCCCAACTCCTTCCGCGACGCCAAGTGGCTGTCGGGCGACGAGAAGGCGCGGCTGGCCGCCGACCTGCACGGCGACGAGTCCGAGGCCAAGCATGCCGGCCACAGCTTCAAGGAAGGGCTCCTGAACCTGAAGGTGTGGATGCTGGGCGGCATCGACTTCGCCATCCTGCTGACCGCCTACGCCATCGGCTTCTGGCTGCCGACCTTCATCCGCAAGACCGGCGTGGTCGACCCGTTCCACATCGGCCTGCTGACGATGATCCCCAACATCCTGGCGGTGATCGGCATCCTGCTGATCGGCGCCAGTTCGGACCGGAAGCGCGAGCGCCGCTGGCACATCATCGTCCCCTTCCTGGCCGCCTCCGCCGCGCTGGCGACCAGCACCTTCTTCGCCGACAACCTCGTCGCCACCGTGGCGCTGTTCACCGTCGCGTCGGTCGGCGTGCTGGGGCCGCTTCCCGCCTATTTCAGCCTGCCGGCCACCTTCCTGAAGGGCACGGCGGCGGCGACCGGCTTCGCCATGGCGATCTCGCTGGCCAGCATCGCCGGCCTCGTCAGCAACTCGCTGATCGGCATCGTCATCGACCTGACCGGCAGCAGCGGCGCGGCTTTGTGGTTCTTCTCCGGCTGCCTGCTGATCGGCGCCCTGCTGGTCTATGCTCTTCCGCCGAAGGTGGTAAATCGTTGACTGAAAGATGTAGCGCGTAAATCATATGTGAAAGCCTGAACAGCAGAGTCCCGGGACTGATCCGGCCGGCGCCACACCAGCGGGTGAGGCGCCGGCCAAGCCGTTCCGGCACCGCATATCCAGCAAGAAGCCAGACGCCAGGGGGCGACAGAGACATGATTTCCGCATTGCGTGGCATCCGGGGGCGCCTGCTGCTGCTTCCCCTGATCACCGTCCTTGCGCTGGTCGGCGCCGGGATCCTGACCGCCAACACGCTCGGCTCCGTGATGATGGAGGAGCGGCAGGCCCGCGCCCGCGTCGCCGTCGAGACGGTGACCTCGATCATCGAACGTCTCGAACAGCGGGCCTCGGCCGGCGAGCTGCCGGTCGCCGATGCGCAGAAGCTGGCTCTCGACGTCGCGCGCTCGGCCCGCTACGACGGGTCGGAATACACGCTGATCCTCGACCGCAAGGGCAACATCCTGGCCCATCTGAACCCGCAGGTCGAAGGCAAGGCGATGTGGGACAGCACCGACAAGACCGGCCGGCTGTTCGTCCGCGACGAGGTCGCGGCGGCCGAAGCCGGCGGCGGCTATTCCTCCTTCTTCTTCCCCAAGCCCGGTTCCAGCGATCCGGTGGAGAAATCGGCCTTTTCCAAGCTGACCAAGGGCTGGGGCTGGGTCGTCAGCTCCGGCGTCTATCTCGACACCGTCGCCGCGGCGCGGACGCGCACCATGCTGCACATCGCCCTCGCCGTCTCGGTGCTGGCGGCGGCCAGCCTCGGCCTCGCTTTGTGGATCGGCCGGCGCATCACCACGCCGATCCTGCACCTCACCGGCGCGACCAACCGCATCTCCACCGGCGACCTGTCCGTCGCGATCAACCACCAGGACCGCAAGGACGAGGTCGGCACCCTGGCCCGCGCGCTGGAGGACTTCAAGCGCAACGGTCTGGAGGTCCGCCGCCTGCAGGCCGAGGCCGAGGCGCAGAAGGACCGCACCGAGGCCGAACGGCGCGCCGCCCTGCTCGACATGGCCGCCCATTTCGAGGCGCGCGTGATGGGGATGGTCGCCGCCGTCGCCGCCGCGGCCCACGAGATGGAAAGCACCGCCTCCGGCATGGCCTCTGCCGCCGACCTCTCCGGCACCCAGGCGCATGCGGTGTCGCAGGCCTCCGAACAGGCCAGCAGCAACGTCAACACCGTCGCCGCCGCGACGGAGGAGCTGTTCGCCTCCATCGCCGAGATCGGCCGTCAGGTCACCATGTCCACCGGCGTCGCCGGCCGGGCGGTGGAGGAGGCGGCGAAGATCGACGGCATGATCCAGGGCCTCGCCTCGGCGGCGCAGGAGATCGGCCAGGTGGTGGAACTCATCAACGCCATCGCCGGCCAGACCAACCTGCTGGCGCTGAACGCCACCATCGAGGCGGCGCGGGCCGGCGAACACGGCAAGGGCTTCGCCGTCGTCGCGTCGGAGGTGAAGGCGCTGGCCAACCAGACCGCCAAGGCCACCGACGACATCCAGGCCAAGGTGTCGGAAATCCAGCAATTCACCGGCAGCACGGTGACGGCGGTGCAGGGCATCGGCAGCACCATCACCTCGGTCAGCGACATCGCCACCGCCATCGCGTCCGCGGTGGAACAGCAGAGCGCCGCCACCAAGGACATCGGCGCCAACATCCAGCAGGCGGCGCGCCACACGGCGGAGGTCAACAGCAACATCGCCGACGTCGCCCTGACCGTCGGCCAGACCGGCAACGCCGCCTCGGGCGTGCTGGCCGCGTCCAGCGGCCTCGTCCGCGAGGCGGTCAGGCTGCGCAGCGAGGTCGAGGACTTCCTGTCGACGGTCCGCGCCGCCTGATCCTGAAGGCCGTGGGCCGGTCAGCCGGCCCGCACCTGCGCCAGGAAGCGGCCGACCTCGTCGCGCAGGCTGTCCGCCTGCATCGACAGCTCGCGGACATTCTCCAGCACTTCGTAGGCGACCTTGCCGTTCCGCCCGGCGGCGTCGTTCACGCCGCCGATGCCGGAGGAGACCTCGTGGCTGCCCTGGGCGGCCTGCTGGATGTTGCGGCTGATCTCGCGGGTCGCCGCCCCCTGCTGCTCGACCGCCGAGGCGATGGAGGTGGCGACGTCGTTGACCCGGCCGATGACCTGCGCCACGTCCCTGATCTCGCGCATGGCCTGGGCGGTCTCGCTTTGGATGCCGGCGACCTGGGCGGCGATCTCCTCCGTCGCCTGGGCGGTCTGGTTGGCGAGCGCCTTGACCTCGGTCGCCACCACGGCGAAGCCGCGCCCCGCCTCGCCGGCGCGTGCCGCCTCGATGGTGGCGTTCAGCGCCAAAAGATTGGTCTGGCTGGCGATGGAGTTGATCAGCCCGACCACGGCGCCGATCCGTTCCACCGCGCCGGCCAGACCCTCGACCTTGCCGTTGGCCCGTTCGGCGCTCTCGACCGCCTCATGGGCGATCTGCGCCGATTCTCCGACCTGCCGGCTGATCTCGTTGATCGAGCTGGTCAGCTCCTCCGTCGCCGCGGCGACCGTCTGGACGTTGGCGGAAGTCTGCTCGGTCGCCGTGGCGACGGCGCCGGCCAGCCTGCCGGTCTCGTCGGCGGCGCGCGTCATGTCCTGGGCGCGCCGTTCGATGGCGTCCGCCTCGCCGGCGACGTCGTGGATCAGGTTGCCGACGGTCTGTTCGAAATGGCTGGCGAGCGTCGTCATCGCCTCCCGCTTTTCCGCCGCGGCGCGCTCCGCCTGCTCGGCCTGGCGGGCTTCCAGGGCGGCCTTGGCCTCGGCGTTTTCCTTGAACACCTGCAGCGCCTGCGCCATCCCGCCGATCTCGTTGCGGCGGGCGGCCTCCGGGAAGTCGACGCCCAAATCGCCGGCGGCGAGCGCCGTCATCTTGTCGCGCAGCCGGTGCAGCGAGCGCACGATGTCGCGGTTGACCAGGAAGGCGATCAGCACCAGCGCGGCGATCAGCGCGGCGGTGGCGGCGCCGGTTTTGACCAGGAACTCGTGATAGGCGGCGTCGATGTCGTCGGTGTAGACGCCGGAGCCGACGATCAGGCCCAGCGGCTGGTAGCGCTGGACGTAGTTGGTCTTCAGCAGCGGGACGTCCGACCCCAGCTTCGGCCAGACATAATGGATGATGGCGCTGTCCTGGCGGCGCAGCGTCTCGACGATCTCGCGGACGAAATACTTGCCGGCCTTGTCCTGAAGCCCCATGCGGTCGGTGCCGACCGCCTTGTGGTTGGAGGGGTTGGCGACGGCGACGCCGTTGAGGTCGTAGGCGAACAGGTAGTCGGCGCCGTCATGGTAGGACATCGCATGCACCGCGTTGCGGAAGCGCGCCAGCGCCTGCTCGCGCGGCAGGGTTCCCGCCTCGACCTCGGCATTCAGCCCCTTCGCCATGCCGACCGCCAGTTCCACCGCCGAGCGGATGGTGTCGATGCGGTCGTCGACCATGCGCTGGTGGGTGAAGCTGCTGCTGATGGCGATGACGACGGCCGGGGCCAGGACGGACAAGGCGACCAGTGCGGTCAGCTTCGCCCGGATCGTCAGATTTTCCAGGAATCTCATGGGTGCCTTCATGTCGCGCGCCTCAGGGGCGGCAACTGATATACTACGGAAAATGGGGCGGTTGAAATCGGATTGGCTGATTTCAGTAATATAATAACGCAATCGGGTTAAAAAATTATTCCCTTTCCGTCACCGTTTCGCAGCGCTCTCCAAACTGGAGAAGTGGGCCAACGTCGGGCCGGCGACCTCGCGCAGCAGGGCGGCGAAGCGCTCCGCCGCCGGGGACAGCGAGCGGCCGGCCTTGCGGATGAAGCCGATCCGGCGCACCAGCCCGGCGGTGCGGATCGGCTCGACGACGATGCCCTCGCAGGAGGCGGCGTCGACGGCCGATTCCGGCAGCACCGAGACGCCGAGGCCGGCCCGCACCATGCCGACCGCCGTCGACATGTAGTTCGCCTCGCAGGACAGGCTGATCTCCAGCCCCTCCTTTTCCAGCGCCCGCTCGACCAGCGAGCGCACGCTGGTGCCGCGCGCGGTCAGGATCAGCGGGAAGGCGACGATGTCCTTCAGCAGCAGCGGGCGCCGGCCGTTCAGCGGGTGGTCGGCGGGGAAGAAGGCGCACATGCGGTCGCAGAGGAAATCGATCACTTCGACGTCTCGGTCGGGGCCGACCCGGCTGCCGATGCCGAAATCGACCTCCTCGGCCTTGACCAGCTGGATGATCCGCTCGGCGACGACGTCGCTGACCCGGACGTCGATGTTCGGGTGGTCGGCGGCGAAGCGGCGGATGGCGATGGGCAGCAGCCCGGCGGCGACCGACGGCAGGGTGGCGACCGACACCGTGCCGCGCCGCAGCCCGGCCAGATCGTGGCTGACGCTCATCACCGCATCCAGTTCGGCCAGCACCCGCTGCAGGGCGGGCAGCAGGTCGCGGCCGGCCTGGGTCAGCACGACATGGCGCTTGTTGCGGTCGAACAGGCGGACGCCGAGGCTTTCCTCGAGCTGGCGGATCTGCACGGTCAGCGCAGGCTGCGACAGGTTGACCTCCGCCGCCGCCCTGGTGAAGCTGCCGAGACGGGCCACCGCGACGAAGGCCTTGATATGTCTCACTCCCTGCAGCATGGCGCGCCTCTTATAGAAAAATCAAATTACCGTGATACAACAAATTCATTTCTCTAATCTGATTGTGGGTTCGTACAGTGTCAATCGCGGACGCCGGTCCCGCATGGTGCGACAAAATGGCTGAGCTATAGAAAGCCCCGCTCGCAGTCCCTCCGTCGGCCGGCTTCGCAAAAGACGAAGTTTTATCGAAATCCGCTCTTGCGGCGTTACTCGGGGACCGGAACAGGTCGCCCGCAGACATACGCCATGATCCTTCGCATGGAGCGGAGAGATCGCGCAACGGACGGGAAACAACAATAACAACGGCCATAGAGGAGGTCACATGCTCGCGCTACTCGGCCTGGCCACCATCGTCGTCCTGCTGACGGCCATCATGACCAACCGGATGTCGCCGCTGGTCGCGCTGATCGCCGTGCCGATCATCGCCGCGCTGGCGGGCGGCTTCGGTCTCGAAACCAGCAAGTTCATCATTTCCGGCATCCGCTCCATCGCGCCGACCGCCGGCATGTTCGTCTTCGCCATCATCTTCTTCGGCGTCGTCACCGACGCCGGCATGATGGACCCGATCATCGACCGCATCCTGCGGGTGGTCGGCACCAAGCCGGCGCGCATCACCGTCGGCACCACCCTGCTGGCCCTGCTGATCCATCTCGACGGGTCGGGCGCCGTCTGCTTCCTCATCACCATTCCGGCGATGCTGCCGCTCTACGAGCGGCTGGGCATGGACAAGCGCATCCTGGCGCTGTGCGTGTCGATGGCGGCGGGCGTCAACTTCCTGCCCTGGACCGGTCCGATGATCCGCTCCGCCGCCGCGCTGAAGGTGCCGGTGACCGACATCTTCAACCCGCTGATCGCGGTGCAGGGCGTCGGCCTGCTGTTCATCTTCACCGTCGCCTTCCTGCTCGGCAAGCGCGAGGAGCGGCGTCTCGGCCTGTCCTCCCGGCCGCTCGCGGCGGGGGAGGCGCGGTCGGTCGGCGCCATGGGGGTGCCCGAAGCCGCAGCCCCGGTCGGGCCGGCGCCGCGCGTGCTGACGCCGGAGCAGATCAGGATCCGCCGTCCGAAGCTGTTCTGGGTCAACCTGATCCTCACCGCCGTCATCATGGCCGTGATGATCGAGGGCGCGGTCGATCCGGTGGTGATGTTCATGGTCGGCACCGTGCTGGCGCTGATGATCAACTATCCCGACGTCAAGATGCAGAAGGAGCGCGTCGACGCCCACGCCAAGGCGGCGCTGATGATGGCGAGCATCCTGCTGGCGGCCGGCGTCTTCACCGGCATCATGACCGGCACCAAGATGCTGGGGGCCATGGCGCAGTCCGCCGTCGCCTTCGTCCCGCCGGAGATGGCGCAGCACATCCCCTTCGCGCTGGGCATCCTGTCGATGCCGCTCAGCCTGCTGTTCGACCCGGATTCCTATTATTTCGGCATGATGCCGGTGATCGCCGAGGTCTACAAGACGCTGGGCGGCGACCCGATCCAGATCGCCCAGGCCTCCGTCCTCGGCCAGATGACCGTCGGCTTCCCGGTCAGCCCGCTGACCCCCGCCACCTTCCTGGTCGTCGGCCTGTGCGGCATCGGGCTTGGCGAGCACCAGAAATTCTCGATCCCCTACCTGTTCGCCGCCTCGGTCGTCATGACCGTCGCCGCGGCGGTCCTCGGGGTCATCCCCTTCTGACGCGGCGGAAGACCGGCCGCACACAGGAGTACCATCATGAAGACCATCCGCATCGGATCGGGCGCCGGCTATTCGGGCGACCGCATCGAGCCGGCCGTGGAACTGGCCGAGAAGGGCGACATCCGCTACCTCGTCTTCGAGTGCCTGGCGGAGCGCACCATCGCCATCGCCCAGGGCGCCAAGCTGAAGGACCCGACCCAGGGCTACGACCCGCTGCTGGCGGAGCGCATGCTGGCGGTGCTGCGGCCCTGCCACGAGAAGGGCATCCGCATCGTCACCAACATGGGGGCGGCCAACCCGGCCGCCGCCGCGGCGAAGACGCGGGACATCGCCCGGTCGCTCGGCCTGGAGGGGCTGAAGATCGCCGCGGTGTCCGGCGACGACGTGCTGGAGACGCTGAAGTCCGGCGAGCACCGGATCGAGGAGACCGGCGAGCCGGTGTCGGCGATGGCCGGCAAGCTGGTGTCGGCCAACGCCTATCTCGGCGCCGCGCCCATCGTCGAGGCGCTGAAGGCCGGGGCCGACATCGTCATCACCGGCCGCGTCGCCGATCCGGCCCTGTTCCTCGCCCCGCAGATCTTCGAGTTCGGCTGGTCGATGGAGGACTGGGACCGGCTCGGCAAGGGGACATTGGTCGGGCACCTGCTGGAATGCGCCGGCCAGATCACCGGCGGCTATTTCGCCGATCCCGGCGTGAAGGACGTCGCCGGTCTGGCCCGGTTGGGCTTCCCGATCGCCGAGGTGGGGGAGGACGGCAGCGCGGTCATCACCAAGGTGGCCGGATCCGGCGGCGCGGTGACCGCCGCCACCTGCAAGGAGCAGCTGCTTTACGAGATCCACGACCCCGCCGCCTATTTCACCCCGGACGTGGTGGCCGACTTCTCGCAGGTGCGCTTCACCCGGGAGGGGCCGGACCGGGTGCGGGTGGCCGGCGCCACCGGGCGCCCGCGGCCGGCCACGCTGAAGGTCTCGGTCGGCTACCGCGACAGCTTCATCGGCGAGGGGCAGATCTCCTACGCCGGTCCCGGCGCGCTGGCGCGCGGCCGGCTGGCGCTGGAGATCGTGCGCGAGCGTCTGGCGCTGACCGGCGTCGAGGCGACCGAGCTGCGCTTCGACCTGATCGGCGTCGATTCCATCCATGGCTCTGCGCTGTCCACCGCGGGCGGGCAGGAACCCTACGAGGTGCGGGTGCGGGTGGTCGGCCGCACCGGCAGCCTGAAGGAGGCGCAGCGCATCGGCAACGAGGTCGAGACCCTCTACACCAACGGCCCGGCCAGCGGCGGCGGCGCCACAAAGTCGGCGAAGGACGTGGTGGCGATGCTGTCGGCCCTGCTGCCCCGCGAGCTGGCGAAACCCGCCATCGAATTCATGGAGGCCTGACATGAAACTCCGCGACATCGCCCATTCCCGCACCGGCGACAAGGGCGACATCTCCAACATCTCGGTCATCGCCTTCGACGAGGCGGACTATCCGCTGATCGAGGCCCATGTCACCGCCGAGCGCGTGAAGGCGCTGTTCCACGAGGTCGTGCATGGCGAGGTGGTGCGCTACGCCATCCCCAGCATCGGCGCGCTGAACTTCGTGATGCGGCAGGCGCTGGGCGGCGGCGTGACCCGGTCGCTGGCGCTCGACGCCCATGGCAAATGCCTGGCGTCGGCGCTGCTCGACCTCGAGGTCCCCGACCGCGCGGTGTGAGGGGTCGGCGCGCCGGCGGCCGGAAGCCGAGGCGTTGCAGGATCGTTTGTCCGAATGGGGAGAGCAGGAAGTCGACGAAGCTCCGTCCGCGTCCGGTATCGCTTGGGCATGTATTGGAAAGGGCACCGCATTTGACTCCCTCTCCCCCCAGGGAGAGGGCACGTAACCGACGGCCAAAGGCCGGACGACCGCAACGTGGTCGTAGGTGAAGTGCGGTCGCGAGACTTGCGAGCGACCTCGGGGCCCATGCGGAGCATGGGAAGGGTGAGGGGTGATCCAAGGAACCATGCGGTTCGGGAGTCTTGCTTTACCCCTCACCCTCCCCACGCCTGACGGCGCGGGTCCCCTCCCTCTCCCGGGGCGGGAGAGGGCGACCAACGCCATCGCAGGACCGTCACACCGTTCCGCGCCCGCGCTTGCCCAGCGCGCTGCCGGCCGAGGCGAACATGATGCAGGCGATGGCGGCCCATTGCAGGGCGCTCAGCCGCTCGCCCAGCATCAGGAAGCCGATCAGCGCCGCCACGGCGGGGGAGGCGCTGACGGCGAGGCCGAAGACGTGGCTCGGCAGGCGGCGGAGCGCCATCATCTCCAGCAGATAGGGCACCATGCTCGACAGCACCGCCACCGCCAGCCCGGTCAGCAGCACGGCCGGGACCAGCAGGCCGGCGCCGGCATGGGCGATGCCGAGCGGGACGGTGAAGCTGGCGGCGGCCAGCATGCCCCAGGCCACCGCCTGCCCGCCCGGCAGGGACGAGGCGCGCTTGCCGAACACGATGTAGAGCGCCCAGCAGAAGGCCGCCGCCGCCGCATAGGCGACGCCGACGGGATTCAGCGCGGCGGACGCCTCGCGCAGCGGCAGCAGCAGGGCGAGGCCGGCCGCGGCGCAGGCGATCCACAGGAAATCCTTCAGCCGCCGGGATCCCAGAAGCGCGACCGCCAGCGGCCCGGTCACCTCGATGGCGATGGCGATGCCGATGGGGATCAGCTCCATCGCGCGGTAGATCGACAGGTTCATCGCGCCCAGCGTGACGCCGTAGACCAGCAGGTTGCGCAGATCCCCGCGTCCGGGCAGGCTGCGCCACGGGCGCAGGATCGCCATCAGCATCAGCGCCGACAGCCCCACCCGCAGGCCGGTCACCCCCTCCGCCCCGACCAGCGGGAACAGGGATTTGGCCGAGGCTGCCCCGACATACTGCGACAGCAGCGACGCCAGCAGGATCAGCAGCGGCAGCGCCGCCGGCTCGGGCCGGGCGGCGGCAGACGTTTCGATGGAGGCGTTCGCCATTTGCCCGGCTCCCGGCAAAAGAAGGTCGGGTGAAAAGATACTGTGACGGCGGGGCGTCAGGCGTTTAAGTTTCAGCCATTCGACGCATTGTTCCTTCGCAAAAGCCGCCATGCGCTCAACGATCGCTCGCCCGCCGGACCCGCTCGACGACCAGGACCGCGCGATCCTGCGCATCCTCCAGCGCGACAACAAGACCTCGCAGCGCGAGATCGGCGAGGCGGTCCATCTCTCCGCCCCGGCCGTGCAGCGCCGCATCGCCCGCATGGAGGCGGCCGGAATCATCCGCCGCAACGTGGCGGTGGTCGATCCGGCGGCGGCCGGGCAGGGGGTGACGGTGGTGGTGGAGGTCCAGACGGTCAACGACCGCTCGCCCACCATCGCCGCCGCCAAGCGCCTGTTCCGCGAGGCGCCGGAGGTGCAGCAATGCTACTTCGTGACGGGCAAGGCCAGCTTCGTCCTGATCCTGCTGGTCCCGGACATGGCGAGCTACGAGCTGCTGTCGCGCCGGCTGTTCGCCGACAACGAGCTGGTGCAGTCCTTCCAGACCATGGTCGTGCTCGACCCGGTGAAGGTGACGCTGGAGGTCGATCTGTAGAGCGACTTCAGTCCGGCCACTCCTCGTAGCCCCAATCCTCGGCGTCGGGGTCGGCGGTGCCCAGCGGCGCGACGGTGGCGCCGGCGTCCAGCGCCGCCGCCAGCCAGGGTTCGACGCTGGTCACCGGGGACAGGCGGCACCAGCGCCGCCGCCGGCCGTCCCACCGGCAATGGCCCTGGCGCTTCATCTCCTCCCGCAACTCCCAGGGCGGGATGGCGGGGAAGCGCAGCTCCAGGCCGCGGTCGTTCTGCGCGATCTCCACCCGCTCTCCCCCCGCGGTGGTGTGGGCCAGCCCGTCCTCCAGCACCTTGCGCAGGGCGGCGGCGCGGTCCTCGCGGACGCGCGCCTCGGCCTCGCGCTGGCGGCGGCGTTCGGCCATGGCGTCGGCGATCCAGTCCGGCGGCTCCTCCAGCACGCGGAACCCGGCGCCGCCGCGCGGGCCGGGGGCCTCCTCCAGCAAGCCATCGCGGACAAGGTCGGCCAGCAGGGACTTCAACCGGTCGCGGTCGGCCGGGAGGCCGGGCAGGCGGTTGGCGGCGGCATCGGCGACGGTGAAGCGCCGGCCGGCCCCCCAGCCCTCGTAGAGGGCGGCGGCCAGCGCGTGCAGTTCGGCGATGCGGGCGCGCTGGCCGGTCAGGTGGCCGGCGACGATGGGGTTGGGCGGCAGGTCGACCCGCCCGCTCAGGCCGCAGGTCCGGCACTGCCAGCCGCCGGGATCGGACAGGAGTATCTGGGGAGCGCAGCGGCGCTTGCGGCAATGCTCCTCGCTGCCCGGTTCCGGCAGGCCGCGCCCGCTGTCGAGCAAGGCGCGGATGGCGTCGAGCGGCGTGTCGGCGACGCTGCGCAGCCGGTCGAGCACATCGGCCGGCACCCAGACCTCGGCGCCGCCGGCCCCGTCCGAAACGGCGAAGCGGTTTTTCAAGGCGCCGCGGCGGGCGGGCGTCAGCAGGGCGAGCACCCGTTCGGCGCTGTAGCTCTCGTCGAAGATGTCGGCGAGCAATGCGGCCAGATCGCCGAGCGTCGCCGGGGGTTCCAGCGCGCTCCGGTCCCCGGCGGCGAGGATGCGGCGGGCCTCGTCGAGGATTTCCGCGCTTTCGTCCGCTCCCGTCGCCATTCGCGCCCGTGTCCCCGCCTGTTCCGCCCGATGTCCGTTCCGCACAGCAAGCTGGGCATGCCGGAAACGCCGGTCAAGCGACGGCTTGACGGTCCGCCCGTTCCCTCGAAGACCGGGCCGTCCCTGTTGCCACCCGCTGCGCCGTCGGGCATCAAGAACGGCCTGACGGCTCTCTTCCGACCGGCCACGCGAAATCGGTGAATGGGAAATCGGTGAGATGGAACTGCGGCACCTGCGCTATTTCCAGATGGTCGCGGCGGAGCGCAGCTTCACCCGCGCGGCGGAACGGCTGCACATCGCGCAGCCCCCGCTCAGCCGCCAGATCCGCCAGCTCGAAGAGGAGCTGGGGACCGAGTTGCTGGTGCGGGGGTCGCGTCCGCTCGAAATGACCGAGGCCGGGCGCCTGCTCTACGAGCATGCGGTCCAGGTGCTGGAGCGGGTCGACGACATCCATTGGAGCCTGCGGGCGCTGGGCGGGTCGCGCCGCACCGCCTATCCCATCGGGCTGGTCGGCTCGATCCTCTACGGCTCGCTTCCCGGCGTGCTGCGCCGGTTCCGGGCCTCGCGCCCCGACCTCGACGTCCGGCTGATCGAAATGACGACGCTGGAACAGCTGCCGGCGCTGCGCGACCACCGCATCGCCATCGGCTTCGGCCGGCTGTCCTTCCAGGAACCCGGCATCGTCCAGCGGGTCCTGCATGACGAGCCGCTGGTGGTGGCGGTTTCCGGCGACTCCCCGCTGGCCGCCGGGACCGGCCCCGTCCCGCTGGCGGCCTTGGTCGGCGAGACCCTGCTGGTCTATCCGCGCAAACCCCGGCCGAGCTATGCCGATCAGGTGCTGGCGCTGTTCCGCGACCGCGGCCTGCTGCCCAACGCGGTGGTGGAGGCGGGGGAACTCCAGACCGCGCTGGGGCTGGTCGCCTGCGGCGTCGGGCTGTGCCTGGTGCCGGACTCCGCCTCCGGGTCGCGCGGCGACCTGGTCTACCGGCCGATCGCCGAAGCGGGGATCACCTCGCCGATCATCGTCAGCACGCGGGCCGGCGACGACAACGAGGCGACCGCCGCCCTTCTCGCCATGGTGACGGAGTGAAGCCAAGCGCTGTTCCGGCAGTGCGACAGCTCAACATCGCGGCGACTTGGACAAAACCGGAGCATCCTCTGCGCTTTATTATGGCACCGCCCATATCTCCAAAAAGAATGTGGATTTTGATCTTCCGATTGTTGCGTTTTCTGGATAGTGGCGGGCCGCGCATGCGCTGAGCGGATAGAGCGGTCCGCCGGTCATCTGCCAAGCTTTTCCGGTCTGGAGGGTCGGTTGACCCCATGGTCAAAGGAAAAGCTCGATGACTGGACCAAGCGCCGAAAGCCGGCTTGCCCTATTCCCGAATCCCGACGGGTCGCGTGTGCCCTACACGGTGTTCAGTTCCGAAGAGATCTACGCAAGGGAACAGGAGCGCATCTATCGCGGCCCGACCTGGAACTTCCTGGGGCTGGAAGCGGAGATCCCCAAGCCCGGCGATTACAAAAGCACCTTCGTCGGCGACACGCCGGTGGTGATGACGCGGACCGAGGACGGGACGCTGGCCGCCTGGGTCAACCGCTGCGCCCACCGCGGCGCCATGGTCTGCCGCAAGGCTCGCGGCAACGCGCTGTCGCACAGCTGCGTCTATCATCAATGGAGCTTCGGGGCGGCGGGCAATCTCCAGGGCGTTCCCTTCCGGCGCGGCCAGAAGGGCGCCACCGGAATGCCGAAGGATTTCGATCCGGCCAAGCACAACCTGCACCAGCTGCGGGTCGAAAGCTATCGCGGGCTGGTCTTCGCCACCTTCAGCGACACGGTCGGCCCGCTGGCCGATTACATCGGTCCGGAGATGCGGCCCTTCGTCGACCGCATCTTCGCCAAGCCGGTGGTCTATCTCGGCTGCACCCGGCAATATTCGGACAGCAACTGGAAGCTGTACTTCGAGAACGTCAAGGACCCCTACCACGCCAGCCTGCTGCACCTCTTCCACACCACCTTCAACATCTTCCGCGTCGGCATGAAGGCGCGCTGCATCCCCGACGCCACCCATGGGCTGCACAGCATCATCTATGTGTCGAAGAGCGAGGAGGACGTGAACTCGGCCGACTACAAGGCCCAGAAGATCCGCTCCTACGACGAGGGCTTCCATCTGGAGGACGATTCGCTGCTGGCGCTGGAGCCGGAATTCGACGAGATCACCACCAACCACATCCAGCCGATCTTTCCCCAACTGGTGATCCAGCAGATCCACAACACGCTGGTCGCCCGCCAGCTCCTGCCCAAGGGACCGGACCATTTCGAGCTGGTCTTCCACTTCTTCGGCTACGAGGACGACACGCCGGAGCTGCGGGCGCTGCGCATCAAGCAGGCCAATCTGGTCGGCCCGGCCGGCTACATCTCGATGGAGGACACCGAGGCGACCGAGCTGGTGCAGCGCGGCACCGTGCGCGACGGCGACAAGACCTCGGTCATCGAAATGGCGCGCGGCGCCCCGGACGAGCAGAACACCCTGATCACCGAGAACCTGATCCGCCGCTTCTGGGTCGGCTATCAGAACCTGATGGGCTTCGAGACGCCCGGCGTCGCGGCGGAGTGACCGGCATGAACGACCTGATGACCCGCGACCTGATGATCCGGCTGGAGCTGAGCGCGCTCCAGGACCGCTACGTCTCCATCATCGACAACGACCGGATGGAGGAATGGCCGGCGCTGTTCACCGAGGATTGCCTGTACCAGATCATCTCGAAGGAGAACGAGGATCTGGGGCTGCCGGCGCCGATCATGCATTGCGACAACGCCCGCATGCTGCGCGACCGCGTGGTGGCGATGCGCAACGCCAACATCTTCGAACAGCCGATCTACCGCCATTGCCTGTCCGGCCTGGAATGGAGGAGCGACGGCGACGACGGCTATCTCTGCCAGACCAGCTATGTCGTGATCAACACCTCGGCGGCCGGGGAATCGACGGTCTACCAAGCCGGGCGCTACCTCGACCATGTCGTGCGCACCGCCGACGGGCTGCGCTTCAAGGCCAAGCGCTGCATCTACGACACCAGCCGGGTGCAGACCCTGCTGGCCTACCCGATCTGACCGCGGAGGGAAGTCCGACATGACCGAATGGCACGACGCCGCCGCCACCGACGCCCTCAGCGACGACGAGGTGATGGGACTCAGCATCGCCGGCGTGCCGGTCGCCCTGTTCCGGCAGGAGGGCGCCTTCTTCGCGCTGCACGACCTCTGCTCCCACGGGGCGGCCCGGCTGTCCGACGGCTTCGTCGAGAACGGCTGCGTCGAATGCCCGCTGCACCAGGGGCTGGTCGACATCCGCAGCGGCGCCCCCTGCTCCGCCCCGATCACCGAACCGGTGCGCAGCTATCCCGTTCGGGTGGTCGGCGACCGGGTCGAGATCGCCCTCGACCGCTGAAGACTTGTGTGTCTTCAGCAATGCCTGTCGGCCGTCATCCCCGCGAAGGCGGGGATCCAGGAAACTCTGCATTCAAGCTCTCGAACCGTCTGGATTCCCGCCTTCGCGGGAATGACGGCCAAGAAAAGCAGATGATGTGATCCGACGCGAATGGGTCCGACTTTGAAACGTCTCCGAGCAAGGCTCCTGAAACTCACAAGCTCTGAAAGGGGAGGTCCATGACCGCAATGCCCCAAGGGGAGACGACCTATGTGGTGGTCGGCGGCGGTCAGGCCGCGGCCTGGATCGCCCGCACCCTGCGGGCCGAGGGGTTCGCCGGGCGGCTGGTGCTGATCGGCGAGGAGCCGCACTGGCCCTATGAGCGGCCGGCGCTGTCGAAGGAGTTCCTGCGCGGGACCGGCAGCGTCGAGGCGATCACCCTGCTGGGCGCGGCGCAGGCCGGGGAGGCCGGTGTCGAGTGCTGGCTCGGCCAGCGCGTGACGGCGGTGGACCGGGAGGCGCGGGTCGTCACCACCGCCGACGGACGGAGCGTCGCCTACGACACGCTGTTCCTGGCGACCGGCGGGCGGGCGCGGCGGCTGCCCGGCCTGGATTCGCTGCCGGCGGAGCGGGTCCACACCCTGCGCACGCTGACGGAGTCCGAACGGCTGCGCGGCGCGCTGGCCGGGGCGAAGCATCTGCTGGTGCTGGGCGGCGGCTGGATCGGGCTGGAGGTGGCGGCGACCGCCCGCGCCCTCGGGGTGGAAGTGACGGTGGTGGAGGCGGCCCCCCGGCTGTGCGCCCGCACCATGCCGCCGGTGGTCTCCGACTGGCTGCACGCCCTGCATGAGAGCCACGGCGTCCGCATGGTTACCGGTGTCGGCATCGCCGACATCACCGGTACGGCCGATGGCGTCGCCGTCGCCCTGGCCGACGGCGGCCGGCTGGAAGCCGACCAGCTTCTGCTCGGCATCGGCATCGAGCCGGAGGTCGGGCTGGCGGCGGCGATGGGGCTGGCGCTGGACGACGGCATCCTCGTCGATGCGCAGGGGCGGACCTCCGACCCGCGCATCTTCGCCGCCGGCGACGTCGCCCGCCATCCCAGCGCCTTCGCCCGGGCGTCGCTGCGGCTGGAATCCTGGGTCAACGCCCAGAACCAGGCCATCGCCGCGGCGCGGGCGGCGCTGGGCGGGACCGGGGTCTATGCCGACATCCCGTGGTTCTGGTCCGATCAGTATGGCGTGAACGTGCAGATGCTGGGGCTGCCCGGCCTCGGCACCCGCGCGGTGGCGCGCGGCGCGCCGGAGGCCGGGAGCGGCTGCTGGCTGATGCTGGACGGCAGCGGGGTTGTCGTCGGCGCGGTGGCGGTCAACGCCGCCCGCGACCTGCGGGTGCTGCGCAAGATGCTGGAGGACGGCCGCGCCCCGCTGCCGGACGCCTGGGCCGACACGGCGACGCCGGTCCAGCGCCTGCCGAGCCGCCCGAACGTCAGGGCTGACTGAACACAGGATAGGGCGGCGCGCAGGGCAATCGCATATGGGAATTATGAACCTATACAAGGAAACCCGTCATTCCCGCGAAGGCGGGAATCCAGCCATCTCAGCCGCTTCGCACGAGAGTTTCCTGGATCCCCGCCTTCGCGGGGATGACGGCAGTCCCTTCATGGATTCTAGATTTCAAATGCGTTCGCCCCGGGGTGACGCGCATCTCCAGACATTCCGATCCGGTTTTCAAGAACCGAATTTCGGATCTGGACAGTTCGACCCCCGCCACGGACAACCGGTGCACCGCAGAGACACGGATGCCAAAAGCCGGATCGCGGGGGTATGCTCCAAACACTTCAAGAACAGGGAAATTCACCAATGAACCGTCGCAGCTTTCTCACCACGACCGCCGCAACGGCAACCCTCGCCGCCACCGGCGGCTTCGCGTTCGCGCCGTCCATCGCGCGGGCGCAGAGCCAGGCGGTGAAGGTGGCCTTCGTCGGCACGCTGTCCGGTCCGGGGGCGGCGCTGGGCACGCATCTGCGCGACGGCTGGCTGGCCGGGGTGAAGCGCCTCGACAACCAGCTGGGCGGCCGGGCGGTCGAGACGCTGGTGATCGACGACGAGCTGAAGCCCGATGTGGCGGTGTCCAAGGTCCGCGCCGCGCTGGAGCGCGACAAGGTCGATTTCGTGGTCGGCGTCGTCTTCAGCAACATGCTGCAGGCGATCGTCCGCCCGGTGACGGAGAGCAACACCTTCCTGATCACCGCCAACGCCGGCCCCTCCACCCTGGCCGGCAAGGGATGCAGCCCCTTCCTGTTCAGCAGCGCCTACCAGAACGACCAGCCGCACGCGACGATGGGGCAGGCGGCGCAGGATCTGGGCTACAAGCGCGTGTTCATCCTGGTGCCGAACTACCAGGCCGGCAAGGACGCGGTGGCCGGCTTCCGCAGCCGCTACAAGGGCGAGGTGGTCGACGAGATCTATGTGCCGCTGAGCCAGCTCGACTTCTCGACCGAGGTCACCAAGATCGCCGCCGCCAAGCCGGACGCCATCTTCACCTTCATGCCGGGCGCGCTCGGCGTCAATCTGGTGCGGCAGTACCGCCAGGCCGGTCTCGCCAACATCCCCTTCCTGTCCACCTTCACCGTCGACGAATCGACCCTGCCGGCGCAGGGCGAGGCGGCGCTCGACTTCTACACCGCCGCCACCTGGGCGCCCAATTTCGACAACCCGCAGAGCCGCCGCTTCGTGCAGGAGTTCGAGGCCGCCTATGGCTATGTGCCGTCGAACTTCGCCGCCCACGCCTATGACGCCGCCCACATGCTGGACGCGGCGATCCGCCGGACCAAGGGCGACGTCGCCGACAAGGCGGCGCTGCGCACGGCGCTGGAGGTCGGCGACTTCCCGTCGGTGCGGGGCGCGCTGCGGCTGGGTCCCAACCATTTCCCGATCCAGGATTTCTGGCTGTGCAAGGTCGCCAAGCGCGCCGACGGCAAGTTCCAGACGGAAACCGTGCGCAAGGTGCTGACCGCCGACGCCGACAGCTACGCCGCCTCCTGCAAGATGGGCTGACGGAGCCGGACGGGCTGGGAGATTGCGAGTTTTCAGCGACGCCGATCCGCCGTCATCCCCGCGAAGGCGGGGATCCAGAAAACTTCGCGTTCCAGCCCTTGAACGTCTGGATTCCCGCCTTCGCGGGAATGACGGCCGAGAAACGCAGAGGAAGTGATCCGAAGCGAATGGGTCCAAATCCAAAGCGTCTCTCGGCATCCCTCAAGACTCACGAACTCTGGCGGGAGGGGCCTTTGTAATGTCCATGCTTCTGGTGCAGGCCCTGAACGGCCTGCAGTTCGGGGTGCTGTTGTTCCTGGTGGCGGCCGGACTCAGTCTGGTGTTCGGCGTCATGGACCTGATCAATCTGGCCCATGGCGTCCAGTACATGCTGGGGGCCTATGTCGCCGCCACGCTGGGGGTGTGGACCGGCAGCTTCTGGCTGGGGGCGCTGCTGTCGCTGCCGGTGGCGCTGCTGGTCGGGCTGGCGCTGGAATGGCTGGTGTTCCGCCATCTCTACCGCCGCGACCATCTGAGCCAGGTGCTCGCCACCTTCGGCGTGATCCTGACGGTGGAGGAGGCGACGCGGGCGCTGTGGGGCAGCGCGCCGCAGACCGTGCTGGAGCCGTCGGGGCTGACCGGCGGCCCGATGGGCGGGGTGGAGATCGTCGCCGGGCTGATCTATCCGACCTACCGGCTGGTCATCATCGGCGTCGGCATCGTCGTGCCGCTGCTGCTGTGGTTCCTGGTGGAGCGGACGCGGGCCGGCATGCTGGTGCGGGCGGGGGCGACCCATCCCGCCATGGTGTCGGCGCTGGGGGTGGACATCCGCCGCCTGTTCACCGTGGTCTTCGCCTTCGGCGCCATGCTGGCGGGCTTCGCCGGGGCGCTGGCCAGCCCGATCTTCCCGGTGGCGCCGGGCATGGGCGACACCGTGCTGATCCTGTGCTTCGTGGTGATCGTCATCGGCGGCGTCGGCTCCATCCGCGGCGCCTTCATCGCAGCATTGCTGGTCGGGCTGCTCGACAGCGTGGGTCGGGCGATGCTGCCCGACCTGCTGCGGCTGGTTCTCGACCCGTCGTCGGCCCGGCAGACCGGGGCGGCCCTGGCCTCCATGCTGGTCTACATCGTGATGGCCGCCATCCTGTTCTTCCGCCCGGCCGGGCTGTTTCCGGGAGGACGTTCGGCATGACGGCCCCATTCCACAAAACCCTCCGCAAACACGCCCTCGCCCTGGTCACGCTGCTGGCCCTGGCGGCGGCCCCCTTCCTCGGCTTCGGCGACGGCTTCGCGCTCAGCCTGCTGGCCCGCGCGATGATCCTCGGCATGGCGGCGGTCAGCCTGTCGCTTCTGGTCGGCGGCGCCGGGCTGGTCAGCCTGGGCCACGCCGCGACGATGGGGATCGGCGCCTACACCGTGGTCGCCTTCGACGCCGCCGGGATCAGCGAGGGGCTGATCGTGTTTCCCGCCGCCATCGCCGCGGCCGCCGCTTACGCGCTCGTGACGGGAGCGGTGTCGCTGCGCACCAGCGGCGTGCATTTCATCATGATCACGCTGGCCTTCGGCCAGATGGCCTTCTTCACCACCTCCTCCTTCTCCAGCCTGGGCGGCGACGACGGCTACACGCTCTACGCCCGCACCGAATGGCTGGGAACCCGCATCCTGGACAGCCGCCTGACCTTCCATTTCCTGTGCCTGGGGCTGCTGGCCCTGGTGTGGGTGGGCGGCGGCCTGCTGCTGGGCAGCCGGTTCGGCCGGGTGCTGCGGGCGGCGCGGGAGAATCCGCAGCGGGCGCTGGCGGTCGGCTTCCAGCCCTACCCCTACCGTCTGGTCGCCTATGTGATGGCGGGGGCGGTCGGCGGGCTGGCCGGCGCCCTGCTGGCCAACGCGACGGAGTTCGTGTCGCCCGCCCTGCTGTCCTGGACCCGGTCGGGCGAGCTGCTGTTCATGGTCATCCTCGGCGGCGTCGGCCAGCTCGGTGGCGCGATCCTGGGGGCGCTGGCCATCGTGCTGCTGGAGGAATCGCTGTCGCACCTGATGGTGTACTGGCGGCTGGTGTTCGGGCCGCTGCTGGTGCTGTCGGTGCTGTTCCTGCCGGACGGGCTGGTCGGCGCGCCGCTGCGCCTGCGCGCCGCCTTCCGGTTCGCCTCGCCCAAGCGGAGGAACGCCGATGCCTGATCCGTTGCTGGAGCTGCGCGGCCTGAGCAAGAATTTCGGCGCGCTGACCGTGACCTCCGACGTGTCGCTGACCGTGCTGCCGGGGGAGATCCATGCGATCATCGGCCCGAACGGGGCGGGCAAGACCACGCTGATCCACCAGATCAGCGGCACGCTGCGCCCGGACCGCGGCACCATCCGCTTCGCCGGCCAGGACGTGACCGCCCTGCCGTTCGAGCGCCGCGCCCGGCTGGGGCTGGCCCGCAGCTTCCAGATCACCAGCATCGTGCCGGGCTTCACCGCGCTGGAGAACGTCGCGCTGGCGGTGCAGGCGCGCAGCGGCTCCTCCTTCCGCTTCCTGCGCCCGGTGGCCGGCGAGGCGGCGCTGAACGCGGAGGCGCGCGCGGCGCTCGACACCGTCGGGCTGGGCCGGGTCGCCGACCGCGGCGCCGCCGCCCTGTCGCATGGCGAGAAGCGCCAGCTCGAACTCGCCATCGCCATCGCGATGAACCCCCGCCTGCTGCTGCTCGACGAGCCGCTGGCGGGGGCCGGGCCGGAGGAGACCGAGCGGCTGATCGGCATCCTGCGCGCGCTGCGCAGCCGCTACGGCATCCTGCTGGTCGAGCATGACATGCAGGCGGTGTTCGCCCTGGCCGACCGCATCTCCGTCCTGGTCTATGGCCGCGTCATCGTCACCGGCACGGTGGACGAGATCCGCGGCCATCCGGAGGTCCGCACCGCCTATCTTGGAGAGGACGCGCTGGCGTGATGCTGAAGATCGACAATCTCACGGCGGGCTACGGCCAGAGCCAGGTGCTGTTCGACGTGTCGCTGTCCATCGAGGCCGGGCAGGTGCTGGCCCTGATGGGGCGCAACGGCATGGGCAAGACGACGACCATCTCCGCCGTCATGGGGCTGATCCCGCGCTGGGGCGGCGGCGTCAGCTTCGACGGCCGGGGCATCGACCGCATGCCGCCGCACCGGGTGGCGCGGCTGGGCGTCGGGCTGGTGCCGGAGGGCCGCCAGATCTTCCCGACCCTGACGGTGGAGGAGAACCTCGTCGCCACCGCCGCCGCCCGCGGCGAGGGGCCGGCGCGCTGGACGCTGGAGGCTGTGTGGGAGCTGTTCCCCCGCCTGCGCGAACGGCGCCGCAACCTGGGCAACCGGCTGTCGGGCGGCGAGCAGCAGATGCTGGCGATCGGCCGGGCGCTGATGACCAACCCGCGCCTGCTGATCCTGGACGAGGCGACCGAAGGGCTGGCCCCGGTGATCCGCGCCGAGATCTGGGCGGTGCTGGAGACGCTGAAGCGCGAGGGCCAGTCGATCCTGCTGGTCGACAAGAACCTGTCGGCGGTGCTGCGCCTCGCCGACGCCTGCGCGGTGATCGAGAAGGGCCGCACGGTGTGGAGCGGCACCAGCGCGGAGCTGGGCCGGGCGGCCGACATCCAGGAAAGCTACCTGCACATCTGAGGCGTCGGAAGCAAGCGGCGGCCGTCAGGCGCCGCCGCGCCGCAGGGTGTCGGAGGGACGCTCGCCGAAGCGCTCGGCGTAATCCTGGGCGAAGCGGCTCAGGTGGGTGAAGCCGGCGTTCAGCGCGATGACGGTCACGCTGGCATCCTCCCCGCCGCCGGCGCGCAGTTGCGCATGGACATCGTCGAGCCGCAGGTTGCGCAGGTAGCGCAGCGGGCTGACGCCCTCGAAGCGCTTGAAGGCGTCGTGCAGCGTGCGTTCCGGCACGCCGGCCGCCTGGGCGATGTCGGCCAGCGTGATCGCGGCGGCGGAGTTTTCCCGCAGATAGGCGATGGCGCGATGGACGGACACCGGCCGCGGACCCTGCGGCCGCTCGTCCGTCTCGACGCATTCCTGGCCGGCCAGCAGAAGCCGCAGGAAAAGCTGCTCATACTCCGCGGCGACCAGGGCGTCGTCGCGGATCAGCCGCACGGTGGCGGGGTCGCCGATCACGCCGCGCAGCGCCACCAGCAGCGGCGTCAGCCGGGGGCTGCGCAGATCCAGCCGAGAGGCCAGCCGCACCGGACGCGGCCCGTTGAAGGCCGCCAGCCGGGTGCGCGCGATCTTGAGCACAAGCTGCTCGCAATCGGGCGAGAACTGCCCAGCGATTGGGCTTCCCGGCGAACAGAGCACGCCGTTGAAACGGTCCACGGTGAAGGTGTCGCGCTCGATGCGGATTTCGGCGCCGCCGCTGACGCAGAGGATGGCGAGGTAATAGTCGTCCAGCGGCGGGACGGCGATGGAGGCCTGACCGAACTTGATCGTGCCGATCCCCATGCCCTTCATCGCCATGAAATCCATGTGCGAGGGCTGGCCGTTCGACCGTCCGCAGGCCATCAGGCTGTGCGGCTGCATCACCTTGGAAATCCGTTCGCGGGCGTCGTCGAGATCCGGCGTCTCGAAGATGCGGCACAGCCGAAGCGCCGAAGCGTCGAGGGACGGCCCATTCGAGGAAAACAAGGCGGCAGTCATGTCCATGGCGGCGCATCCTCCTGGCTGTGGACAATCCTCGCAACGATACGGACTCTAAGCAAATCTTGTACCGGGTGCCGGCTTCAGAAACGGGAACGCCCCCGCCGGGGCTGGCGGGGGTGTTCCTCGACCGGGCGCGCTAGGTCGCGGGACCGCTCAGGCGGAGACGCGCGCGCGTTCGACCACGTCGGCCGGCAGGCCGTCGCGGGCCTCGACCAGACGGAAGTCGAAGCCGATCTCGGCGAAGGGACGGGTCACGCCACGGGCTTCGATCTCCGACGGATCGTCGATGCGGCGGATGTCGGGCACAAGGCCGTCGCGGGTGGCGAAGGCGAAATCGTCGTCGATCAGCGGATCGCCCTTGATGTTGATCTGCGTCGTCAGCTTGCGGTAGCCGGGGGCGCTGACGAAGAAGTGGATGTGGGCGGGACGGGCGCCGTGGCGGCCCAGCAGGTCCAGCAGTTGCAGCGTGCTGCTGCCCGGCGGGCAGGCATAGCCCGACGGCATGATCGACTGGAAGGAATAGCGGCCGTCGGCGCCGGTCCGGATGGTGCCGCGGTTGTTGAAGGGCGTCTGCGTGCTGTCGAAGATCGAATAGTTGCCCTTGGAATCGGCGTGCCAGACCTCGACCACCGCGTTGGGGATCGGCTTGCCCGAGGCGTCGCGCACGACGCCCGACATGAAGAGCGGCTCCGCCTCGCCGTCCAGCCCGTCGTCGATGCGGGCGCTGCCCTGGTGCTCCGGGGCGCCAGCCACATAGAGCGGGCCTTCGATGGTGCGCGGGGTGCCGTGCTCGTTCAGGCCGGAGGCGTTTTCACGTTCCTCCACCAGCAGGTCGAGGAAATGCTCGAAGCCCAGGCCGGGAGCCAGCAGTCCGGCCTCCTGGTTCCTGCCCAGCTCGGTCAGGTAGTTGCAGGCCGTCCAGAACTCGTCCGGGGTGACGTCGAACTCGTTCATGGTGTGGAAGAGATCGCGGACGATGCGGTCGACGATCGCCTTGACGCGCGGGTTGGGCGTCCTGCCCGGCGTGACCTGGGTGAAGCGCGCCAGCAGCGCGTCGATGTCCTTGGCCTGCATGGGGATCTCCCTATGGACTTGTTCGTTGATTGGGTAGGGGATTGCGTGGGGGATTGCTTGGGGCTGGGGAGCTTGTTTGTGAAGAATGAGCCTCAGGCGTCGCCGTCGCGGACCGAGGACGGGTGGCGGCACAGCGGCGACACCGCGATGTCCATGTAGGGGAACAGCGGCAGGCCGGTCAGGATGTCGTGCAGCTCGGCATTGTCGGCGACGTCGAAGATGCTGACGTTGGCGTAGGCGCCGGCGACGCGCCACAGGTGGCGCCACTTGCCGCCGCGCTGCAGGTCGGCGGCGATGGCCTTCTCGCGCGCCTTCAGATCGGCCGCGGCGTCCGCCGGCATGTCGGCGGGCAGGCGCACGGTCATCGTCACATGGAACAGCATGGGGTCACTCTCCGGCTTCGAGGGATGGCCGCTCAGGGGATGGCCGCTGGGGTGATGGCCGCTGGGGTGATGGCTCGGGTCGTGTGGTGGCTGCGCGGGCGGTCGCGGCGCAGGGCGTCCAGCCGGTCGGGGTCGATGTCGACGCCGATGCCCGGCCCGTCCGGCACGACCAGGGCGAACTCCTCGTAGCGCAGCGGCGCGGCGAGAAGATCGTCGGTGAACAGCAGGGGACCGAACAGCTCGGTTCCCCAGTCCAGCCGGGGCAGCGTGGCGAACAGCTGGGCCGCCGCCGCCGTTCCCACCCCGGTTTCGATCATGGTGCCGCCATAGAGGCCGATCCCGGCGGCCTCGGCGATGGCGGCGACCTTCGCCGCCGGACCGACGCCGCCGGACTGGGCGAGCTTGACCGAGAAGACGTCGGCCCCGGCGGCGGCGGCGACGCGGAAGGCGTCCTCGGTCCCGCGCAGGATCTCGTCGGCCATCACGGCGATGGGGAAATCCTGCGTCAGGCGGGCGAGCGCCGGCAGATGCTGGCGGGCCACCGGCTGCTCGACGAGGTCGGCCCCGGCGTCGGCCAGCGCCGCCAGCCCGCGCCGGGCGTCGGTGACGCTCCAGGCCTGGTTGACGTCGACCCGGACGCTGGCGCGGTCGCCCAGCGCCCGCTTGATCGCGGCGATGTGGGCGATGTCGTCGGCCAGCGCGCGCTTGCCGATCTTCAGCTTGAAGATGTTGTGGCGGCGGGCGTCGAGCAGCCGCTCGGCCTCGGCGATGTCGAGATCGGACTGCCCGCTCGCCAGCGTCCAGGCGCAGGGCAGCCGGTCGCGCACCCGCCCGCCGAAAAGCCGGGCCAGCGGCACGCCGAGCCGCCGGGCCGCCGCGTCCTGAAGCGCGGTTTCGACCGCGCATTTGGCCGTGTTGTTGCCCTGGACGAAGGCGCCGATCCGCGCCATGGCCGCGCCGACCCGGTCGGCGTCCTGCCCGACCAGCAGCGGCGTCATGTAGGTGTCGATGGCCAGCGCCATCCCCTCGACCGATTCCTCGCCGTAGCTCAGTCCGCCGATGGTCGCCCCTTCGCCCCAGCCGACGATGCCGTCGGAAGTAGTGACACGGACGATGACGACCGATTGCGTCCGCATCGTCGCCATCGCCAGGACATGCTGCCGGATGGTCGGCAGATCCAGAATGAAGGTTTCGATCCGCTCGATTTTCGACACGCGCGCTTCCCCGGTCAGTGCGTTTGCAGGGCTTCAAGGTTTCCGACGCCGACTATCCTTTAAAACGGCAGTCAGCGTCCAAAACCGATTGAATCCTGTTTCCATACCCAGAAGGTATGCACGTCCCGGTGCGGCGGTCGGGTTCCGGTCACCCGGTCAGAGCGCCTCCTGCGTTTCGAACAGCCGTTGGACGGCGTCGGCGGTGCGCTGGTAATGCTGCTTCAGGGCGGCCACCGCCTCTTCGGCATTGCGGTCGAGCGCCAGGGCCATGATCCGCTCATGCTCGCAGACGACGTCGCGGGACTGGTTGGGCACGCTGATCGACAGGCGCCGGTAGCGGTCGGCCCGGACGAACAGCTTCTCGCACATCTCGATCAGGATCGGGGACCGGCAGGCCGAGATCAGGATGCGGTGGAAATCGGCATGCCGCAGGTCCCAATCCTCGCGCATGGCCGACGGCATGTCGTCGCGTTCGCGGGGCAGGCGCGACATCACATGATGCGCCGCCAGCAGGCGGCCCTCCCAGTCCGAGTCGCCGTGCTCGATCGACAGCCGCAGCGCCTCGCCCTCCAGCAGCTTGCGGGTGCCGACGATGTCCAGCAACTCCGCGATCGACAGCGGGGCGACCGAGAAGCCCCGATGGTCGTCGGAGACGGTGAAGCCTTCCGCCGTCAGCCGGACCAGCGCCTCGCGCACCGGCGAGACGCTCATGCCGCACAGGGCCTGCAGTTCGGCGAAGCGCAGGCGCTGGCCGGGCTGGAGCAGGCCGGAGCGGATGGCGCGGTGAATGACGGCATAGGCGTCGCCCGCCAGCGTGCGCGCCTCGGCACGATCCTTCATGATGATCCCTTCACGACTGGCCCTTCCGACCCGGCACCCGCATTTTCGAAAATCCTCTGCTCATTCGAAAACCATTGACAGCACCCATGATCCATGGAAACTGTACGTTAATGCAACAAACACGAAAAGTTGACCGCTAAGTTGGTCGGTGCAAGGAGACAACGCTGTGAAACTCGTTCGCTTCGGCGCTCCCGGTGAGGAGAAGCCAGGTCTGGTCGACAAGGATGGCTCCATCCGCGACTTGTCGTCCGTCGTCAAGGACATCGACGGTTCTTCGCTGAGCAAGGCCAGCCTGGAGAAGATCCGCTCCGTTCCGGTCGAAGACCTGCCCGTGGTCTCTGGCACCGTGCGGCTGGGGTCTTGCGTGACCGGCGTCGGCAACTTCATCGCGGTCGGGCTGAACTATGCCGACCATGCGGCGGAAAGCGGCATGCCGGTTCCGGCGGAGCCGGTGCTGTTCAACAAGGCGCCGTCCTGCATCGTCGGCCCGGACGACACCGTGCTGATCCCGCCGGGCTCGGAGAAGACCGACTGGGAGGTCGAGCTCGCCATCGTCATCGGCGAGCGCGCCTCCTACGTGTCGGAGGCCGACGCGCTGAACTATGTCGCCGGCTACTGCGTGTGCAACGACGTGTCGGAGCGCGCCTACCAGCTGGAGCGCGGCGGCGGGCAGTGGGCGAAGGGCAAGGGCTGCCCGACCTTCGGTCCGCTCGGCCCCTGGATGGTGACCAAGGACGAGATCGAGGACGTCCAGAACCTCGCCATGACGCTGTCGGTCAACGGCGAGACCATGCAGAACGGCTCCACCCGGACGATGGTCTTCCAGGTGCCGTTCCTGGTGTCGCACATCTCGCAGTTCATGACGCTGATGCCGGGCGACGTCATCACCACCGGCACCCCGCCGGGCGTCGGCATGGGCATGAAGCCGTCGCGCTACCTGAAGCCGGGCGACAGCATCCGCGTCGAAATCCAGGGGCTGGGCGTGCAGAACCAGCGCGTCGCCGCCACCTGACCAGTGTTGCGGGCCGCGAGCGATCGCGGCCCTCGCCGGAGGTGCGCGGGGTCGGCCAGCAGTTCGGCCAACCCCGCGCACCCCGGCCGTTTCCTGTGACGATGGGTGCGGGCGAACTCGGCCGCCGGGCGTAGTCCGCCCGACGAGGACCCGTCGCCGCATCGCTGTCCGCTCCAATCAATGCAGAAAGCCGGGTCTCGCCCTTGCGGGCGATGACGCCCGCTCATTCATCCGAGATCTGCGGAGGACCCGCCCGATGAACATCAAAGACACAATGGACCGGATTCCCGGCGGCCTGATGCTGGTGCCGCTGCTGCTCGGCGCCCTGTGCAAGACCTTCGTTCCCGAAGCGCCCGGCTATTTCAAGGGCTTCACCCAGGGGATCATGACCGGGGTCGTGCCGATCCTGGCGGTCTGGTTCTTCTGCATGGGCGCGTCGATCAAGCTGAGCGCCACCGGAACCGTGCTGCGCAAATCCGGCACGCTGGTCCTCACCAAGCTGATCGCCGCCTGGATCATCGTGCTGGTGTTCTCGCAGTTCATTCCGGCCGAGGGCATCCACAGCGGCTTCTTCGCCGGGATGTCGATCCTGGCCATCGTCTGCGCCATGGACATGACCAACGGCGGGCTCTACGCCTCGCTGATGCAGACCTACGGCACCAAGGAGGAGGCCGGCGCCTTCGTGCTGACCTCCATCGAATCCGGCCCGCTGATGAGCATGATCATCCTCGGCGCGTCCGGCGCCGCGCATTTCGAGCCGCAGATCTTCATCGGCGCGGTGCTGCCTTTCCTGGTCGGCTTCGCGCTCGGCAACCTGGATCCCAAGCTGCGCGCCCTGTTCGCGCCGGGCGGCCAGCTGATGATCCCGTTCTTCGCCTTCTCGCTCGGCAACACCATCAATCTCGGCACGCTGTTCTCGCCGCTGCTCGGGCTGGGCCTGCTGCTGGCGTTCGGCGTCATCGTGCTGACCGGCATTCCGCTGATCCTGGCCGACAAGATCATCGGACGCGGCACCGGCACCGCCGGCATCGCCGCCTCGTCCACGGCCGGCGCCGCCGCCGCCAACCCTGTGGCGATCGCCGCCGTCGCCCCGCAGTTCGCCCCCGCTGCGGCCGACGCCACCGTGCTGGTGGCGATCTGCATCATCGTCACCTCGGTCGTCGTGCCGGTCATCACCGGCCTCTGGTACAAGCGCTTCGGCCAGGGGCTGGCGGAGACGAACCGCGCCGACTCCCCGATGATGCCGGCCGGGGCGACGCCGGTGGACTGACGCCGCGCGCTTCCCTTCGACAAAGATCGTCTCCCATACATCGAGCATCGTTTCAGGAGCAGAGCATGACCGGAAAGCTGGCCGGCAGGACCGCCGTGATCACCGGCGCCGCCCAGGGGATCGGGCGGGCGACCGCCGAACTGTTCGCCCGCGAAGGCGCGACCGTCTTCGCCACCGACGCCAACGCCGCCAAGCTGGCCGAGCTGGCGGGGCAGGGCATCGAGACGCGGGTGCTGAACGTGCTCGACGACCAGGCCGTGCGGTCGGTCCTGGGCGAGATCGGGCGCGTCGACATCCTGTTCAACTGCGCCGGCGTCGTGCACAACGGCACGATCCTGGAGCTGAAGGACGAGGAGCTGGACTTCGCCCTCGACCTCAACGTCAAGGCGCTGGTCCGCACCACCCGGGCGGTGCTGCCCGGCATGCTGGAGCGCGGCGACGGCTGCATCATCAACATGTCGTCGGTGGCGTCCAGCGTGAAGGGGGTTCCCAACCGCTTCGCCTACACCACCAGCAAGGCGGCGGTCATCGGCCTGACCAAGTCGGTCGCCGCCGACTATGTGGCGAAGGGCATCCGCTGCAACGCCATCTGTCCGGGAACGGTGGAATCGCCGTCGCTCCAGGAACGGCTGTCGGCCCAGGGCGACTACCAGGCCGCCCGCGCCGCCTTCATCGCCCGCCAGCCGATCGGCCGCATCGGCCAGCCGGAGGAGATCGCCGAACTGGCCCTCCACCTCGCCACCGCCACCTACACCACCGGCCAGATCCACGTCATCGACGGCGGCTGGACGATGTAGCGGGGGCGGCCGGGGCGGCGAACAGCCAGGGGTGCGCCGCCTGCGCGCGGGCCAGCAACAGGGCATGCAGCGCCGCCCCGGTCGTTTCAATAATTCGCCACAAGCGTTCCAAGGCGGTCCTCCGTTTCGCGTGAATGTCCGCCGGAGGCGGCCAGCCTCTCCTGGACCGCGGTCTTCCCGGTCAGCAGCAGGTCGTAGGTGATCCGCGCGCCGTAGGCGCCGGGATCGGTCGGATCGACCCGCAGCTTGTCGAAGGCGAGGACGCGGGTCGCCAGGGTGAAGCCCTCCTTCAGGTCGTGGGTGACCATGAAGACGGTCATCTTGCGGTCCGACCACAGGCGGAGCAGAAGCTCGTACATCTGCGCCTTGGTGCCGGCGTCGAGCGCGCCGAACGGCTCGTCCAGCAGCAGGATTTTCGGCTTCAGGATCAGCGCCTGGGCGATGGCGAGGCGCTGCTGCATGCCGCCGGACAGCTCCGCCGGATATTTGCGCAGATGGTCGCCGAGCCCGACCGCCGCCAGAATCTCTTTCGCCTCCTCCTCGGCCGCTTTGCGGCGGGCGCCGAACAGGCGGCCAAGGAAGCGCGAGCCTTCGAACTCGCGGCCGAGGATGACGTTTTCCAGCACCGTCAGGTGGGGAAAGACCGAATAGCGCTGGAACACCACGCCGCGGTCGGGGCCGGGTTCGGCCTCCAGCGGCCGGCCGTCGAGCAGGATGGCGCCGCGCGTCGGCCGCTCCTGCCCCAGCAGCATGCGCAGGAAGGTGGTCTTGCCGCAGCCCGACGGGCCGACCAGCGCGCAGAACTCCCCGGACGGGATGTCCAGGTCGACGCGCTCCAGCACCACCTGGCCCGGATATTCCTTCCACAGGCCGCGGACGGACACATGGCTCATGCGGACCCCTTTCCGGCCTTCAGCCAGGGAAAACAGCGGGCGTTGAACAGGCGGAGCAGATAGTCCGAGACGAAGGCCAGCAGCGTGATCCAGGCGACATAGGGCAGGATGACGTCCATCGCCAGATAGCGCCGCACCAGGAAGATGCGGTAGCCCAGCCCCTCGGTCGCGGCGATGGCCTCCGCCGAGATCAGGAACAGCCAGGCCGGGCCGAGCGACAGGCGGACCGCGTCGACCAGCCGCGGCAGCATCTGCGGCAGCACCACCCGCAGCACGATCTGCCAGGTGCTGCCGCCCAGCGTCTGCGCCTTGACGATCTGCTCGGCCGGCAGCTCGCCCGTGCGCATGGCGAGGTCGCGGATCAGGAAGGGCGTCACCCCGACGACGATCAGCACCACCTTGGACAGCTCGTCCAGCCCGAAGACGATGAACAGCACCGGCAGCACCGCCATCGGCGGCACCATCGACAGGATGGCGACGAAGGGCGACAGCCCCGCCCGCACATAGGGGATCAGCCCCATCGCGATGCCGATCACCAACGCCGCCGCCGTCGCCACCCCGAGGCCGAGGCCGAGCCGGTGCAGGCTCGCCACCGTGTCCGCCCACATCAGGTAATCGCCGGTGCGGGCGTCGGGCGTGAAGGCGATCCGCGTGACCGCCGCCGCCATCGCCGACAGCGGCGGCAGCAGCTTGTCGTTGGGATTCTCGGCCAGCCGCAGGGCGGAGGCGACGGCGTAGAGCGCCGCCGCGCCCAGGAAGGGGAGGGCGCCCCAGAAGACGATGCCCCCGCGCCCCGGCCGCCGGTTGATGATCCGGCGCATCGGTCAGAGCGTCCCGGCGGCGGCTTGCTTCATCACCTCCGCGTCGAAGCGCAGCTTCACGTTCCTGGCGTCGCCCAGGATCGTGCCGCCGGGGAAGGCGATGCCGACCGCGTCGCGGCTGCGCGCGCCCTCGCCGAGCAGCCCGTGGTCGAAGGAGAAGGTCCGCACCAGATCCATGGTCTTGACCAGATCGGACCCGGTGGCGAAGCCCACCGCGTCGGCCGGGGTGTAGAACATCTTCGTGGTGGTCAGCTGCTGCTTGTAGCCGGCCAGATCGGTGCCGGACGCCTTCGCCATCGCCTCCAGCGCCGCCTTGCCCTCCGCCGTGTCGGGCTTGGTCATCAGACCCATGATCTCGTACCAGGCGCCGACCAGCGCCTTGGCGAAGGCCGGGTTGTCCTTCATCGTGGCGGAGTTGACGACCATCAGGTCCATGATCTCGCCCGGCACCTTGGAGCTGTCGAACACCAGGGTGGCGCCCTGGGTCTTGACGACCTCGCTCAGCTGCGGGTTCCAGGTGACGGTGGCGGTGACGTCGGGCGAGGAGGTGAAGGCCGACACGATGTCGGCGTCGGCGGTGTTGACCACCGTCACGTCCTTCTCGCGCAGGCCCACCGAATCCAGCCCGCGCGCCAGCAGGTAATGCGACACCGACAGCTCGACCAGATTGACCTTCCGGCCCTTGATGTCCTTCAGGGTGTTGCCCTTCTTCAGCACCACGCCGTCGTTGCCGTTGGAATAGTCGCCGGCGATCACGGCCGTGCTGTCGACGCCGCCCGCCGCCGGGATGGTCAGCGCGTCCATGTTGGTCATGACGCAGCCGTCGAAGGCGCCGGCGGTGTACTGGTTGATCGATTCGACATAGTCGTTGATCTGCACGATGTCGACCTTGATGCCGTACTTGTCGGCCCATTTCTTCATGATGCCGCTGTCGGCGGCGTAGCCCCATGGCATCCAGCCGGCGTAGATCGACCACGCCACGCGGAAATTCTTCTTCTCCGCCGCGACGGCCGGCGACTGGACGGCGGCTACGGTGGCAGCGAGGGCCACGCCGAACACGACGCGCTTGAGCAAGGTCCGCATCATCAAATTCCCCTTCCCGTTCAGTGTCGTCAGCATGTGTCGTCAGCGCGCGAGCCAGCGGCGCCAGCCGCCGTGGGCGGTGATGTCTTCCGCGCCCTTCAGCGCGATGGGTTCGCACAGGAAGCTCTTCACGGTCCCGCCGTCCTCCAGCGTCACCGTGCCGATCGCCATCGGCGGCGGCACCTCGGCGACGAAGCTGCCGAAGGCGGCCTCGGTCAGCTCCCAGACTTCCAGCTCGATGCCGCCGGTGCCGGCGGGGTCGCGGACCAGCCCCGGCTTGGCCGGGCTGGTGCCGGCCAGCGCGTAGAGGCGGTAGCCCGGCGCCGTCCGCGCCGTGCCGACCAGACGGGCCTGCCGGGCGGTCAGCTGGTGGTTCAGCGGCTGGCCGGTCAGATGCGCGCCGACGACGGCGAGGCGCACCGTGCCGGGGGCCGGGGCATCGACCTCCAGCGCCGGGCCTTCGGGCAACTGGCCGGTGGCGCCGATCGGCAGCGCCTGGGCGCGGTGGAAGCGGTCGGCCAGAGCCGCCAGCGCCCCGTCGGCGAAGGCGCGGCCGATCAGCGTGACGCCGAAGGGCAGGCCCTTTTTCAGGCCGTTGCCGCGGAAGCCGGCCGGCACGGCGATGGCGGACAGGTCCATCAGGTTGACGAAGTTGGTGTAGAGGCCGAGGTTGCTGTTCAGCCGCACCGGGTCGGCCAGCAGTTCCTCGATGGTGTAGGTCGTGCCGGTGGTGGGCAGCAGCAGGACGTCCATCTTCGCCCACTCCGCCTCCGCTTGGCGGGTCAGTTCGGCCAGCCTGTAGAAGCCGGCGAAGGCGTCCGCCGCGCCGATCCCGGCGGCACCCAGCACGATGCCGCGCACCACGGGATGGATGGAGTCCGGCTTGGTTTCGGCGAAGTCGCGGATGGCGGCCAGCCGCTCCGCCACCCAGGGACCGGAATAGAGCAGCTGGGCCGCGTCGCGGAAGGGGGCGAAGTCCACCTCCACCGCCGTGCCGCCCAGCGCCGTCAGCCGCTCGACGGCGGAGCGGAACAGGGTGGCCGCCGCCTCGTCGCCGAAGAACTCCAGCCCGTCCGCCGGCACGCCGAAACGGAAGCCGACCGGCCAGGACGCCGGCTGAACCGCCGCTGGCGGGGCCTTGCGCGAATAGGCGTCGGTTTCGTCATAGGCGCCGGTGACCTTAAGCACCGCCAGCGCGTCGCCCGCCGTGCCGGCGAAGATCGACACCACGTCCTGGGTGCGGCAGGCCGGCAGCACGCCCGAGGTGCTGACCAGCCCCTTGGTCGGCTTCAGCCCGACGATGTTGTTGAAGGCGGCCGGAACCCGTCCCGATCCCGCCGTGTCGGTGCCGAGCGCGAAGCTGACCAGCCCCGCCCCGACGGCGACGCCCGACCCGGCGCTCGACCCGCCCGACACATAGCGCTCGTCGAACACCGACGAGCAGGCGCCGTAGGGCGACCGCGTGCCGACCAGACCGGTGGCGAACTGGTCGAGGTTGGTCTTGCCGATCAGGATGGCGCCGGCCTCGATCAGCCGCTGCACCACAGTGGCCGAGCGGTCGGGCAGGAAGGCGAAGTCGGGACAGCCGGCGGTGGTCGGCAGGCCGGCCACGTCGATGTTGTCCTTCACCGCGAAGGGGATGCCGAACAGCGGCAGCTCCGCCCCCGCCGCCTTGCGGGCGCTTGCGGCCTCCAGCTGCCGGATGGCGTCGCTCTTTTGCACAAGGTGGATCCAGACCGGGCGTTCGCCGCGCGCGGCGATGCGGGCATAGACCTCGTCCAGCATCGCCTCGGGCGTCAGGCTGCCGTCGGCATAGGCGGCGGACAGTGCCGCGATCTCCAGATTGATCATTATCATGGGGTCTTCCTCAGGCGGCTTCGGGCAGCAGGACGGCCAGGGTCTGGCCCAGCGTCACCGCCTGCCCCTCGGCGCAGCGGATCTCGGCGACCGTGCCGGCCACCGGCGCGGCGACGGCGATCTCCATCTTCATCGATTCCACGATCAGCAGCGGGTCGCCGGCCTTGACGCTGCTGCCCGGCGGCGCGGCGATCTTCCAGACGCTGCCGGGCACCGGGCTCGGCACCGCTTCGCCGCCCGGCGGCAGATCGGCGCCGGTGTCCGTGCCGGCGGCGTCCGGCATCTCCGCCGCATAGCCGATCTGGCCCGACGCCTCCCAGCGCGCCCGCTCCTCCTCGAAGGCCGTCTGCTGGCGGGTCTTGAAGGCGGCGATGCCGTCGCGGTTCTCCGCCAGGAAGCGGCGGTAGTCGGCGAGGCGGAAGCTCTCCTCCTCGATGCGCAGGCTGGCCCGGCCGAGCGGGAAGTCGGCGCGGAAGGCCATCAGCTCGTCATGGCTGACGGGGTGGAAGCGGATCTGGTCGAAGTGGCGCAGCAGCCAGGGCTTGCCCGGCTCGAAGGCGTCGGTCGTCCGGTGGGTGTTCCACATCTGGCAGGTGCGGCCGACGAACTGGTAGCCGCCCGGACCCTCCATGCCGTAGACGCACATGTAGGCGCCGCCGATGCCCACCGCGTTCTCCGGCGTCCAGGTGCGGGCCGGGTTGTATTTGGTGGTGACGAGGCGGTGGCGCGGGTCGACCGGCGTCGCCACCGGCGCGCCGAGATAGACGTCCCCCAGGCCTAGCACGAGATAGCTGGCGTCGAAGACGATGCGCTTCACCGCCTCGATGTCGTCCAGCCCGTTGATGCGGCGGATGAACTCGATGTTGCTCGGGCACCAGGGGGCGTCGGCGCGCACCGACTGCATGTATTTGGAAATGGCGAGGCGGGTTGCCTCGTCGTCCCAGGACAGCGGCAGGTGGATGATGCGCGTCGGCACTTCCAGGTCGTCGATGGCCGCCAACTCGTCCTCGGCACCGGTCAGCCGGTCGAGCAGCGCGGCGAGCGGCAGCCGGCGGCTGTCGTAATGGATCTGCAGCGAACGGATGCCCGGCGTCAGGTCGAGGATGCCCGGCAGCGCCTGCGCCCGCAGCCAGGTTTGGAGCGCGTGGACGCGGAAGCGCAGGTCGAGATCCAGCACCAGCGGGCCGTATTCGATCAGCAGGTACTTGTCGCCGGCCCGGCGGTAGGCGACGGCCGGCCGGGTGTCGGTCGCGGGGATGTGGTGGAGGATCGGGGAATCGCCGTTTCCCTCTCCCGCCCCGGGAGAGGGTGGCGCGAAGCGCCGGGTGAGGGGTGTGCGAGGAACAGGCGCGTGATTCTTGGATGCCCCCTCACCCTCCCACGCTTGCGCGTGGGTCCCTCCCTCTCCCGGGGCGGGAGAGGGCGAGAGCATCCCCTCCTGCACCTCTTCCAGCGCCGCCGCCTCTTCCGCCGTCAGCCGCTTGAAGCGCAGCGTGTCGCCCGGCCGGAGCTGGCCGATCTTCCACAGCTCCGCATGGACGATGGTCGCCGGGCAGACGAAGCCGCCCAGGCTGGGACCGTCCGGGCCGAGGATCACCGGCATGTCGCCGGTGAAGTCGATGGCGCCGATGGCGTAGGCGTTGTCGTGGATGTTCGACGGGTGCAGCCCGGCCTCGCCGCCGTCCTTGCGCGCCCAGGCGGGTTTCGGGCCGATCAGGCGGACGCCGGTGCGGCTGGAGTTGTAATGCACCTCCCAGTCGGCGGCGAAGAACGTGGCGATGTCGTCTTCGGTGAAGAAGTCCGGCGCGCCGTGCGGGCCATAGAGAACGCCGATCTCCCATGCCTGGCCATAGGCGGGCCGCTCCGCTTCGGCGACCGCCTCCGCAGTCCCGGCCGGTGCGTCGCCGAGATGCAGGATGTCGCCCGGCAGCAGCGCCCGCCCGCCATGCCCGCCGAACTTGCCGAGCGTGAAGGTGGACTTGCTGCCGAGATAGTCGGGTACGTCCAGCCCGCCCCGCACCAGCAGATAGGCGCGGCAGCCGGCGCCGCTGACCGTGCCGATGCGCAACGTGGCCCCCGCCGGCACGCTGACCGGCTGCCAGAAGGGCACCGGGGCGCCGTCGAGGTCGGCCGGCATCGCCGCACCGGTCAGGCAGACGACCGCCTCGGCATTGAAGCGCAGCGTCGGGCCGGAGACGGTGATCTCCAGCCCCGCCGCCCCGTCCGGGTTGCCGAGCGCGCGGTTGCCGAGGCGGAAGGCCAGCGGGTCCATCGGACCCGACGGCGGCACGCCGACCTCCCAATAGCCGACGCGGCCGGGATGGTCCTGCACGGTGGTCAGCGTGCCGGGGGCGACGACCTCCAGCGTGCGCGCCGCATAGGCGACGGTTTCCAGATAACGGGTGGTGATGCCGCCCGCCGCGAAGACCGGATCGGCGGCGATCTGGCGCAGATAGGCGAGGTTGGTCTCGATCCCCGACAGGCGGCAGCGGGCCAGCGCGTCGCGCAGCTTCGCCAGGGCGTCGGCGCGGTCCGCGCCGCGCACGATGATTTTGGCGACCAGCGGGTCGTAGAAGGGCGTGACCTCGCTGCCCTGCTCCACCCAGGTCTCGACCCGGGCATCCGCCGGGAAAGCCGCCTCGGTCAGCAGGCCGGAGCAGGGGCGGAAGTTGCGGCCCGGATCCTCGGCATAGACGCGCACCTGGATCGAGGCGCCCTGTGCCTTGTCTCTGGGCGCTTTGTTTCGGTAATCTTCCAGCGGCAGAGCCTCGCCGGCCGCCTGCCGGATCATCCAGTCGACGAGGTCGATGCCGGTGACCTCCTCGGTCACGCCATGCTCGACCTGAAGGCGGGTGTTGACCTCCAGGAAATAGGCTTCGCCGGCCGCGTCGTCATAGACGAACTCGACCGTGCCGGCGGATTGGTAGTTCACGGCGCGGCCCAGCCGCTCCGCCGCGTCGAACAGACGGCGGCGCAGCGCGTCGGAGAGGCCGGGGGCCGGTGTCTCCTCGATGACCTTCTGGTTGCGCCGCTGGGCGGAACAGTCGCGCTCGCCCAGCGCCACCACGGTGCCGCGGCCGTCGCCGAAGATCTGCACCTCGATGTGGCGGGCGCGCTCGATGAACTTCTCCAGGAAGACGCCGCCGTCCTTGAAGTTGTTGCGCGACAGCCGGCTGACCGCCTCGAACATCGGCTCCAGCGTTTCCGGATCCCGGCAAAGCTGCATGCCGATGCCGCCGCCGCCGGCCGTGCTCTTGATCATCACCGGATAGCCGATGCGCTCGGCCTCCGCCTTCGCATGGGCGGCGTCGGTCAGCAGGCCGCTGCCGGGGGAGAGCGGCACGCCGCTGCGCTCGGCCAGTTCGCGGGCGCTGTGCTTCAGCCCGAAGGCGCGCATCTGCTCCGGCGTCGGGCCGATGAAGGCGATGCCGGCGGCGGCGCAGGCCTCGGCGAAGCCGGGATTCTCCGACAGGAAGCCGTAGCCGGGATGGATCGCCTGGGCGCCGGTCTCCTTCGCCGCCGCCAGGATGCGGTCGGCGTTCAGATAGCTTTCCGACACGGCGGCGGGGCCGATGCAGACGGCCTCCCCCGCCAGCGCCACATGCAGCGACTGGGCGTCGGCCTCCGAATGCACGGCGACCGAGGCGATGCCCATGCGGCGTGCCGTGCGGATGACGCGGCAGGCGATCTCGCCGCGGTTGGCGATCAGGATTTTGGTGAACATGTGCGGTCCCCTCACGCCCGATCCCAAACCAGCACCTCGATGGGTGTCGGGTTGTAGTCGTTGCAGGGGTTGTTGAGCTGCGGGCAGTTGGAGATCAGGACGATCACGTCCATCTCCGCCCGCATCTCCACATATTTGCCGGGACCGCTGACGCCGTCGGCGAAGGTCAGGCCGCCGTCGGGGGTGACCGGGACGTTCATGAAGAAGTTGATGTTGTGGGTGATGTCGCGCTTGGTCAGGCCGAACCGCTCGTTCTCCGCCACCGCCAGCATCCAGCTGTCGCGGCAGGCGTGCATGCACTTCTTCTCCAGCGCATAGCGCACGGTGTTGCTTTCGGTGGCGCAGGCACCGCCCAGCGTGTCGTGCCGGCCGACGGTGTCGGCGACGATCTCCAGCATCGGGTTGCCCTGGGTGGAGATCAGCTTGGTGCCGACCGACAGGTAGACGTTGCGCTGTTCGCGGATGGTGTCGACGGCGCTGTAGCGCTCGGCCGGGTCGGCGGCGCTGTAGAACAGGGTGTCGGCGGCCTGGTTGCCCTCCAGATCGACGATGCGGAAAATCTGACCCTTGCGGACCACCTCCATCCAGTAGTCGCCGGCCGGAACGATCTTGCGGTAGGCGGCGGACTGCGCGTCGAGGGTGCTTTCCTTGGTCATGGCGGCTTCGGTCATTTTCGCGCCCCTCAGCCGCACAGGTGATAGAGGTGGGTGTTGGCGAAGCCGCGTCCGTTCTCCGGCCGCGAATTCTTGCAGGCATCGTCCTCGGCGACCGGCCCGGCCTTGCGGAGCTGGTAGAGGATGGGCTTGCGCGGGTACTCGGCGGCCGGGTTCAGCGGGTGAGGGCAGGTGTGGAGCAGGACCAGCGTGTCCATCTCGAAGCGCAGATCGACATGGGCGCCGGCCTTGGCGGCGGACGGGTCGAAGACCAGCGTGCCGTCCTCCCCGGTGCGCACCGTGCTGAACCAGTTGACGTTGGCGGCGAGGTCGCGGCGGCCGAGGCCGTATTTGGCGGCCTCCACCAGAAAGCTGTCGTGGCCGTTCAGCGTCCAGTCGTTGCGGTGGGTCTGGTAGTCCTTCCGGCCCCAGCGCTCGGCCACCAGCGCCTTGGTCGAGTTGCCGCAAACCGTGTCGTGCCAGCCCGCCGTGTCCTCGACGATGGAGCAGAAGATGCGGCCCATGTCGGAATAGAGGCAGTGGCCGGCGGTCAGCTTGAAGGTGTGCTGGCACTTCAGCGTGTCGGGGGCGTTGTAGCGCTCCAGCGGGTTCTGCGGGTTGTAGAACAGCATGCCGACATTGGCGCCGCCCTCGCGGTCGATCAGGCGCAGGACCGTGCCGCGCCGGACCGTGAAGGACCAATGCTTCCCGCCGGGGATCTCGTCTTCATAGAGAACGTCTTGGCTGTCCACGGACTTGCCTCCTTCCCGTGCCGGGCCGTCCCGGCAAAGGCTCCCGGCGCGGCCCGCAACGGACCACGGGCCGGGTCGTCCCGGCCGGAGCGTCGTGAAGGGAGGAATGCAGGCGTAGCGGGGAAGTCCCACCGGGGCTGCACGCCTCCGTGTTCGGAACCTCCCGGGCTTTTATCCCGCCGTGTGCCCGTCCGCTGTTCACCGGACAGGTCGCCGCTCTCGGACCAGCCGCCGGATCGCATCACAATGCGGACCGGCCGGAACCCTAGCGGCTTTACGCCCGATGCTTCGCAGGATCCGTGCCAACCGGCGGGACCGCCGCATCCGGCGGATTTCCGCGCCGGGCGGCGGCAGGGCGCGGCGGAGTTGCCTAACTATCGATCAGGAAGGGCGGGATTTTGTGCATAAGCGCGGTTATTGGTCTTCGCTCCCGCCGACTTCGCGGAACCAGGCGGCATAAGGTGTCGTCCGGGCCATGTGCCGGTTCAGATCCGGCGCGCCGTCGGACCACCAGACGGGTCCCCGTTCGCCGAGTGCCTGCTTGGCCCGGTCGACGGCGGCGTGGGCCTCCGCCTCCGCATCGCGGTCGGCGGCGCGCCTTGCGGCGGCCACGGCCCGGCGCGCCTTCATCAGTTCGGCGGTCAGGCCAGCGCGGTCCTCGTCGGACAAAGCCGGATTGGCCGCGCGCCACAGCCGTCCGCGTACCACGATGTAGCGGCGGTCGGGGGTGGTGAGGGGGGCGGACTTGGCGGGCAAGGGACTCTCCGACGCGTTTGCTGCGTGAACAGCACGGGCGTCGGAAAGGCGCGCTGCGCGCGTGCCGGACCGGATGGAAAGTCAGTTCGTCATGTCAGGCCGTCACGTCAGGCGGACGAGCAGGGCGTCCAGCATGCGGTCGCAGGCCGCCAACTGGTCCTCGGCGACGAACTCGTCGGGCTTGTGCGCTTCGCCGATGCTGCCGGGGCCGCACACCACGGTCGGCATCGACAGCCGTTGCTGGAACAGCCCGCCTTCCGTCCCGAAGGAGATCTTGCCGGTGCTGTTGCCGCCGGTCAGCGTCTTGACGAAGGCCACCACCTCGGCGGTGCCGTCGGTGTCGAGCGCCGGATAGCTGGACAACTCGCCGACGGTCAGCGCGGCGGACGGGAAATCGGGGCGCAGGCGGCGGACGATGGCGTCGGCTTCCGCCTGGATGCCGTCGAGGATCGGTTCCACCGGGTCCTGCGGCAGATGGCGGATTTCGAAGTCGAGGCGGCAGCGGTTGGGCACGATGTTCAGCACCTCGCCCCCCTGGATCACGCCGGCATGGATCGTGGTCCAGGGCACGTCGTAGGCGCCGTCCCGCGCGCCGCCGTCCTTCAGCCGGTCCTGGATGCGGCGCAGCCCGGTCAGCAGGTCGCTCGCCATGTGGATGGCGTTCAGGCCCTGCGGCGCCAGGCTGGAATGGCATTCGACGCCGTGGCACTCGGCGCGCAGGGCGGTCTTGCCCTTGTGGGCGGTGACCACCTGCATTCCGGTCGGCTCGCCGACGATGCAGAAGCGCGGGCGGACGGGCAGGGCCGCCATCATCTCGATCAGCCGGCGGACGCCGAGGCAGCCGACCTCCTCGTCGTAGGAGAGGGCCAGATGCAGCGGCTGGGAGAGCGGCCGCCCGGCGGCGCGGTCGAACAGGGCGAGCGCCGCGGCGATGAAGCCCTTCATGTCGGCGGTGCCCCTGCCGAAGAGCTTGCCGTCGCGGCGGGTCAGGCGGAAGGGGTCGCCGGTCCAGGCCTGCCCCTCGACCGGCACCACGTCGCTGTGCCCAGACAGCAGGACGCCGGGACGGTCGGCCGGCCCGAGCGTCGCGAACAGGTTGGCCTTGCGCCCGTCCTCGCTCGGCACCAGCGTCGTCGCCGCCCCGGCGGCCTCCAGCCTGTCCCGCACCCAGCGGATCAGGTCGAGGTTGCTGTCGCGGCTGACGGTGTTGAAGGCCACCAGCCGGTCCAGGATGTCGATGGTCGCCGTCATCGCAAGCGCTCCCCCATGCCGTTCCCTTACCCCATCATTTGGCCCATCATTTGGGGTCGAAATAGCCGGCCTGGATGGTCTTGCCGATCAGGTTGCAGATGATGCGGCCGGCGGTGATGGCGGTGATGCCGTTGAGGTCCTTCTTCGGCGTGATCTCGACGATGTCCATGCCGACGACGCGGCCCTTGGCGACCAGACCGTGGATCAGGGTGCGGATCTGCGGGTAGGTGACGCCGCCCGGCGCCGGGCCGTTGACCGCCGGCATGATGGTCGGGTCCATGCCGTCGGCGTCGATGGTCAGGTAGTAGCGGCCGCCGTCGGGAATGCGGTCGAGCACCGCCTTCATGCCGATGTCCTGCAACTCGACGTCCGGGACCAGCACCGCGCCGTAGGCGATCGCCGCCTCGACCTCCTCCGGCCGGGCGCTGCCGGCCGACCGTAGGCCGATCTGGAAGATCCGGCCGATATGGTCCATCTCGGCGGCGCGGCGGATCGGGCTGGAATAGCCGTTGCGGGCGCCGTTCACGTCGTCGCGCCAGTCGAGATGGGCGTCGATGTGGACCAGCGTGATCGGCCCCTGGTCGTCATAGGCGCGCAGCACCGGGATCGGGATGCCGTGGTCGCCGCCGATGACGATGGGCAGCATGCCCTTGGCCAGCATCCGGCGCACCACCGCCTCGGCGTTGGCGTAATGCAGGTCGAGGTTGCGGGGATCGGCCTTCACGTCGCCGCAATCCACCACCTTGATGTCCTTGCCGCCCAGCAGCGGGCCGCCGATGTCGAAGTCCCAGCGCTCCAGCTTGCGCAGCGCCCGCTCGGTGTAGCGGCGCACCCAGGTCGGGGCGTTGGTCTGGTCGTTGGTCACCTCGTCGATGGAGTAGGGATCGCCGTAGGGGATGCCGAGGATGCCGATATGGCCGTCGAGCTGGTCGAGGTCGGTGCAGATCGGGAAGTCGAGGAAGCTCTGCAGCTCGCGGCGCGGCGGGTTGGTCAGGCTGGTGCTCATGGTGGCGGTTCTTCTTGTCGGTTGGCGGGACGGCGGACGGCAGGACGGGTAGGTCAGGCGTCGGGGATCACCGCGGTCGCATCGACCTCGACCACCCATTCCGGGCGGGCGAGCGCGCTGACCACGATGCCGGTCGACACCGGATAGACGCCCTTCAGCCACTTGCCGATGGTGCGGTAGACCGGCTCGCGGTAGCGCGGGTCGGTGATGTAGACGGTGATCTTGCAGATGTGCTCCAGCTGCGAGCCGGCCTCCTCCAGCAACATCTTGATGTTGGCCATCGCCTGCTCGGTCTGGCCGGCGGCGTCGCCGACGGCGACGCTCTCGCTGGTGTCGAGGTTCTGGCCGATCTGGCCGCGGACGAACACCATGGTGCCGCGGGCGACGACGGTCTGGCACAGGTCGTTGTCCAGAGCCTGCTCGGGATAGGTCTTCCTGGTGTTGAACTGGCGGATGCGGGTGTGGACGGTCATGGCGGATGCCCTGGCTTGGTTGGGGTTCGGATCGAAAGGCAAGGGGGTGGCGTCCGGCGCCCCCCTTCGGCAGCGCCGGTGGACAAGGCGTTCGGAAGGGGCCGGTCAGTGCGGCGCGTCGCCGGCCAGTTCCGGGAAGACCGCCGCGCGTTCGGCCAGCGTCGCCAGAGGGATGTGGCAGGCGATGCGGTGGCCGTCGGCCGTCTCGTGGACCGGCGGCGCCTGCTCGTCGCAGACCGTTCCCAGCTTGCGCGGGCAGCGGGCGGCGAAGGCGCAGCCCCGCCCGCCGGGGGCGGCGGCGGCGTCCTCCAGCAGGATGCGCGGCGCCTCCTTCCTGTCCTCCGCCAGCCGGGGCACGGCGGAGAGCAGCGCCTCGGTGTAGGGGTGGTAGGGCGGGCGGAGCACGCGGCCGATGGGCCCTTCCTCGCAGATGGTGCCGCCATAGACGACCAGCACGCGGTCGGCGATGTGCGACACCACGGCGATGTCGTGGGTGATGAAGAGATAGGACAGGCCCATCTCGTCGCGCAGCTCGGCCAGCAGGTTCAGGATGTTGGCCTGGACCGACACGTCGAGCGCCGACACCGCCTCGTCGCAGACGACGAAGTCGGGATCGGTGGCGAGCGCGCGGGCGATGTTGACGCGCTGGCGCTCGCCGCCGCTCAGCTCGTGCGGGTAGCGGTCGGCGTAGGCCGCCGGCAGACCGACGCGGGTCAGCAGGCCGGCGACGGTCCGGCGCCGCTCCTCCGCGTCTTCGCGGCCGGCCAGCACCAGCGGCCGGTCCATCGCCGCCCCCACCGTCTTGCGCGGGTTCAGCGAGGCGGCGGAGTTCTGGAAGACGAGTTGCGCACGCCGGCGCAGGGTCTGGTCGCCGCGCTTCACCTGCTGCGTCAGGTCGGCGCCGTCGAACAGCACGGTGCCGGCGCTGGGTTCGGTCAGCGCCAGCAGGGCGCGGCCGATGGTGCTCTTGCCGCTGCCGCTCTCGCCGACCACCCCCACCACCTCGCCGCGGCCGATGGTGAAGGAGACGTCCTCCACCGCCACGGTGCCGGCCCGGCGCAGCCAGGGCAGGATGGAGCGGCTGGCGCCGTAGATCTTGCGGAGATGGTCGACCTCCACCAGCGGGGCGGAGCGCGTCTCCGCCGCTGTTCCGGTCGGTGGGCGGCGGGGGGGTGCGGCCGCCTCGTCCGGCCAGGGCGTGCCGGACAGCGCGTCGGCCTTCCAGCAGCGCACGCCGTCGCCGTCACCGTCCGTCAGCATCGCTTGCGGCCGGCTGCGGCAGGTCTCGTCGGCGAAGGGGCAGCGCGGGGCGAAGACGCAGGCGGCGGGCGGCCCGGACAGCTTGGCGACGGTGCCGGGGATCGACGGCAGGCGGTGGCGCCGGTCGGCGGTGATGCGCGGCAGGGCGGCGACCAGCCCTTTGCTGTAGGGATGGGCCGGGCGGGACAGCACCCGGCCGGTCGCCCCCGTCTCCACCACCACCCCGCCATAGAGGACGGTGACGGTCTGGCAGATGCGGTTGACGATGCCGAGATTGTGCGAGACGAACAGCGCGCTCAGCTTGTGGCTGTCGCACAGCTTCGCCAGCAGCTCGATGATGCGGGCCTCCACCGTCACGTCGAGCGCGGTGGTCGGCTCGTCGAGGATCAGCAGCTTCGGCTCGCAGCCCAGCGCGGTGGCGATCAGCGCCCGCTGCTGCATGCCGCCCGACAGCTCGTGCGGGTAGGCGGCGGCGACCCGGCGGGGGTCGCGGATGCCGACCTCGGCCAGCAGTTCCTCGACCCGGACGGCGGCCTGCCGGGGGGAGAGGCCCTTGTGCCGGATCAGCGGTTCGGCGATCTGGCGGCCGACGGTCAGCGCCGGGTTCAGCGAGGTGAAGGGGTCCTGGAAGACGGCGGCGATGCGGTCGCCGCGCAGCGCCCGGCGTTCGGACGCCGGCAGCTTGCGCAGGTCGGTTCCGTCGAACAGGATCTCGCCGGACTCCACCCGGCCGCCGCCGCCCAGCAGGTCGAGGATGGCCATGGCGATGGTGCTCTTGCCCGAGCCGGATTCGCCGACCAGCCCCATCACCTCGCCGGGTCGGATGGCGAAGCCGACGTCGCTGGCGGCGCGCAGCGTGCCGCGGGCGTTGCCGTAGCTGATGGTCAGGCCGCGGACATCCAGCAGCGGTGCCGGCAGGGGCGCCAGCAGGGGCGCCGGCTCGGGGGCCGAGGCGCCGGCGACCGCCGGGGAAGCCGCCGGGCGGGCTTGCGGAGCGGTCATCATCTCAGTGCGCTCCCGTGTTGCGCGGGTCGAGCAGGCTGCGCAGCCCGTCGCCCAGCAGGTTGATGCCGATCACCGCGGTGGCCAGCGCGAAGCCGGGGCACAGCGCGATCCACGGCGCCTGCTCCACGAAGGGCCGCGCCTCGCTGATCATCAGGCCCCAGTCGGAGGAGGGCGGCTGCGCCCCCATGCCGATGAAGCTGAGCGAGGCGCCGAGCAGGATGGCGAAGACCACGCGCAGGCTGGCCTCGACCGCCAGGGGCGGCCAGATGTTCGGCAGGATCTCGTGGAACAGGATGTAGGCGGCGCTCTCGCCGCGCAGGCGGGCGGCGGTGATGAACTCCTCCTGCATCAGCTCCAGCGTGATGGCGCGGGTCAGGCGGACCACCTGCGGCACATAGACGATGCCGATGGCGACGATGGCCTTCCACTGCGCCGGCGGGGTGACGGCCAGCACCAGGATGCCCAGCAGGATCGGCGGGAAGGACATCAGCACGTCCATGGCCCGCATGATCGCCTCGCCGGCGCGCCCGCCCTTGTAGCCGGCGACCAGACCCAGCGGCACGCCGGCCAGCAGGCTCAGCGCCGTGGCGGCGACGCCCATCACCAGCGAGCTGCCGGTGCCGACCAGGGTGCGGCTGAACACGTCGCGGCCGAACTCGTCGGTGCCGAACCAGAAGTCGGCCCCCGGCGGCTGCAGCCGGCTCATGATGTTCATCTCGTCGTAGGGGTAGGGGGCGAGCCAGGACCCCGCGACGGCGGCCACCGCCAGGGGGGCCAGCAGCAGGACGCCGATGACGAGCGAGACGGGGAGGGCCGGCAGGCGTGCCAGAAGGCCGCGGGACGGGGCCTGCCGGGCGGGGGTCGCGTCGGTCATCTCAGGAGGCCCTCATGCCGTGGCGGATCTTCGGGTTCACGAAGGCGTAGAGCAGGTCGGCGGTCAGGTTGGCGAGGCAGTAGGCGGCGGACACGATCAGGATGGTCGCCTGGATCAGCGGCAGGTCGTGGCGCTGGATGGCGAACAGCAGCAGCCGGCCCATGCCGGGATAGGAGAAGATCGTCTCGATCACCACCACGCCGCCCAGGATCAGGCCGAAATCGATGGCGAGCACGGTGATGGTCGGCAAGAGCGCGTTCTTCAGCGCGTGGCGCAGGATCACCACCGATTCCGGCATGCCCTTGGCACGGGCGAACTTGACGTAGTTGGTCTGGAGCACGTCGATCATGCTGGAGCGGGTCAGCCGGGCGATGCGGGCCAGCAGCATCAGCACCAGCGTCACCACCGGCAGCACCAGATGCGAGGCCCAGGGCAGGAAGCCGTCGGCGATCGGGGCGTAGCCGCCGGTCGGCAGCAGCTTCAGGTAGCTGCCGAAGACCAGCACGAGGACGATGGCCCAGAAGAAGTCGGGCACCGCGATGCCGAGATAGGAGACCCCGGAGACCAGCTGGTCGGTCAGCTTGCCGCGCCGCACCGCCGCCAGCACGCCGAGCGCGATGCCGACCACCGCCACCACCGCCAGCGCCACCACGGCAAGCACCAGCGAGCGGCCCAGGGCCTCCATCAGGATCGGGGCGATGGGCTGCTCCAGCACCAGCGAGCGGCCGAGGTCGCCCCGCAGGATGCCGGCGGCCCAGCGGCCGTACTGGACGATCAGCGGCTGGTCCAGCCCCAGCTTGACCGCGATGGCGTCCACCACCTCCTTCGAGGCGAACTGGCCGGCGATCATCGAGGCGACGTCGCCCGGCATCGCCTGCGTCACCAGGAAGACCAGGACCGACATGACGGCCAGGACCAGCGCCAGATAGACGAGACGGGTCAGCGTGTAGGCAAGCATGGCGGCGTCCCCGGCGGGAAGAGGGGAACCGGCCGCCACGGGCGATGCCGGTTCCCGGTTGGCCTCAGTCGATCGACACGTCGCGCAGGTCGAGGAACATCATCGGGTGCGAATGGAACCCGTGGACCTTGGCGCTCATGCCGTTGATATGGTTGATGACGTAGGGGATGACGCCCGGCGAATCCTCCACCGCCAGCGCCTGGACCTGGGTGTAGAGCGCCTTGGCCTCGTCCTCGCTCTTCGCCTGGCGGGCGCCGTCCAGCAGCGTGTCCATCTTCGGGTTGGAATAGCTCCACAGAGCGGTGTTCCACGACCCGCGCGAATGGTACCAGGGATAGACCGAGGTATCGATGGTCGGGCGGCTGAAGAAGCCGTCGATGTAGAAGCCGGCCTTGCCCTCGATGTCCTTCAGGAAGACGTCGAAGGGCACGCGCTGGACGTTGACGGTGATGCCGGCCGGCTTCAGCAGCTCGCGCACGGCGAGGCCGAGCCTTTCGCGGGTGGCGCGGCCGGCCGGGGTGTGCAGCGTGACCTCGAAGCCGTTGGGATAGCCCGCCTCGGCCAGCAGCTTCTTCGCGCCGGCCGGGTCGCCCTTGGCGATCTTCAGATCCTTGTTGTAGTAGGGATGGCTCGGCGGGATCGGCGAATGGGTGGGCGTGCCGTTGCCGAACAGCGCGATCTGGGTGATCGCCTGCTTGTCGAGCGCCATCGCCACCGCCTTGCGCACGCGCGGGTCGTCGAAGGGCTTCACCGTGTTGTTCATGATGACGCCGTCCCAGGTCGAGGTCGGGACGGAATCGATCTTCAGCTTCGGGTCGGCCTTGACGTTGTCGATGGCCTCCAGCGGCAGGTTCCACACCAGATCCAGCTCTCCGGTGGTCAGCGCCGCCACCTGGGCCGAGGATTCCGGCAGGATGCGGACGATCACCTCGTCCAGCTTCGGCAGGCCCGGCTCGAAGTAGTTCGGGTTGCGCTTCAGGACGATGCGGTCGCCGGGGGCGAAGGACACGAACTCGAACGGGCCGGTGCCGACCGGCTTGGAGGCCAGCGTGTCGACGGCGTCGCGCGGGACGATGCGCGCCTGCCGCTCGCCGAACAGCTCGGCGAAGCCGGCATAGGGAGCCTTGAGCTGGAACTGGACGGTCAGCGGGTCCAGCGCCTTCATCGACTCCACGATCTCGAAATTGACGCGGGCGGTCGAGCCGGTGGCCTTGTCCTGGATGCGGGCGATGGTGGCGACGACGTCCTCGGCCTCCAGCTCGCGGCCGTTGTGGAACTTCACGCCCTTGCGCAGGTGGAAGGTCCAGGTCTTCAGGTCGTCGCTGCGCTCCCAGCGTTCGGCCAGATCGGGCTTCACCGTCATGTCATGGGAGATGACGGTCAGGCCGTTGAAGATCAGGTAGGCGGCGACATACTCCTGGCCGCCCTTCATCTTGGCGGGATCCAGCGTGTTCAGGTTGGAGTCCACCGAGACCTTGAGCGTGCCCGCGGCCTGGACCGACAGCGCCGTCCCGGACAGGAGGATCGCCGAGAGCATGGCGCGTGCCACCAAACGTCGCATCATCATGAAAGCCCCTCTGTTTTCCGGTCCTTGCGGCGGACCCTGGTTCCTGCTTGACCGAAACGGTCTCACAGGGCCGCGGTCGGAGGAAAGGGCGGCGGCGGGGCGACGAACGGGGTCACCGCCGGGCTAAATTATGGGCAGGTCGTTCTGGCGACCAGTTTTTGTGCAGTGCACGCCCGATGAAACCCCCGGTTTTCCTGCGTTTTCCCGCAATGGTCCGATGGACCCGCTTGCTGAAAAAGCGGGCCGCCGCCAGGGCATCGGCTGCCAACCATGATCGATTTTCATCGACATCATGAACGGTGCGCATGGTGGGCGGGCTCGAACAGGCGTGACAGCTCCATTTCCGCCTCGATCCGGCGCAATTTCCGGTGGAGGCGCTCCGCCTCGTCCGGCCCGGCCGCGCGGGCGGCACAGGTCCGGAACTTGGCCGCATGCTCCGCCGCCGACAGCGGCCGGGCCACCGTGCCGCGGGCCGAGGCGCAGAAACGGACGAAGCGCTCCCCCGTCCTGGTTTCGACGCTCACCTCCGCACCCTCCGGCGCGGTGCGGGCACGGACGGGATCGGCGTTCCAGCCGGGATCGGCCGTCATCGAGACAAGCCCGGCGGCTTGGCGCAGCGCCGGGTCGGCGAGTGCCGCGTCGTCCAGATGCTCCAGCGCCAGCGTCCCGTACAGCATCGCGCAGGCCGCCGCGAAGGGCAGGCTGAAGCGGGCCTCGCCCGCCGTCGCCGGCTGTCCATAGGTCAGGTTGGCGGCCACCACCGGCGGCACGCGGCACCGGATGGCCCGGACGTCCAGCGGCGTGAGGCCATGCTCGGCCATCACGTCGCGCACCGCGTCGATGGCGGCATGGGCGGACAGGCAGACCGGATAGAGCTTGGTGTCGATGCCGGGGTCGAGCAGGCGCCAGCGCCGGCCGAGCGCATCCAGGGCCGCCGGATCGAACCGGCCCG
>NZ_RWIJ01000021.1 GCF_019805165.1 Azospirillum sp. 412522
CCAGATCAAGACCGGCTCGCTGAGCCGTTCGGACCGCCTCGCCAAGTACAACCAGCTGATCCGCATCGAGGAGCAGCTCGGCGCAGCATCCCGCTTCGCCGGCCGCGGCATCCTCAAGGCCTGAGTTCACGAGCTCCTGAAGTCCCCTGCCCGGCGATCCCTCCGCCCGCCCTCTCCTGCCCCCGGGAGAGGCGATCACGGCGGCAGAGACTGCCCCTGAAGGGACTTCAAGGACGGGCGGCGGGCGCCGTGATCGCTGAGGCGTCCCGCCGTTGTGCCCCCTCCCTCCGTCTCTCCCCGGAGGGAGGGGGAAGCCCCGCCGGACCATCCCGCAGAAGTCGGCCACGGCCACCTGCGGCATAGTGTCAAGGGCCGGGCTTTTCGACAGTTCCATGTTGCGATGCACAGTTAATATATTAATATATCTAAGGTTCGCGGCGCAGCGCAGAACGCTGGCGCAAAATGGGCGACGACCCCGGATGAAACATCGGACGGCCATCGTTTCCGTCCCTTCCCGCCGCCGCTCCATCGGACCGTAGAAACGGGCCGCTCGCTCGACCCGGTCAACCGGAGTGTTCAAAAATGCGTGCCAGTGGTGAAGCTTCCGGCAACGGCGCCAGCGCCGTCGTCGAGAATGTGACCTTCGACGAAATCCAGCTCGGCCAGTCGGCCAGCCTGTCGCGCCAGCTCACCCTGATGGATGTGGAGCTGTTCGCCACCGTGTCGGGCAACATCAACCCGGCCCATCTCGACCCGAAATTCGCCGCCGACAGCCGGTTCCAGAAGGTGATCGGTCCGGGCATGTGGACCGGTTCGCTGATCTCCGGCGTGCTGGGCACCTATCTGCCGGGCGCCGGCTCGCTCTATGCCGGCCAGAGCCTGCAGTTCCGCCGCCCGGTGGGCCTGGGCGACATCGTCACCGCCACCGTCACCGTGATCGAGAAGCGTCCGGCCAAGAACGTCGTCGTCTTCGACTGCGTCTGCACCAACCAGGATGGCGAGGTCGTCGTGCTCGGCACCGCCGAGGTGGTCGCCCCGACCCAGAAGGTCGTCCGTCCGGCGCATGAGCTGCCGCAGATCCAGATGATCCGCCACGACAAGCATGACGCCCTGCTCGCCAAGTGCGACGAGCTGCCGCCGGTCGTCACCGCCGTCGCCTATCCCTGCGACGCCAGCTCGCTCCAGGGCGCGGTCGAAGCGGCCGAAGCCGGCCTGATCGAGCCGATCCTGGTCGGGCCGGAAACGCTCATCCGCAAGGTCGCCGCAGCCGGCGGGCTCGACATCGCCCGCTACCGCATCGTCGACGCCGCCCACAGCCGCGCCGCCGCGGCGGCCGCCGTGGCGCTGGCCCGCACCGGCGAGGCCGAGGCGGTGATGAAGGGCAGCCTGCACACCGACGAGCTGATGGGCGAGGTGGTGAAGAAGGAAACCGGCCTGCGCACCGCCAGCCGGATCAGCCACGTCTTCCTGATGAATGTGCCGACCTACTCCAAGACGCTGCTGATCACCGACGCGGCGATCAACATCTACCCGACGCTGGAGGACAAGGTCCACATCGTCCAGAACGCCATCGACCTCGCCAAGGTGCTGGGCGTCGCCACCCCGCGCGTCGCCATCCTGTCGGCGGTCGAGACGATCAACCCGAAGATCAACACCACGCTGGAAGCCGCCGCGCTCTGCAAGATGGCCGACCGCGGCCAGATCACCGGCGGCATCCTCGACGGTCCGCTGGCCTTCGACAACGCCATCTCCGCCGAGGCCGCCCGCACCAAGGGCATCGTCTCCCCGGTCGCCGGCCAGCCGGACATCCTGCTCGCCCCCGATCTGGAGGCCGGCAACATGCTGGTCAAGCAGCTGTCCTTCCTGGCCAATGCCGACCTCGCCGGCATCGTGCTGGGCGCCAAGGTGCCGGTCATCCTCACCAGCCGCGCCGACAATGTGCGGGCCCGGCTCGCCTCCTGCGCCGTCGCCTCGCTGGTCGCCGCCGCCAAACGCCAGCCGAAGCTCGCGCTGGCCGCCGAATAGGACATCCCCGTCATGGTCGCACTGTCAAATTCCAGCGAGGACGCCTGCCTCGTCATCAACGCGGGGTCCTCCAGCCTGAAATTCTGCGTCTTCCAATCAGGGAACAAGGGCGGTGGCAGCGCCGCCGAGATCGAGCCGGTCGTCACCGGCCAGATCTCCGGCATCGGCACCGCGCCCCGCTTCGAGGCGAAGGACGCCGCCCGCCACAAGATCGCCGACCACAGCTGGGCCGCCGGTGAGAATCCGGGCCGTCCGGAGCTTCTGCACCATCTGCTCGACTGGATCGGCGACACGCTGAAGGGCGCCACGCTGGTGGCCGCCGGCCACCGCGTCGTCCATGGCGGCACCCGCTTCTCGGCTCCCGTCCGCGTCACCCCGGCGGTGCTCGACCAGTTGGAGGAGCTGATCCCGCTCGCTCCCCTGCACGAGCCGCACAACATCGCCGCCATGCGGGCGCTGGCCCAGGTCTACCCGTCGCTGCCGCAGGTCGCCTGCTTCGATACCGCCTTCCACCAGACCCAGCCATGGCAGTCTCAGACCTTCGCCATCCCGCGCGAGCTGACGGCGGAGGGCATCCGCCGCTACGGCTTCCACGGGCTGAGCTACGAGTACATCGCCCATCGCCTGCCCCAGGTGGCGCCGGAACTGGCCGACGCCCATGTGGTGGTCTGCCATCTCGGCAGCGGCGCCAGCCTGTGCGCCATGCGCGGCGGGCACAGCGTCGACACCACCATGGGCTTTACCGCGCTCGACGGCGTGCCGATGGGCACCCGGCCGGGCGCCATCGATCCCGGCGTGCTGATCTACCTGATGCGCGAGAAGGGCTACGGCGCCGACGAGCTGGAGAAGCTGCTCTACCACAAGTCGGGCATGCTGGGCGTCTCGGGCGTCTCCAACGACATGCGCGACCTGGAGAGTTCCGACCTGCCGGCCGCGGCCGAGGCGGTGGAGCTGTTCTGCCACAATGTCGCCAAGCAGGTGGCGGCGCTGGCCGGCTCGATGGGCGGGCTGGACGCGGTGGTCTTCACCGCCGGCGTCGGCGAGAACTCCACGCTGGTGCGGGCGCGGGTGGCGGAGAAGCTGTCCTGGCTCGGCGTTTCCATCGACCCGGCGGCCAACCGGGCCAAGGCCACCCGCATCTCCGCCCAGGAGAGCCGCGTGCCGGTCTTCATCATCCCGACCGACGAGGAACGGATGATCGCCCGCCACACGCTGGGCGTCATCGCCGCCGCGCAGTTGGACCGGGCGGCCTGAGCGCCCTCTCCCGCCCCGGGAGAGGGAGGGGACCCACGAAGTGGGGAGGGTGAGGGGCTATCCGAACATGGATCTGATACTTGGATCACCCCTCACCCTTCCCATGCTCCGCATGGGCCCCTTCCCTCTCCCGGGACGGGAGAGGGAGAACTTCCGGGTCAGGAAAGCGTCATCATGGAACAGGTCCCCACAATTCCCGCCACAAGCCCGACCGAAAACGTCCGGCTCGGCATCCTGTCGATGCTGCTGGCGATGGTCCTGATGACCATCATGAACGCGCTGGCCAAGATCCTGGCGGAGACCTATCCGCTGGGCGAGGTCACCTTCTTCCGAAATCTGTTCGCCCTGCTGCCGGCGGTCGCCATGGTCGCCGCGGCGGGCGGGCGGAGATGCCTGCGCACCGACCATTGGCAGGGACATCTGTGGCGGGCCATCGTCGGTCTGGCATCGATGGTGCTGCTGTTCTGGGCCTATCACCTGATGCCGCTGGCCAACGCGGTGGCGATCTCCTACTCCGCGCCGCTGTTCCTCACGGCGCTGTCGGTGCCGCTGCTGGGAGAGCGGGTCGGCCCGTTCCGCTGGGCGGCGGTGGTGGTCGGCTTCGCCGGCGTGCTGATCATGGTGCAGCCGGGTGCCGGCATGCTCGACCGCGGGGCGCTGGTCGCGTTGACCGCCGCCGTCAGCTACGCGCTGGCGATGATCGCCATGCGCCAGCTCGGCCGCACCGAAAAGCCGGTGACGACGGTGTTCTACTTCACCGTGATCTCCACCCTGCTCAGCGCGCTGGCCCTGCCTTTCGGCTGGATCACGCCGGACGGAAAGGCGCTGGCCCTGATGGCGGCGATGGGCATCGCCGGCGGCGGGGCGCAGTATTTCAGCACGCGGGCCTATTCGCTGGCCCGGGCGGTGGTGGTCGGACCCTTCAGCTACGCCAGCCTGATCTATGCGACGATCCTCGGCTGGCTGGTCTGGGGCGACGTGCCGGCCCCGCATGTGATCGTCGGCGCCACGGTGGTGATCGGCAGCGGGCTGCTGATCCTCTACCGCGAGACCCGCCGGGCCGTCGCTTCCCCATCGAAGCCTTGCACAACACATTCGGGCGCCGGGCCGATCCGGACCGCCTGAACAGCAAAGAACGAATGACAAGACTGGTTCGAAGAAAAGGACAGGCATCATGCTTACGACCGATGTCCGAGGCAATTCGGCCCCCCGACCGACAGGCCGGCTGCATCTGATCACGGGTGGTCGTGATGCGGCCGACCCGTCCCGGCCGACGCTGTTCACCCCGGGGCGCAAGGCCGGACGATCCGACCCTGCGGTCTGCGCCATCGTCGGCGGCACCGCCCTGTCCGCCAAGCTGGAGCTGCTGGGCCGGCTGGTGACGCGGGTCGATGTCCTGGCGCTGGGCGGCGGCGTCGCCAACACGGTCCTGGCGGCGACCGGCACCGACATGGGCGCCTCGCTGTGCGACTATGGGCTGATCGACGAGGCCCGCAAGCTGCTGGACCGGGCGAAGGCCTGCGGCTGCGAGCTACTGCTGCCGGTCGACGTGGTGGTGGCGAGCGATGCGCGGAGCGGGGCGGAGGACCGTATCGTCCCCTGCGCCGCCATCGGGCCGGAGGACATGGTGCTCGACATCGGTCCGGCGACCATCGCGCGGCTGACCGCCTGCGTCGAGGCCGCCCGGACCGTGGTGTGGACGGGGCCGCTCGGCGTCTATGAGATCGCCCCCTTCGACGGCGGCACCGACGCGCTGGCCTGGTTCATCGCCCGGCGCACCCGCGACGCCGGGCTGCGGTCGGTGGCGGCGGGTGACGACACCATCGCGGCGCTGACCGCGGCGGGGGTGGAGAAGCGCTTCAGCGAACTGACCACCCGCGACGCCCTGCCGGACAGGCTCGATGCCGCCACCCCGCGCGCCGTCCCCGCCTGACCGCGGGCCTGCGCGCCGATATTGCAATTCCTGCGGGTTGAAACCCGCCTTATAAACAACTGGAGCACATCATGGCTGTACGGGTAGCGATCAATGGGTTCGGCCGCATCGGCCGTCTGGTTCTGCGCGCCATCTACGAGAGCGGCCGCAAGGACGTGGAGGTCGTGGCGATCAACGACCTCGCCGATCTGAAGGCCAATGCGCACCTGCTGAAGTACGACAGCGTCCACGGCCGCTTCCCCGGCACCATCGAGACCGGCGACGGCGTGCTGATCGTCAACGGCCACTCCATCAAGGTCGTGCAGGAGCGTGACCCGGCCAAGCTGCCGTGGAAGGATCTGGGCATCGAGATCGCCATGGAATGCTCGGGCATCTTCACCAAGCGCGCCGACGCCGCCAAGCATCTGGAAGCCGGCGCGCAGAAGGTCCTGATCTCGGCCCCGGCCACCGACGAGGACATCACCGTCGTCTACGGCGTCAACCACGACAAGCTGACGGCCGAGCACAGGATCGTCTCCAACGCCTCCTGCACCACCAACTGCCTGGCCCCGGTGGCCTTCGTGCTGAACAACCTCGTCGGCATCGAGAAGGGCTTCATGACGACGATCCACTCCTACACGGGTGACCAGCGGATCGTCGACACCAACCACAAGGACCTGCACCGCGCCCGCGCGGCGGCCCTGAACATGATCCCGACCTCGACCGGTGCGGCCAAGGCCGTCGGCAAGGTCCTGCCGGAGCTGAAGGGCAAGCTGGACGGCACCGCCATGCGCGTGCCGACCCCGAACGTCTCGGTCGTCGACTTCAAGTTCGCCGCCAAGCGCGCCACCTCGGTCGAGGAGATCGTCAAGGCGATCCGTGGGGCCGCCCAGGGCCCGCTGAAGGGCATCCTGGCGGCCTATGACGAGGAACTGGTGTCGTCGGACTTCAACCACGACCCGCACAGCTCGACCTTCGCACTGAAAGAGACCAAGGTCGTCGACGGCAACTTCGTCCGCGTCATGGCGTGGTACGATAACGAGTGGGGCTTCTCCAACCGGATGGCCGACACCGCCGTCGCCATGGCGAACGCCAGGTAAGACAGGCACCGCCAACCCAAACCAGCCCGACCCAGACCCAAAGGAGCCGGACGATGAGCAAGACGATCATGTGGGCCGAAACCGACGCCAAGGGCTTCGAGTCCGAGTGCCTGTTCAACGAGGACAGTCGCGAATATGAAGTGATGGTCTGCGCCTCGGGCCGCCGGCTCTGCCGGTCGGAATCCTTCCCGGCCCAGTCCGACCCGATGCAGGGGATGAGCGCGGACGACCGCCAGCGCGCCCTGCAAGTCGCCGAACGGCTGGTGACGGAGATCGAACACGACCTGGGTGACCGTTAGCGGGCAACTCCTCTTCCATCCATGAAGCGGGCAGGGCCGGCATCTTCGCGGTGCCGGCCCTTTTGTCGCCTTGCCCAGCCGCCTAACGATGCGCGGCGAAGTCGGCGGTCCGCTCCACCAGATCGTCCAGATTGCGGCGGAACTGCTCCAGCACGAAGCCGGTGCCGAACATGCGCCACAGCCAGTCGGTCGGCAGGTCGCGCGTCCGCCTTTCGGCCCGCATGCGGTCGATGGCGGTTCCATAGACCGCCAGAGCGTCGTCCAGTGCGGTGGAGGCGTCGGGCGGCTGGCCAGCGGCCAGGGCAGCGGCCAGACCGCGCAGGGTTGCCGCCCCCGCCACCGCGACCGGGGTCCAGTCGGGACAGATGTCGCGGCTGCCAACCTCCTGGCGCGGCTCGCCCACCGCCCGGCGCAGCATCACCACGTCGTGCCGCAGACGCATCAGCGTGCGCAGCAACGGATCGGGATCGGGCATGTCGGCCAGCCGGCTCCGCCGTTCACGCGCCGCCTCCCCCACCAGCGTCTCCAGCCGGGTCAGGGTCTGCCGGGTGCGCACCGCCAGCCGGCCCATGACGGCCTGGGATGCCTCGTCGGCAACGGCCAGCGTGTCGAGCTGGTCGGCCATCAGCCGCGCCGCGTCCGCCGCCGTGTCCAGCACGGAACGCGAGGCTCGGGCCGGAGCCACCAGCAGCGACACCAGGATGCCAACGACGCAGCCGAGCCCGACCTCCAGCACCCGGTCGGTGGCGAAGCTGAGCGGGCCGAGACTGGCCCCGGAGGTACCCAGCAGCACGATGATCGCGGTGATCGGGGCGATGCGGAAGCCGGCCGACAGGGCGGCGAGGTAGGACAGCGGCGCCACCGCCGCCAGCAGCGCCGCGGCCCGCGCCAGCCCGTCCGTATGGGGGATCAGCAGGGCGATCACTCCGCCATAGGCCACGCCGACCAGCGACCCGGCGAAGCGGTCCAGCGCCGCCTTCAGCGATCCGCCGACATTGCTCTGGGTGACGATGAGCGCGGTGATGACCGCCCAGAAGCCCTGCGGCAGGTCCAGAGCCTCCGCCAGCGCGAAGGTCGCCAGGGACGAGACGGTCATCCGCAGGGCATGCACCAGCTTCGACCGGTTCCGCGTCCCCCACGACGCCAGCGCGCTCCGCCACCCGCTCATCCCGTCAGTCCCGGTCCATCTCCGACTGGTGCCCAGTGTCGGGCATGACGACGTAAATCACCAGCGAGAGTGGCATGTCCCCCAGCCGTGTCGTGGCGTCAGTTCGCCTGGGCCAGCGCCCTGCGCACCTTCGCCACGTCGTCGGCGCTGACCGGCGGCGCGGCATTGCTCCAGCTGTTGCGGATGTAGGTGACGACCGCCGCCACATCCGCGTCGTTCAGCCGCCAGCCGAGCGGCGGCATCGCCGGGCCGGTCGGCCGGTCGTTGGTCGCCGCCGCGCGGGATCCGTCCAGCACCAGCCGGATCAGCGTCGTCGGATCGTCGGCCTGCACCACCCCGCTGCCGGCCAGCGTCGGGAACAGGAAGGTCTGGCCCTTGCCGTCGCCGCCATGGCAGGCCATGCAGGTATCGGTATAGACCGCCCCGCCCGTCCTCATCCGCCCGTCGTCGGCCGCCAGCGCTGTCGGGGCTTTACCGTCCGGCGGCGTCCGGTCGAGCAGGTAGGTGGCGATGGCCTTCAGGTCGGCATCGGTCATCTTGGAACTGGAGTTCCGGATCTCCTCCGCCATCGGGCCGGAGGCGAGTGACTGGTGGTTCGCCCCGGTCTTCAGGTAGGCGGCCAGTTGGTCCGCCGTCCAGCCGCCAATGCCCTGCCGTTTGTCGGCGGTGATCGGCGGCGCGTACCAAGCCTGGAGGTTGGCGCCCTGGAGTGCCCGGTCGGTGTCGTCGGCGCCCAGCATGGTCTTCGGCGTGTGGCAGGTGCCGCAATGGCCCAGCGCCTGCACCAGATAGGCGCCGCGGTTCCACTCCGCCGGCTTCCGCGGATCGGGCCTGAAGGCTTCCGGTTCGAAGTTCAGCAGGTTCCAGCCCGCCATCAGCAGCCGGATGTTGAAGGGGAACGGCAGCTGGTTGGCCTCCACCGCATTGCTCACCGGCTCCAACGTGCGCAGATAGGTCCACAGCGCGCGGATGTCGTCGTCGGTCATCCGGGTGTAGGCCGGATAGGGCATGGCGGGGTAGAGCCGCTTGCCGCCACGGCCGATGCCCTCGCGTAGCGTGCGCCGAAGGTCTTCCTCGGTCCAGTTGCCGATGCCTGTCTCACGGTCCGGCGTGATGTTGGGGGCGACCAGCGTGCCGAAGGGCGTCTGCAGGGCCGATCCGCCGGCATAGGGCTTGCCGTCCGGCAGGCTGTGGCAGGCGACGCAGTCGGCGGCGGTGGCGACATAGCGTCCACGCTCGATCAAGGCGAAATCCTGGTCGTCGGCCCTGGCCGACGAATGGACAGTGGAGGATGCCGTGGCCAGCAGGGCCGCGGCGGCGATGGCGAGACGGATCCTGGTCATGCATGCACCAGCGGGCCGGGGGATTTCAGGTAGCGGCCGCGGATCGCATCCGCCGCGCGGAAGGCCAGGGCCCCCACCGTTCCGGTCGGGTTGAAGCCGGAGTTCTGCGGAAAGACGTTCGCCCCGACGGTGAAGACGTTCGGCACGTCCCAGCTCTGCAGGTACGGATTGACCACGCTGGTCGACGGGTCCGCCCCCATCGCCGTGCCGCCGACGACATGGGTGGACTGGTAGGGCACCGTCGACCAGGGTCCGGTGCGCGGATACTCGACGATCTGCTGCGCGCCCATGGCGCGGACGATCTCCGCCACCTTGCTCGTGACGTAGGCCGACATCTTCACGTCGTTCTCGGGGAAGTCGAAGGTGATGCGCATCAGCGGCCGGCCGAGCCGGTCGGTGTAGGTGGGGTCGAGGTCGAGGAAGTTGCCGCGGTTGGCATAGCTGCTGGCCTCGCAGCCGACGCTGAGGTTGCTGAGGTAGCTGTCGCGCATCGCCTTCTTCCAGCCCGAGCCCCAGGTCGGGCTGCCCGGCGGGGTCGGCCGCTTGGAGATCGGCTCCGCCCCGATCGGCGCGCAGCGCGTGCTGCCGCCGCCGAGAAAGCCCAGCGGCCCATGGTCGAAATTGTCGTTGTTCAACTCGTCGATCGCCATGCCGGTGGCGCCGCCGCCGATGAAGTTGTTGAAGTTGTACTTGGCGGGATCGAAGAAGCCGACGACCTGGTTGGCCATCTGGTAGCAGAAGTTCCGCCCGACCACGCCCGTGCCGGTGCGGACGTCGTAGGGCTTGCCGATGCCGGACAGCAGCATCAGCCGCACATTGTCCAGCATGAAGGCGCAGAGGATCACCAGATCGGCCGGCTGTTCGAACTCGTCGCCCGACGTGTCGACATAGGTGACGCCGGTCGCCTTCCTGCCGGCGGAATCCAGGTTGACCTTCAGCACCTCGCACAGCGTGCGCAGTTCGAAGTTGGGCTTGCGCATCAGCACCGGCAGCACGGTGGTCTGGGCGCTGGCCTTGGAATAGTTGGCACAGCCGTAATTGGTGCAGAAGCCGCAGAAGGTGCATTGCCCCATCGTCACGCCCAGCGGGTTGGTGTAGGTGCGCGACAGCAGCGAGGACGGGATCGGGAAGGGCTTGTAGCCCATCTTCGCCGCCGTCTCGGCGAACAGGGTGGGGCCGAAGGTCTGCATCATCGGCGGGTTGGGGTATTCGCGCTTGCGCGCGCCTTCGAACGGATTGCCGCCCTCCTGCATCCGGCCGTTCAGGTTCCCGGCCTTGCCCGACACCCCCGCCAGATACTCGAACCGGTCGTAATAGGGCTCCATGTCCTCATAGGTCAGGCCCCAGTCCTGGATCGTCATGTCCTCCGGTATGGCCTGGGCGCCATAACGCTCGGTGTAATGGGACCGCAGCCGGAAATCGGCCGGGGAGAAGCGCCAAGTGATGCCGGCCCAATGGACGCCGGCCCCGCCGACGCCGTTGCCGGGATGGAAGGAGCCGTACTGCCGCATCGGCAGCGCCGTCTGGCCGGCGTTGTTGCGGGCGGTCACCGTCGTCTGCGCCGGGCGCAGCATCAGCTCCTGCCGCGAGTTGTAGCGCAGTTCGTCGGGGGCATAACCGATGTTGAAGTCGGTGGCGGTGTCGCGCCAGGGGCCGCGTTCCAGCGCCACCACGTCCAGCCCTTCGTCGCACAGCTCGTTGGCGATGATCGACCCGGTCCAGCCGAGCCCGATGATCACCACGTCCTTGCGGGGGAGTTTTCGCGCCATTCCTCAGCCCTTCCTGGCCCAATCGCTGCGGCCGCCGATCGACACCGGCGGCAGCGTATATTTCTGGTTGTGCTTCAGCACATGGTCCCGATAGTCGTATCGGGTGCCGGGGAAGCCGATCATCTTCCAGCTGACCATGTCGCGGTTGCCGCCATAGATCGGGTCGGCGAAGAAGCCCTCCATGGTGTTCTGCAGGATCAGGCTGAAGAAGCTGCCGGCGCCGACCGGGCCATCGAACTTCACCTCGTTCTTCTCCATCGCCGCCAGAAGCTGGTCCTTCTGCTCCGGCGACAGGTCGGTGAAGCTCCTGCCGCCCATGGTCCGGCGGCAATGGTCGTCCAGCGCCTTCAGCCCCTGGCGGTACTTCATCGCCGGGGTCAGGTCGCTCTGGTCGCCCTGGGTCGGCAGGCCGGGCTGGAACGGCCCCTTCATGTAGAGCCGTTCGGAGGTGCCGTAATGGCCGGACAGCTGCCGGTCGATGAAGACGGCGCAGCCGGCATCCTTGCCGCTGACGCTGAGGTCGTCGGCGGGAATCAGCCGCTCGGCGATGGCCTCCACCATCTCCCCCTCGCGCGGGGTGAAGAAGGTCCAGGGGCCGGGAAGAATCTGCCGGGGCGGCTCGATCGAACCGGAGTCCCAGGGCAGCCCGGTCCCGAACAGGATCCTCGCCCTGGCGCCGGAGGCCGACAGCGCCACCAGCCCCATGGCGGTGGTGGCGAGGAAACGGCGGCGGCTGGTGTGGAAGACGCTTGGCTGGCCCGTCTTCGGGGCGTTGCTTGGAGTCATGTCAATCATCCTGGAGCCGTCGCGACCGCCCCCGCCGCGTTGCGCGACAAATCAGCGGCGGAACGAAAAATTCCAATGATTGAAAGACATACACCCGCCCTCGCGGGCACGCGCCGCCATCAATGGGCGATGTTCCTGCACAAACGGTCAGTGCGGATGGGGCTGACGCATCCCCCGCCGGTGGTAACCGTTTGCAGGAAGGTGCGTCCTGCGGTGCGCCCCTCCGGCGTCGCCGCTCACTCCTCCTCGTCCTCCTCGTCTTCCGGCACCTCGTCGAGCACGACCCTGTCGTCGACGGCGTAGAGCATGCAGTCGTCCTTGCCGGACTGCCCGCAACGTTCCAGCGCCGCCTCCTTCGCCTCCTCCTCGCTGTCGCGGTCCCAGACCGTGGCCCAGCGGCCGGCCAGCGTCACGGCAAGCGCCTTGTGGCCGGGATTGCGCTGGTAGTTCACCATGCCGACCTTGCGGGTGTGGTCGCTGACGAAGGGGACGCGCGCCGGATCGAAGCGGCCGGTGCCGACGATCTCCACCGGCATCGGCGCGAAGCCCTTCGCCGCCATCACCACCGCATCGTCCACGGCGTAGAGGGTGCAGGGCTCCTCCGCGCGGTACTGGCAATATTGCAGGGCGCTGCGCTTGACGTCGTCCTCGTTCCGGCTGTTCGACTTGTTGGAGAAGTAGGCGTAGTTCCCCTTGGTCGAGATGGCCAGCGCCTTGGGCGACGGCAGTCCCGGATAGAGGGCCAGCGCATCGCGCGCCTTGACGCTGAGATAAGGGATCGCCGCCACATCCACCGGCCGGGCCGGCTTGGCCGGCTGGGCTGCCGGAGCCGGCACGGGAACCGGCGGGGCGGCAAGCGCCGCGACCGACACCGGCGCCCGCTCCGAAGCCGCCGGGGCGCCACCGGCCGTGCCGCCCAGCTCGGCGACGCGCGCTTCGGCGATGGGGACGAAGGTGCCTTGCGGGAACTGCCTCAGATAGGCCTCGAAAAGGCCGCGGTTGGAACTGCCCTTGATGCTGTCCCAGAACAGCATCTCCTTGTCGGCATTTCCGGCACCCGCCTTTTCGACCGGAGCGGCGGTTGCCGCGTCGGCCGGGGGCGCCGTTACCACGGTGGTCGGCCCGAGGAAATAGAAGCGCCCCTCGATGGGAGAGGCCGACACCCAGGGCTGCTGGACACCGCCCGAGCTGCGCTTCACCGCGATGCCGACGTCGTTGAAGACGTCGAACACCGTCTCGCCCGGCTTCAGCATGGCCTTCGACAGCGCCTCGGTATAGGGGCTGTTGGCGCCGGCGCCATCGGCCGCCACCGCGCCCGGCTGTGTCGCATAGCCGATGATCGTGCCGGCGGGTGCCTGCATCTGCGCCAGACCCGGCGACGCCGCGCGCAGGCCGCGCCCGCCGAAGGGGTTGTTGCGGCACGCGTCCAGAATGACGATGTTCAGCCGGCTTTCCGCCAGCGCCATCTCGTCCATCACCATGGCGACGTCGATCAGCTCGTAGCGGACATCCGCCTCCTTCTCCAGGTTGGCGGAGACCGGCAGCAGGTAATTGGTGCCGCGGGCCTGCATGCCGTGCCCGGCATAGAAGAACAGCCCGACATCCGCCCCCGCCAGCTTGGCGCCGAAGCTGCGGATCGCCCGTTCGGTCGCCGCCCGGTCGAGGTCGAGCTGGGGCGCCCCGCCGATCAGCTCGAATCCGGCCGCGCGAAGGGAGTCGGCCATCGCCTTGGCGTCGTTGGTCGGGTTGGGCAGCCGCGGCGCATACTGATAGGCGCTGTTGCCCAACACCAGCGCCACCCGCCGTTCCGCCGCGGCTTCGTCCGGGCCGGCCATCCAGACGAAGAGGGACAGGGCGAGCGCGACGGTGCGTCCCAGGATGTTCACGGCCATTTTCCTTCGGGTCGAAAGCATTGCGGCCACTCTGCCCAGGCAACGGCGTAGGTTCAAGGACGGCGACGATCCTCCTGCGCCGTTCAGGCATCCGCCTTGCCGTCCTGTCCGGCCTTGCCGCTCGCTCCGGATGCGGCCGCGCGGACCGCGTCGATGAAGGCCCGCAGGGCCGGCGCCATCTGCCGCTGGCGCGGATAGCACAGGAACCGGCCGGGAAAGGCGGCGGACCAGCCTTCCAGCAGCGGAACCAGCTCTCCCGCCGCGACGGGCCCGGCCACCGCATCCTCCACGCAGAAGCCGATCCCGATCCCCCGCAGGGTCGCGCGCAGCGCCATGTCCTTGTCGTTGAAGATCAGCGGCCCGTCGACCGCGACCTCGAACCAGGAGCCGTTCTCGAAGAACTCCCAGGCATAGGGCATCACATGGCCCGGCCAGCGCCAGCGGATGCAGCGGTGCTCGACCAGATCGCGCGGATGCTTCGGCCGGCCATGGCGCTCCAGATAGGTGGGCGACGCCACGGCGATCTGCCGCAGGTCCGGCCCGAGACGCAAGGCGACCAAGTCGCGGTCGATCACTTCGCCGATCCGGATGGCCGCATCGAAGCCGCCGGCCACCAGATCCACCACCGCATCGTCCAGCGTGACGTCCAGCACCACATCGGGAAACTCCCGCGCGAAGTCCGCCAGCATCGGTTCGATGTAGCGCTCCGCCGCCGCGCGGAAGCTGTGGACGCGCACGATGCCGGCCGGACGGTCGCGATACTGGCGCACCTGCCCGATGGCGTCGCCGAGCTCGGAAACGGCCGGCTGCACGCGCCGAAGCAGATTCTCACCGGCATCGGTCAGCGCGACGCTGCGCGTGGTCCGGTTGAGCAGCCGCACCCCGACCCGCTCCTCGAACCCGCGCACGAGCTGGCTGAGCGCCGAGGGAGAGACGCCCAGCCGCTCCGCCGCACGGCTGAAGCTCAGCGTCTCGCCGACGGCGAGGAACGCGCGAAGCTGGTTGTAGTCGCTGCCGGAGAGCAAGGGATCCATGGGTCAAGAAGAGCATTCTTCACTCAGGCTTACAAGTCTCATCAGAAATCCGGGCATTCTGTAAGCAGTTCACCGGACATATCTCTGAACGCGAAAGGAGACCTTCCATGACCACATGGTTCATCACCGGCATCTCGCGCGGCCTCGGGCTGGCGCTCGCCAAGGCGGCCCTTGCGGAGGGCGATACCGTCATCGGCACCGTCCGCAGCGGCAGGCCGGACCTCCCCGCCGGGCACGGCGCCCTGCATGTCCTCACCGTCGACCTCGCCGACGGCGATGCCGCCGAGGCTGCCGTCGGTGAGGCGTTCGCTCTTGCCGGCCGGCTCGACGTGATCGTCAACAATGCGGGCTACGGCCTGCTGGGGGCGGTCGAACAGGCAAGCGACGACGAGGTCGCCCGGCTGTTCGCGGTCGACGTGTTCGCCCCCTTCCGCATCATCCGCGCCACCCTGCCCCGCCTGCGCGCCCAGGGGAGCGGGCACATCGTCAACATCACCTCCATCGCCGGACGGGCGCCCGGCGCAGGATCCGGCCTCTACGCGGCGGCCAAGCATGCGCTGGAAGGATTGTCCTCCAGCCTCGCCCAGGAGGTGGGTCCGCTCGGCATCAAGGTGACCGCGGTGGCGCCCGGCGCCTTCCGCACCGACTTCCTGTCCACCCATTCGATCCGCAAGAGCGCTGCCGAGGACGCGGCCTATGCCGACAGCGTCGGGCGCGTGTCATCCGCCTTCGACAGCATGGCCGGCCGCCAGCTCGGCGATCCGGATCTGGGGGCGCAGGCGATCCTGGCCGCCGTCCGCTCCGACAATCCGCCGCTCCATCTGCTGCTGGGGTCCGACGCCCTCGCCCGCGCCCGCGCCAAGCTCGGTGCGGTGATCGCGGAAATCGACGCCTGGGAACCGGTGACCCGCGGCACCGACTTCGCCGACCGGACCTGAGCTACAGGTAGGCGATCAGCCGTCCCGACGCCAGCACGCCCACCCACAGCAGCAGGGAGACCGAGCCGGCGACACGCGCAGCCGGCGGCGGCCTCCCTCCTCCGCCCCAATCGAGGATCCGTCTGCCGGCACCCCGGTGGAACAGGGCGATGTTGCCCAATGCCGCCACCATCAGGCCCATCTTGACCAGGAAGGCGGGATTGCGGGCCAGCGCCGTCGCCTCGCTGATGAACAGCAGGATGCCGGTCGGCACCACCAGGACGAAGCCGACCACCGCCACCGGCAGCAGAAGCCGCGACAGCGCCCCGGCCGGCAGGCGGGCGTGCAGTCCCATCAGCCGCAGGTCGAAGGCGGCGATGGAGCCGACCAGCAGTGCCAGCCCCAGGATGTGCAGCACCTCGACCAGCGGGTAGAGCCAGAGCGACCGGCGCAGCGTATCGCCCAGGCCGGAGGTTTCCAGCGCTACCAGCCAGCCGGGTCCGGCCGGTCCCAGGCTGTGGTCCATCAGCGCAGCTCGACGGTCTGGCCGCCGACGGCGATGCGCTCCGCCCGCAGTTCCGCCGGGTCGGACTTGCTGGGATAGCCGACGACGGTGACCGTCTGGCCGGATTTGATCGTCCCGTCCGGCAGGCCGCGTGCGGCCATGCGGCCGGGCGGCGCCAGAACCACATGCCACAGCTTGCCGTCCGATCGCAGGTTCAGCATGGTGTGGGGGTTGCTGAAGGCGAACTGCTCGACCGCGCCGGTCAGGGTCAGCGTCCGGCCGGCGTCGTAACCGCCCCAGCCATGATGGGCGAGCGCCGGCAGGGCGACCGTGGCCGCAACGGCGAAGCCGGCGGCCGCACCGGCGGCAACAAGCACACGGGACCGGGGGTCGGGCAGGCGGTCGCGGGCCATGATGACGCTCTCCCTTTCGTCGGACATCCCCGCCACACATGGGGCGGGCCGCCGTTCCTGCAAGCGGAGGCTGGGCGGCGGCAGTCGGTTCCCGCGACAGCTTTGCAAACGGCCGTTCACATCTGTCGCCCAAACTGTTCATGGCCCTGACCAATGGCATTCAATGGCATTGGTCAGACTGCGCACTCCCAACGGCTGGCAAGAGCCGGCCAAGAAAATCGCACCGGGAGAGGAACGCCGTGTTGAAGACCACCGCCCGCACCGTCATCGCCGCCGGGCTCGCCGCGCTGCTGCTGACCGGAACCGCAGCCCTTGCCGCCGACGCGCTGCCCAACGTGACCATCCTGGCGACCGGCGGCACCATCGCCGGCACCGGCGCCACCAGCACCACCACCGTCGGCTACACCGCCGCCAAGGTCGGCGTCGAGAAGCTGATCGAAGCGGTGCCGGAACTGAAGAAGGTCGCCAACGTCAAGGGCGAGCAGGTCTTCCAGATCGCCAGCGAGAACATGACCAACGACCATTGGCTGAAGCTGGCCAAGCGGGTCAACGAGTTGCTGGCGCAGAATGACGTCGACGGCATCGTCATCACCCATGGCACCGACACCATCGAGGAGACCGCCTATTTCCTGAACCTGACGGTCAAGAGCACCAAGCCGGTGGTGATCGTCGGCGCCATGCGCCCCTCAACCGCCATCAGCGCCGACGGCCCGGTCAACCTCTACAACGCGGTGACGCTGGCGGGATCCAAGGACGCCGTCGGCAAGGGCGTGCTGGTCTCGCTGAACGACCAGATCAACGCCGGCCGCGACGTGACCAAGACCAACACCTCGACCGCCGACACCTTCCGCACGCCGGAGCTGGGCTTCCTCGGCTACATGCAGGACAACAAGGCGCATTTCTACCGGCAGGTCGTGCGCAAGCACACCGCCGAGGCGGAGTTCGACGTCTCCAGCCTCGACAGCCTGCCCCAGGTCGACATCGTCTATGGCTACGCCAACAACAACCGCACGGCGCTCGACGCGCTGGTGAAGGCCGGCGCGAAGGGCATCATCCATGCCGGCGTGGGCGACGGCAGCCTGTCCAACGCGATGAAGCCCGGCCTGACCGACGCCCGCAAGCAGGGGGTGGTGATCGTCCGCTCGTCCCGCGTCGGCAACGGCATCGTCGCGCGCAACGGCGAGGCCAACGACGACGAGCTGGATTTCGTCGCCAGCGACACCCTCAACCCGCAGAAGGCGCGCATCCTGCTGATGCTGGCGCTCACCAGGACGACAGACAGCAAGGCCATCCAGAAGATGTTCTACACCTACTGATCCGATGCCAGAGGGGGGCCGCGTCCCGCCGGCAACAAGCACGGGGGATCGGGTGTTGACGTTCCGACCATGGGGGAATGCCACCAACGGAGATGCCGATGCCCGTCCCGCGCCGCCGCACCCTGATGGCTCTTTCCGCCGCGCTGCTTGCCGCCCCGGCCTATGCGTTTCCCGCCGCGGCACTCGATGCGGCCGGTCTCGAGACGGCTGGTCTCGAGACGGCTGGTCTCGAGACGGCCGGGCTCGTCGTGCTGATGCGCCATGCCGAGGCGCCCGGCACCGGCGATCCGTCCGGCTTCAGGCTGGACGACTGCGCCACCCAGCGCAATCTCGACGGCGACGGCCGCGCCCAGGCGGCGCGGATCGGGGAGCGTCTGCGGCAGCTCGGCATCGATCAGGCGCGCGTGCTGTCCAGCCAATGGTGCCGCTGCCTCGACACCGCCCGCCTGCTGGACCTCGGCCCTGTGAAGGAGATGCCGGCCCTCAACTCCTTCTTCGGCCAGCAGGAGAAGGAAAAGGAGAGCATCACCGAACTGCGCCAGTTCCTGGCGGACCTGCCGCGGGACGGCAAGCCGGTCGTGCTTGTCACCCATCAGGTCACCGTCACCGCGCTGACCGGCATCTTCCCGGCATCGGGCGAGGCGGTGCTGCTGCGGGCGAACGGCACCCCCGATCCGGAGCGGATCGACCGGCTGGCCATTCCCTGAGACAAGGAACCGCGACGCGAAATCGGGGTGTCACAGTACCGCCCCTGCGGCGAACCTGAACATTTGCGCCGTTGACCGGACGCCCTCCGTCGGTCTGGATAAGCCGCCCACCGCGGCGTCTTGCCCGAAGGATGCCAGCAAAGGAACAATGTTCGGCAGGCGGATGAAATATTTTCATATATCAGGACCGAAGACCAACGGCGCATCGCGCCCGCTTTACCGGATCAAGTCCATGCTTCTACTGGCTGCCGCCGGGCTTGGACTGGCCGGATGCTCGACGTCCCACGTCACCACCCCTGCCCGCTCCGCCACCGAGCAGTTGCTGATCTCCACCGCGGCCGATCAGGCGGCGGAACGTCTGGCCGGCCAAATGGCGGTGAAGGGCAGCGTCTATGTCGATGCCGCCGGGGTCGAAGGGTACGACACCAAATACGCCGTCGCCACCGTCCGCGACGCCCTGCTGCGCCACGGCGCCGCCATGGCCCAAAGCCGCGAAACAGCCGCCACCATCGTCGAACTGCGGGTCGGCGCGCTGTCGGTGGACAGCGAAAGCTCGCTGCTCGGCATTCCCAGCATCGACATCCCGATGCCGGTCGGCGGAAGCTCCTCCACGCCCGAGATCTCGCTGTTCAAGAAGGAGCTGACCCAGGGCGTCGCCAAGCTCGCCGCCACCGCCTACGACAGGAACTCCGGCGCGCTGGTCTCGTCCAGCGGGCCGCAATACGGCTTCTCCAACCGGGCCGAATGGGTGCTTCTGCTGATGCTGAGCTGGGACACCAACGACCTGCTGCCGCCCGACACCCGGCCCGATCCGAAACCCTGGGACAACTGAACCGGAGGATGCCGCCGCGTCCTTGACGGCCGGATCGTTTCCGCAGCCTTATCGGGGCATCGAAATCAGAGCATCGAAGCCGAGGGAAAGCGAAAGAATGACCGATAGTCTGCCGTCCTGGATTCTGTGGGCGCTGTTGTCGGCGGGATTCGCGGCGTTGACCGCCATCTTCGCCAAGGTGGGCGTCGAAGGGGTCGGTTCCGACATCGCGACGCTGATCCGGACCGCCGTCATCTTCCTGCTGCTGATCGGCATCGTCGTCGCGTCGGGCCAATCGCTGTCGCCGTCGGCGGTGTCGGGCCGGACCTGGCTGTTCCTCGTCCTGTCCGGCCTTGCCACCGGGGCGTCGTGGCTGTGCTATTTCCGCGCGCTGAAGCTGGGTCCCGCCTCGCAGGTGGCACCGGTCGACAAGCTCAGCGTCGTGCTGGTCGCGCTGTTCGGCGTCCTGTTCCTGGGCGAGAAGCTGTCGGGGCCGAACTGGCTGGGCGTCGTGCTGATCGCCGCAGGAGTGGTCCTGCTGGCCTTCAAGTAACTCCAACGGCGCCACAACGCCGCCCGGACACCCCCTCAGGCCGCCCGCACATGGCGGAGGAACTCCTCCGCCTGATCGCGCAGGGCAAGCGCCTGACGACCGAGGTCGGCGGCGGCGGCGCGCACCTCCGAAGCCATCACCCCGGTCTCGTGCGCGGACTGCGAAACCTCCTCGATGTTGTGGGTGACCTCGGTCGTGCGGTCGGCGGCGCGCTGGACCGACCGGGCGATGTCGGCGGTGGTGGCGCTCTGGTGGTCGGCGGAGACGGCGATGCGGCCGACGAGGTCGCTGACCGACAGCACCGTGCGGCCGATCCCCCCGATGGCCTCCACCGCATGGCCGGTCACCGACTGGATCTCCGCCACCTGCCGGGCGATGTCGTCGGTCGCCTTCGCGGTCTGGTTGGCCAGCGTCTTCACCTCGCCGGCGACGACGGCGAAGCCCTTGCCGGCCTCTCCCGCCCGCGCCGCCTCGATGGTGGCATTCAGGGCCAGAAGGTTGGTCTGGGCAGCGATGTCCTGGATCAGGGTCACCACCTCGCCGATCTTGCCGGCCGCCGCCGCCAGCCCGTCCATCGTGCGGTTGGTCCGGGTCACCTCCTCCACCGCGGTGCGCACCATGCGGGCGGAGTCCTCCACCTGCCGGCCGACCTCGCCGATGGAGCCGCTCAACTCCTCCGCGGCGCCGGCGACGGTGCGGACATCGTCGCTCGCCTCGCCGGCCGCCGTGCTGACGGTGTGGGCGCGGACGCTGCCGGTCTCCGCGATGTCGTGCAGGCGCTGGGCGTTGGCCTGCAACTGCGTCGTCGTGGCGCTCAGAACGCCGACGACGCCCAGCAGCGAGCCTTCGAAGGACTGGGCCACCTCGTCCATCGCCGCGCGGCGTTCCTGCACCGAGCGGGCGCGCTCCTCCGCCTGGGCCTCGTGCAGCTGGGCGACCTCCAGCGCGTTGTCCTTGAAGACGGCGAGCGCCTTCGCCATGCCGCCGATCTCGTCGCTGCGGCCCAGCGCCGGGATGGCGACCGACAGGTTGCCGCGCGCCAGCTCCTCCATCGCAGCGCGGATGCCGGACAGCGGCCGGAACATGCGCCGCGCCAGCAGCAGGCAGCAGGTCGCCACCAGCAGGGTCACCACGGCGCTGATCGCCGCGATCATCGCCTGGGTGTCGCGGATCGCCGCGAAGAACTCCGCCTTCGGGATGCCAACATAGAGAATGCCGACGACGCGGCCGTCCGACGCCTTGATCGGATCATAGGCGGTGTAGAAGGGGGTGCCGAGAATGTCGGCCTGCCCGCGATAGGGAACGCCACGGCCCAGCACCGCGTCATAGACCGGCCCCTTCGCCAGGGTCGTGCCGACGGCGCGGCTGCCGTCCGGCTTCAGCACGTTGGTGGCGACGCGGCGGTCGCCCATGAACAGGGTCGCGGTGCCGCCGACCAGCCGCTTGACCCGGTCCACCGGTTCGAAGAAGTCGTTCAGGGCGCGATCGCCGGCGAACAGCGTACCGGCGCGGGCATCGAACGTCTGCCCATACTGGTTCAGTACGTCCCAGGCGACGCGCATGTTGGTTTCCTGCCGCTCAATCGCCACGCGGTCGGCGTAGCCGGTCAGCAAAACTTCATTGACACCGAATGTGGAGAAGGCAAGCAATATAAGCCCGCCTCCGCAAAGTGCCACAGTCTTTCCCGCGAGGGACAAAGCTCCGATTCTCATTCTCAACCCCCGATTTCAATCCTATATGAGCGCCTTGTTCTTGTTCTGAAGCGCCTGCCCTTTGAGGCAATCATCTTGAAGACGAAAAACGGGAGAAATGTTAAGGAATAGTTAGAGAAAATACCGGATTCCGTTTCGGGTATTTGGTTCAGTCATACGGATTGATCGAGAGGCGACAGTCGGATCGAAAGCTTCGTTCGATGGGCCGCACCGTCGACCAGGATCATTGCCAGTGAAGACCGAGTTTTTGGACGATTCCATCATCCGGTGGCTTTCCACCGGTCAGCGCCGACCAAATGGAAAAAGCCATGAACGCCCCTCTGGATTCCGGCTCAGGACTACAGCCGGGCTTAATCGCCATGTTTGCTGTTGAAGGGGGCATCCTATGCCACAGCGTCGTGCGTTTAATATGAAACGCACGACGCTGTGGCTTCATGTTTAGCGATCGGATTCACGCTTCAAATCGATTCTGATTTTACGCGATCCGATCTAGGGAGACCGGGATGATGACACCGACGCAAGCGGCGAGTTGATCTGGCGATCTGGACAGCTTGGCTGCCCGGATTGGTCCGCGCTTTTGCCGACCGGAGGCGCATGAGCGGGCTCGGCGGCTTCTGGCGGGACTCTTGCCCCGCTGGAGCGGAAGAACGGCTGGCATCTGGCCGAAGCGGCCGGCGCGACAACAGCCCCGATGGTGTCCAGGATTTCTTGGCGCGCATGCGCTGGGATGCCGATACCGTGCGCGAGGACCAGCGCGCCTACGTCATCGAGCATCTGGGCGATCCCGAGGCTGCCCTGAAGCTCCTGTTTCTCGTCTTGAACCGCGCAGAGAAAGACTGGAAGATGCCGCCGCGCGAATGGACGGCCGCCAAGGCACAGATGGCCGTTATCTTCGGCGAGCGGTTCGCAAAGGCGATGAACGCCTTATCATCACCCCCCTGACGAGCACGAAATTCCGGACACGCCCTCGGCATCGCGTAAAGTCCACACGCCGTGAAGAGCGACGGCCGGCCTCATCGGCTCGATGCAACAGCGTTTTCCACTGCCCCAGCTAAACTATTCATGCCACCACAGACAAAAGCGGATATTTTCTGAAGTAAGAGCTCCACATTACTGTCATCACAGCTACCGTTTGATAGTCTTGCAGAACGCCCTGTACGCGCCATCATAGTCATTCCAACTCCGATTGAAAAAATATAAGCCCAAACAGCATCCTCATGCGAAATCCCAGGAAGCACTTTTTGAAATGCAGCGATAAAACGCTGAGCAATGCCATCATAATGCTGTGCAATCAAGTTTTTTGTATGAGGGTCATCAGAATTCGCCGCTGCAACCAGAATTCTGGAAAAGAAATTGCCAAAACGATCAGGGTCATGCCCGAGTTCAACAGTAGGCCGAAACAAGGCATCAACAAGCTGAGGCAAGCTTGGAGTGGCACCATCTGCGAACAGACGATCGAGGTGCCGCCCCCTTTCTCCATTAATCTCGGTCGCACGGAAACGAAATATTTCGTCGAATAATTTCTCCTTTGTACCGAAATGATAGTGCAGAAGCGCTTGAGAGACGTTTGCCTCCTTAGCGATATCACGCATACTGCTACCATCATACCCATCCTTCGCAAACACACGTTCCGCCGCCAACATGATTGCCTCGCGGTTATCCGGAGCAGACCTGTTGGCGGAAGGGGAACCGGTCACGTTCATGGTCGGCAGCGCTCTGCTATTTGATTGATCAGTCAGGACTTTACCTGTGGCCGACCTTCTCGGTCAACGCATGTCTGCCACCAGCGTGACCTGCTTGTAGTTCACCCGCCAGCCCGTCTGACGCAGCAAGCTGGTGATGCGCCGGTAGCCGTAACGCCCAAACTGACCGTCCAGCCGCAAGATAGCCGCCGCGAGCGCATCCTCGCCGGACGAAACAACGCACACATGACGCTGGCTTGAGCGTGCCTGGCCAAGCACAAGCAAATCACCGCCTTTGTTGGCTTGAACCCGCAAGGCCATAAATCCGGCGGCCCGGTACGCGGACGCCCTCGCATCAGCAAAGTCGGCAACGCCCGCGTCCGCGTTGTGCTGTACATGTACGCCCTCTCGGCCCGACCGCATAATCCGGTTCTCAAGGCCTTCGCGGATCGCCTCTCCGCAGCCGGCAAGAAGCCCGAGTTGGTCCTGGCGGCGACCGCCCGCAAACTCCTCGCCATCGCCTACGGCGTCATGAAGACCCGTCAGCCCTTCAGGCCTGCTTGATCGTCAACACGCTGTTTCAGATAAGGGCTGGAACGGGTTCAGAGGGCGGCAGGTCAAGTGCAGCGCATTCCGATCCTATGGAAGCCGCAAAAGGCGTTGGGCATTTCCGTAAAGAATCTGGGAGCGTTGTTGCTCGCTTAGGGGCGCTGCGTCAATCCAGTCCCGACCAGCACGGTTCGAAACATAGGGCCAATCCACCGAAAACATGATGCGGCCCACTCCCATTTCAGTCAGTGCGCAGATTAGCGCCGCGTCTGAAAAGTTGCCGCTTGTCGTAATATGGAAATGGCGCAGGAAGCGCTCACGGAAAAAGCGTTCACCACCATTATCACGAGCAAGAGACTCATCGATCCGCTCCAATAAGAAAGGAATGGCTTCTCCCATGTGGCCAAGGATGAGTTGCAAGCGAGGGAACAACTCGGGAATCCTTCCAAGCATCATGCGGATGGCAATCACCATTGTCTCGGCGGTAAAACCCGCCGCAGCCATGCCAAACATCGGGAAACGAGCAGTCCAGTCAGCATAGTAGGCGCGCATGACTTCGGGGTGCGGAAAGGATGGATGAAGGTAAATTGGCACACCGAGGCGCTCCGCTTCGGCGTAAAGCGGAAAATGACTCTCGTGGTCTGGAAAGACGCCGTTTGTCAAACCATGGAGCATCGCTCCCCGAAACCCCAGTGTTTCAACAGTACGTGTCAGCTCACGGGCCGCAGCATCGGGCGCCGTCATTGGCAATGAGGCAAAACCAGCAAACCGTGGATTTCCTTCAATGGCCGCGGCAAGATGATCATTGATTTTCTCTGCCCAACTGCACGCTTCCAAAGCAGGCAGCGACTGTGCTGCGCTTGGGGCATGAGACAAGACCTGGATCCCAATTCCCGCGGCATCCATATCGGGCAGCCTGTTTTCCAACGGGCTGGTCAAAGCTTGCGCTGGTCCGGCAATCCCATAGCGCTCCACCAGCTCCGGATGTGCGAAGTGCTCTTCAAGGGCAATAGCTTTAGCTCTGGGCATCGTGATGATCCTCCAAGCGTGATCAGAATCTGATGGGCACGAACCCTAGCACCAGCCCTCAAAAAAGGCATTGACTAATCGATCAGTCAGGGTAAGTTTTGCCTGCTGACGCAAGAGCGGTGGCGGGTGATGAACCTAGGATGGGGCGCATGAAGGGCGGTATGGGCCGACTGGTCGCATTACATGTCGTTTCAGTGGCGAATCTCGTATTCGCTGCATCGCTCTCTAATGCTTTGGATGCTCTGGCACTCAAAATCGCCGAAAGGACAATTTCCAAAATGTTTGTGAATCATAGCAAAATTTTAATATTGAAAAATATTTGATTATTAAAGATTATGATTTTATAATTTTATGTAAAAATGCCATTTTTTGTTTATGATTTTCCAAATAAATGAACTATTTTGCTTCAAAATATACTTTTGCCATCGATGAGTTATTCAGTCTATTACATTCGTATAGACTTTATTAGATCATTCTACACGCCATTACTTCAACGATCACCTCAGATACAGGAGTTCTCTCAATGCAATAAGTATTTATTCTATATAATGCAATGCTTGTGCTAACTCTTACAAAAGGACACCTCAATCAATGGCGAGGTTTGTTGATCTATCCGTAACGCTTGAGGCAGGCATTCCGTCTGATCCAGCCTTTATGTTGCCGCAGATTGAGTATTTTTCGCATTCGCAGACTGCTGAGCAGATAATTTCCTTTTTCCCTGGCCTAACCATTGATGATCTCCCGAACCGGGAGGGGTGGGCTATCGAGAAGCTGACGCTCTGGACGCACAACGGCACGCATCTCGACGCGCCATATCATCACCATTCGACAATGAATGGAGGAAGTGATGCTATTGCGATTGATGAGGTACCATTGGAATGGTGCTTCGCACCCGGTGTAAAACTCGACTTCCGCCACCTTCCTGACGGGTATGTCGCCACCCCGGAAGACGTGGACGATGAACTGCGTCGTATCGGACATGAGTTACGCCCTCACGACATCGTGCTCGTCAACACCGCCGCTGGCCAGCGTTATGGCCATGACGATTTCCTTAATCGGGGCTGCGGGGTCGGGCGAGCGGCGACGGAATGGCTGCTGGAACGCGGAGTACGTGTGACCGGAACTGACGCGTGGTCCTGGGACGCGCCGTTCGCGCATACGGCGAAAAGATGGGCTGAAACGCGGGATCCATCGATTATTTGGGAGGGCCATCGTGCTTCGATGGCAATTGGATACTGCCACATGGAGAAGCTTACCAATCTCCATCTTCTACCATCCAGCGGATACTTGGTGTCATGCTTCCCATTCAAGATTAAGGGCGCATCGGCTGGTTTCGTTCGGGCAGTCGCAATTCTCGAACATTCGGTGGAAAAATGAGTAGAAAGCAACGTGTTATCATCTCCTGCGCCGTCACGGGCGCAATCCATACGCCGACCATGTCCGCAGCCCTCCCCTACACCGCAGACGATATTGCTAGACAAGCGATTGAGGCGGCTGAAGCGGGTGCCGCGATCCTGCACCTGCACGCGCGCCGTCCACAGGACGGTGGTGTAACCATTGACCCTGAAGTCTTCGCAGCGTTCTTGCCCCGGATAAAGCACGAATCCAACGCTGTCATCAACATATCAACCGGCGGCAGCCTAAAGAACACTATTGAGGAACGCATTGCGCCAGCCCTCAGGTTTTCACCTGAAATGTGTTCCATGAACATGGGAAGCATGAACTTCTCATTTCACCCTCTCGCTGATCGATATAGTTCTTGGAAATTTGATTGGGAAAAAAGTTATGTAGCTGATTCAAAAACATATATATTCCGAAACACATTTTCAGACATTGAGAATGCAGCGGCTGCACTTGCCCCTCATGGCATTAAATTCGAGCACGAGTGCTACGACGTCGGGCATCTCTACAACCTAAGGTTTTGCATGGACATTGGCTTGTTCAAAGCGCCAATCTTCATCCAATTCATCTTCGGTATCCTAGGCGGCATCGGCCCAGAGATTGACAATCTCGTCTTCATGAAACGTACTGCGGACAGACTTTTTGGTCATGACTATCATTGGTCAGTGCTTGGGGCTGGCGGGGCGCAGATGAACCTTGCGACCACTGCCTCCCAGATGCAGGGAAACGTACGTGTGGGCCTTGAAGACAGCCTTTTCATTTCTCGCGGAAAACTTGCCAAGAGCAATGCGGAGCAGGTTACGAAGATACGCAGGATAGTTGAGGAGCTTGGCGCAGAAGTCGCTTCGCCTGATGAAGCACGTGAAATACTTGGGCTCAAAGGAGCCGACAAGGTAGCATTCTAAATATAATTTGGAAATGGATTACGATATTGAATCAAATTTGGGCTAATGCGCACCTAAAAGCGACTTCTGGAACTCATATCCGATAATTCCGCTGCGGAAAATCGCTGATCCCTCTCCGGCGCTCCAAGCCTTCGGCACAAGGAGGCGGACAATGGGCCGACACTTTCGAACTTACAACCCGTTTCGAAAGTTGCCGCTGACGGGGTGAGGGGCTGACGTACCGGCTGCCGGCAGGAAACACACACCCTGCCGGAGGCGTCGATTTGGAACGCCCGAAGACTGCCGGCTTGTTTGCGATTACGGCGCTGGCCAAACCCTGAGCGCCGCCCAGCTCACATCGGACCCTGAAACCGATCAACGCCTTCACTTGATCGGTATGCGCTTCAGAGCGCAACCGAGAGCAGTTCTACTAAAAAACTAGGGAGGAAATCATGAAGCAGAAAAATAGCTCCGAATGGACGAACGGCGCAGGAGCGGTGTTCGGATGCTTTATTGGGATGGGGCTCGGCGTTCATGCATTGCCACTTTATGGCCAAGCCCTTTTTGTGACGCCACTGCAGGCGGAGTTTGGCTGGTCGCGCCTCGACATCACATTCACAGCAACAATAGTTGTCATTCTTTTGGCATTTGTTGTACCCTTTGCTGGAATCTTGGCGGACAAATTTAGTATCAGCAAACTTATTACGACTTCCGCCGTGTGTATGGCCGGATGTTTTTTGGCTCTTGCCAATATAAATTCCAGTATTTCCAGCCTATACATACCTATGGCGGTTATGGCCGTGTCCGGCGCCGCATGCTCTACGCTTAGTTTCAGTCGGATTATCTCGGCCTATTTTAAAGAGCACAGAGGGAAGGCCCTTGGGCTGGCTATGGCCGGAAACGGATTCGCAAGCTTCCTGACGCCGCTGTTCTTGGGTCCTTTTATTGCCGAACATGGTTGGCGGGCGGGTTATTACGCGTTGGCAGCAGTTATGCTTATTGGCGCTGTGGTCCTGGCAATACTTATAAAAATGCCTTCATCGGACACGGCGTATCGCAGTAACTCTGAGGAGACTGTCACTGGAATCGGCTTTTATGAAGCTCTTGCGATTCCTCACAGCTGGCTTCTAGCTGCAATATTTTTCCTCATCCCGCTCGCCATTGGTGGGTTCATAACGCACATGGTAGCCATGTTGACCGACGCCGGTTTTACGCCCACGGAAACAGCAAAGCAGGTGAGCGGTATCGGCATCGCAATGATGATCGCTCGCCTCTCCACAGGATACCTGATCGACCGGTTCTTTGCCCCGTTCATTGGAACGATATTGATGGCACTGGCCGCGGGCGGGCTGATAGTAATGGCTTTTGGCGGAGTGAATTACGCATTCTTTGGCGCGCTAGCCACCGGGCTGGCAATCGGGGCCGAGATTGATCTAATCGGCTTCCTTACGTCCAAGTATTATGGCTTGCGATCCTTCGGCAAAATATATGGTGTGCTGTACGGTTTCTTGATGTGCGGCACGGCACTGTCCCCTGTTGGCTTCGCCTTGATCCAAGCGCATTATGGCAGTTACTTTCCAGCTCTGGTTATTTCATCTGTGGTTATGGCGGTGGCCGCAATTCTTTTCCTATTTTTGCCCCGCTACTCAGATGGAAATTTGGATGGCTCGAACAAATGAGCGTCTTATCAGTTGCGACAAAAATCGAAATAACTTGCCTTCGAAATAAATTGCAGTAGGAACTGCAGTCTATTGCCATAGACAAGAATGCCAGCATTAACATCAATCTTGAATGTCTGGCAAGTTATCCTCCTTTAACTCGTTACTCCGCGGCACGTGGAGCGGTCTGAACTGGCGTACGCGTTATTCTGGCTCTGAAGGAAACGAGAATGACTGTAGACAATCAGGTAATGACCAATGCATGGTCTTCAAGCAATCCGGCTGATATCTTTGCGGTCAATAACCCTGCAACCGGAGAGATTATCGCTCGGGTACAAGGCAGCAGCCCCGATGAGGTCGATCAAGCGGTCAAAGTTGCACACAACGCTTTTTTGGAACATTGGCGCGATCGGCCCGCACGAGAACGCGGTGCTCTACTTATTGCGGCAGGTAAGCATCTCCAAGCCCATGCTCAGGAGCTTGCCGAACTGGTTTCGCGAGAAAATGGAAAGCCGGTGCGAGACGCGCTGCAATTTGACGTTGCCAGTCTGACCGGCTCATTTGACTTCTTTGGCGCTCTCGCAGGGAAAGGCGGCGGTGAATATCTTGATCTTGGATATGTGACATCAGCTACCATCCGCGAACCGTTTGGCGTGGTTGCAGGCATCATCCCCTTCAACTGGCCGCCGATCCACACAGGAGCAAAAGTTGCGCCGGCGCTCGCGGCTGGAAATACAATCGTTGTCAAACCCGGGGATCAAGCGCCACTCACGATCATGCGCATCGTCGAGCTATTACAAGACGTCCTGCCGAATGACATCGTTCATTGTGTAACCGGAGTTGGCCCGGCCGTCGGACAAGCATTGACCCAACACCAGCTCGTGCGGAAGATCTCTTTCACCGGCGCACCTTCGACAGGTACGGCTGTCTTGAAGGTGGCTGCGGAGCGGCATGTGCCAGTCCTGTGCGAACTCGGGGGTAAAAACCCGTTCATCGTCATGGCTGATGCCGATCTGGACAAAGCAGTAAGAGATGCGGTGGACGGCGCCTTCTTCAATAAGGGCGAGGCTTGTACGGCCGCATCACGAATCCTGCTGCATCAAGATATTCATGATGCCTTCATGGAACGTTTCTGCGCGGCTGTCGGCAAGCTGGTGACAGGAGATGGTGCTCTCGAAACAACTCATGTCGGCCCGGTGGTCTCGTTGGCGCAAAAGGCAAAAATTGAGGATTATCTCCGCCTTGGTGTATTAGAAGGCGCAACGATCGCGGCCCAAGGGAAGATGCCTGACGATCCTAGACTGAAAGGTGGATACTTCGTACCGCCGACGGTGTTTACCGACGTCACTCCAAGCATGCGAATTGCTCAGGAAGAAATATTTGGTCCTGTGACATGTGTCATGAAATTTTCCAACGAAACCGAAGCAATCAGCATTGCCAACGGCACACAGTTTGGCCTTGTGGCGGGCATCTACTCCACAAACCAGGATACCGCCAGCCGTATGGCACGCCAAATCGAGGCAGGCATTATTTTTATCAACAATTACAACCGAGTCGTTATCGGAACACCGTTTGGCGGCACGAAATCCAGCGGGTATGGACGTGAACACTGCGCGGCCACGCTGAATGAGTTCACTTACGCAAAGGCAATTCGCACGCCCACCGGGCGGGTTCCGGTACCTGAGTGGAAAGCAGTCACGGATATCTTCAACCTTTGATAGGATGCGTGAAAAGCGCGTCGTCACTGGATCCGGACGGTTGCCGTCACCGTCAGGCTGTCGACGATGCGCACCAGTTCCACGACGGAACGGGCCTCCATCTTGCGCATGGCCTGGCCGCGGTGCAGCTTCACCGTCGCCTCGCTGAGGCCGAGATCGTCGGCGATCTGCTTGTTGCGCAGGCCGGACACCACCATCATCGTGATCTCGCGTTCGCGTGGGGTCAGCGTGTCGAAACGCGCGCGCTGGGTGGTCAGCCCGCGCTCCTGGCTGCGGCGTTCGCCATGGGCGGCGATGGCGGCGTGGATGGCGTCGAGCAGTTCCTGGTGATGCACCGGCTTGGTCAGGAACTCGAACGCCCCCGCCTTCATGGCGCGCACCGACATCGGCACGTCGGCGTGGCCGCTGATGAAGATCACCGGCAGACAGTTGCCGGAACGCGCAAGCTCCGCCTGGAAATCCAGGCCGCTGCGCCCCGGCAGCCGCACGTCCAGCACCATGCAGCCGACGTCGATGACCGGGCTCTGGTCGACATACTGCTGCACCGAACCGTAGCTCTTCACCTGCAAGCCGACGGAATCGAGCAGCCCTTCCAGGGCCTCGCGCACGGCCTCGTCGTCGTCGATGATGACGACGGTCTCACGCGCCACCACGGTTTCCGGCTTCCTCACCATCACTTCCCTCCGGGCGACACGGGCAGCACGACCTCGAACACGCTTCCACCGGCGGCACCGGGCGTCGCGGTCAGCCGCCCGCCATGCAGTTCCACGATCGAGCGGCTGATCGACAGGCCCATGCCCAGCCCGTCGGGCTTGGTGGTGTACAAGGCACAGAAAATGGCGTCGACATCGGCCTCGGCGATGCCCGGCCCGCTGTCCCCCACCTGGAGGCGCATCGAACCTTCGTCGCGGGCGGTGACGATGCGCAGCCGGCGCTCGGCCAAGTTTTCGGCGGACATCGCCTCGATCGCGTTCATCACCAGATTGAGGACGAGCTGCTGCAACTGCACCCGGTCGCCATGGACCCAGGGCGGTTCGGCCCGCAGGTCGGTTTCCACCGTGACGCGGGCGCGGCGCAGTTCCGCCCGCACCAGCTCCAGCGTGTCGGCGATCAGCGCGTTGACATCGACCCAGCCGGGATCGACCGGGGTCCGGCGGGCCAGCGCGCGGATGCTGCGCACCACGTCGCCGGCCCGCTGGGCGTCGCGCACGATCCGTTCCACCACGATGCGGGTCTTGTCGAGGTCGGGCTGCCGCTGCGACAGGTGCTGGAGGCAGGTGCCGGCGTTGGTGACGATGGCCATCAGCGGCTGGTTCACCTCATGCGCGACCGCGGCGGCCAGTTCCCCCATCATGGTCAGCCGGCCGATATGGGCGAGGTCGGCCTGGGCCGCCCGCAGGGCCTCCGCGATCCGGCGGCGCTGGGTCAGGTCGCGGAACACCAGGATCGAGCCCACCACCTCCCCGCGGTCGTCGATGATGGCGGAGCATCGCTCCTCCACCACGATCCCGGCCGGCATGGGGGGTTCGGCGTCGCCCCCGACACGCGGCAGCAGCCGGGACTGCCGTTCCGGCGGGGCGAAATCGCCGCTGCGCAGCACGACGGCGGAAAAATCCTCCAGCGGTTCGAGCGTTTCCTCGTCCACCACGACGAACACGATGGACAACGGCTGCCCGGCCGCCTTGGCGGCGGTCCAGCCGGTCATCGTCTCCGCCGCCCGGTTCATGAAATCGACCCGGCCGTCCCGGTTGCACAGGATCACCCCGTCGCGGATGCTGGCGAGCGTGGCGGCATAGCGCCGCTCGCTGAGGCGCAGCCGGGTGTCGCTGGCATGCTTGTACAGCGCCATCTGGATCACGGTGCGCATCTGCGGCTCTTCGAACGGCTTCAGCAGATAGCCGAAGGGTTCCGTCAGGCTGGCGCGATGCACGACCTCGTCGTTGGCATAGGCGGTGAGGAAGACGATGGGGATGCGGTGGGCATCGCGGATCAGGCGCGCCGCCTCGATCCCGTCCATCTCCCCTTCGAGCCGGATGTCCATCAGGACGAGGTCGGGCTGCTGGCTGCCGGCGAGCCGGACAGCCTCCTCGCCGCTGGCCGACATGCCGACGACCACATGACCCATACGGGAAAGTTGATGTTGAATATCGCGCGCAACGATACGGTCGTCTTCGACGATCAGGATGCGTGCCGCGATCATTGACTTCCCCGATTGCGCCCCTTCAAAGGAAAGGTGACGATGAATTCCGTTCCTGTGCTGGACCTGTACTGCAAATTTCCGTACAGCTGATTGATCAAATCAGAAACGAGCTGGAAACCCACGGTATCCACCTTATCGGGATCGTACCCTTCCGGCAAGCCCACGCCGTCGTCGCGAACGGATAACCGGCAATCCTGTCCGTCCGTCGCCAGGCCGACGTGAAGCACTCCGCCCCTCCCGTCCGGGTAGGCGTGCTTCAGCGCGTTCGAGACCAGTTCATTGACGATCAGCCCACAGGGCACCGCGCGGTCGAGGTCCAGCTTCACGTCGTTCATCTCGGTTTCCAGCCTCACCGCCCCGGCCTGCCGGGAATAGGCGCGCAGCAGATGGGAACAGACCGATTCCAGATGCTCGCGCATCGGCACGCGGGCGAAGTTGCCGAGGCGGTAGAGGCTCTCATGCACCAGGGCCATCGACCGCACCCGGTCGCGGCTGTCGGCGAACAGGGCGGCCACCGCATCGTCCTTGATCCGGCGGGACTGGAGGTTGAGCAGGCTGGTGACGAGCTGGAGGTTGTTCTTCACCCGGTGATGGATCTCCTTCAGCAGCGCGTCCTTCTCCTCCAGCGTCGCCGTTTCCAGCGACGCCGCCGCCTGGGCGCCGAGCAGGGTCAGCACATTGACCCGCTGCGGGGTGAAGGCGTAGGTGGCCAGCGCATTCTCCAGATGCAGGAGCCCGACGACGCGGCGGCGACGGACCAGCGGCAGGCACAGGATGGAGCGCGCCTCCGTCTCGCGCAGATAAGGATCGGCGGACAGCGGTCCGGTGGCGCGGGCGTCGTCGACGATCACCGCCTCCTGGTCGCGGATGGCGCCGTGGATGATGGCGTGCGGCAGCGGAAAGCGGTCGGCGTCCTCCTGCACCAGCCGGACCGACACGCCGTAGAGACCGGTCGTGGCCTCCGCCTCCACCCGCAGCCTTTCGCCGCGGGCGAGGATCAGCAGGCCGCGACTGGCACCGGCATGCTCCAGCACCAGGGTCAACAGGGTGGTGGTCAGCTGTTCCACGCCGGCCTGATCGGAGACGGTGCGCAGCGTCTCCAGAAGCGAGGCCAGATCGACGCCGTCGAAGCCGCGCGGCGTCTCCGGCAGGGCCGCCTCGCCCGGCTCCAGGGCAAGGGAGGGATAACGGGCGGCAAGCTGCCGGACCTTGGCCGTCGCACCCCAGCAGCCATAGCCGCTGGCGGCTTCGCGGATGCAGGCGAGCTCCAGCGTCGGAATGCCCATCCGGCGGTAGAGACCGGCGGCGCATTCATGGGCCAGCGCCTCCACATGCGGCAGGTCGGTGCGGCGGGCCGCCAGAACGGCGCGGTCATAGCCGCGCATCGCGTCCTCCGTGCGCCCCTGCGTGCGCGCCGTCTCCGCCTCCGCCAGGGCGAAGCGCGCCTCGAAGCTGTCGGGGCTGTGACCGGCCCATTCGCGCAGCTGGCCGAGATGGCGTTCCAGCGCCACGCCGTGGCGGGCGCGCTCCTCCGGGTCCACACCGTCCATGGCCCCTGCCCTGGCGAGCGCGGCATGGAAATGGAATTCCGCCATCTCCCAATGGCCGGACGTGGTCCACAGAAGCCCTTCGGCCCGTTCGGCCGCCTCCACCGCCGCCGTCATCTCGCCGGCGATGCAGCGGAGCTGCAACGTGCGGATCCAATGCCAGCAGGTGGCGATGTCCAGGCTGGGGTTGGACAGCAGCCGCGCCTCGAAGGCGGCATTGTCGAAGCCGGCCCCGTCGAAGGCGCCGAGCGCGACGGTCCGTCCGCGCAGAGCGCGCAGGAATTGCAGCTGGGTGGTCAGGATGTCGGCGCACAGGCCGAACTTCACCTGCCGCACATAGGCGAACCGCGCCTCCGCCGTGCGCTGCACCGTCGCCAGCGGGTCGCCCGACGCCAGCATGCTGGTGATCAGCGTGACGCTGGTGAAGCCGCCATAGGTGACGTCCCCGGCCTCCCGCGCCTCCTCGAAGGCGCGCAGAAGCAGCGGCCGCTCGCTGCGGATGTCGCGGGTCCAGGGCACGACATGATAGGCGAAGGTCATCAGCACCCGCGCCCGGTAGCGGGTCCGCCCCTGCCGCTCCGCCAGATCGTAGCCAAGCCGGCCGAACGCGTAGCCGGCGGCATGATCGCCGAAATAGGGTCCCGCCATCATGCCGAGATACGCGAACCCCAGGGCGGAGGCGTCGCTGCGCCCGTGCCGGAGCGTCAGGTTGGCCATCCGGCCGAGGATCAGGCAGACGAGGTTGCGGTCGCTGAAGAAGGCGGGCGGCAATGCCGCGGCCAGCACGTCCAGCGTCGCCCGGCTGTCGGGATCTCCGATGGCGCATAGCGTCGCCAGCGAGCTGATCGGCCGGTCGCCGATGGCCGCGCGCAGCTGGGCATACTCCTCGTGCGCCAGAGCGGCCGGCGGATGGGCCGGCCAGTCGATCCCGGCGCCGCGCAGATAGGCGAGGCATGCCTCGATGGCGCGGTCGCTGCGGTCGATGGCGGTGTAGACGGTGACGAGCAGCGCCGTGATGGCGGCACGGTCGGCCGGGCATTTCGCCCGCCCGGCCAACCCGACCAGCCGCAGCTCCGCCCGGCGGAGATCGCCGCTCAGGAACTCGCATTCGGCCTGGAGATGCTCCAGCGCGAAGACCAGACGGTGCCGCCGCTCCCATTGGCTGCCCTCCAGCAGGCGCAGACCGGCCAGGGCATAGGCGAGCGCGGAGGCGTGGGCGCTCGCCGCCTTGGCCTGATGGCCGGCGGCGAGGTGAAGCGTCGCCACCTCCTCGCGCTCGCGCCCCTCCTGGATCAGGGACAGGCACCGGTCATACTGGCCGACCAGCGCGAACAGCCGCTCGCCCGACAGATCGGCGGCGAAGCCGCGGTGCAGGGCACGCGCGATGTCGAGGTGGAGCGTGCCGCGCCCTTCCGGCGGCACCAGCGCATAGGCCCCCTCCTGCACCCGGTCGTGGAGGAAACGGTAGCCGTCGTCGGTGCGCAGGAGCAGCCCTTCGGCCAGCGCCGGCTCCAGGTCCCGCTCCGTCTCCGCCTCCGTGCGGCTGGCGGCCAACGCCAGGGTGGAGAGGGGCGCACTGGCACCGAGCGCCGCGAGGCGGGCCAGCAGGTCGCGCGCCCGGACCGGGAAGCGGCCCAGCCGTTCGGTCATCAGCGAGGCGATGCCGGCGCCGGACCGCGCCGTCTCCGCCGCCGCCAGATCCCAGTCCCAGCGCTTGGCCCCGCGGTCGAACCAGAGGTGGCCGGAGCGTTCCAGCGCGGTCAGCAGCTGCACCGCGAAGAAGGCGTTGCCGCCGGTCCGCTCCTCCACCAAGGCGGCCAGCGCCGCCACGTCCTCCGACCCGCGCTCCAGGCTGTCGGCCACCATCCGGCGCAGGTCGCCGGACGACAGCGGTCCCAGCACGATCTCACGGCAATCAATGCCTGCGCCGGCGATGCCAGCACCGGCGACGCCCGCACCGGCCGGCCCGGCGGCGGTCCCCCTGATCCGGTCCAGCAGGACGGTCAGCGGATGATCGGCCCCGACCTCGTCGCTGCGGTAGGCACCGACCAGCAGCAGGTGGCCGATGCCGCCGTCGGCGACCAGCCGGTCCAGCAGGTCCAGCGTCGCACGGTCCAGCCATTGCAGATCGTCGAGGAACAGGACCAGCGGGTGGTCGGGACGGGCGAAAAGCTGGAGCACCCGGCGGAACAGCAGGTCGAAACGGTTCTGCGCCTCCTGCGGCGGCAGCGGCGGCACCGCCGGCTGCTCCCCGACCAGCAGGGTGAGGTTGGGGATCAGGGCGGTCATCAGCGCGCCGCCGTCGCCCACCGCCTCGGCAAGGCCGCGGCACCAGTGGTCGCGCTGGGGAGCCGGCAGGGCGAGGATGCGCGTGACCAGTCCGCGGAAGGCCTCCGCGAGGCTGGCATAGGGCAGGTCGCGCCGGCCCTGGTCGAACTTGCCGGCGACGAACAGGCCGCGCGGCGGCACCAGCTGCTCCTCCAACTGGTGGACGACCGCAGACTTGCCGACACCCGACCGGCCGGAAATCAGGGCGATGCCCATCCGGCCGCGGCTGGCGACGTGGTCGAAGGCGGCTTGAAGCGCGGCGACTGGTTCCTCCCGCCCATAGAGCGACGGCGGCGGTTCCAGCCCCTCCGGCAGGTCGCGCCGGCCCGGCGGGAAGGCGGGGATGCGGCCCTGCGCATCCCAGAGCTGAAGGGCCTGGGCAAGGTCGCGGACCAGGCCGTCGGCGGTCTGGTAGCGGTCCTCCGCCGTCTTGGCGAGAAGCCGCAGCAGGATGCCGGAGATCGCCGGCGGCAGGGCGGGGGCGTGGCTGGCCGGCGGGATCGGCGCGCGGGCGAGATGGCTGTGGACCCATTCGATGGGATCGCGGGCGGCGAAGGGCAGCTCTCCGGTGAACAGCTCGTACAGGGTGACGCCGAGAGCATAGAGGTCGCTGCGCCGGTCGACCGGACGGTTCATCCGCCCCGACTGCTCCGGCGCCATGTAGGGCAGCAGCGCCGCCGGCCGCTCGACCTCCTGCCGCTGCGGATCCGACAGGTCGGCGGCGCGGCCGAAGCCGGTCAGACGCACCGTCCCGTCGTCACCGACCAGCAGGTTGAAGGGGCGCAGATCGCCGTGCAGCATGCCGCGGCGGTGCAGTTGCGCCACCGCCCCGGCGATACGGATCGCCAGGGACAGCCGCTGGCGGACGGACTCGCCGGAAGCCGGGGGACCGGAAACCGCCAGCGCCAACAGCGGTTGTCCGCCCGGATCGGCCAGGGTCAGCACCGGGACGGCGCCGTGGCGCAGCAGGTCGAGCGGCTTGACCGCCCAGGCGGGGTCGAGCCGCCGGGACAGCCCGTGCTCCCGCCGCAGGCGGGCGAGCACGGCATCGGCGGAGACGTCGGGTTCCGCCATCCGCGCCAGGATGGGAAAGGGCTGCCCAGGGCGCGTCACCCGCAGCAGCCTGGTCTCCCCGTCACTGCCGAGGACATGGGTGCCGGAGCCGGCCTCCGTCAGATGATCAAGACAGGACTCCATGAAACGGCCTTTCCCCCAGCGCAGCGTCGCCAGGATAGCGGCAATTCGCCGCAGAGGGGGAAATTGCCGCGATGCGCCGCCGGGCCGGTCAGGCCCAGGAAATTCCGGCGCGGATTTCGGCTCGAACTTCGGCGGCGGCGCAGGGGGCCGCGTAGGTCGATATGCCGGCCGGCAGGACGGCGTCGCCCCCCGCATTCCGCCGCCGCCAGATGCGCGGCGAAGTGCCGACCAGCCGGCTGAAGGTGCGGGTGAAATGGCTCTGGTCGGCGAAACCGCAGGCCAGCGCCACGTCGGCCAAGGTCTGCGACCCGTCCCGCATGAGCGTCTTGGCGTGGTCGATCCGCCGGTGCAGCAGCCATTGGTAGGGCGTGGTGTTGGCGGTGCGGCGGAAGGCGCGGACGAAATGCCCGACCGACAGCCGGCATTCGGCGGCAAGGTCGGCCAGCCGGATTTCGCCGTCGAGGTTGGCGGCGATCATCTCCTTGACCCGCTTCTCCTGCCAGGGCGCCAGCATGCCCCCGGTCTTCGCCGTGCTGACGCGGCCATAGGCGGTGACGATGTGTGTCGCCAGCGCCGAGCAGACATGGTCGATATACAAAAGGCTGACCCGCTCCGGGAATTCCAGCGTCGGCAGGATGGCCGAGGCCAGCGCCCGGACCGTGGGATCGTCGACCGGGCTGCTGGGGGTGATCGACAGGTCCTCCAGCCGGCCGCCGCGGGCGTCGGGGCAGGCGCTTTCCAGCGTGGTGCGGGGCAGATGGAAGATCAGCGTGTCGAACGCCGTGTGCATGTGACAGTCGATCTTGCGGCGGTAGTCGTGGATCGAGGTCAGGCCGGCGATGTTGCCGGACCTCTCCGCCAGCTGGCCGTCGACCCAGATGTCGGAGTGGAAGTTGGACAGATGATGGCTGACCATGAACGCATCCTCGGTCGCCGGGCTGAAGTGGCCGACACCGTCGGTCGCGCACCGGATCCGTCCGACCCCCACCATGCCGCTGCCCGACCCGAGGATCAGCACCTCCGGAACCTCCGGCATCGGAACGTAGCGCATCTGCAGATTGGTCTGACAGGCCGAGGCCATGAGTGTCTCCGTTGGCTTGCTGGCGGGTCGTCCGGACCAGCCGTCCAACGGACCACCGGGCCGGCAGGCGACCCGTAAGGAACGGCCGCCCGGCTTGCCCTGGCAGGGTAACCGCGGCCATATGCCGCAAGCCACTAGACGCAGATTAACCTCGGCAGCGTTTTGGTCGAGCGATCCTAGACCTTGGTTTAGGTTCCGACCGGCCGAAGGGAGATTTCCGCAGGCATATCATTAAATTACGATTCATCCGGCCTGGAACCGGGGCATGGGCGGCGCAGGATCCGGCGGACGGAGTCGGCGGCCAGGATCACCGCCTGCTCCGCCTTGCGGACATGGCGGGTCATGCTGGCGAAGGAATGGGGAAGCCCGTCATGCAGCACCAGCCGGTGCGGAATGCGGGCCTGTTCCAGCCGCCGGGCAAGGCGCAGGCTGTCGTCGCGAAGGCAGTCCAGCCCGGCCGCCGCCACATGCAGCGGCGGCAGCCCGCGCAGGTCGGCGAGCAGCGGAGCCGCCGCGGGATCGCGGGTGACCGCGCCATCGCCGAGATATTGCCGCCAGTACCAGCGCATCCGCTCGGTGGTCAGGCCGAAGCGCCCATCGCCGAACAGCCGGTGCGACTCGCTGTCGAAGTCATGGGCGAACATGCCGTAAAGCAGCAGGACGAAGGACAGCGGCGGCTCCGGCTCTTCCCGCGCATCCAGCGCGAGGCCGAGCGCGAGATTGGCTCCCGCCGAATCGCCGCCGACGGCGATCCGCTCCGGGTCGAGCCCATGGCCGGCGCCGTGGCGCACCACCCAGCGTAGGGCGGCCAGCGCCTCTCCCCGCTGGTGGGGGAAGCGCCGCTCCGGCGCGAGGCTGTAGGCGACAGCGCAGACCGCGGCGCCGCTTTGCCGGGCCAGCAGGCGCAGCAGCCGGTCATGGGTGTCGATGGAATTGACCACGAAGCCGCCGCCGTGGAAATAGATCAGCACCGGCAGGGGCCGGCTCTCCTCCGACGCCCCCGGCGGCCGGATCAGGCGCAGGCGCAGGGGACCGGCGGGACCGTCCGTCACGACGTCCCGGATGCCGGCGGGCAATGCCGGGCCATTGAGGAAGACATGGTAGCGCTCCGCCGAATCGCGCGCCTCGGCCAGCGGCTGGCGCAGCGGATCGGCGGGAAGCAGACCGGCGCGGGCGGCCAGGGCGCCCAGTTCCACGACCTGGGGATCAAGCATCGCGGGCTGAAACGGCAAAACGCTATCCGGCATCGACGCTCTCCCAGCAATCTCAGGATGTAGGATCAGAGGATGTAGGACATGACGAGGTACAGCACCGCCTCGTCGTCGCCGGCATTGCGGTAGCGGTGGGGGGCATCGGCCTCGAACAGAATCGAATCGCCCTGCTCCAGCCGGTGCTCCCCGTCGGCGGTGGCGATGTCGACGCGGCCGCGCCCGACCAGGATGTTCTCCACCGTTCCGGCGGAATGGCCGTCGGACGCCTCGTCGGCACCGGGGGCCAGACGCAGCTCGTAGAACTCCACCTGCCGCTCGCCCCTCAGCGGGAACAGCGCGCGCGAGGTGAACAGGCCGTCGCGGGAGGTCAGGCTGCGTTGCTCGGCCCGCCGGATCACCGTGGTCCCGGCGTCGTTGCCGGTGCTGAGCAGGCTGGAGAAGGACAGGTCCAACGCCTTGGCGACCGTCCACAGCGTGCCGATGTCGGGACGGTGCCGCCCCTCCTCGATCGCCGTCAGGATTCGCGGATCGCTGCCGGACAGCTGCGCCAGCCCGTCCACCGACAACCCCTGGCGCCGGCGGAAGCCGCGCAGATTGTCGCCGATCACCCCGACCAGCTGGTCGAACGATGGCTGACCGGCAGCCTGGGCCACGGATTGGCCAATAGGTCGGGCAGTGTCGATCGTCATGGCTCGGTTCTCCTCCGACAGGGATGACGAGGATTGAACACCATTAATTCCCACTCATCAAGTAGATAAATGCGATTTCTTTATGTTGTTTCATGCGATTCATGAAAAATTTCACATTTTTTTATAGCTATATATCGGGGATTTCAGCAGAAAGCAAAAACGCCACGCCCGTCCTGGATGAGTGGACGGGCGTGGCGCCGGATGGATGGACGGGGCGGCCAATGTTTCGCGGCCGGACCCTTTACAACAGGACGGCGTCGGAGCCGTGGGACTTCACCTCGTGTCGGTGCCGTTCGGCGAAACGCTCCAGCGCGCGGCGGGCGGCATCGAAGGCGTCGCGGATGGCCGCATCGGCACTCTCATGGCCATGGTTGCCGGGTTTGTCGCTGTGGACGACCAGTTCGTCGCCGGGAACGGTCAGGGCGATCTGGACGGTGTAACGCTTGCCCTGATGCCGGTGGCGGTGCGGCACCTCGAAGACCACGCGCTTGGCCATGATGCGCCCGAAGAAGCGGTCGAGCTTGTCGGCATGCTCGCGGATCAGATGTTCCAGGGCGGGAGAGGGGTCGATGTTGCGGAAAGCGATCTGCAACGGCTGACGCATGACCATGCTCCTTGTTCTGCGCGAGGGCTGCGGCGCCTGGGCCGTTTTCCCCGCGGGGCCCACCCCCTCCGCCGGCGGACCGGTTGGAGGAGCTTGGTGATCCCAGGATCGCACGGCGGTGGAATCCTGCATTAAGCTGTGTCAATGCGGCCATCGGACGGCGGCTGTAGACTCCCGCCCGATTTCAGGCCAGCCCGATCAAATGGATCAGCGTCAGGCTGATCGTGCCCAGCGCCAGCAGCGAGAGAACGACCGCGGCGGTGACGCGCCCGCCGGCCCGCGCCACCGTCCGCACATCGACCCCCAGCCCCAGCGCCGCCATCGACACCACGGTCAGCAGGGTCGCCGCATGCTCCATCGCCGGCAGGGCGGCCTGCGGGATGAGGTCGAACGAGCGCAGGGCGATCATCGCCAGGAAGCCCTGGATGAACCACGGCACCAGATGATGGACCGGCGGGCGGGCCAAGGGACGGGTCGGGCGCGGACGCACCGTGCCTGCACCGGCGTCGGCCGCCTCCCCACCCAGCCGGGGCGCCAGCAGCGACAGCAGCAGGCAGACCGGCCCCAGCATCAGCACCCGGACCAGCTTCACCAGCGTGCCGACCTGCACGGCGGTGGCACCCAGCGGCGTGGCGGCGGCGATCACCTGCGGCACGGCATAGACGGTCAGCCCCGCCAGCGCGCCATACTGCACCCCGCTCAGCCGCAGCCCCATGCCGAGCAGCGGCAGGCCGAGGACGACGGCGACGCCCAGAACGGCGGTGAAGGCGATGGAGGCGGCGACGTCGTCGCTGTGGGCGTCGATCACCGGCGCCACCGCGGCGATGGCCGAATTGCCGCAGATCGCGTTGCCGCAGGCCACCAGAACCGCCATGCGCACCGGCAGGCCGAGCAGCCGCCCGATCCCGAACCCCGCCAGCAGCGCCAGCGCCACCACCCCCGCGATGCCCAGCAGCAGGGCCGGCCCCGCCGACAGGATGGTGGCGGCGCTGACCGACGCGCCGAGCAGGATGACCGCCACCTCCAGCAGGATCTTGGCGGAGAAGGCGATGCCCGGCTGCCAGCGCGCCGACGGCGTCCAGGCGGTGCGCAGGGCGGTGCCGATCAGGATCGCCAGCACCAGCGCCTCGATCCACGCCGCGCCGAACAGCGCCACCTCGGCCGCCGCCGCCGCGAAGGCGAGCGCCGTGACGGCGACGCACAGCGCGAGGCCGGGCAGAAGGTTACGGATATGGGCGAGCGCAGGTGTTCCCGGCACCGCCTTTTCCGGTGCCGCAGTGTCGGGGATCATCAAACGGGTCTCCATGAACGATCGGGAACGGACAAAAACACCGTTCCGATGCGTAGAATTATGGAGTCCGCGTCCTATCACATCCAACGCAAACAAGTGATGCGTTCGATAACTTGAGTTTATGGATCAGGCCGGCAGTCCCTCGTCGAATTCGGGCATCCGCCAAGGACCGCCGAGGTCGGCGTTGCGCAGCAGGAGCACCAGCTCTTCGCGCGAGCGGGTGACGGCAGTGTAGAGCCAGCGCCAGCGATGCTCGCGGAAGGCGGCCGAATCGTCGATCACGGTGACCGACGGAAACTCCGACCCCTGAGAGGCATGGCAGGTGATCAGCCATGCCCAGTCATAGAGCTGGATGTCCTTCCCCACCCGCGGCTGGACCATGCCTTCGGTGTAATGGGCCTGGAACATCCAGGGATGGACGATCAGCTTGCCGCGCGACCGCACCTCGTCCTCCATCTGCACGCCGAGCGACCACAGCCCGGCGTCGCGGCCCTGCGCCTCGGCGGCCGGACGGGTCAGCGCGCCGATCATGCCGTTGTAGAGCCCCTCGTCCTTCTGGTTGCGCCGGCAGATGACGCGCTCCCCCGCCTGCGGCATCGTGGAGTCGTGGCCGAGCAGGGCGCGCATCCGCTTGGTGTAGGTGGTGCGGACGCGGTGGGTGCCGCAGATCGCCTGCGACGAGGGGCGCATCACCAGCGACTGGGTGCGCTGCTCCATCGGCAGGACATGGACCTTGCCGACCGAGCCGAAGCGCCGCGGCATCTCCTGCCGCCGCAGCAGGTGGGCCAGCCGGATGACCGGGCTTTCGCGGGCGGTGCGGTGCGGCTCGGTCAGGCGGAAATCGGGCTCGCCGCTGGTGAACAGCCCCTGGCCGGAGACCGGCGGCAGCTGATAGTCGTCGGCGATGACCAGGATCTTCTTGCCCGTCCGCATCAGGTCGCGCGCCAGATCGTCGCCGATCATCGACCCCTCGTCGCAGACGATCAGGTCGGCGTCGGCCACCGGCCCGTCGCTGCGGCGGGCAAAGAACAGCTCGCCGCTGTCGCCGTCCTTGCGCGGGGCGTAGAGCAGCGAATGCAGGGTCGCCGCCCCTTCGATCCCCTTCTGGCGCAGAACCTGGGCCGCCTTGCCGGTGGGGGCTCCCACCACATAGTCGGTCAGCCGGCGGCGCTCCAGCAGATGCTCCAGCGCGAAGGCGGTGGTCTTGGTCTTGCCGGTCCCGGCCTCCCCGGCCAGCCAGAAGACCTGCTGGGCGTCGTCGTCCTTGTACCAGGCGTCGATCGCCTGGATGGCGCGATGCTGTTCGTCGGTCGGGCTGTCGGACTGCATTGGATCGAACCGGGATCAAACCATGAATGAAGCCGGCACAGTAGCCCGGACACCCGCCCCCGGTCCATAGCACATCGCAGCGGCGACACCATCTGGTGCGAAGGGATGGATGGAAAAGCGCCATTGTGGTTGCCTTACCCCCGTCCACCGTCACCACGCAGAGGATCCGGTCCGCATGCGCAATCCCTATTGGCAGGGTCCCGTCTCTTCGAATTTCGACGGGCTGCGTTTCTTCAATCCCGGCGAGCCGGAAACCGACCGCAGCCTCCGCCAGGTCCTTCGCTGGCAATGGGGGCGGAAGGCGGCGAAATGGCCCAAACAGGTGCCGGTCACGCCGGTGATGCCGGCGCGAAGCGTTCCCGGCCTCCGCGTAACGGTGGTGGGGCACGTCACCACCCTGGTGCAGGCCGCCGGGCTGAACGTCCTGACCGATCCGGTCTGGTCCGACCGCGTCAGCCCGGTCCGCTTCGCCGGGCCGAAACGGGTGACCGCGCCCGGCATCCGCTTCCACGACCTGCCGAAGATCGACGCCGTGCTGCTGTCCCACAACCATTACGACCATCTCGACGTGGCGACACTGAAGCGCCTGCACCAGCGCGACGCGCCGCTGATGGTCACCCCGCTCGGCAACGACACCATCCTGCGCAAACATATCCCCGGGGTGCGGACAGCGGTGGGCGACTGGTGGAGCCGGTTCGAAATCGGCCCGGATGCCGAGGTCCACATCGTTCCGGCCAACCACTGGTCGTCGCGCGGCATCCGCGACCGGCGGATGGCGCTGTGGGGCGGCTTCGTCCTGCGCACGCCGGCCGGCTCGGTCTATTTCGCCGGCGACACCGGCTATGGCAGCGGCGCCACCTTCCGGGCGATCGGCGAACGGCTGGGGGCCTGCGATCTGGCGTTGATCCCCATCGGCGCCTACGACCCGCGCTGGTTCATGTCGGCCCAGCATTGCGACCCGGACGAGGCGGTGCGGATCATGCGGGACGTCGGGGCAAGGAAGGCCGTCGGCCTTCACTGGGGCACCTTCGCCCTGACCGACGAGCCGCGCGACGAGCCGCCGCAACGGCTGCGCGCCGCCCTGGCCGCCCATGGCATCGACCCCGCCCACTTCGAGGCCGCCCATCCCGGAACCGTGGTCGATGCCTGAATAGGCGCCGGGCCTGAACCACGGGCTTATGCCGCATGCGCGCCTGAACATCGGGCCGCCGCGCCGGTTCCACCCTGCAGGGCGCCCCACCATCCCCGCAGGTCGAGGTCCATGTCGTGCGGAGCGGCAAGGGGCCGGGCGGCGTTGGCGTCGGCGTCGGCGTCGGCGAGACCGGCGCCGTGTCGGCCCGCCCCGGCGCTGGGCAACGCCATCTTCGCCGCCACCGGCAGGCGCCTGCGCACCCTGCCCTTCCCGCGTCACGAACTGCGCTCGAAGGGGAGCGACCGCGAGGTGCTGTCGATGGCGGCAATCGGCGGCGAGGGCTGAAAGCCATGAAACGTCTGGCATTATGGGCACTGGCCCCGGTCGCCCGGCAGGGCGATCCGTGTTCCCGTCCGAAGAATCGATCAATCGTTCGATTGTCAAATCATCTGCACTCAAATCATCTTGCGGCAAAATGTACGAACTGGTACGTTTGTTAATGCCCACGAACAATGCCGCTGCCGAAAGGGCTCCCATGCCGTCCAGCGCCTTCACCTTCAAGAAGTCGATCGCCACCGTCTCGCTGAGCGGCACCCTGCCGGAGAAGCTTGAGGCGGCGGCCGCCATCGGCTTTGACGGGGTCGAGATTTTCGAGAACGACCTGCTGACCTTCGACGGGTCGCCGGCCGACGTCCGCCGCATCGCCGGGTCCCTGGGGCTGGAGATCACCATTTTCCAGCCCTTCCGCGATTTCGAGGCGATGCCCGACCCGATCCGCGCCCGCAACATGGACCGCGCCGAACGCAAGTTCGACGTCATGCAGGAACTGGGCACCGACCTCGTTCTGGTCTGCTCCAACGTCCAGCCCGCCGCCATCGACGACCCGGCCCGCGCCGCCGCCGACCTCGCCGAAATGGCGGAGCGGGCGCAGCGCCGCGGCTTGCGCGTCGGCTACGAGGCGCTGGCCTGGGGCCGGCATGTCAACCGCTGGCGCCAGGCGTGGGACATCGTGCGGCGCGCCGACCACCCGGCGCTGGGGCTGATCGTCGACAGCTTCCACACGCTGGCCCTGGACGACGATCCGTCCGGCATCGCCGATCTGCCGGGCGACCGCATCTTCTTCGTGCAGCTGGCCGACGCGCCGAAGCTGTCGATGGACGTGCTGTCCTGGAGCCGCCATTTCCGCAATTTCCCCGGCCAGGGCCAGCTGCCGGTCGGACGCTTCGTGGACGCGGTGCTGGCATCCGGCTACCGCGGCCCGCTGTCGCTGGAGGTCTTCAACGACGAGTTCCGCGCCGCCCCCGCCCGCCAGACCGCCCTCGACGGGCTGCGCTCGCTGATCCATGCGGAGGCCGACGCCGGATACGGTCCCGGCCTGCCGGCACCGCCGGTCTGCCGGGGGGTGGAGTTCCTGGAATTCGCCGTCGACGCGGCGGCGCGGGAGAAACTGTCCGCCCTGCTCGGCACCCTCGGCTTCCGGCATGCCGGGCGCCACCGCTCGAAGGACGTCGATCTCTACCGCCAGGGCAACGTCAATCTGGTGCTGAACAGCGAGGAGGATTCCGCGGCGTCGGAGCATTTCCAGATGCACGGCCCCTCGGTCTGCGCCATGGCCTTCACGGTGGACGATGCCGCCCGCACCATCGCCCGCGCCGAGGCTCTGCGCTGCGTGCTGTGGCGCGAGCGGGTCGGTGACGGCGAACGCCGCATCCCGGCGTTGCGGGCACCGGACGGCACGCTGATCTATCTGATCGACGACAAGGAAGCCCACCGCAGCATCTGGGAGGACGACTTCCACCTGTTCGCGGAGGAGCCGGCAGGACAGACGCCGGACACGCCGCCCCTGCTCGGCATCGACCATGTCGCGCAGGCCCTGCCCTTCGGCCGGATGGACAGCTTCGTGCTGTTCTACCGCGCGGTCTTCGGCTTCGTTCCGGAAAGCCTGTGGGAGCTGCCAGACCCCTACGGCCTGATCCGCAGCCGGGCGCTGGTCAGCCCCGAGGCGGAGCCCGGCCAGGGCGTGCGGCTGCCGCTGAACATCTCGGACAGCCGGCGAACCGCCACCGGCCGCTTCGTCAGCGCCACCTCCGGGGCCGGCGTCCACCACATCGCCTTCGCGACGTCGGATGCCGCCACCCTGGTGGAGAGCCGTCTCGCCGCCGGCGCGCCCTTCCTGCCGATCCCCGCCAACTACTACGACGACCTCGCGGTCAAGCACCCGCTGGACGACGCGACGCTGGACGCGTTGAAGCAGCACGAACTGCTGTTCGACCGGGACGACCAGGGCGAGTTCCTGCACGCCTACACCGACAGCTTCGAGGACCGCTTCTTCTTCGAGGTGGTGGAACGGCGCGGCGGCTACCGCCAGTTCGGTGCGGTGAATGCCGCCGTGCGCATGGCGGTGCAGGCCCAGCTGCGCGAGGGCGCCCGGCCCGAATCCTATCTCGACTGAAATGAACGAAACAGTGCGTTTGTTTGGAGACGCCCGATCATGAGCCGCCCGATCCTGGTCCTGAACGGACCCAACCTCAATCTGCTCGGCAAGCGGGAGCCGCACATCTACGGCCACGAGACCCTGGCCGATGTCGAAGCCGACTGCCGCCGCACCGGCGAGGCGCTGGGCCTCGCCGTCGATTTCCGGCAATCCAATGCCGAGCATGTGCTGATCGACTGGATCCACGAAGCGCGCGAGACGGTGGAGGGGCTGGTCATCAACCCGGCCGGCCTGACCCACACCTCGGTCTCGCTGATGGACGCGCTGTCGGCCTGCGCCTTCCCCCTCCTGGAGGTCCATATCTCCAACATCCACCGGCGCGAGGAATTCCGCCATTTCTCCTATGTGTCGCGCGTCGCGGCCGGGGTGATCTGCGGCTTCGGCACCCAGGGCTACACGCTGGCCCTCCAGCGCATGGCCCGCCTGCTGGAAAGCGCCGCGAAATGAACGCCATCGCCCGGCCGGCCCCCGTCGCCGGAAATTCCGTCCTCGTCGGGCTGATCGGCGCCGGCATCCAGGCGTCCCGCACTCCGGCGATGCATGAGCGGGAGGCCGACGCCCTCGGCCTGCGCTGCCTCTACCGGCTGATCGACCTCGACCGCCTCGGCCTCGGCCCCGACGCCCTGCCCGAACTGCTGTCGGGGGCCGAGCGCATGGGCTACACCGGCCTGAACGTCACCTACCCGTGCAAGCAGGCGATCATTCCGCTGCTGGACGAGCTGTCGGACGACGCCTGCGCCATCGGCGCGGTCAATACCGTCGTGCTGAAGGACGGCCGGAGGGTCGGCCACAACACCGACTGTTCCGGTTTCGCCGAGGGCTTCCGCCGCGGTCTCGGCACCGTGCCGATGGGCCGGGTGGTCCTGCTGGGCGCCGGCGGGGCCGGGGCGGCGGTCGGCCACGCCGCCTTTCATCTGGGCGCCGGCCGGCTGGACATCTTCGACGCCGACCCGGCGCGGGCGATGCTGCTGGCCGGCCAGATCAACGACCGCTTCGGTGACGGGCGGGCCTGGGCGATCCTCGACCAGGAAGGCCTGCGCGCCGCGGTGGCTTCGGCGGACGGACTTATCCACGCCACCCCCACCGGCATGGCGAAGTTCCCCGGCCTGCCGCTGCCGGCCGACATGCTGCACCCGCGCCTGTGGGTGGCGGAGATCGTCTATTTTCCGCTGGAGACCGAATTGCTGCGCACGGCGCGGGCCATCGGCTGCCGGACGCTCGACGGCGGCGGCATGGCGGTGTTCCAGGCGGTGGACGCCTTCCGGCTGTTCACTGGGGTTTCCCCCGATGCCGAACGCGTCCGCGCGCACTTCGCGTCGATGGACGCCGGCCAGCCCACCGCCCGATAATGGCCGCCTGACGATGGCAACCTGACGCCCGACCCCAATCGACACAGATAAGCCGGCGGTACAGCCGGCACCGGGAGGACCGCATGAGACAGCTGGTCGAGGCCTATTTCACCCTCATCAAGATCCTGATGGCGCTGTGCATGGCCGGCATGGTCGTGCTGGTGTTCGGCAACGTCGTGCTGCGCTACGCCTTCAACAGCGGCATCACGGTGTCGGAGGAGTTGTCGCGCCTGTTCTTCGTCTGGATGTGCTTCCTCGGCGCCATCCTGGGACTGCGCGAGCGGGCGCATCTCGGCGTCGACACGCTGGTGGCGCGGCTGCCGCGGAGCGGCAAGATGGCCTGCGCGGTGGTCAGCTGCGGGCTGATGCTGTGGGTCACCTGGCTGGTCCTGCAGGGAAGCTGGACCCAGACCCTCATCAACTGGAGCGCGCAGGCGCCGGCCACCGGGCTGTCGATGGGGCTGCTCTACGGCATCGGTGTGGTGTTCGGCCTGTCGACCGGCGCCATCCTGCTGCACGAGATGTATCTGCTGCTGACCGGCAGGATCTCCGACGCCGACCTCGTGATGGTCTCGGAATCGGAAGATCTGCCGGAGGCCGCCGCCCATGGCGCCCACACCGGCGGCCACCGGACGCATCAGGGCACCGACCGGGAGGACGTCCTGCCGCTGTCCTCTCCCACCGCCTCCAGCCGCTGAGGACGCCGGACCATGACCATCACCATCTTCCTCGGCTCCCTGCTGGGCGCCATGGCCATCGGCATGCCCATCGCCTACGCCCTGCTGCTGTGCGGCGTGGCGCTGATGATCCAGCTCGACCTGTTCGACGCGCAGATCGTGGCGCAGAACCTGATCAACGGCGCCGACAGCTTTCCCCTGATGGCCGTTCCCTTCTTCATGCTGGCCGGCGAGATCATGAACACCGGCGGCCTCGCCAAGCGCATCGTCAACCTCGCCATGGCGATGGTCGGCCATATCCGCGGCGGGCTTGGCTATGTCGCCATCCTGGCGGCGACGGTGATGGCCAGCCTGTCCGGCTCCGCCGTGGCCGACGCCGCGGCGCTCGCCACGCTGCTGGTGCCGATGATGGTGGCCGCCGGCCATGACCGCAACCAGTCGGCCGGGCTGGTCTCCGCCAGCGCCATCATCGCGCCGATCATCCCGCCCTCCATCGGCTTCGTCATCTATGGCGTGGCCGGCAACGTCTCGGTCACCAAGCTGTTCCTGGCCGGCATCTTCCCCGGCATCCTGCTGGCCGTCGGCCTGTGCGGCGCCTGGTGGTACGTGTCGCGCAAGGAGAATCTGGTCCCGCCGCCCCGCCGCTCCCTGCGTGAGATCCTGGCGATCCTGCGCGAGGGCGTGTGGGCGCTGATGCTGCCGGTGATCATCATCGTCGGGCTGAAGTTCGGCGTCTTCACGCCGACCGAGGCCGCCGTGGTCGCCGCCGTCTATTCGCTGTTCGTCGCCGTCTGCGTCTATCGCGAGATGTCGCTCGCCGACATCTACCCGGCCCTGCTGGGGGCGGCGAAGACGACCAGCGTCGTCATGTTCCTGGTCGCCGCGGCGCTGGTGTCGTCCTGGCTGATCACGGTCGCCAACCTGCCGGGCATGGTGACGGATCTCCTGGAACCGCTGATGGACAACCAGACCCTGCTGCTGCTGGCGATGATGGCGCTGGTGGTGGCGGTCGGCACGGCGATGGACATGACGCCGACCATCCTGATCCTGACGCCGATCCTGGTCCCCGTCTGCAAGCAGGCCGGCATCGACCCCGTCTATTTCGGCGTGCTGTTCATCATCAACAACGCCATCGGCCTGATCACGCCCCCGGTCGGCACCGTGCTGAACGTGGTCTGCGGCGTGTCGAAGGTCAGCATGGAGGGCGTCATCAGAGGCGTCTGGCCCTTCATGCTGGTCCAGCTGTTCGTCCTCTTCCTGCTGACCCTGTTCCCGTCGCTGGTGATGGTTCCGGCGGCTTGGTTGAGCCACTGACTTCCCCCTTCAAACCCCTGCCCTCTTCAAAGAATAAATCCGGAGGAAACCCCATGAAGACCCGCATGAAGTCCCTTCTCGCCGGCCTGCTGCTGCCAGGATTGCTGTTCGCCGGCGCGGCGTCCGCCGCGGAATACAAGGACCGCTCGGTCAAGTTCGCCTTCCAGAACGTCAAGGAGCACCCGCAGGGCCAGGGCGCGCAGAAGTTCGCCGACATCGTCGAGGCGAAGAGCGGCGGCAAGATCAAGGTGAAGCTGTTCCCCGGCGGCACGCTGGGCGGCGACGTGCAGACGGTGTCGGCGATGCAGGGCGGCATCGTCGAGATGTCGGTGATGAATGCCGGCATCCTGGTTTCCCAGGCCAAGGAGTTCGCGCTGGTCGACCTGCCCTTCCTGTTCAACAGCGCGTCGGAGGCCGACGCCCTGCTGGACGGTCCGGTGGGCGAGCAGCTGATGGCGAAGCTGCCGGAGAAGGGGCTGGTCGGGCTCGGCTTCTGGGACCTCGGGTTCCGCAACCTGACCAACAACCGCCGGCCGGTGAAGACCGCCGCCGACATCGCCGGGCTGAAGATCCGCGTCATCCAGACGCCGATCTACATCGACATCTTCAAGGCGCTGGGCGCCAATCCGGTGCCGCTGGCCTTCCCCGAACTCTACAGCGCGCTGGAGACCGGCACCGTCGACGGGCAGGAGAATCCGGCCAAGACCATCGAGCTGACCAAGTTCAACGAAGTCCAGAAATACATGACGGTCACGCGGCACATCTACAACCCGCAGTCGCTGATCATCTCCAAGAAGTTCTGGGACACGCTGAACGCCGACGAGAAGTCGCTGTTCCAGAGCGCCGCGGCGGAGGCCACCGTCTTCCAGCGCAAGCTGTCGCGCGAGCAGGAAGCCGATGCGCTGGCGTCGTTGAAGGCCAAGGGCATGACCATCGACGAGCTGCCGGCCGACGAACTCGCCAAGATCCGCGAGAAGGTCAAGCCGGTGGTCGACAAGTACAAGGCCGAGATCGGCGATGCGCTGGTCACCCAGGCCTACGCGACCATCGAAAAGAAGCGCGCGTCGAACTGACCGGGAAGCCCGGAGGGAGCCTGTGGTGGAGTGCGGTCGAGCGCTCCACCACTCCGGCATTGAGCTTTGCGTAGCGTTCGTTCATTACCTCCGTCGAAGGCGCTCCCCGCGCCGCGAGACCATGGGACAGGGCATGACGGCGGACGACGCGACCGGAACAACCCGCAAGGCCAATCCAGGGGCCACTCCAGGGGCCAAGCCAAGCCGCAAGAACGATCCGGAAGGCACCCGCCAGGACATCCTCGAGGTGGCGACGGAGGAGTTCTCCTCGCTGGGCTTCAGCGGCGGCCGGGTCGACGCCATCGCCGCGCGCACCCGCACCACCAAGCGCATGATCTACTATTACTTCGGCGGCAAGGAGGAGCTGTATCTCGCCGTGCTGGAGAAGGTCTATGGCGACATCCGCGCCATCGAGAACCGCTTGAACCTCCAGGATCTGGAGCCGGAGGCGGCGATCCGCGCCCTGATCGACTTCACCTTCGACTACCAGGAGCAGCACGAGGATTTCATCCGGCTGGTCAGCATCGAGAACATCCACCGTGCCGAACACATGAAGAAATCAAAGGCGATCGCCAACCTGAACATCACGGTCATCGATACGCTGGCCCGCATCCTCGAGCGCGGCCGGGCGTCGGGGGTGTTCAAGGCCGACATCCAGCCCATCGACCTTCACATGATGATCAGCGCCTTCTGCTTCTTCCGGGTGTCGAACCGCCATACCTTCAACCTCATCTTCCACCAGAATCTCGCCGCCACCGACACGCGCACCCGCCACAAGCGGATGATCGCCGACGCCATCGTCAGCCTGCTCAAGACCGAGGCGGCGGGCACCTGAGGCCGATGTCGGGAAAACCCAAGGCATCCCCCCTGCGCGCCTCTTCCGCTTCGGCTTTCTCGATGAAGGCGCGATGAAGGCATCGCATCGCTGATCGGAGAATCGATCCAACGTCTTTCCACGGCAAGGCCAGCCACGCCCGTCTTTGCCGGTCCGCCAGTTCCGCCAAACGTGCCGGCTCGAGAACCTCCACCTCGTCGCCCCAGATGCGGAGATGCCAGGCCATCTCCAGATCGCCGCCGGCATGGAACCGCACGAGTTGGGGCGCATGTGCCAAAGCACGCCCGCCCCTTCGAGCGGCGCCTGGATCAGGGCTTGCCCGCGCTTCCGGCTACAGGGCGGCGTTCAGGGCCGGCACCGCCGTGAACAGGTCGGCGACGAGGCCGTAATCGGCGACCTGGAAGATCGGCGCCTCCTCGTCCTTGTTGATGGCGACGATGATCTTGCTGTCCTTCATGCCGGCCAGATGCTGGATGGCGCCCGAGATGCCGACGGCGATATAGAGATCCGGCGCCACGATCTTGCCGGTCTGCCCGACCTGATAGTCGTTCGGCACGAAACCCGCGTCCACGGCGGCGCGCGACGCACCGACCGCGGCGCCCAGCTTGTCGGCGACCGCCTCCAGAAGATGGAAGTTCTCCCCCGACTGCATGCCGCGTCCGCCCGAGATCACCACCCGAGCCGAGGTCAGCTCCGGCCTTTCGGACTTCGACAGTTCCGCCGACACGAAGCTGGACACCCCTGGATCGGCCGCGGCCGCCAGTACCTCGACCGGCGCCGAACCGGTCGCCGCCACCGGATCGAACGCGGTGCTGCGCACCGTGACGACCTTCACCGCATCCGCCGATCGCACCGTGGCGATGGCGTTGCCGGCGTAGATCGGCCGTTCGAACGTGTCCGGCGACACCACCGCGGTGATTTCCGAAACCTGCGCCACGTCCAGAAGCGCCGCCACGCGCGGCAGCACGTTCTTGCCCGTGGAGGTCGCCGCCGCCAGCACGTGGCCATACCCGGGCGCCATGTTTGCCACCAGCGCCGCCAGCGGCTCGGCCAGCGCATGCGCGTAGATTGCGTCCTCGGCAAGCAGCACCTTGGCGACGCCTTCGGCCTTGGCTGCGTCCTCGGCCGCGGCGCGGGCGCCTTGCCCGGCGACCAGGACGTGGATCTGGCCACCGATCTTCCGGGCGGCGGCGATGACGGACAGCGTGGCGGTCTTGAGCGACGCGTTGTCGTGTTCGGCCAGGATCAGGATCGTCATGTCAGATCACCCGCGCTTCCGTCTTGAGCTTGTCCACGAGGTCGGCCACGTCGGCCACCTTGATGCCGCCCTTGCGCCCGGGCGGCTCGGTCACTTTGAGCGTCGTCAGACGCGGTGTCACATCGACGCCCAGCGCATCGGGCGTGAGTGTGTCGAGCAGCTTCTTCTTCGCCTTCATGATGCTCGGCAGCGAGGCGTAGCGCGGCTCGTTCAGGCGCAGGTCGGCGGTGACGACCGCCGGCAGCGCCAGATCGATGGTCTCCAGACCGCCATCGATCTCGCGCGTTACCGTCAGCCTGCCCTCGCCCGGCACCATTTTGGAGGCGAACGTGCCCTGCGGCCAGCCGAGCAGCGCCGCCAGCATCTGGCCGGTCTGGTTGCAATCGTCGTCGATCGCCTGCTTGCCGAGCAGCACCAGTTGCGGAGCTTCCTTCTCGACCAGCACCTTGAGCAGTTTGGCGACGGCGAGCGGCTGCAGCTCGGCATCCGTCTGCACCAGGATGGCGCGGTCGGCACCCATCGCCAGCGCGGTACGCAGCGTCTCCTGGGCGCCGGCCGGGCCGATCGAGACGGCGACCACCTCGGTGGCCTTGCCGGCTTCCTTCAGGCGGACCGCCTCCTCGACGGCGATCTCGTCGAAGGGGTTCATCGACATCTTGACGTTGGCCGTCTCGACGCCCGAGCCGTCCGCCTTCACGCGGACCTTCACATTGTAGTCGACCACCCGTTTGACGGGCACCAGCACCCTGCTCAACTCGCCAACCCTCCTCGATTTCGTCTGGATATGGCCGTGGCGTCGCGCATCTCCCTGCGCGGCGACCGCCACGGCCCGTTGTCTCGTCCCCGGCTCCGGCTGGAGCTCCCGGCCTCTACTCCACGGCCGGCTCTCCGGCAGCGGCGAGGACGAGCCGCGCCTTGCGTGCCACCGCTTCGTCGACCATGCGGCCGGAGACGACGCCGACGCCCTTGAGGCTTTCCAGCAGGATGTGGCGGGCCTCCGCCACGGCCTCCGCACTCGGCGTCAGCGCTTCGTTGATGACAGCCACCTGCCTTGGATGGATGGCCGCCTTGCCCACAAAGCCGAGACGGATGGATGCATGCGTTTCGGCGCGCAGTCCGGGATCGTCGCCCAGCATGAAGTATGGTGAGTCGATGGCGGCGAGCCCGCCGAGCGCCGCCGCCTGGACCACCCGGCTGCGCGCCAGCAGCAACGGCTCCCATGCGCAGTCCGCACCGAGATCGGCGGCGAAGTCGGCGGCTCCGAAGAACAGCGCATCGAGGCGCGGCGTGGCCCGCGCCATGGCCTCGGCCTTCTCCACGCCTCCAGCGCTCTCGATCAGGGCGATCAGGCGGGCGGCCTTTCCCGCCTGGGTCAGCAGCCCGTCCAGCAAGCGCAGGATGTCGGGCGAGTCGGCCTTGGGGACGATGATCGCGTCGGGCTGCGCGCCGGAGTGCAGGAGAGCCAGCACGTCTTCAAGCCCGAACGCCGTGCCTGGAGCGTTGATTCGCAACGCGCGCCCTGTATGGCCATCCGGCGTCTGGGACAGCCAGTCCATCGCCGCGGTCCGTGCCGCGGCCTTGTCGCCGGCCGCGACGGCATCCTCCAGGTCGATGATGACGACGTCGGCGCCGGCCTCGGCCGCTCGATTGAAGCGCTCCGGTTTGGTGCCGGGGGTGAACAGCCAGCTGCGGCGGCGCATCACGCGGCCTCCACTTCGGCCTGCATGGCGATCCGCCCGGCGGGATCGAGTGCCCACAGCGATGCCCCGTCCGCGGTCGGCGTTCCGCAGAGCGTAAAGGGCTGAGCATCGAACACCGGCCGTTGCGCCCGGAACTGGAAGGCGGAGATCCGGGCGCCGGGATTGTGACGCAGGAACAGGTCCATCAGCAGGGTGGCGATGAGCGGACCATGAACCACAAGCCCCGGGTATCCTTCGACCACCTCGGCGTATTGCCGGTCATAGTGGATCCGATGGCCGTTGAAGGTCAGCGCCGAGAAGCGGAACAGCAGCGTCGGATCGGCGTCGACGGTCCGCTCCCACACGGCCGAGGGTGCCGGGTCGGCCGGATCGGCCGGATCGGTTGATGGCGCGGCACCGGGAGCCGCGGCCTCGCGGTAGACGATGTTCTGCAACTCGCGCAGCGCATGCCCGTCCTGAACGAAGACGTCATGCGCAACCGTCACGAACAGCATGGGGCCCGACCGGCCCGTCTTGGGTTCCACGGAAAGGATGGTCGAGCGCCGGCGCAGGGCCTCGCCTTGACGGATCGGCGCGAGGAACTCCAGGCGTCCGCCGGCGAACATGCGACGTGGCAAAGGCACCGGTGGCAGAAATCCTCCGCGGCGGGGATGGCCGTCGCGGTCGAGCATCCCCTGCATGGTTTTCGGCAGAAAATACAGCCAATGCCCGAGTGGCGGCACCTCGCCGGATCGCCAGGGCGGAGCCGCATAGTCCAGCGTGGCGGCCAGTGCCAGAAGCGGCGGCACCGCGGCAACGTCGAGGTTCTCCTCCTCGCGCCCGATCCAGTCCTTCAGGTTTTCCAGGTTCATCATACCCATCCCTCGCGGGCGTTCCTGTCAGAACGACTTCGGCATCTGGAGCACGTGCGTGCCGACGTGGGACAGAATCAGGTTGGTGGAGATCGGCGCGATCTGGTAGAGGCGCGTTTCACGGAACTTGCGCTCGACGTCGTACTCCTCCGCGAAGCCAAATCCGCCATGGGTCTGCAGGCACGTATCGGCGGCATGCCAGGAGGCCTCCGACGCCAGCATCTTCGCCATGTTGGCTTCGGTACCGCACGGGATGCCGGCGTCGAACATGGACGAGGCCCTGTCGACCATCAACGCCGCGGCCTGCGTCTCCACGTAATTGCGTGCGATGGGAAACTGAACGCCCTGGTTGGCGCCGATGGGACGGCCGAACACCTCCCTCTCCCGGGCATAGGTCGAGGCGCGGTCGATGAAGAAGCGGGCATCGCCGATGCATTCCGACGCGATCAGGATGCGTTCCGCGTTCATGCCGTCGAGGATGTAGCGGAAGCCCTTGCCCTCCTGGCCGATCAGGTTCTCCGCAGGGACCTCCAGATTGTCGAAGAACAGTTCGGTCGTGGCGTGATTGATCATGGTGCGGATCGGCCGGATGGTCAGCCCGTTGCCGACCGCCTGACGCATATCGACCAACAGAACACTCATGCCCTCCGCGGGCTTGGCCGCCTGATCGCGAGGCGTGGTGCGCGCCAGCAGCAGCATCAGGTCGGAATGCTCGGCGCGCGAGATCCAGACCTTCTGGCCGTTGACGATGTATTTGTCGCCCTCGCGCCGGGCGAAGGTGCGGATGCGGGTTGTGTCGGTGCCGCTCGTCGGTTCGGTCACTCCGAACGCCTGGAGGCGGAGCGACCCATCGGCAATTCCGGGCAGGTAGGTCTGCTTCTGGGTCGGCGTGCCATGCCGCAGGACGGTTCCCATGGTATACATCTGGGCGTGGCAGGCGCCGCCGTTGCAGCCGCTGCGGTGGATTTCCTCGAGGATCGCGGTCGCCGCACCGAGGCCAAGGCCGGAGCCGCCGTATTCCTCCGGGATCAGCACCGAGAGAAAACCCGCACGCGTCAATGCCTGAACGAATTCGGTCGGATAGGTGCGGCTCGCATCAAGCTTGCGCCAGTATTCGCCAGGGAAATCCGCGCACAAACGGCGGACAGACTCTCTGATCTCGGGAAACGAATCCGCGTCCATTTCAGTTCCATTAGTGTTACGGGTTGATGCGCAGGGAATTAAACGGCGCCGAGATGATATTCGTCAAACGAGATGTCATCTATGCAGGGTATAGGGCTTCACTATGGCACCGTGGCGGATACGCGATGCAGCCGGTCGTCCCTGTCGGCGGGGAGAACCGTCGTTTCAAGCCATGCCCCCATGGCGCTCCGCGGCTTGGTCCTACATCCCCGGGTAATTCGGCCCGCCGCCGCCTTCCGGCACGACCCAGTCGATGTTCTGGGTGGGGTCCTTGATGTCGCAGGTCTTGCAGTGGATGCAGTTCTGCGCGTTGATCCGCAGGCGCGGGTCGTTGCCGTCCTCGCTGCGGACGATCTCGTACACCCCGGCCGGGCAGTAGCGCTGCTCCGGCGCGTCGTAGAGGGCCAGATTGACGCGGATCGGCGTCTCCGCATCCTTCAGCGTCAGGTGCGGCGGCTGGTCTTCCTCGTGGTTGGTGTTCGACAGGTAGACCGAGGACAGCCGGTCGAAGCTCACCTTGCCATCCGGCTTCGGATAGGTGATCGGCTGCGTGTCGCCGGCCTTTTTCAGCGTCGCGTGGTCCGGGTGCTTGTGGTGCAGCGTCCACGGCGACCTGCCGCCGATGGCCGTCTCGTAGGCCGCGTTGGCGAGGCCGGCCCACAGGCCCTTCCGGAAGCCGGGCCGGATGTTGCGCACCCGGTACAGCTCGTCCCACAGCCAGGATTGCCTGAGCCGCGCCTGATAGCCCGTCACCTCGCGCCCGTCGCTGCCACCGGTCAGATGCTCGAACACCGCCTCGGCCGCGACCATGCCCGACTTCATGGCGGTGTGGTTGCCCTTGATCTTCGGCACGTTCAGGAAGCCGGCGCCGTCGCCGACGATCAGGCCGCCGGGAAAGGTCAGCTTCGGGATCGACTGGAAGCCGCCCTCGCTCAGCGCACGGGCGCCGTAGGCCAGGCGCCGGCCGCCTTCGAAGGTCGGACGGATCGCCGGATGCGTCTTGTACCGCTGGAACTCCTCGAACGGACTCAGATGCGGGTTGGCATAATCCAGCCCCACCACGAGGCCGACCGACACCAGATTGTCCGACAGGTGGTAGAGGAATGAGCCGCCGTAGGTGTCGGGATTCAATGGCCAGCCGATGCTGTGCTCGATCAGGCCCGGATTCGACCTGGCAGGGTCGATCTCCCACAGCTCCTTGATGCCGAGGCCGTAGGTCTGAGGATCGACGCCGTCGCGCAGGTTGAAGCGCGCCATCAGCATCTTGGTCAGGCTGCCGCGGCAGCCTTCGGCGAAGACCGTCTGTTTGGCATGCAGCTCGACGCCGGGGGTGTGGTTGCCGGTGGGCTTGCCGTCCTTGCCGATGCCCATGTCGCCGGTGGCGACCCCCTTCACCGCACCCCATGGATCATGGAGCACTTCCGCGCCGGCGAAGCCGGCGTAGATCTCGACGCCCAGCTGCTCCGCCTGCCGGCCGAGCCAGCGGCCGAGGTTGCCCAGCGAGATGATGAAGTTGCCGGCGTTGTGCATCTGCGGAGGGGTCGGCAGGCGGAACGCCTTGGCCTCGGTCAGGAAGAGGAAGCGGTCTTCCTTGGCCGGGGTATCGAGCGGGGCGCCCTTGTCGCGCCAGTCCGGGATCAGTTCGTCGAGCGCATGCGGCTCGAACACCGCGCCGGAGAGCAGGTGCGCTCCCACCTCCGAACCCTTTTCGATGACGCAGACCGACAGCTCCTTTCCGCTCTCCTGCGCCAGTTGCTTCAGACGGATGGCCGCGGACAGGCCGGACGGGCCCGCACCCACGACGAGCACGTCGAATTCCAAGCTTTCGCGTCCACTCATGTGCATTTCCATTGAGGAGGCGCAGTGGGCCTCGAGAAGGAGGGGGAGTGTTCGCATCACCGGTTTGGAAAGGGAGCCGGGCGATGCACGCCCGGCTCAAGTCCCGCACTCCGCCAGGAGGAAGAATGCGCAGAGTGCGGGGAGCCGAGGACGATGTCGAAGACGCATACCGAAAAGGGACGCGGTCTCGACCTTCATCTTTTTGATGAAATTCGGGGAACGGACAGCGGCTCCAGCGCGAAGGTGCCCAGCCGCATCCAGGCCGTGTTGTATTGGACCGGCACGCGGGCCTCCCCGGTCCGGCCGAGCGCCACCGCCGCACGCAACGGCCAATAGGGATCCCGAAGCATTTCGCGGCCGAGATAGACCAGATCGGCCCGTCCCTCCCGGATGATGCCGTCGGCTTGCGCTGGCTCCAGGATCATCCCGACCGCCGCCACCGGAATTCCGGCGCCGCTGCGGACCGCCTCGGCACCCGGAACCTGGTAACCGGGACCGAAGGGGATGGTGGGACGCGGGATGTTCCCCCCGGACGACACGTCGATCAGATCGACCCCGTCCTCCTTGAGCCAGCGGGCAAGCTGCACCGTGTCCGCGGTGGTCCATCCGCCATCGGCCCAGTCGGTGTGGGACAGCCGGAAGGACAGCACCTTGCCGGCCGGCCAGACGGAGCGTACCGCCTGCGCCACCTCGCGGGTGATGCGGCACCGGTTTTCCAGAGTGCCGCCGTAGTCGTCCCCGCGCCGGTTGGACAGCGGTGAATTGAACGAGTGAAGCAGATAGCCGTGGGCCGCATGAACCTCCAGCCAGTCGTAGCCGGCCGCGTCTGCCCTCCGGGCCGCGGCGGCGAACGCCTCCACGACCCGCCGGATCTCTTCGCCGGTCATCTCGCGCGGGGCGGCATAGCCGTCGTCGAACGCCAGCGGGCTGGCGCCGTCCAGCGGCCACGCCCCCTCCTCCTCCGTAAGGGGGCGGCCCTGCTGTTCGCGCGGGTCGAGTTCCCAGGGCGGGAGCCGGGCGGCCTTGCGTCCGGCATGGGCGATCTGGATCCCGGCGGCGGCGCCCTGGCTTTTCAGGAAGCGGACGAGGCGGGCATGTCCCTCGACATGCCCGTCGCGCCAGAGTCCCAGGTCGGACGGGGTGATGCGTCCCTCCGGCAGCACCGCGGTTCCCTCCGTCAGCACCAGTCCGGCGCCGCCCGCAGCGCGGGAGCCGAGATGAACGAGGTGCCAGTCGTTCACCTCTCCATCGACGGAGCTGTACTGGCACATCGGCGAAACGCCGATGCGGTTGCGCAACGTGACGCCGCGAAGGGTGATCGGGTCGAAAAGGCTGGGCATGTGAAATCCTCGAAGAGCTCGGGCCGGGTCCTGCATGTCCCGCCGCCCTGCTATTTCCGGTAATATTGCCATTCGAGCATCAGGCATCCCCGATGGGATGCGTAAGGGCCGTGCGGCGTGCCCGGCGGCCGGCAGGAATAGGCGGGCGCCTGGATGCCGGACAGGCCGGTCCCACCCTCGAACTGCATGTCTCCCTCCAGCAGGTAGACCTCCTCCCAGTAGTCGTGCACCAGGGTGGCGGACGTGGCGAACCCCGGCGCGAAGCGGACGATCCGGGTGCGGGCACCGGTCTTCGCCGTCTCGTCGAGGTCGTCGGAGAGGAGTTTCACCTGCAACTCGGCCGGATAGCCCTTCAGCGGCTCCCAGCCTTCGGACAGGTCGAGCGCGGCCAGGTCGATTGGGCGGCGCGGAGTGTTCATGCTGCTGATCTCCGGAAAGCGATGTGCGCCGCTGCGCAAGGCCGGTTGCGTTTGGCCTGCCGGGCGACGAGGGTCGCGGAGGGCAGCATTCCATCTTCGCCGCACCGAAGGAAGAGCCGGTGCCCGGCCGCTCCGGCCCCATAGGAAGCGGCTATCCCGGACATAGCCACCCCGGACATAACCGATAGCCACGCGGGCCGGGCCGGCCGCACTGGCGATGTCTCATGCCGCGGCTTCGCCGACGCTCAGATAGCGGTTGCGCAGGGCCTCGTCCTCAAGCAGGGCCGTTCCCCTGCCCTCCCACGCCACGGCCCCTTTCTCGATGATGTACTGCCGGTCGACCACCTTGCAGACCGCCTCGATCTCCTTGTCGACGACGATCATCGACATGCCGTCGGAACGGAGCATGGCGAGGTTGGCCCATATTTCCTCGCGGATCAGCGGGGCCAGCCCCTCCGTCGCCTCGTCGAGGATCAGCAGCGACGGGTTGGTGACCAGCGCCCGTCCGATCGCCAGCATCTGCTGCTCGCCGCCGGACAACAGGTTGCCCGGATTCCCCAGCCGCTCGCGCAGGCGCGGGAAGACCTCCAGCACCCGATCGTAGGACCAGTTGCTCCCGGCGTTCCGCCCGGGCGCCGGACGAGCCGCCATCAGCAGGTTCTCCCGCACGGTCAGGTTGGGAAAAATCCGGCGCCCCTCGGGAACCAGACCGATGCCGCGCCGGGCGATCCGGTGGACCGGCATCGCGTCGATCCGCGCCCCGTCGAAGGCGATGGTTCCGCCGCGCGGCGGGCAGATGCCCATGATCGTGTTGATCGTGGTCGTCTTTCCCATCCCGTTGCGGCCGACGAGCGCGACCGCCTCCCCCTTCGCCAGCCGGAGGGAGAGTCCGTGCAGGATCCGGACGGCGCCGTAGCCCGCCTGGACGTTCGACAATTCGAGAAGCATGCCGCCCCCTTGGAGTCCATCGGATGCTCACTGAAGCATCCGATGGACTCCAGTCGTTTGATTTTCCGTGCAATTCACGCTTCGGACGATTCCGTCCGAACCGATCGCACTCTAATGCTGATGACCGAGATAGGCGGCCTGGACCGCCGGGTCGGCGCTGATCTCGGCCGGTGTGCCGGTGGCGATCACGCTGCCGCGCACCAGAACGCTCACCCGGTCGGCCAGGGAGAACACCGCGTCCATGTCGTGCTCCACCATGACGATGGTGTAGCGGCCCTTGAGCGATTTCAGCAGCTGCACCAGCCGCTGGCTCTCGTCGCGTCCCATGCCGGCCATCGGCTCGTCGAGCAGGAGCAGCTTCGGCTCCATCGCCAGCGCGATGGCGATCTCCAGCTGGCGGCGGTCGCCGTGCGACAGGTGGGCCGCCATGGTCTGCGCCCGGCCGCCCAGGTTGACCAGCCGCAGGCACTCCATCGCCGGTTCCTGCAGTCTGCGGTCGTCGTCGGCCCGCTTCCAGAAGCGGAAGCTGTGCCCCTGCCGTGCCTGGACCGCCAGCGCCACGTTCTGCAGCGCGGTGAAGCCGGCGACGATCGAGGTGATCTGGAACGACCGCGCGACCCCCAGCAAGGCCCGGCGATGCACCGGTTCCCGCGTGATCTCCACCCCGTCGAACCGGATGGTGCCGGCGTCGGGAAGGATGCCGCCGTGCAGCTGGTTGATGAAGGTCGTCTTGCCTGCCCCGTTCGGACCGATCAGGGCATGCGTTTCATGCCGGCGGATGTCGAGCGACAGGTCGCGGGTCACTTGCAGCCCGCCGAACCGCTTGCCCAGCCCGACGACCTGCAGAATGGATTCAGTCATGGCCGCGCCCTCCATCGCCGCTGCGCAGGGCGCCGATCAGGTTGGCGAGACCGTCGCGCAGGAACAGGACCAGCAGGATGATGATGATGCCGAAGGGAAGCTGCCAATGGATGGTCAGCGCCGACAGGAGCAGTTCCAGCAGCAGGAACACCACGGCCCCCAGCGCCGGGCCCCAGACCGTCGCCATGCCGCCCAGCACGACCATGACGATCAGGTCGCCGGATCGCACCCAGGACATCTCGGCCGGGCTGATGAAGGTCTGCGACACGACCAGCAGGGCTCCCGCCAGTCCGGCGACCGCCCCGGCGATGACGAAGACCGCCAGACGATAGCTCAGCGGCGCGATGCCGACCGAGGACACGCGCCGGTCGTTGCCGGCGGCGGCCCGGATCACCATGCCGAAGCGGCTGTCGACGAGCCGCGTCCCCGCCACCAGCACGGCGAGCAGCACCGCCAGGCACAGGTAGAAGATCGTGGTCCGCCCGCCGAGCGCCATGCCGGCGAGGTCGAGCGGCGCGAAGACCTGCAACCCCTCCTCGCCGCCGTACCGCTCCAGCGCGACGAAGAAGTAGAAGAACATCTGGTTGAAGGCGAGCGTGATCATGATGAAGTACGCGCCGGTCGTCCGCAGGGCGATCAGCCCGAAGACCGCGGCGGCCAGCCCGCTTCCCAGGACCGCCGCCGGCACCAGGACCAGCAGCTCGGTCGTGCCGTGCTCCGCCAGGATCGCCACGGTGTAGCCGCCAAGCCCGAACAGGGCGGCGTGCATCAGGCTGACCAGCCCGGCCACGCCCAGGACGATATTGAGCGAAACGGCGGCGATGGCGAACACCACCACGCGGGTGAACACGCGGATCAGGAACGGCTGCTCCAGCCCCTCCGCCAGCACCGGCACGAGGGCCAGGAGCCCGACCAGGATGATGACCGGCGCCAGACGGCGCAGGGATTGCTGGCCGGACCAGGACGCCGACGGGCGCAATGTCGTCTGTTGGGAATTGTCAAGCATGGCTCGGAAACAGACCTCCCGGTCGCAGGGCGAGCAGGGCCGCCATGATGACGTAGATCGCCATGGACCCCAGGGCGGGGTGCAGCAGCACCCGGCCGAAGGTGTCGCCCAGGCCGATGAGCAGGGCCGCGACGAAGGCGCCGCGGATCGATCCCAGGCCGCCGACCACGACGACCACCAGCGCCAGGATCAGGATCGGCTCCCCCATGCCGACCTGGACCGCAAGGATCGGTCCGGCCATGACGCCGGCCAGACCGGCCAGGGCCGCACCGGCGACGAACACCACGGAGAAGACGCGCGAGACATCGATGCCGAGCGCCGCCGCCATGGTCCTGTCGCTGGCTCCGGCGCGGACCCACATGCCGCCGCGGGTGTGCGTCACCAGCACATAGAGGACACCGGCCATGACCAGCCCGACCGCCAGGACCACCAGCCGGAACACAGGATATTGCAGGTCGGGGAGCAGTGATACCGACCCCGCCAGCAGGCTGGGCAAGGGCATGGCCAGAGGCGTCGCCCCCCAGATCATGCGGACCAGTTCGTTCGCCGCCAGGATCAGCCCGAAGGTCGCCAGCGTCTGGTCCAGATGGCTGCGGCGATAGAAGTGCCTCAGCAGGATGCGGTCGACCGCATAGCCGACCGCGGCTGCGGCCGGCACCGCGACCAGCACGGCCAGCAGGAAGCTTCCCGTCGCTGCCAGCACGCTCGCCGCCACGTAGGCGCCGATCATGTAGAGCGAGCCGTGGGCCAGATTGATCAGGTTCATGATGCCGAACACCAGCGTGAGCCCGGCCGACATCATGAAAAGCATCACGCCGAGCTGACAGCCGTTCAGCACCTGCTCGATGATCAGGTTGAGGGTCATGTCGTGAATCCCGACTTGAAGCTCGGGAGATCGGCGACTCTTCCTGTATTCTGCATGTCTCCACCCTGTCTCAAGAATTATTGCCGGAAGCCGGTGATCTGGTCCGGTGGAAGCGGCCCGCGCGGACACGGATCGCGCCGTCGATCCAAAGACGGCGCGGCGGCTGATCTTTCCGCGGGCATGGCGTCTCAAGCGGGCTTCCAGGAGATCGCACGATCCCTCAGCGAAGCGCCCACCTTCCGTTTTGCCAACGAACTTTCCGGGATGCACAAGCCCGTAAGGCCCGACTGGTTTGGAAGAATAACATCCGGTAGGCAGGCGACCTAGGCCCCAGTCGGACCGTCGGACCATCCATAGGACAGGCCTATGCCGGATAAGGGTTGCAGGTGAGGAAGTCGCCACCGGCAGCCGGGCGCGGCGCTGTCAGGCCGACGCCACCTGCTTGAGAAAGCCATCCACCTGTACCCGCAGGTCATCTGCTTCGCCGGCCAGCGCCGTTGCGGCGGCAAGGACGCATCCGGCGATCCCGTCGGTGCTCGCCATGGCGGCCGAGACCTCGCCGATGCTTTTCGAGGCATCGCCCGTCCTTCCGGCCACCCGCTGCATTCCGGTTGCGATCTCGCGGATCGCGATGCCCTGCTTTTCCACGGCGTCCGACACTGCTTCGGTGATCGTGTTGATCCGGCCGATGATGTCGGTGATGGCCTGGATGGCCTGGGCGGAGTCCTGCGACGCCCTCTGTACCGACAGGATCCGGCCCGTGATGCTCTCCGTCGCCCGCGAGGTCTGGCTGGCGAGTTGCTTGACCTCCCCCGCGACCACGGCGAAACCGCGCCCCGCCTCCCCGGCCCGGGCCGCTTCGATCGTGGCGTTCAGTGCCAGCAGGTTCGTCTGTTCGGCAATGCCATGGATCAACTGCACGATGGCTTCGATCTCCGACGCGGCCTGCGACAGCGCGGCCATTTTCCGGGTCGACTCCCCGGCAGCAGCGGTGGCTTCCGCCGTGATCCGGACCGAGCTGTCCATCTGCTGGCCGATCTCGCCGATCGAGGCCGACAGCTCCTCGGTCGCCGAGGCGACGGTCTGGACGTCGATCGTGACGGCGGAAGCCGCATCCGCGGCGCTCGACGCCTCGCCGGATGCCTGACTGGTGGTCGCGGACAGGCGCGACGCCGTGTCCTGCAAGCTCCGGGCAGAGGATCCCACTGTCTCCACCACCCGATGGACGTTCCGGTCGAACGATGCGGCGAGCGTTTCCATCGCCGCGCGCCGCGTCATCCCGGCCTGTTCCCGGATGCCGTCCTGCTCCCGCTTCAGACGATCCATCTCCAGGATGTTGGCGCGAAAGACGTCGAGCGCCTCCGCCACGGTGCGAAGTTCGTCCCGCCTGTCGTGGCCGGGCACGCTGTCGATCATCTCGCCGCGGGCCAGACGGTGCATGGCCGTGACGATCCCGGCCAGCGGACCGGTGATCCCCCGCCCGATCCCCCAGGCGAGGCCGCTGCCGATCACCAGGGCGAACGACACCCCCGACGCGATCAGCCAACAGGCCTCCCGCCGCCCCTGCTCCATCCGGTCGAGCCCGAGGCGGCGCAGCCGCTCGGCCTGCGCCGTGACCTCTCCGGCGCTGGCATGCAGGCTGGCGGTCAGCCGCTGCTGCTCCGATTTGGCGGCGACGATCTTCCCGGCCCCGGCGCGGAGCTGCCCGATGTCGTTGCGGAGCCTGCCCAAATTCCGGCGGATGTCCGGGTCGGCGACGCGGAAATAGATCTCCTCGGTGATCCCCAGCAGCAGCCCGGTCGATTTGTCGAGATCGGCGCTGTCGGTTCCGGTGGCGACCAGCGCCAGGCCCTCGGCCTGCGCGCGGTTGCTGAGCCCGATCGTGGTGAGTGCGGCATCGCGGAGATCGGTGGCCCTGGTCAACCGATCCTGCGCCTCCTCCATCTGGTCGTTCACGGTATTGCGCTCCTCCAGGACCACCGTCCTCAGCAGGCCCATGCGGTCCTGCACCAGCGCCAGCGCCCCGTCGAGCCCCCGCCCGTCGGCAGCGCGGAGCGCGGCATCGAGCGCCACCGTGTAGGCATCCAGCGCGGCGGCCAGCGCCACCGCCGCCGCTCCCTCGCCCAGCCTCGCCCGCAGGGCCGTCACCGCCCCCCCTGTCCCGTCAAGAACCCAGCGCAGCCTCTCCGCATCGGCCGGATCGGCCGATGCCGTCCAGACGGCCTGCGCCCCCTGAAGTTCGGCGAGGTTCTGGCCGAGCGTGCTCGTCAGCTGGTCGGCGACCGCGACCTTCGCCTGACGCTGCTTCACCTGGGCGAAGGCGGTCCGCGCCGCCGACACCTCCTTGGCCTGGGCGTCGGCGACGGCGGTCGCCACCGCCTGCAATCCCCCGGTCACCTCGTTCAGGGAGCGGCTGATCTCCCGAATGGCGTCCTGCTGCGCGGCCTGCTCCTCGAAGGCGGCCTTGAAGACCCCGACCGGCGCCTCGAGCACCGCCCGCTCGTCGGCGGCGATCTCCGACAGCCGGCCGACCAGGGCGATGTCCGCGAGCACCTGCCGGATCAGCCCCTCCACGTCCTTCCCTAAGTCCTTGTCCGCGTCGTTGCCGGCGCCCGGCGCCGTACCCCGCCCCGCCCTGTCGCCGGCGGCGACCATGGCGGCGGCATCCATCGCCAGTTGCTGCGCCGCCTGGGCACCGGCGACATGCCGCGCGAAGGCTTCCAGACCCTGCCAGCCGGCGGCGGCAACGGCGGCCGTCAACAGCAGCAGGCCGAGGAAGCCGCCCATGATCCTGGTTCTGATGGACATTGAAAATCCCCATTCGGCGCGCGGCGGATCGTCCGCCGCCGGCCGTCACTGCCCGATGCGGGCCTTCAGCTCGTCGGGCAGGATCCGTTGCCGCTCAACCAGCTTTCCGCCCTGAATCTGGCTGACGATCACGGGAATGAGCATTTGCTGCGCCGACCCGTAGTCCGCCTTTCCGCCATAGGCGGCCGGCCCGTAGAAGGAGTCGAACACCACCTCGGGCAGGGCCGCCGCGACCTTGCGCGGATCGACGCTCTGCGCCTTTTCCATGCCGGCCTTGATCGCCATCACGGCATTGTAGGCGCCGATCTCGATGGCGTTCAGGTTCTCGCCGAACGCCGCGCGGGCCTCCTCGTTGATCGCCTTCTGCTTGTCCGTCGCGAACGGTCCGTCGAAGGGAATGGCGGCACCGACATAGACGCCGTTGGCCGCCTCGCCGCCGGTCTGGACGATGCCGTCGGTGCCCGATCCGGTGCCTTCGACCTTCACGCCGTCCCAGCCCAGCACCTTCAGCTCCCTGAGGATCGAACCGCTTTCGCCGGGCGGCGAGGTGCCGAGATCGACCGCATCCGGCTTCATGCCGGCGATCTTGGCGGCGATCGGCTGGAACTCGGTGGTTCCGCGCTCGTACCAGTCGCTCGACACCACCTTGACGCCCAGCGACTCCCAGACCTTGCGGTTGACCGGTTCGGAATCCTGCCCCGTCGCGTCGTTGGGATTGAGCAGCACCACCGTCCTGATGCCGGGATTCTCGTTCTTCACATAGCCCAGCAGCGGTCCGAACAATTCGTACGGCGTGTTCATCTGGGTGAAGGTCAGCGGGAAGTTCGGACCCTTGATGCTGGCGCCCCAGGCAACCGTGAACAGCAGGGCGCCGTTCCGTTCCGACAGGGACTGCAAAGCCCGCACCGGCGCGGTTCCGATGCTCAGCGCGATGAAGCGCACCCCGTCGCGGTTCAGCAGCGTTTGCGCCACCTTCGCCCCGTCGGCGGCGTTGTATTTGTTGTCGTAGGAAATGCATTCGAAGGCATAGGTCTTGCCGGCGACCTTGACCCCTCCCGCTGCGGCGACGTCCTGCGCCGCCCGCTTGCAGAGCCAGTCCGCCGCCTTGCCCCAGACGGCCGCGGTACCGGACAAAGGCACCGAGAGGCCGAGCTTGATCACCTCGTCCGCCGCCCGGCCGGTCCCGGCCGCCAAGGTGATCATGCCGCCGACAGCCAGAGCCAGCCTGACGCTTCCCCTCATGGTCCCTCTCCCTGGTTTGAATTGTGGTGCCGGCAGGACGCACCGTGTCGCGCTGGCAGGCCGCGTGCCTGACGGCCGCTGATCATGGGATGCCGGCGAATATCCCGGGAACTGTGTATTCGGCGGCAATGTATTTCCAGTAGGAATGTGCCAACTTCCAACTATTCCTCTCATAGGAATTTGCTATGGGTCGAATTTCTTCCGTTGCGGTCGGGCCGTTCATCCGCAGATGCTTGCAGTCGACAAAGAAATCATCGGGATTGAAGGAAAATGACCAAACAGGCGACAAACTACGTTTGGGCCGACCTGCCTTCGGAGCATCTGCGTGGATCGATCACCCGACGCTTCGTTACGAGCGGGACCGTGATGGTCGGCGAGGTGAAGTTCCGCAGGGGCGACACGGTGCCCCGCCATTCCCACCCGAACGAACAATTCACCCACGTCATCTCGGGCGCCTTGAAATTCACGTTCGGCGAAGAGGGAGAGCAGGAGATCCTCGTCGGCGCCGGCGGGATCGTGGTGATTCCTTCCGGCCTGCCCCACAGCGTCGAGGCGCTGGAGGACACGCTCGAATACGACATCTTCAACCCGCCCCGGCAAGACTGGATCGATCCGGCCAGCGGCTTCCTACGCGGCTGAACAGCTTGCTCCGAGACGGGCCGCAGGCCCATCCCGGAGCAACCTCCCCGGGGGGACTCAGCGGATCCCCTTCAGCATCCCGCCATCGACCTGCAGCGTCGCGCCGGTGACGTAGGAACTGCGCGGCGAGGCCAGGAACGCCACCACGTCGGCGATCTCTTCCGGTTCGCCGATGCGGCCGAGCGGGATGTCTCGACCCAACTCTTCCGACAGGGTCTTCAGGCTGCTTCCGATCTTCGCGGACGCCTTTTCCAGGCGTCCGGTACGCACCGGCCCCGGGCAGACCGTATTGATGCGGATGTTGTCGGCGCCAAGTTCGATCGACGCCGTTTTGGCGTAGCCGATCACCCCCGCCCAGGTCGCGACGGACAGCCCATAGGTGGCGATCGGCTGGATGGCCGAAATGGCGGTGACGTTGACCACGCTGCCGCCGCCGCGCCGCCGCATCGACGGGACGAGGCCACGGGTCATGCGGACGACGCTCATCAAATTCTGCTCGACCGCCGCCGCCCATCGGGAATCGTCGAAGCCGAGCAGATCGCCGATCGGCGGCGCGCCGTCATTGTTGACCAGCACGTCCGCTCCGCCGTAATGGGCGAGGGATTGCGTGACGATGCGCTCGCAATCCCCGGCGCTGCGGATATCGGCGGTGATGGGAAGGATCTCGGCGCCGGTCTGGCTGCGGATGCGTTCCGCCGCGTCGGCGAGCGCCGCCTCCTTGCGGGCGCTGATCGCCAGTTTCATCCCTTCACCGGCCAGCATGCGCGCGATGGCATAGCCGATGCCCTGGCTGGCGCCGTTCACGACGGCGACCTTCCCGGCCAACCGCAAGTCCATGATGCCTCCTGCCGGAAATCAAGCTTCAGCGCGCCAGCCCGAGTTCACGGGCTTCGCGTTCCAGCCCCTCACGGAACGCCGGGGCCGCGACGGCGATCATCCGTTTCACCCGCTGCGACAGGGTGAGGCCGCGCAGATCGGCCACGCCATGCTCCGTCACGATGATGCCGGCATCGGAGCGGGCCGTGCTGACCGGGCCGGACAGGTGGCGGACGATGCGGCTGACCGTCCGATCCCCGCTGCCGGCGGTCGCCGGCAAGGCGATGATGGGCAGTCCGCCGCGTGAGCGGTGGGCTCCGCGCAGGAAATCGACCGCACCCCCGACCGCACCGACATGGACCCCCCTGACCGTTTCGGCATTGATCTGGCCGGTCAGATCGACCTCGATCGCGGAGTTGATCGCGACGAAGCGGTCGATGCTCTCCAGAACGCCGGTATCGTGCGTGTAGGTGGTGGCCCGCAGCGACACCGCCGGATTTCGGTGGGCGAACTCGTACAGACGCCGGCTGCCCATCAGCATTCCGGTCACCGACACTCCGCGATCGACCGTCTTGCGGGCGTTCGTCACGACGCCCCGCTCGATCAGGTCGACCACCTCGTCGCCGATCACGCCGGAGTGGATCCCCAGGTCGCGCCGGTCGGCGAGGTCGCCCAGGATCGCTTTCGGCACGCCACCCAAGCCCATCTGCAAGGTCGCACCGTCTTCGATCAGGGCGGCGACCCGCCGGGCGATCGCCCGGTCCACGGGACCGGCGTCGGCTGCCGGCAACTCCACCACCGGCCGCGATGTCCGCACCATCACGTGGATCGCGTCGGCCGGCAGGATCCCGTCCCCGCCGGTCCAGGGCGCCCGCCCGTTCACTTCGGCGATGACGAGACGGGCCGCGGCGACCAGCGGCACCAGATACTCGTGCGCGAGGCTGAGGCTGAACCCATGCGGCCCTTCCGCGACCTGCACCAGCAGCACGTCGACCGCCCCGGGAAGCCTGGCCGCCATGTCCGAGTAATGACAGGGCAACGGGTCGAGCAACCCGGCGACGGCCAGCCGCCGGTTCTCTCCGGTGCCGCAATAGCTGGAGAAGGCGACGGCGTCGGCATGAGCCGGATCGGCCGTCCCGGTCAGCGTGATCCCCAGGAAGGCGCGGAAGCCGCCGATGCGATGGCGCTGGGCCATCAGGGCGGTGGTCAGCGGCAGCGGCTCCGCCGCCGCCTGCCCCCAGGCGACCAGATCGCCGGGACGCACGAACTCGGTGAAGTCCAGCGCGTCGAGGGTGATTTCGCGCGGCACCGCTTCAGGCCGCCTCGAACAGGGCGGCAAGACCCTGCCCGCCGCCGATGCACATGGTTTCCAGCCCGTAACGCCCCTTGCGGCGGCGCAGCTCGTGCAGCAGCGTGGTCATCATCCGCACCCCGGTCGCCCCGATCGGATGGCCGAGCGAGATGCCCGAGCCGTTCACGTTGAGGCGGGAGCGGTCGTCCCAGTCCCACCCCTTGAGTACCGCCAGAACCTGTGCCGCGAAGGCCTCGTTCAGTTCCACCAGGTCGATGTCGGCGAAGGACAGCCCGGTCTTGCCGAACAGCCGTTTCACCGCCGGGACCGGGCCGAAGCCCATGGTCGCCGGATCGCAACCCGCCGCCGCCCAGCCGGAGAGAAAGCCCATCGGCGACAGTCCCAACGCCTCCAGCCTGTCCTCGGCGACCACGAGGCAGGCCGCGGCGGCATCGTTCTGCTGGCTGGCATTGCCGGCGGTCACGGTGCCTCCCTTGGTCAAGGGGCTCAGGCGCGCAAGGCTTTCCGGGGTCGTGGCGGGACGGATGCCCTCGTCACGGCCGACGACCACCGGCTCCTGCTTGCGGCGGGCAACCGTAACGGGGACGACCTCCTCGTCGAAACGCCCGGCCTCCCAGGCGGCGGCGGCACGGCGATGGCTCTCGGCGGCGAAGGCGTCGGCCTCCTCCCGCGTGATCCCATGGATGCGGGCGAGGTTCTCGGCCGTCTCGATCATGCCGGAGATGCGGCCGAAGCGATGCTCGGGCTGCGACCGCTCCCGCCCGCGGTCGAGCCGGTCGTAGAGAGCGGCGTTTCCGGACCGGGCGCCCCAGCGCATGCCGGTCGTATAGTATTCGATGTTGCTCATGCTCTCGACGCCGCCGGCAAGCACGACGTCGCACGCCCCGGTCTCGACCATCATGGCGGCGGTGATCAGCGCCTGGAGACCGCCGCCGCAACGGCGGTCCAGCTGCATCCCCGGAACCTCGATGGGCAGTCCCGCATGCAGGGCGATCCAACGGCCGACGCAGGGCGTCTCGCTGTTGGCATAGGACTGGGCGAAGACCACGTCCTCGATCAGCGCCGGGTCGATCCCGGTGCGCTCCAGCACGGCCCTGACCGCAACCGCGCCGAGTTCCTCGACCGGCACCGGCTGAAGGCTGCCGCCGAACGTGCCGACCGGCGTGCGGACCGGGCTGACAAAGGCTGCTCGTCTCATCATCGATCACTCCGGTGGCGGGATCAGACGGGATCCCAGCTGAACACGTCGGCGCTGCAGTGGAGCGGCACGAAGGACGGCTTCAGCGCCGGCATGCCGTGCCCGACGATGGTGTCGGGCGTCCAGCCCTCGCCGCGGTGGATCGTGCGCAGCGGCCGGCTCTGGCTCATCAGGACGATTTCGTTGTTGCGCGCCGCGAAGATCTGCCCGGTGACGCCCTGGGCGGCGTCGGACGCCAGATAGACGGCGAGCGGGGCATTCTTGGCCGGCGTCATCCGCATCAGCTTTTCCACGCGGGCCTTCTGCTCGGGTGTCTCGGCCGGGATGCCGCTGGTCATCCGGCTCCAGGCGAAGGGGGCGATGCAGTTGGAGCGCACGTTGTAGCGCTTCATGTCCAGCGCGATCGACTTGGACAGGGCGGCGACGCCGAGCTTGGCCGCGGAGTAGTTCGATTGCCCCAGATTGCCGATCAGTCCGGACGTGCTGGTCATGTGGACGTAGGCGCCCTTTTCCTGGGCGCGGAAATGGTCGGCGGCGGCCCGGCTGACGAAGAAGCTGCCGTTCAGGTGGACGGCGATGACGGACAGCCAGTCTTCCGGCGACAGCTTGTGAAACATGGCGTCGCGCAGGATGCCGGCATTGTTGACCACCGCGTCGATGCGGCCGAAATGGTCCAGCGCCGCCTGCACGATCTTCTGTGCGCTGGCCCATTCGCTGACGCTGTCGGTGCTGATGCAGGCGCGGCCGCCGGCCCGCTCGATGATGGCCCTGGTTTCCTCGGCCGGCGTCGCCGACAGGCCGGCACCGCCGAGCGATGCTCCCACGTCGTTGATTACAACCGCAGCCCCGGCGGCGGCCATCGCGATGGCAATGTCGCGGCCGATCCCGCCACCGGCACCGGTGACGATGACGGCCTTTCCTTCAAGTAGCATTCGTCAAATCCTCGGGTTTGAATCTAGGAGGGCAAGCCCAGCACGCTCTTCGCCAGGATGTTCCGCTGCACCTCCGACGAGCCGCCGTAGATGGTCGCCGCGCGGGCGGTGAGGAACAGGCCGGCCGGATCCAGGTCGCGGTCGCCGCCGATCGGGTCGAGCAGGCCGGCATGCTCCGCCGCGATCTCCATCATGGTGTCGGTGATGCGCTGGAACAGTTCGCTCTGATGGATCTTCAGGAGCGACACGTCGGCTCCCAGGCTTTCGCCCCGGCGCAGCCGGTCGGCGAAGGTCTCGAACAGCGCGTTGTGGTCGGCCAGATCGAGCGCCAGCTGCGTGTAGCGGTCGCGGAAGACCGGATCGTCCCAGGCGCCGAGATGCCGCGCCAGATGCTTCAGCCGCGCCAGCGCGTGGGCCGACTGGCGTGGCGAGCCGAGGAAGATGCGCTCGAACCCCAGCAGGGCCTTCGCCATCGACCAGCCGCGGTTGATCTCCCCGACCAGATTGCTTTTCGGTACCCGGACATTGTCGAAGAAGACTTCGCAGAACTCGTCATGGCGGTGGATGTTCAGGATCGGGCGCACCGTGATGCCGGGGCTGTCCATCGGCGCCAGCAGGAAGCTGATCCCCTCCTGCTTCCTGCCCCCCTTGGCCGTACGGACCAGCAGGAAGATCCAGTTGGCGTCCTGGGCCAGGGTCGTCCAGGTCTTCTGGCCGTTGATCACCCATTCCTCGCCGTCGAGCACCGCCTCGGTCCGCAGCGAGGCGAGGTCGGAACCGGCATTGGGTTCGCTGTAGCCCTGGCACCAGATGTGCTCGCCCGAGAGGATCTTCGGTAGGAAATGGGATTTCTGTTCCTCGCTGCCGTGACGGATCAGCAGGGGGCCGAGCAGGATGATCCCGTGGTCGGGCAGCCGCGCCGCCCCGAAACGCTCGAACTCATCCACATAGATCAGCTGTTTGGAAGCCGAAAGGCCCATGCCCCCGTAACGCCGCGGCCAGCTGGGCGCCAGCCAGCCATGGCTGGCGAGGATCAGGTACCAGTCCCGGGCCTCGTCCCAGTGCAGCCGTTTGGCCGGGTTGCGCAGATGGCGGGGATGATGGTCGGCCAGGAAGGTCTGGACGGCGGCGCGGAACGCCTCGTCGCTCAGCGCATCGAAATCGGGCGTTTGCGTCGGAGTCGTCATGATCTGTGTTCGCCTCTCGTCTGGGATCGCCGGCTTCACGGCCCGTCCGCCACGCCGTCCACAATGTCGTCCATTGGGGACTGGAGCGCGGCGTAGCGGCGCCGGTGCAGGGCAGCACCGCCATAGGCGGGCGCCAGCACCATCGCCTTGCGCAGGTAAAGGCCGACATCGCATTCGTCGGTGTAGCCGATCCCGCCATGCAGCTGGATCGCCTGCCGGGTCACCAGCATCGCCGCGTCGGAGGCGCGAGCCTTCGCCCGCGACACCGCCGCCTGCGCCTCTGCGCCGACGGCCCCGCCATCGAGGCAGGCCGCGGCACTTTCGACGCTGGCACGGGTCAGCGCCGCCTGGAGCGTCAGGTCGACCGCGCGATGCTGCAGAGTCTGGAAGCTGCCGATGGGCACGTCGAACTGGCGGCGTGTCTTGAGATAGTCGACGGTCAGCGCCAGCGCCCCCTCGATCACCCCCAGCAGATAGGCTGCGGTGGCGAGCGCAGCCTCGTCGAGAACCCGGCCGGCGTCGCCCGGCAGGAGTTCTCCCTGCACGCCGTCGAAATGCAGGGTCGCCAGATGCCCGCCATCCTGCGCCGGCAACAACTCGATGGTCAGGCCGGCGGCGTCGCGCGGCACCAGGACCAAGCCGCTTTCCGTCGTCACCAGGAACTCGTCCGCGCCGTCGGCGGCCGGCACGAGGCGCTTGCAGCCGGAAAGCCGTCCGCCGGCGAAGCTCGCTCCACCGGCAGGGTCGAGGCTGCCGGCGCGCTCCTGCCAAGCGAGCAGCACGATCCGGTCGCCCGACAGCCGGTCGCTGCCGGCGTTGCGGCCGAGCAGGCGGACGGCGGCGGCGGCGGCGACCAGCGGCTCCGGCGTCAAGGTGGCGCCCAGCTCCTCGGCCAGCGCGCAGAATTCCAGCATGCCGAGGCCGGAGCCGCCATCCGCCTCGTCGACCCGCAATCCGATCCAGCCGAGATCGCCCATCTTGCGCCAGACCGCGCGGTCGAAGCCGGGCAACCGGTCGCGCCAGTCGCGGGCGCGCCGCACGTCGCCGCGCCTGGCGATCGCCTGCGCGCTGTCACGGATCATGCGAATGTTTTCCAACCGGTCCGCATCGATACTCATGGCCCCATACCCTTCAATTCCGATCATCCGCGCCGGCGGCGAACCGCCACTACGTGAGTTCGACAAACCCGTTGTTGAGCACCACCGCGTCGCGTTCGACCACCCGCGCCCGGAACGATCCGTCGCGCCAAATCTCGGTGCGGATGGTTTCGCCAGGAAAGACCGGCGCGGAGAACCGGAGGGACATCCGCCGCAACCGGCCCGGCTGGTAATCCGCCAGCGCCCGGAGCAAGGCATGGCAGGCCACGCCGAAGCTGCACAGCCCGTGCAGGATCGGCCGCGGGAAGCCGGCATGCAGTGCCACGGCGGGATCGGCATGCAGGCTGTTGTCGTCGCCGTTCAGCCGGTAGAGCAAGGCCTGCTCGGGCCGGGTGGCCAGATCGACGACCATGTCGGGCGCCCGCTCGGGGATCGCATGCGCCGGCGGAAGCGGCCCGGGCGCACCACCGAAGCCGCCGCCGCCGCGAAGGAAAATCGTGCTGCGCGTCACTGCGAGAAGATCGTCGGTGGCGGCATCGACGATCCGCTTTTCGGTCAGCAGAAGAGCGGCCCCGCCGGCCCCCTTGTCGATCAGGCCGGTGATGCGCGTCCGTCCGATCACCTGCCCCTCCACAGGCAGCGGGCGCAGCAGTTCGATTTGCTGCTCCCCGTGAAGGACCGATTTGGGATCGACTCCGCTGTCGTCTTGGCCGAGCCAGAATCCGGGATGGCCCAGCACCACCGCCATGGAGGGAACCGCCGTCAGATCGCGGTGGTGATCGACAAAATCGAGCTGCCGCTCGTCCAACGGATCCTGCCCGAACCCGACCGACAACGCGTAGAGGATCGCGTCCCGCTTGCTCACGCTCTGGCGGATTTCAGGAATGGCTGTCTTCAGTAGCTTTTCGGCATCGATCATTGGCGATCCGCTTTTCCCGCAAACGGCGGGACCGCACCGGAGTTTTCCCTTTACGCGAGAATTCCCTGAGTGCCGCCGCCTGTGTTTTCTGTGCGTGTGGTCAGGCCCGATCCCGGCGACGGCGCCCCGATTCACGGGAGCAACGCCGGTCAGCCGGTCGGTCAAGCTGTGTGAACGATTATCACACCGGACTTATTGGAATAGAAGACTTCGATTTTTTAAGCCGTGGCAGATATAGGCCGCTTCTATATTTTAAAATATGCCCTTCCATTTCCGGTATACCAATCGGTATGCCGGGCAGCCCGGACGCCGCCGGGGTGGGGGCGGCGTCCGGGCGGGGCGGCCGATCAGACGGAGCAGGATTTCCCGAAGGACGGCGGACGTTTCTCGCGCAGGGACGCCACGCCCTCCCGCACGTCGGGTCCGCTGAATCCAAGGATTTCCAGGGCGGTCGAGGTGTCGAAGATCGGTCCGGCCAGGCGGAGCCAGTTGTTCAGGGCGTATTTGGTCCAGCGGATGGCGCTCGGCGCCCCCTCGGCCAAGCGGATCGCGGTCTTCAATGCGGTTTCCTGAAGTTCCGCTTCCTCGACGCAGAGCGCGACCAGCCCGATCTCTTCGGCCTTCTGTCCCGTCATCGGTTCGCACAGCATCAGGTAATACTTGGCCTTCGCCATGCCGCACAGAAGTGGCCACAGGATCACGGCATGGTCGCCGGCGGCGACACCCAGCCGGGTGTGTCCGTCGACGATCTTGGCGTTTTTGGCCGCGATCGGAATGTCCGACAGCAGGGCCGCCACCAGGCCCGCACCGACGGCCGGGCCCTGAATGGCGGAGACGATCGGCTTGGAGCAGTTGATGATGTTGTAGACGAGGTCCTTGGCTTCCTTCCAGACCCGGCAGCGCGCGTCGAAGTCGCCGATCATCTCGTCGATCATCTCGAAATCGCCCCCGGCGGAAAAGGCCCGCCCCTCGCCGCACAGGATGACGGCACTCACGCTGGGGTCGCGGTCGATGTCGCGCCAGACGTCGGTCAGCTCGCGATGACCGATGGCGTCCAGCGCGTTCATCCGCTCCGGCCGGTTCAGCGTCAGGCGCAGGACGCCGTCCGCCGGACGGTCGAAACGGATCCGCTGATAGTTGGCATAGAGGTCGCTCATGTCACTGTCTTTCAAGTTATGGAACGCCGGGAGGCGATGCCGCCATCGACGGTGAAGATCGCGCCCGACGTGTATCCCGATCGCGGCGAAGCCAGGAAGACGAAGAGGCTGGCGACTTCCGCCACATGGGCCGGCCGGCCCAGCGGATAGGCCCGCGCCAGCTGCTGATAGCCGTCCTCGTCGCCATGGAGCGCCTTGGCGCGCTTCTTCAGAAGGCCCTCGATGCGGGCGGTCGCCACCGGTCCCGGATTGACGCCGACCACCCGGATGTTGTCGTCCAGGCTGCGCCCGCCAAGCGCGCGGGTGAAGGCCATCAGGCTGGCATTGCCCGTACTGCCGGCGATGTAGTTGAAATCGAAGACTTCGCCGCCGTTCCCGATGTTGTTCAGGATCACGCCGCCGCCGTTCGCCTTCATCAGCCGGTACATCGTCCGCGTCAGGTCGATGTAGCCGAAGACCTTCAGCTCCCACCCGGCACGCCAATGCTCCGCGTCGACCTCCCACAGGTCGCCGCCCGGAATTGCGCCGGCATTGTTGACCAGCACGTCCACGACGCCGCAGACCCCGACGAGGCGGTCGATGGCCCCCGGTTCGGTCAGGTCGAGCGCCTGCACGGCGACGGCGACGCCATATTCGGCCCGGATCGCCTGCGCCAGCGCGTCGAGCTTGTCGGCGGATCGCGCCACCAGATGCAGCGAGCATCCTTCGGCGGCGAACGCGTGGGCCAGCCCCTCCCCGATGCCCTGCGATGCGCCTGTGATCAGGACTTTTCTGCCCTTCAACTCCAGATCCATCTCTCCCTCTCCCCTTGCTGCCGCAACCTACTGGCCGATCGCCGCCCTGATCTCGTCGAGCGCGTCGGGGTTGCTCAGGGCGGTCAGGTCGCCGGCCGGGCGGTTCTGGTAGATGCTGCGGATCACGCGCCGCATGCTCTTGCTGGTGCGCGTCTTGGGGATCTGGGTCACCACATGGACCTTCTCGGGCCGGAAGGGTTTGCCGAGCCGCAGTTCGATGTGTTTCCCGACCGCCGCCGACAGCGCCGCGTCGTCGCGCGCCCCGTCCGTTGCTGGAACCACGAAGACCACCAGCTTCTGCCCCTTGACGGCGTCGTCCACCCCGATGGCCGCGGCCTCCGCGATGCCGGGCAGTTCCAGCAGCACGTCCTCCACCTCCGCCGGCCCCAGCCGCTTGCCTGCGACCTTCAAGGTGTCGTCCGAGCGCCCGCGCAGGAAATGATTGCCTTCGCCGTCCCGCATCGCCAGATCGCCGTGGATCCACATGCCGGGAATGGTCCGCCAGTAGGTATCGAGATAGCGTTCGCGGTCCTGCCAGAAGGCCTTGGTCATGCCGATGAAGGGGCCGAGGACCGCCAGTTCGCCGACCTGACCGGTCAGGCTGCGCCCGGTCTCATCGACCACGTCCACCACGATTCCCGGCGTTGCCGTGTTGAAGCCCGACGGAACGATCGGCTTGACCACGACGCTGGACAGCAGGGCCCCCGATACCTCGGTGCCGCCGGTATAGTTGATGACCGGTGCCGTCCCATGGCCGAAATTCTGCTGGTACCACTGGAAATGCTCGGGGTCGATGCCCTCGCCGGCGGTGATGAGCAGCCGCACGCTCGACAGGTCGCCCTGCATCGACACCGCCGCATTGGCGGCCAGTCCGCGGATCAGGGTCGGTGAGGAGCCGTAATGGGTGATGCGGTGCCGTTCGATCAGCCGCGACATGCGCGACCAGTCCGGAAAGTCGGGGGCGCCGTCATAGCAGACCAGCGTCGCTCCCCGCATCAGCGCCGTGGTGGCGACCAGCGAGCCGGCGATCCAGCCCATGTCCGCCGGCCAGCAGAACACGTCCCCCCGCCCGACATTGAAATGGACCGCGGCGTCGTGTGCGATCCTGATCGGGAAGCCGCCGTGGGTGTGAACGGCCCCCTTGGGCTTTCCCGTGGTGCCGGAGGTGTAGATGATCATGAAGGGATCGTCGGGCGACATGCGCGCCGGCTCCGTCGTGGCGTGCGCCGCCCCGGATGCCGATACGGCATTCCAATCGTGCCACCCCGCGGGCAGTTCCTCGTCCGCCGACCGCCGCTTGACGATGATGCTGTTCAGGTCAGGGAGGCTCGCCGCCGCCTCGCGCAGATGCGCCAGCACGCCGACCCAGCGGCCGCGCCGGTGGAAGCCCGTGGTGCCGAGCAGCGCCGTCGCCGAGCAGGAGGCTAGCCGCGCCACGATCGCGTCGATGCCGAAGCCGCTGAACAGCGGCACGGCGATGGCGCCGATATGGGAGAGCGCCAGCAGGGAGACGATGCTTTCAATGCCGGTTTCCATCAGCAAGCCGACACGGTCGCCGCGTCCGATGCCCAGGGCCGCAAGCCCGCCGGCGAAGCGGCCGACCGCTTCCGGCAATTCCCTGTAGGGAATGCTGCCGACGGTGCCGTCCTCGTGTTCGGCAACGATGGCCGGACGATCGCGCAGGTCGGGATCGGCGGCACGGGCCAGAATCGAATCGACCCAGTTCAGTTCGCCGCCGACAAACCAGCGCGGGAATTCCTTCCCGTCGCTGAGATCGACCAGCCGGTCGTAGGGACGTTGCCAGACGACGCCGCAATAGTCGGTCACCGTCCTCCAATACCGCTCGGGCTCGTCGATCGACAAGCGGTAGAGCGCATCGTAATCCGATACGCCGAGCAGCCTGCCCAGTTCGGTGACCTTTGCGGATTCGATGTCTTTCGCGCTGGGCGTCCAAACACCCGATTGCTCTTTCGTCACAGACGCCCTCCACACTGGCTGTTCACTTCAGTCATCGAACAGTTTGTCCCTCAAATGAATAGTATGCCATGGCCCGCTCCCCTGGCGGAGCGGCCTCAGATGCCGAGATAGGCCCGCCGGACCGTCTCGCTGCGTGCCAGCGCGGCGGACTCGTCCTCGGCCACGATGCCGCCGTTTTCGAGGATGTAGCCGTAGTCGGCGATCGACAGCGCAACCTCGGCGTTCTGCTCCACCAGAAGGACGTCGACGCCGGATCGCCCGATCGCCTTGACGATTTCGGCGATATCGTCGACCACCGCCGGCGCCAGCCCGATGGTGGGCTCGTCGAGCAGCAGAATCCTGGGCGCGCTCATCAGCGCCCGGCCGACGGCGACCATCTGCTGCTGACCGCCGCTGAGGCTGCCGACCGGGGTGGACAGCCGGTCGCGCAGCGCCGGGAAATAGTCCAGCATGCGCGCGAAATCCTCGCCCACCCGCAGCCTGTCCTTGCGCCGGTAGGCGCCGAGCTCGAGATTCTCGCGGACGGTCATGCTGCCGAACAGCCGGCGTCCCTCCGGGACCAGCGACAGGCCGCGCACGACGATCTCGTCGGCGGGCAGGCCGGTGATCGGCTTGCCGAACAGGCTGACGCTGCCGGCGCGAGGCTTCACCAGACCGCAGACCGCCTTCATGATCGTCGATTTGCCGGCCCCGTTGGCGCCGATGATCGTGGCGATCCGCCCCTTGCGCAGCGCCAGCGATACGCCGCGCAGAGCGGGAACCACGCCGAAATCGACGCTGAGATCCGTGATCTCCAGGGAAAGTTCAGTGGGCGTCATGGCGCTTTCCCAGATAGGCGGAGATGACGGCTTCGTCGCGGCCGATTTCCGCCGGCGTGCCGCTGGCGAGCTTCTGGCCGTGGTGAAGGACGACGATCCGGTCGCAGACCTGCATGACCGCCTTCATGTTGTGCTCGACCAGCAGGATCGAACTGCCGTCCTCGTCCCGGATCGAGCGAAAGAGGTCCAGGATGCCGGCGACCTCCGACTGGTTCAGCCCGGTCAAGGGCTCGTCCAGGCAAAGCAGCCGTGGCCCGGTGGCGACGGCGATGCCGATGCTGACCAGCCGCTGGAGACCGTGCGGCAGGTTGCCCGCCCTTTCGTCGAGGTAGGGTGTGAGGCGCAGACGCTTCGCCGTCTCCGCCACACGGTCGCGACGCAAGTCGCCACGCGCCTGCGGCAGCGCCCCCACCGCGCCGACCAGCAGATTGTCGCGCACCGTCATGCCGCGCATCAGGCTGCCGTGCTGGAAGGTCCGGACCAGGCCCAGCCGGCTGATCTGCTCGGGCGGCCGGCCGGTGACGTCTCGCCCGCCGATGAACAGGCGTCCGGCCGTCGGCTTGTGAAAGCCGCTGATCAGGTTGAACGTCGTGCTCTTGCCGGCGCCATTGGGGCCGATCAGGCCGAGGATCTCGTTGGGGCAGATGTCCATGTCGAGATTGGAAACCGCCAGCAGGCCGCCGAAACGGCGGGTCAGGGCTTCGGTTCGCAGAAGTGCGGTGGTGTCGCTCATTGTCCACGAGCCTCCCGAACGGCCGGGGCGGAAGCGGCCGGCCTGCCCGGCCGGCGCAGGAGTCCCTCGATCGTGCCGACGATCCCCTTGGGCATGATCAGCACCGACAGCACGATCGCAGCGCCGTAAAAGACATGTTCCCCTGCCCCGAAGCTCAGCGCGACGCTGCCGAGAAGGATCAGGAGCGCGGCGCCGGCGATCGGTCCGAAGATCGACTCCTCGCCACCGACCTTCAGGTAGGCGAGCGCCATGATCGAGAGCAGAACACCGAAATCGCCGGGGCTGATGACGGTGTTGGCGAAGGCCTGCAGCGACCCCGCGATCCCGGCGGTGAAGCAGGCGATGGCGAAGCAGATCACCTTCGCCCGGTGCACGTTGATGCCGACCGTCCGCACCACCGCGTCATTGTCGCGGATGGCGGTCAGAACCTTGCCGAAGTCGGACCGCTCCACGGCATGGAGCCCGACCAGCATCACGACGACCGTGGTCATGACGAAGGTGCCGTACCAGGCGTCCATGCCGGCCGGCGGAAAGATGCCGACCATTCCGGAATTCCCGCCGAGCCAGTCGATCTGCGTGCAGCAAAGCCGCAAGACTTCGGCGAAGGCGAACCCGATCAGTTTGAAATAGGGTCCTTTGATCCGCAGCGTGACATAGCCGAACAGGATGCTGACCAGGGCGGCCATGACGCCGGCGGCCAGGATCGCCGGCAGGAAGGGCAGCCCGAAGCGGGTCGTCAGCAGGCCGGCGGTATAGGCACCGATGCTGACGAAGGCCGCGGTGCCGAAGTTGAGCTCGCCGAACAGCAGGACCATCCGAAGGCTGGCGGCGATCAGCGCGGCGATGGCGATCCAGTTCAGCAGGCTCGACGCATAGGACGCCGGGAGCAATGCCGCCAGCGCGATGGCGAGGACGGCCGGAGCGCCGGCTTTCAAAATCGCTTGCTTATCCATGTCCCATCAACCCCTGGGGCCTGACCAGCAGGACCACCATGACCAGCGCGAAGATGGCGATGCTTGCCCGCGACGGATCGAAGAAGTAGCCGCCGACGCTCTCGACAAGCGCGATGAACAGGCTGCCGATGATGGCGCCCGGAATGCTCCCCAGCCCGCCGACGATCACGGCGATGAACCCCTTGATCAGGTAGTCGGAGCCCAGCGTCGTGGTGACCACCGAGACCGGCGCGATCAGGGCGCCGGCGACCGCCGCCAGCAGCGTCGCGATCATGAAGCCGTGCCGGGCGATGCGTTGATAGGGGATGCCCTGAAGCATCGCCGCCTCATGGTCGATCGACGCCGCGCGCAGGGCCTTGCCCATCGGCGTCAACGCCAGCGCCGCATAGAGCAGGCCGGTCAGGACCATGGCGACGAAGCAGAGCAGGAGGCGCTGGGTGGTGAGCGACGCGCCGAAGACCGACACCGTACCGTCGATGATCGGCGGGACAGATCGCACCGCACCGCCGAAGACCTCGAGGTACAGCCCTTCGAGCAGCAGGATCAGGCCGAGCGACAGAATGAAGGACCCCACGAAGTCGTGCTGAAGGCGCCTGAACCCCCACTGGTAGGTGACGAGGCCCAGCAGCAGCGAGGCGGCGATGCCGGCCGCGGCGGAGCCGGCGAAGGCCGCCGGCAGCGGCAGGCCGGCGGAAGCCAGGTACGGCATCACCACCGCGACGACCAGAGCCGAGAGGGTAAAGAACTGGCCATGCGCGAAATTGACGATGCGCATGATTCCGAAGGTCAGGGTCAGGCCAAGGGAGAACAGCACATAGATGGCGCCGATCTGAAGCCCCGTGGCAATGATTTGGAATGCGGTCTGCATGCCGCATACTCCTTGGCTGCGGGCGCGATGCACCGGCCGGCGACGGGTGCAGGGGGGATGGCTTCTGCAGATAGTCGCGTCAAACGACGCCTTTATTCCGGTAGTCGGCGATTTCACGATCGCCGTACCCCAAACCCTTCAAGATATCGTCGGTATCCGCCCCCAGCGCCGGCGCCGGTCGCCGCTCCGGCCGCGAAGCCGCCGTCAGCCTTGCCGTCGGCGCCACGAGCGGAATTGCGGCGGAAAGCCCAGGCGGCTGCACCCAGTCGAAATGCCCTCCTTCGGCATTCTGAGGCTCGACCAGCGCCTCGGCGGGCGACAGAAGCCGGCAGCCCGGGACACGGGCTTCCCGCAATTCGGCCAGACACTCCGCACTGGTCCGCGGCGCACACCAGTCCGCAACGATCGCGCTCAGGACCTCGCCGTGCTCGCCGCGTCCGATGTCGTTGGCGAAGCGCGGGTCGTCGATCAGCCCCGGCGCTCCGATGAGCCGTGCCAAGCGCTCGAACATGTCCTGCCCGATCACCTGCACGAACACCCACCCGTCGCGCGTTACGAAGAGATCGGACGGTCCCGAAATCGGACTGCGGTTGCCGGTCGCGGTTCGGGAACGGGCGCCGGAAGCCTCCTCGATCAGCACCGGATTCATGATGGCGAGCGCCGTCCCGAGCAGCGAGGCTTCGACCAATTGCCCCCTCCCCGTCCTGTACCGCGCCAGGATGGCCGCCAAGGCTCCATAGGCGGCGGAAATCCCGGTGCTGTAATCGACATAGGAGGTGGCCGACCGGAAGGGCTGGCCGGGCAGACCGGTCAAGGCCATCGCACCGCTCATCGCCTGACCGGTCACATCGAAGCCGATGCTGTCCTTGCGCGGCCCGCGCGAGCCGAAGGCGGTGATCGAGACCAGGATGATGTCCGGCTTCACCGCGCAGAGCGCCTCATAGTCCAATCCCAGGCGTTGCGCGGCCTTGGGCGGAAGGTTGACCACCGCAACGTCGCTGCCCGCCACGAGGCGGGTCAGGATGTCGCGCGCCCCCGGTTGCGTCAATTCGAGGGTCAGCGACCGCTTTCCGCTGTTCATCTGGTGATAGACGGCGCCCTCGCCGTCCGGGGTGAGCGGCATCACGTAGCGGTCGTCGTTGCCGCCGGGCCGCTCGATCCGGATGACCTCGGCGCCCAGGCCGGCCAGCATCGCCGCGCAATAGGGAGCGGCGATGTAGCGGCCGAAATCAAGGACGCGAACACCCTCCAGAACCCCGTTCATTCCCATATCCATGCCCATTCGCTCCGGCTTGGGGCTGCTCTTCCCAATAGAAGGATTTGCAAGACGCTCCCGAGACCACCAAGTTTCTTTGACTAATATTTCCTATATCAAAGTCACATGAAGGAGTGATCATTCATTTTTCCTTGGTAACGGATAGATAAAATCTATGCGTCCCTCCGACAAAACTTTATCGTTGCATTTTTTGTCTTAATTATTTATCTTCAACAGGAGCGGAATTGGCAAACAATTCAGCCGAGAACCTGTTCCGGACAGGGGATCGGACACGCTGCTCATCGTGCGGCGGCAAGTTGAGCCCGCAGGTTGAAGCGGTTTATAGCCTCATCCAGAATTGTCCCGATCACCGATTCGACCTGAAGGCTGGCACTGCTCGCGGGCCGGTCGCCACGGCGCGCCAGATAGGCGGTCCGCTTCAGTGCCGGCTTCTCGATCGGAACCAGGATGACGCGGCCATCATGGACCGCATCGAAACAGGCCGCATGCGAAAGGATCGTATAGGCGCTTGCCCGGTCCACCAGCTTCAGGATCTGCGCAAGCGAATCGACCTCCATCACCACATTGGTCGCGGTGCCGGCCGAGCGGGCGTGGCGTTCGATGATCTCCCGCAGCCCATGGGGGCGGCTCGGCAGCACGAGCGGCAGCTTGCAGACGTCGGAAAAGCTGCATCCTTCGACAGCGACGCCATCGACGACCTCCGCCGACGGCCAGTGATCGGGTGCGGTGACAAGGTACAGTTCTTCGTTGAGCAGCGGCTTGACGATGAGCTGGTCGGAGTCGGGCGGGTCGTAGAGACAGGCGATGTCGACATGCCCCGACGTCAGCCAGTCGAGAACATAGCCCGACATGGATTCGATGATGCGCAGGCGGACGGCAGGAAAATCGTTGCGGACCGTCTCGGCGAGCGGCACGCTCAACAGAAGGGCCATCGAAGGCGGCAGGCCGATGGAAACGGCGCCCCCGGCGTTGGTTCCCCCCAGGTTCCTGACCTCCTGCACGGCGACATCGACGTTATGCAGGATGTCCCGGCTGTGACGGGCCAGCGCCGCGCCGGCCTCCGTCAGGCGCGTACCGCGGGGGGTCCGCACCATCAACTGCACGTCCAGTTCCCTTTCGAGCTTCCCAAGGACATCCGACAGGGATGGCTGGGCGATGCCAAGACGCGCAGCGGCAGCGGATACCGACCGGTGATCGACGATGGACAGAAAATAGCTCATCTGCCGAAATTCCATGCTCTTCCTCCCTTGCCGGAAACTTTGTTATCGCCGAATATTTTAAGAAGACCCCCGATAGTCTTCATTTATCCGGCCATTATTTGTCATGTCGATCAAGCTGAGCTTGACTTCTTCTTTCGCGCCGATGATGCTGCCGACGAGTTCCGAGGGCATGTCATGGCCCGTTCGGTTTGCATTGATCAACCGACGATCAGGGAGGCTATCATTCAGAATACGGAAGATCAATCGGTATATGGAAATGATGCGACGCCCGCCTCGAAGGATGTCGGGGCGGTCGTGAACGCCGTCCATATTCTTCGCTTCCTCTCCAGCGCGACGGCGCCGGTGGGGGTGGCTGCCGTCGCCCGCGGGACGGGGATCAGCCCGAGCACCTGTTTCAACATCCTGCGCACGCTGGCGCGAGCCCGCTTCGTCGCCTTCCACAGCGCGGACAAGAGCTACACGCTGGGCCTGGCGGTGGCGGAAATGGCTGCGGGAATGATCGGGATCGGCCATGCGGAGCTGATCCGTCCGGAACTGGAGCGGCTGGCCCTCAACTATGACATGCTGATCGTGCTGTGGCGGGTCACCGAGAACGGGCATCTCGTGCTGATCGACCGGGCCCACAGCCACACGGCAGTCAGGGTCGAGATGCGGATCGGGCTTCGCGTGCCCCAGCTGATCGGCGCGATTGGCCGCTGCGTCGCGGCGGCGCTTGACCTGCCGTCTTCCGAGCTGCGGCGACGTTTCTCGACCTTGCGCTGGCAATCGCCTCCCAGTTTCGAGACCTATGCGGCGGACGTCGCCGTCGCGCGCGAGCGCGGGTGGGCAATCGACAATGGCCAGCTCTATCGGGGAATCATCACGGTCGCAGCGCTGGTGACCGACGCAAACCGCCAGCCGCGGTTCGGGCTCAGCGGCATCACGATTTCCGGCCAGCACTCCCTGGAGCGGCTGGCGGAGTTGGGAAACGACCTCCGCGATGTGGCGGAGGTCGTCGGTCGGTCACTCTTCCTCGGAACAGCCGGTGTTCAGTGAATGCTGTTCAGGATGGAGAATGCGTCGATTTTCCGAGGCCTGCTGCGGCAGGCCCCGAACCATCCTCACTTCAACGGGCATTTTGCCGCGTAGACGTCACCGTGCTCCTTCATCACCGCATCGCCCAGTTCGATGACGGGATCTCCCTCAGCACCCTTCACGACCGTTCCGGCGAACAGATCCTGGATCGGGAAATGATTGGTGTTGAACTTGAAGTTTCCACGGACAGACTGGAAATCGGCCGCCTTGATCGCCGCGAGGAAGGCCTTCTTGTCTTCGATCTTCCCGCTGACCTTCCTGATCGCGCTGTCCAGCAGCCGGCCGGCGTCATAAGCCTGCGCCGCGGTTGCCGACGGCGCGTATTTATACTTGCGCATGAAATCCGCGACGAATTTCCTGTTCTCTTCGTTGCCTCCGATATGGCTCCAGTTATCGGTAACGGTGATGCCGAGCGCGGCGTCGCCGATGGCCGGAAGGTTCATGTTGTCGACGGAGTAGGACATGTAAAGCGGGAACTGCTCCTTCATGCCGCTCTGCACGAACTGCTTCACGAACTGGATCGCCAGCCCTGACGGGTAGAACGCGAACACGGCATCCGGCTTCGCCGCCCGCAGCTGAGCCAGTTCAGCCGCAAAATCCAGTTGGTTCAGAGGCGTGTAGACCTCGCCCACGATGGTGCCCTTGTAGTAGCGCTTGATGCCATTGATCACGTCCCGTCCGGACAGGAAGTTCGGCGCCATGACATAGAGCTTCTTGATCCCCTTGTTCTGCAGCACCGATCCCATCGCCTCGGCCAGATTGTCGCCCTGCCACGAGGTCGAGAAATAATACTCGGAGCACTTGTCCCCGGCCAGGGGGGAAGGTCCGGCGTTCGGACCGATCATGACCGTCTTGTTGCTCGTCACCCGTTCCGATGCCGCCAGCAGGGCGCTGGAAATCACCGGCCCGACGACGACGTCGACCTTGTCGAACTCGACGAACTTATCCGCGATCTGACGTGCGACGTCGGGCTTCTGCTGGTCGTCCTCGACGAGGACTTCCACCGGCAACCCGCCGAGCTTGCCACCGGAATGCTCGATGGCGAGGTTGAATGCGTCGCGCGTATGGATCCCGATGACGGAGTTCGTCCCCGACAGGGTCGCAACGAAGCCGATCTTGACCTTGTCGGCCGCTTCGGCACCGCTGACCCAGCAGGATGCGAGGGCAGCAATGCAAGGAACTATGAGGGATTTCGTCCGGATCATGGCCGTGTCCTCCTGTTGGCCGGTCTTGGCGACCGGCCTGTTGTCATTTCAACGAATGCGTCGTGCACCGGCTGGCCGCATCGCGCCTTCAGGCGCGCGCGGCACCGACCAGCAGGCTTGCAAGGCCCCCGCGCGTGAGCATCGGGGCAGGCGCCGGCGCGCTTTCCGGCAACCCAGGCCGATTGTCGGATGGATGGCCGAGCGACTGGAGCAGCAGGTCCAGAAACGCTTTGCCTTGCGCGGACGACACGGGAGCGTCGGTCTGCAGCTCCAGCCAACGCGTGCGCGGTTCCGGCCTGAGATGGTCGGCGGGCGCATCGATGACCGGATGGCGCATGTTGGGGAACAGGGTCACGCCGGCCCGGCTTGCCAGATCATAGAGTGATTCGACGTAGCGGAAGGAGCGGTGGCCGGGATTGATGCCCTCGAAATGGAAGCCGGTCACGCTGATCGGGATATCGAAGCAGAGCACCGCGGCTTCGACGAGGTCTCCCCAGGTCGCCGCCATGTCCGGCAGGAACCTGTAACGCTCGTCGTCCGGCACGAATCCCTTGAGCGCCAGCTTCTGGATCGCCACGAAGTCGGGATGTCCCGTTTCGACGTCGGAGAAATAGGTGAGCTTGCATTTGCGCTGGAGCATCTCCTCCTGGATCTCGGATACCGCCACCTCCGAAACCTTGCATCCGGAGCCGATGGACAATCCCGCCGCAATGCCTGCCGCCGTTCCGGTTTCCGTCCAGAGGGCCTCGACGCGCAGGGCGCAGAAGGCGACATGGCTGGCGGAGATGGTCGTTGTGACCAGCAGGTTGTCGACGCCCTGCGGCGTCAGGCATCCGTACGGCACCTGATAGGGAGCACGGAGCGCCCGCATGAACATCGACCCTTCATAGGCCTTCGTCGCCGAGCTGGGCTCGTCGTTGCAGCGCCTGCTCTCGATCGCCCAGTCGCCGATCGCAATCGAATCCGGCTGCCTCGGCGGGCGCGGCCCCGGTCCGGCGAGATAGGGATTGACGTTCGCTTCCGTCATCTTCACCGGCCCGCGGAACCGCCGCCCCTCCCGGACATACAGAATGTAGGGAAGATGGTTGTTCTCGACATACTCGTCCTCGGCGAGGACGAGTTGCGGCATTCCTCCTTCGGTCTGGATGAAATGGAGGAAACCCAGGACGTGATCGAAGAAATTCTGGCGGATCGCCGTCCGCTCGCGGGGATGGGAAAGAATGAACTCCCGCGTCCCCTGAAGCAGATCGTTCCCCTCGTACCGCCGATTGAGGATCATCTTGCCGTTGACCGTCGGGATGACGTCGGGTCCGAAGGTGGGAACGCCGTCGGCGGACAGAGCGGCGGAGTTCCATGCGTATTTGCCGGGGTCGTAGGACGCCGGCCTGGCCTGCAGGCGGCCCGGCGAGCCGTCTTTCAGGTAGCGCAGGCTCAACCGGTAGGTGAAGGCCATGATGTTGTCGTCCATCGCGCCCGTGCTGCCCGGCAGGATCGTCGACGGCAGGAACCCCTGGTCGTCGATCCGGCGCTCGTGCGTCGCGGTGTAGATCACGCCGGCATGCGGCTCCTCGGCGGAGCGGGCTTCGCGGCCGATGTCGAACGGCGCCCCCGCCCAGGCCGCCACGTCGCCTTCGTAACTCGCGTCGATGAAGACCTTGCCGCGCACCCGGTTCGGCTGCGTCGGCTCGCCGGGCGGGTTGCCGAAGGAATCGCTGGCCGGTTCCCAGTGAACCTCCCTGAGAATTTTCCGGTCGACCACGACATTGACGGGGACGGCACCCGTGATGACCGTGACGTTCGGATGGTCCGCCAGAAGCTCGCGCCAGATGCGTTCGGCGACATGGAACTCCCAGAAGACATCCGATCGGCTTGCAAGCATCGGATCGACCAGACCGACCTGCTTGTAATGCTTCAGCACGAGGTCCACGAACTCCTCCGCGATTCCGCTGAGGGCCTGCAGCGAGCCGGTATCGAAGCAATGCACACCGTTCGTCGTCACCCCACCCAGGGTCGGCGTCGGTTCCAGGACGATAACCTTCATGCCGCTACGGGCTGCGGCTATGGCCGCGGAACAGCCGGCCGCCGTTCCGCCGACGATGACGACGTCCGTTTCAAGGTCCGCGTAATTCTGCATGTCCGACATGACGTTCCTTCCCATCCCGAATGCGCCGGAAATAGCGGGGATTGCTCGCAGCGCTCAGCCGGCTTTATGATGATCCGCCTTTTACAGGCAGTATTCTCACGACCCTGCCAATTCGTCCGCTTCGCGACGGGCCGGCGTAGCCGTATGACAATAAAGCCCTATCTCCGCATGTAAATGAAGTCAAACGCCGCGGCGCGGCCTCCTTTGGCCGGCATAGATTTTACCTCTGTCCACAAACGCAACTGGAAAAGAAGATTGGCAAAGGTCTGCGAAATGACGTTGGTGCATCATTCGCGCTTCAGGCGAAGCTTGCTTTGTCCGGGGTGACGATCAGGCGACCTTCCGGTTCACCCCACCGAGGGAGGAGCGAGACTGGGACCCGCTATGCTCTGCACCCAATCCACGAAGACCCGCAACGCGGGTGAAAGATGCCGTGACGACGGATAGAGGACGGACACGGGGACCGGCTCGGGAGCGTATGAACCGAGCACTTCGCGCAGCTCACCACGCCTGACATTGTCGGCGATGATGAAATCGGACAGGCGGGCAAGCCCGAATCCGGCTTTGGCGAGGTCGCGGAGCGCGAAGGTCTCGTCGACCACCAGGCCGGTCCGCATGGTCATGGTGGTCGATGCGCCACCCTCATTGAAGGTCCACCCATCGGACCGGCCGTTGCGGGAGGACGAATAGCCGATGGCAAGATGATCCTGGAGGTCCACCAGGGCCTGTGGCTCACCGCGCGCGGCAAGGTAGGACGGCGCGGCGCAGACAACCCAGCGGAAGCAGCCGATCCGCCGCGCAATGAGGCTGGAATCCGGCAGGGTTCCGGTGCGGACGACGCAATCGATCCCTTCCTGGACGAGATCGACCAGCCGGTCGCTCATGCCGATCACGAGGTCCACCTCCGGGTACCGTTCGCGAAACCCTGGAAGCGCGGGAAGAATGATCGAACGCCCGATGGAGGCCGGCATGTTCACCCTCAGCCGGCCGCTGGCTCGCCCGCGCCCGTCCCGCAGCCCATTTTCGACGCTGTCGACCATGGACAGGATCTGGCGGCTCTGTTCGTAATAGGCTTCCCCGTCCGGAGTCAGCTTGATCTGGCGCGTCGTGCGGTTGATCAACTGGACGCCGAGATGCTTCTCCAGCCTCTGGATCGTCATGGTGACCGACGAGCGAGGCAGGGATAGGGCATGGGCGGCCTTCTGGAAACCGTTCGTATCCACGACATGGACGAAGACTTCCATGGCCCGCAATCTGTCCACACGCTCCTCCCCCGAAGCTCGGCGATTTCGGAACCCGACTTAAGGCAACCGGCCCGCCGCTGGCGTCTACGTTCATATAATGTGAACTTTCAAGTCAAACACCCCGGGATTGTACGAGCTTACCTGCCGCGATACCTCCTGAATCAGGAAATGCAGGGCCTGCCGACCGCCGCCGCCAAGCACCGGAACGTCCTGGTGCGGCCATGGATCGGGGCCCCTTGGATCGGGAGATCGACGAAATGCCTTACAGGCTGACCATCAACGGCGAGACGCGGGAGGTCGACGCCGATGGCGACACCCCCCTGCTGTGGGCGCTCCGCGACATCCTCGGGATGACCGGAACGAAGTTCGGTTGCGGCGCCGGCCTTTGCGGCTGCTGCACGGTGCATGTCGATGGTGTGGCGACCCGCGCCTGCCAGACACCGATCGACAGCGTCGGAACCGCCGGGATCGTGACCGTCGAGGGCGTGGACCGCACCGACGCCGGCCGGCGTGTCCAGCAGGCCTGGATCGACCTGGAGGTGGTGCAATGCGGCTATTGCCAGCCCGGCCAGATCATGTCGGCCGCCGCCCTGCTCGCCGGCAACCCCGAGCCGTCCGATGCAGAGATCGACGAGGCGATGTCGGGAAATCTCTGCCGCTGCGGAACCTACAGTCGCATCCGCGACGCGATCCGGCGCGCCGCCCGCCTCGCCAAGCCGGCCATGGAGACGGCGCAATGACGACTCCCGCCGCCCGCCGGGGCCACGGCCCATCGCGTCGTGCCGTCCTGTCCGCAGGCATCGCCGTCGGCGGCGGACTGCTGGTCGGGGTTCCCCTGGCAGCGCCGGTTCTCTCGAAGGACGGTCCGGCCGGCTTCGCCCCGAACGCCTTCGTCAGGATCGCCCGGAACGGCACCGTCACGCTGACCATGCCCTATGTCGAGATGGGACAAGGCACCTACACCGCGGTGCCGATGCTGATCGCGGAAGAGCTGGAGGTGCCGCTTGCCGCGGTGACGCTCGAACACGCGCCGGCCGACGACATGCTCTACCGCAACCCGATCATGGGAGCGCAGGAGACCGACGGTTCGCTGTCGATGCGTGCGGCGTGGGAGCCGATGCGCCGCGCCGGGGCCACGGCGCGGACGATGCTGGTCGCCGCGGCGGCGGCGGAGTGGCGGGTGGACGCCGCCGAATGCCGGGCGGCGGAGGGCTTCGTCGTGCATGATCGGACGCGACGCCGCATCGCCTATGGCGACCTTGCCGAGCGGGCGGCGACCTTGCCTGTACCGCAGCAGGTGACGCTGAAGGACGCATCCGCCTTCACCCTGATCGGACGGCCGCAGAAGCGGCTGGATTCGGCGGACAAGATCAACGGCACCGCGATCTTCGGCATGGATGTGCGATTGCCGGGCATGAAGATCGCCGCGGTGATGGCCTCGCCGGTGCTCGGCGGGCGGATCGCCAGCCTGGACGACCGCGAGGCACGCCGGGTGACGGGAGTCCGCGAGATTATTCGCCTCGATGATGCCGTGGCGGTCGTCGCCGACCACTGGGCGGCCGCGAAGAAAGCTCTCGATACCCTGGCCGTCACCTGGGACGATGGGCCGAACGCCGGCTTCTCGACCGCCCGCCTCAAAGGCGAGCTGGACGCCGCCTCACAGCGTGACGGCGTGGTCGGCGACGAGGCCGGCGACGAAGCGGGCGCCTTCGCCGGCGCGGCGCGGCGGGCGGAGGCCATCTACCGGCTGCCGCTCCTGGCCCACGCAGCCATGGAACCGCTCAACTGCACCGTCCATCTGCACGGCGGGCGCTGTGACGTCTGGGTCGGCACCCAGGCGGCGAGCCGCGCCCAGGCCGCCGCGGCTGCCGCCGCGGGCCTGCCGCAGGATCTTGTGGCGATCCACAACCAATATCTCGGCGGCTCGTTCGGCAGGCGTGCCGAGACCGACAACATCGTCCAGGCCGTGTCCATCGCACGGCGGCTGGACCACCCGGTCAAGGTCGTCTGGAGCCGCGAGGAGGACACGCAGCACGATTTCTACCGGCCGGCCTATCACAACACGCTGAGAGCCGGACTCGACCGGGACGGTCGCGTCACGAGCTGGTTCCACCGGGTCGTCGGCCCGTCGCCCCTCGCCCGCTGGCTGCCGCCGGCCGTCCAGAATGGACTCGACCCCGATGCGGTGACCAGCGCGACCGGTCCCTACCAGTTCCCGAACCGGCACGTCGATTATGTCCGGCATGAGGAGCACGCTTTCCGGTCCGGCTTCTGGAGAGGCGTCGGGACCACCCACAACGTGTTCGTCGTCGAGAGCTTCATCGACGAACTGGCAATGGCGAGCGGGACCGATCCGCTGGAATTTCGCCGGCGTCACCTTCGGGACGACCCGCGCCTGCGGGCCGTGCTGGACTTGGCAGCGGAAAAATCCGGCTGGAGCAAGCCATTGCCTCCGGGAAGCGGTCGCGGCATCAGCCTTCTTCAGGATTTCGGCGGAACGATCCTCGCCCAGGTCGCCGAGGTTTCCGTAGAGGACAGCGGATCGCTTCGGGTGGACAGGGTCACCGCCGTCGTCGATTGCGGCAAGCTGGTCAATCCCGACACGGTGATCGCCCAGATCCAGGGCGGCGTCATCTTCGGCCTCTCCGCCGCGCTCTACGGCCAGATCACCTTCTCCGAGGGGCGCGTCGAGCAGGGAAACTTCGACAGCTACGCCGCGGTGCGGATGAACGAAGCTCCACGCGTTGCCGTTCATCTCATCGAAAGTGGAGCGATGCCGTTCGGTGTCGGCGAATCCGGCACGTCCGGCATCGCCCCCGCCGTCGCAAACGCCGTCTACGCGGCGATAGGCAAGCGTATACGCCAGTTGCCGATCACATCCGACATGTGAGGCTGCAGAAGCTGTTGGCCGAAGCCATGGCCGAGCGGACGAAGGGGCACCTCGTCGCCTTCGTCCAATTCGCCTTCGTCCCTATCCGTTTCAGCCGCCTACATCGGCCGGCGCCCCAGGAGGCCAGCGGATAATCCCTCCGAACAGGCACTCAGCTCCATCGGAAACCGCTCCGGAGTTTGCAACGGAGCCGTTCAGCTCGCCCTAACGCCGCGGATGCGGGTCAAAACGCCGTTCTCCATCTTGTAGAGAGAGTCCGCGACGTCGAAGTAGTGGTCGTCATGGGTGATGGCGATGATCGTCTTCCCCTGCCCCTTCAGAAGAGGCAGGATCCCCGTATAGAAGATGCGGCGGAATTCCGGATCCTGGTCGGCGGCCCATTCGTCCAGGATCAGGATCGATTTGTTCTCCAGGATGGCGGCGATCAGCGCCAGCCTCTTGCGCTGCCCTTGCGACAGCGAGACTGTGCTCCAGGCGCCGCCGGCAAGCCGCACCTTGCCGTCGAGCGCGAGCAACCGCAGCAAACGGTCGGCCGCCTCCATCGAGGGGGTCTCGCCGTCGGCGGCCAGTGCCTGCTGGAACAGATGGAAGTCGCTGAGGATGACCGCCACATGCTGGCGGTACCAGTCCCTCTCCGATGCCGTGATGTCGCGGCCGGCAAAGCGGATGCCGCCCTGCTGCGGCGGATACAGGCCGGCCGCCAGCCGGGCGAAGGTCGATTTGCCCGACCCGTTGCCGCCGATGATGAAGACCAGCTCGCCCTGCGCCACCGACAGGTCGACGGGTCCGAAGGCGAAGCCGGCATCGGCGCCGCGGGCGGGATATCGATAGCCGAGGCCGGACAGATCGAGCCGCGACCAGTCGTTGGCGGCGGGCGGCAGCGGCGGTTCCGCGACTTGCCCGGCCAGGGCGAGGGATTCGACGCTGCGGACCGCGACCGTGCCCGCCAGCCAGTGGGGGAGCGAGCCGATCAGGCCGGCCAGCGGCGCCCGGATGAACAGGATCAGGGTGGTCGCCGCCGTCGCTTGCTCCAGGCTTCCCAGCCCCAGCCCCTGCTTCAGCACCAGGATCACCAGAATGGTCAGGAGCACGGCGGCATTGACCACGTTCGAGGTGAGCACCCCGAACAGGTCCGCGGTCGATTCCTGGCGGCGGGCCTCCTCGACGGCCGGCTCCAGGCCGTCGCGCAGGAAGGCGGCGCGGCGTACCCGGCTCAGCCGCAGCTCGTTGCGGCCACGGATCAGCGCTTCGAACGCCTCGTGGATGCGGGTGTCGGCCTCGCGGGCGAGCCGGCGATGGTGCTTCGCCCGCACGGCAAGCCCGCGGGCGACGAACACCACCAGGACCGTCACCGTCGCGAGCGCCAGCGCATAGGCTGCGGACTGCCAGACGAGATAGCCGTAGCCGCAGATCAGCACGGCTCCGCCGAAGATCACGAAGGGCAGGCTGTTGAAAGCCTGGCTGATCATCGACACGTCCTTAGTCAGCGTCGACAGGATGCGCGCGCTGCCGATGCCGTCGATGGTCTCGACCTCCGTCGCCATCAGGCGCCGGACGAGCCGCAGGCGCAGGTCATGGACGATGGCATGGCCGGCGCCGACGATCAGCGACTGCGATGCCATGCCCAGTCCGAACAGTGCCGCGACCAGAAGCAGTCCGAGGCCAGCCACCTGCCATAAATCAATGGCGGGCGCCGTCAACGCATGGGTGAACAGGGCCACCGCGCCGACCCCGGCGAGCGCGCTGCCGAAATTCAGCACGGCGCCGGCAGCGATCCGCCGCCAGCGCGTCCGCAGGATGGAGCCGAGCGTCATGGGCCCGGGGGGCGCGGGTGTCACAGGCGGAGTCGTCATGCCGCTTCCTCGCGTGAGACGACACTCCCCTGCCGCTGCCGCGCGAAGGCGACGCCGGCCAGCCAGCCGGCCGTCAGCAGGGCGGTCGCATCAACCACCATCACCGCGGTCACCCCGAACCAGGGAGCGGACGGATGGAGCGCCAGCCGAAGCAGCGGCAGCCCGGCATAGGCAAGGGCGAGAAGCGGCAGCGTCACCCGCTCCACCGCCGGCCGGACGCCGTCCAGCCAAGGCAGCAGATACAGCATGATCGCCGCTCCCGATGCGCCGAACACCATCCCGCCATGGGTCGCCCCGGTCGTCAGGTTGTCGGCAAGCAGCAGCAGCGGCACGATCAGATACAGCGCGTTGTTGGCGTAGAAGAGCCGGCGGGACAGCGTGAGTTGGTCCTGCGGACGCCTCTCCTCCTTCGCCGACCGCAGCCACAACAGCTTCATGCCGGAATCGACGATCCACAGGCACAGCACGCCGAGCAGGCAATAGACCAGCACGGTGCCGGTTCCGCCGAAACGGGCGTAATGCAACGGCCGCAAGGCGCTTTCCACCACGCCGCCCCAACTGCCGTCACGGGAGTCGCGCACGGTGCCGATCGTGGCGTCGGCGAGGCTGCAATAGGCGCGCAGGCTGCCTCCCCCTTCCCCGGCCCAGGTCAGCCGGCCGCGAGGGATGCCCTCGACCATCAGCTGGTCCCCCTGCCGTTGCAGGCGTCCGATGCGGCTGTCCGGAAAACGCTCGGCGAAGCGGTCGAGGCAGAGCGGCAGGCTGTCCGGCACCACGGCGGTCACGCTGCGGCCCGGACTCATCGCCTCGCCGTCGTCGTCGCTCAGCAAGGCCTGGGCCGCCTTCGGACTTCCCCCCGCCTGGAGCAGCGCGTCCAAGGGCTGGCTCGCCACCTTCACCCCGAGGATTCCCCCGCTCAGCCCCATCAGAAACAGATAGGGGATCAGCCAGAAGCCGAACCGCTTGTGCGCGTCGCTGAGGTCGATCAGGCGGGAGCGGCGTCGCCAGCTCCACGCCTCGACGATCACCTTGCCATGGATGAACAGGCCGGTGCCGACCAGCAGGACGATCAGGATGCCGGCCAGCCCCATCAAGAAGCGTCCATAGGGCTTTGGCAGCAGCAGGTCGGTGTGGATGCGGCGGAACAGGGAATCCGTCAGCACGCTGTTCCACTGCGCCATCACGTCGGCCGCCGGGTTGACGATCAGGTTCGTCAGGGGCGCCCCCTCTCCGAAGCGGCCCGAGAAGACGAAGAAGTCGCGCAGCGGCGTCGGCGCCATCATCGTCCAGTCGAGGCCGAGGGCATGGCGCGACGCCACCGCCCGCAGAGCCTCGATGGCGGTGGGAAGCGGCCGCCCGGCAGCCTCGGCCAGGCCCGGCATCATCCAGGGACGGACGAAATCGGCATAGAAGGCCAGCAGCCCGGTCCACAGCGACCAGGAGATCAGCAGGCAGAACACCAGGCTGATCAGGCGGTGGATCGACAGCAGGCGGGCGGAGACTGACTGGCTTGGCATGACCGTCCTCAACGGCTGTTATCCTGGCTGCCGCTTCCCGGGCGGCCGTTCTCCCGCCGCCCCGGCTGCGGACCGGCGACCCAGAGCATGCCGAACCAGAGGCATGTCCAGACGACCGGACCGGCCACCATCACGATGTGGACGCGGTCGATCCCACCGACGCCGGCCAGCGCGCACAGGCCGGAGACCGCCGCCAGCGACAGCGGCAGTCCGGCCAGCAGGCTGGCCAGCGAGATCAGGAACACGCGGAAGGCCTGCCCTGTCATCGCCGCCGCTCCGCCCTGGGGGCTTCGCGCAGATGGGCCGTCAGCAGGCTGCCCGTCAGCCCGATCTCCATCACCGCCAGCAGCAGGCCGGCCTCGCTTCCCAGGCTGGCGACCGCCAGGGCGAGCAGGACGGCCTGGAGCGCCCAGAAGACGCCCCACAGCCGCCGGCGGTCGCGCCGGTCGAGCGGATGCCGCCTAGAAGTCAAGGCTGATGCCGCCATAGACGGTCCTCGGCGCGCCGACCGACACGCGGTAGGTGCCGCCCGACGCGGTCAGATACGACTTGTCGGTCACGTTCTTGACGCCGAGATCCAGGCGGATCTTCTTCTCGCCGACCGGGATGTAGTACCAGGCCCCGACATCGACCAGCGTGTAGCTGCCCAGTTCGAAGCTGTGCTGCGCATCGCCGTAGCGGTTGCCGACCAGGGTCACGCCGGTGCCGAGGCCGAGGCCGACCAGCGGGCTGGCCGGGTCCTTGAACTCGTAGCTCGACCACAGGCTGGCATTGTGGGTCGGCACGTTGGTCGGACGGTTGCCGTCGATGCTGCGGTCGGCGCTCTCGATCTCGGCGTCGACATAGCCGACGGCGGCACGGATGTTCCAGCCCTCGGTCGGGTTGCCGACCACCGACAGCTCGGCGCCGCGGGACTTCTGCCCGCCGGTCAGCACGGGGACGCCGTTGACCGACTCGACCACGTTGCTCTGCTTGATGTCGAACAGCGACGCGGTCATGAACAGCCGCTCGCCCATCAGGTTGACCTTGGAGCCGACCTCGTACTGGCGCCCCTTCTCGGCCGGGAAGACCTGGGTGTCGCCGTTGTAGAAATTGTGCGGCTGGAAGGTGTCGGCGTAGTTGGCGAAGAAGGACACGTCCTCGAACGCCTTCCACATCACCCCGGCGGTCTTGGTCAGGTGGCGGTCCACCGGATAGGAGCCGACCGTGGTGCCGCGCCCCAGCAGGTTTTCGACCCGCGCGCTGCCCTTGGAGAATTCGTAGCGGGCGCCCAGCGTCAGGGTCACCGTCGGCAGGAGGCTGATGTCGGCCTGGATGAAGGGGCCGAAATCGGTCTGCTCGACCCGGCGCGCGGTCCGGGCGGTCGGCCGCGCGCTGTTGTCGGTCAGGCGCCAGCTCATCGGATTCGACACGGTCCCGCCCACCTGGTCGGCGCCGGTGTAGTTGATCCAGCTTTCCTTCTGGGTGCGGTATTCGATGCCGGTCGCGACCTTGACCGGCAGCAGCGCCTCGAACTCTCCCTTGGTCTGCAGCCGGCCGAAGGCGGTGGAGAGATTGCGGTCGTCGTTGCCTTCGACGCGGCGGACCAGGAGGCCGTTCGACTGGATGCTGCGCACCTCGGTGTGGATCTCGTCGGTTCGCTCATTGTTGTAGAAGAGCTTGCCTTCGAGCGTCCACTTGTCGGAATGCAGCGGGATCGCGACATCGACCTCGCCCTGATGGTAGATCGAATCGCGCTTGCTGAAATTGGCGTCGTAACGGGTCGAGCGCGAGACGTCGGCGACGTTGCGCAGGCCGCCGCCGGCCGGATAGGTGATGAAGCCGCGGTCGAGCGGCCGCTTGTCCTTGCTGAATTCGTATCCCACCGTCACGCTGGCGCCGCTGGCCCCGACCCAGCTCAGGGTCGGCGCGAAGAACTGGCGCTGGACCAGGGTCTCGTCACGGAAGCTGTTGCTCGATTCGGCACTGCCGACGACGCGGTAGGCGAAATTCTCCGACAGCGCGCCGGTGCTGTCGAACATGGTCTGCCGCTCGCCATGGGAGTCGACATTGACTTCCAGGTGGTTGCGCGGCGTCCAGCTCGGCTTCTTGGTGGTGATGTTCACCAGGCCGCCCGGCGTCATCTGGCCGATGTCGGACACCGGCCCCTTGATGATCTGGATGCTCTCGATGGTGCTGGGATCGATGCGGCTGTTGCTCTTCAGGCGGACGCCGTTGCGATAGACGTCGTCACGGCGGCGGAAGCCGCGGATGATGTAGTCCTCGCGCGTGCCGCCATAGCCGTCGTTGTTCACGACGTTGGGGAAGTAGCGGTAGACCTCCTCCATTTCCCGGGCGTGCTGGTCCTGCAGCAGCTGCTCGGGAACGACGTCGATCGTGCGGGGAATCTCGGTGATGTCGCCGCTCAGACGGCCGCCGACGTCGGTCTTGCGGCTGTCGTAGCGGGCCTGAGGCGTGCCGCCGATTATCAGGGTATCGAGGACTACCGGCGCCGCCCCATCGGTCTGGGCATTGGTCTGGGCTGCGGCATCGCCCGCCAGCACGGCCGGTCCGGTCACCGCCATCGCCCAAAGCAGCACGGCATGCGATACGCCGCCCTTCAGACCGCGCCACGCGGAACCGGCTTCCGGTGGGCGCTCACGCCCCTTCACGCTCCACATCATCTTAACGCCCCCCAAAGGCACACGGCATTGACCGCACAATCGGATGCGATTCAGAATAAATCGCGTTTCAAGCGCCTGAATCCCCCTTAGATTCAGGGGCCGGACATATCCGCACCGGCCCTCGCGGTTCTCTGTTCACTGAGTGGCGTCGAGCGCCTTGCGCAGGCTCAGCGGCCGCATGTCGGTCCAGACCCGCTCGATATGAGCCAAGCAGTCGGCCTTGCTGCCTTCCATCCCCTCCGCCCGCCATCCGGCGGGAAGCGGCTTGTAGGCCGGCCAGATCGAGTATTGCTCTTCATCGTTGATGACGACCAGCAGGCGCTGATCGGAATCATCCCAAGCCATTCCACACCTCCAAAGCGGGATTGCCAGCCGAAAGCGATATGCAGCGGTTGATCCGCAACATACTCAGGCACGTACGAATTACAACATTGAAAATGATTCGCAGTCGCGTTATCGATTGCGGAGCGCAATTAAGAATCGGTCGCATTCGCGACATATTCCACCGGCCCGTCGGGCCCCGAACCCACATTTTGGAGATCGGCGTTGGAAACCCTCGAAAAGCCGTCATTGTCGACCGAGATCCGCGAATTCGGCCCCGGTCCGGGACGGGTGGTGCAGGTCAGCCCGCAGCCCGGCGTGTCGCCGAACGGCGGTCCTCCGACGCTGCTGTCCCAGTTCGACCGGATCTCCGGGATCGTCGACCGCCACCTGCTGCGCGAGGGGGCGATCCTGTTCCGCGGCTTCGACGTGCTCGGCGAGCAGCCGTTCCAGGCCTTCGCCGCGGCCTTCGGCGACCCGCTGCTGGAGTACCGGTTCGGCTCGACGCCGCGCACCGATCTCGGCGACGGGGTCTACACCAGCACCGAATATCCGGCGCATCAGGTGATCCCCCTGCACAACGAGCAGTCCTACACCCGGGCCTGGCCCCTGCGCCTGTGGTTCCATTGCGTGATCCCGGCCGAGGAAGGCGGCGAGACGCCGATCGCCGACAGCCGGATCATCTACAACCGGCTCGATCCCGCCCTGCGCAGCCGTTTCGCCGAAAAACGCCTGTGCTACAGCCGCAATTACGGCGGCGGGCTCGACGTTCCCTGGCAGAAGGTGTTCGGCACCGACGACCGCGCCGCCGTCGAGGCCTATTGCCGGGACAACGGGGTCCAGTGCGAATGGAAGCCGGACGGCGACCTGCGCACCCGGCAGGTCGTGCAGGCGGTGGCCGACCATCCGCTCACCGGCGAACCCCTGTGGTTCAACCAGGCCCACCTGTTCCACGTCTCCAACCTGGACCCCGTGGTGCAGGAGGCGCTGATGAGCATCGCAGGCGACCCGTGGAACCTGCCGCGCAACGTCTTCTACGGTGACGGCACCCCGCTTGAGGCCAGCGCGCTCGACGAGATCCGCGGCGTCCTGGACGCGTGCACCATCGCCTTCCCCTGGCAGGCTGGCGACGTGCTGATGTTGGACAACATGCTGTTCGCGCACGCCCGCTCGACCTTCAAGGGCAAGCGCAAGGTGCTGGTGGCGATGGCCCGGCCCGTCGAAGAAGGACGCCTCGCGTGAGCCCGCCCGACCATTTCATCGCCGATTCCGACGCACCGGCCGGCTTGGAAAGCGCGACGGCGACGGGGCGGCCGGTGGCGGCCAACCAGCGGGCCCTGTGGTTTCTCCACCGTCTGGCCCCGGACTCTCCCGCCTACAACATGGCCTTCACCGGCACGGTCGATCCCGCCCTGGCGATCGACCGGCTGGAGATTGCCTATCGGCGGGTCGTGGAACGGCACAGGATGCTGCGCACCGGCTACCGCCAGAATGGCGCGTCGGTGGAACATGTGCTGTTCCCCGCCGCGCACGCGGAATTCCTGGTGAGCGACGGCACCGGCCGCGGCGATCCCGAGGAGGAAGCGGCGGCCTGGTACGCCGGCTTCGCCGACAGGCCGTTCCGGCTGGAGGAAGGCCGGGTGTGCCGCCTCGCCCTCCTGCGCCAGGGCGGCCCCGAGCCGGCCCTGCGCATCGCCGTGGCGCTGCACCACATCGCCGGCGACCATTATGCGCTGGAGCGCTTCATGGAGGCGCTCGCCACCGCCTATGCGGAGGAGCTGGACGACCCGGCGCGGGGAGATGGCGGCCGGGAAGACCGTAATCCGAAAGACGACGGCTACGACTATGCCGACTGGTGCGCCGAGCAGGCCGCGAGGCTGGAGACGGCGCAGGGGGAAGCATCCCTTGCCGCCTGGACCGATCTGCTGTCGCCGCTTCCGCCGCCGCTCGACCTGCCCACCGACCTGCCACGGTCCGACCGCCAGGGATTCACCGGCAGCGAGCGGGTGTCGGTCTGGAGCGAAGACCGGTCGGCACGGATCGCCGCCGCCGCCTCGGCTCTCGGCACCACCCCCTATGTCGTTCTGTTCAGCGCCTTCCAGCTCTTCCTCGCCCGCCTGACCGGGCAGACCCGCTTCATCGTCGGCTCGCCGTCCATGGGCCGCTTCTCGTCCCGCCACCGGCGGGTCATCGGCTATTGCGCCAATCCGCTGCTGCTGCCCGCCGACATCGGGGCGCACCGGGATTTCGCCGGCCATGTCGCCCACACCCATGCCCTGAAGCGCCGCCTGAACCGGCATGAGCGCATCGCCATGGCGGATGTGGTGGATCGCCTGGGCCTGCCGCGCGACCGCGGGCGGATCGCCATCGCCCCCTGCATGTTCACCTTCGCGCGCCATCACGACCCCGCCTTCGTCAAGCCGCTCGGCCTCCGCCTCGGCGAGGGCGGACAGCGCGGCGCGGCGCACGACCTCAACCTCGTGGTCAACGACCGCGACGGCCGCTATTACGCCCGGTGGCGCTACAGCGACGCCCTGTTCCGCCCGGAGACCGTCGACGCCATCGCCGCCGATTTCGGCCATCTGGTGGACACGCTGTGCGCAGATCCGACCGCTCCGTATGAAGGCCTCGACGTGCCGGGCTGGCGTGCCGCCGTCCCGGCAGACGCCGTCGGCATGGGCCGGGAGACGGCCCTGGAACACCTGCTGGCACAGCCGCCCGAACGGCCGGCCCTGCTCGACGGCGGCGCCGTGGTCACCCATGGCCGGCTGCGCGCCCGGGCGCTGGAGCTGGCGGCCCGCTTGGCTCCGCAGACCGCCGCCATTTCGGCCGGCGCCGCGGCCGGCGATGAACGCTGCGTCGCCCTGCTGCTGCCGCGCGGCGCGGCGCAGGTGACCGCGATGGCCGCCTGCTGGCTGGCCGGCGCCGCCTTCCTGCCGCTCGACCCCGGCCACCCGGCGGACCGGCTGGCGCGGACGATCGCCGACGGCTGCGAGGTTGCCATCGGCCAGGGTCCCCGCCCGGACTGGCTGCCCGCCGCATGCCGCTGGCTGGAACCGGACGCGCGCGACATCACCGATCCTCCATCCCAAACCCCCACCCCGGCCGCTTCGACCCATCCGCTGCAGACCGCCTACCGGCTGCAGACGTCCGGCTCGACCGGCGAGCCCAAGAGTGTCGCGGTGAGCCATGGAGCGCTGGCGTCCTATGCACGGGCGGTGTGGGACCGGCTGGAGCTTCCGCCGGGCGCGATCTGCGCCAGCCTCGCCGCCCCCTCGACCGACCTCGGCTACACCAGCCTCTTCGGCACGCTGCTGAACGACGGCACCCTGCGCCTGCTGGACGATTCGCTGGCGCTCGACGGCGTGGCGCTGGCGGCGCACCTGACCCGCCACCCCATCGACGCGCTGAAGATCGTCCCGTCGCATCTGGCCGCCCTGCTGGCGGCGGGCGGACCCGGTCTGCTGCCGCGCCACACCCTGATTCTCGGCGGCGAGACGCCGGCCCCCGCCCTGCTGGAGCGGCTGCGGGAACTGCGGCCCGACCTGCGCATCGTCAACCATTACGGCCCGACCGAAACGACCGTCGGCATCACCGCCGACCTCCTCCCCCCGGAGGGACCGGTCCTGCTCGGCCGGGCGCTCCCCGGCAACCGGCTGCTGGTGCTGGACGACGCGCTGCGGCCCTGCCCGTCGGGCGCGGTCGGCACCCTCTTCGTCGCCGGCCCGCAGCTCGCCGCCGGCTATCATCGCCGGCCGGGCGCCACCGCCGCCGCCTTCCTGCCGGACCCGGCGGGAGAGACCGCCGGCGGCCGCCTCTATTGCACCGGCGACCGGGTGCGGCGCATCGGCGACCGCTTCCAGTTCCTCGGCCGCGCCGACGGGCAGGTGAAGATCCGCGGCCACCGCGTCGAGATTGGCGAGGTCGAAAGCCAGCTCCAGGCGGTGCCCGGCGTGGTCGAGGCCGCCGCAGTCATCCTCGAACGCGACGGGCACCGCCAGATCGCCGCCGTGCTGGCCGGTTCCGCCGATCCGCAGGCGGTGCGGGACCATCTGGCCGCCCGCCTGCCTGCGGCGATGGTTCCCGACCACTGGCGCCGCATCGAGGCGCTGCCCCGCACCGCCAACGGCAAGATCGACCGCCGGGCCTTGCAGACGATCGTCGCCGAAAGCCCGGCCGCCGCCACTCCCGACACCGCACCGGCCGGCCCGCCGCCGGAGGACTTGCCGGCTCTGGCCACGCTGCGGCGGATTTGGCAGACGGTGCTGCGCCGTCCGGACATCTTGCCGGACGCCGACTTCTTCGCGCTGGGCGGCGATTCCATCCTGGCCCTGCAAATGGTCGCCGCCGCGAGACGGGAGGGGATCGCCGTCACCGTCCAGGACCTGTTCCGGACCTCGACCCTCGCCGGCCTCGTCGCCCTGACCGCTCCGCCGACGGCGGACGAAGAGCCGATCCCCGAGGATCTGCGGACCGCCTGGACGCTCGTCCTGCACCGGGACCATGCCGCCGGCAGAGACCAGTTCTTCGCGCTCGGCGGCGATTCGATCCTGGTGCTGCAACTGGTGGCCGAATGCCGCCGGCGCGGCATCCCGCTGACCCCGCAGGATGTCTTCGCCCACCCCCGCCTCGCCGATCTGGCCCGCCATCTGGCCGAAGCCGCCCCCCGCCAACCCGTCGAAGCGCCGACGGAGAAGACGGAACCGGCCCCGCCTGCTCCGGCCCTGCTCGCCCCGATGGAGCGCTGGTTCTTCCTGAGCCAGCCCGACCAGCCCGACCACTGGAACCAGTCGCTGCTGCTCACTGCCGACCGCCTGCCGCCCGAGGCGCATCTGCGCCGGGCGCTGGGCTGGGTGGCCGCCCGCCACCCGGCGCTGACCACGCGCTATCGGCCGGAGGAGTCCGGCTGGCGTCCGGTCGCCGTCTTCTGCAGTGCCGACATCCTGCCTCCCGGCCTGTTCGACCGGCTCGACTGCGCCACGCAGGCCGAGGAGGAGGCGCTGTGCCGTGCCGCGGAACGCGGGCTGTCGATCCAGGACGGTCCGATCTTCCGCGTCCTGGCGCTGGCCCGTCAGGGCGGCGGCGGAGCCCTGTTCCTGACCGCCCATCATCTGGCGGTGGACGGCGTGTCCTGGCGCATCCTGCTGGGCGACCTGCTGCATGCGCTCGACCGGCTGTCGCGGAACCTTCCGCTGCCCACCCCCGAACCCGACGGCCGGTACCGCCGCTGGGCCGCCGACAGGGCGGGCGAGCTGGCATCCCTGGAGGTGTCCGAAGCCCGACGCTACGCCGCGGCGATCCATGGCCGCTGCCCCGATAGCCGGACCGCCGGCGCGGCGGGGCACGAGGCTGCCCGCTGGGGCATGCTCGACCGCCGTACCGTCACGCTGGACGCTCCCTCGACCGCCGCCCTGCTGGCCGGTTCGCCGCACCAGCGGCTGCTGGCGGCCTGGCTGATGGCATGGCATGCGGCCGGCGGACAGGACCAGGCCCTGGTCGATGTCGAGGAGCATGGCCGGGACGCGGGCTGCGACGACTGCGTCGGCTGGTTCACCGCCCGCTTCCCGGTGCTGTTCGACGGAATTCCGCAGGACCCCGCGATCCTGGTCGAGGCGGTGACGCGCAAGCTCGCCACCGTCCCGCCGGGCATCCGCCGCTGGGGCGCCGCGCTTTCCGCCGACGGGATTCTCCCACGGGCGGAAAGCTGCGTGAATTATCTGGGTGTCCTCGACGGCGGCCTGCCGGGCGACGGCACGAGCCTGCCCGGCCTCCGTCTCCGGCCGTGGCCGCTGGAGAGCCAGCGCGCGCCGGACAGCCGGGCGGCCAATCCGGTCACCGTGGACGCCTGGGTGGTGGACGGCCGCCTGACCGCCAGTCTGGCGATCCAGGGAGAGCGCTACGACGCGGCCTTCCAGTCCCGGCTGGCCGCGGCCTTCGCCGAAGCGCTTCGTCTCGTCGGCGACGGTGACACCGCCCGGATCGCCGCGCTGCTGCCGGCGGAGGATGTGGCGGGGGATGTAGAGGACATCTGGCCGTTGACCGCCACCCAGCGCGGCATGCTGTTCCAGTGCCTGCTGGAAGGGCGCCACGACCTCTACCTGAACACCACGATCCTCGACATCGACGCCGATCTGGAGCCGGACCGGCTGCGCGCCGCCCTGGCGGAGGTCTGCCTTCGCCACCCGATCACCCGCGCCCACGCGGTCTGGGACGGGCTGGACGAGCCGCGGCTGGTGATCCGCCGCCGGGCCACACCGGACATCCGGGTCCTGCCCACCGCCGACGGGGACGCCGGTGATCCCGACGCCCTGCTGGCCGCCGAGGCCGCCGCCCCCTTCGACCTCGCCACCGCCCCGCTGATGCGTTTCGCCCTGAGGCCCCTGCCGGGCGGACGGACCCGGCTGGTCTGGACGCGGCATCATCTGGTGGTCGACGGCTGGACCTCCGCCCTGCTGCTGGAGGAGCTGTTCCGCAACTATGCCGGGCTGCCGCAACGGGCCGCCCCACCGCGCATGGCCGATTATTTCGCCTGGACCGCCCGCCAGCCCGTCGACGAGGCGTTGGAGGCGTGGCGCAGCCATCTGGCCGGCGGCTCCCCCTGCCATCCGGTGCCGCCTGAAATTTCGGCCGCTGCGCCCGTCAACCTCGACTGGCAGGGCGGCGAGCCGCTGGCCGCGGCGTTGCGGAAGCGGGCCGGCGGCGCCGGCGTCACGCTGGGCAGCCTGATGCAGTTCGCCTGGGCCGCCGCACTCGGCTTCGAGCGTGGACGCGACGACGTGACCATCGGCCTGACCGTCGCCGGCCGGCCGGCCGAGCTGCCGGGCGTCGAGCGGATGACCGGGGTCTTCATCAACAGCCTGCCGCTGCGCGTCCGCCTGGACCCGGCACAGCCGGTAGACGAAACGATGCGCCGCCTGCAGCAGGACTCGGCACCCCTGCGCACCGCCATGCACCTGCCGCTTCCCGACATCCTGCGGGCGGCGGGCTGGGATGCCGGACAGGCTCCCTTCGACACGCTGCTGGTGCTCGACAATTATCCCCTGCCGTCCGCCGTCGACAGCGGGTTGCCGGCGGTCACCCTGTGCCGCGCCGAGGAACGCAGCCACTTCCCGATCACGCTCCAGGCGCTGCCCGAAGACGGCCTGCCGCTGCTGTGCAGGATCAACACGGACCGCTGCGACCGTTCGGCGGCGGAGGCCCTGTTCGCCCGCTTCCGATCAATCCTGACCCGGCTGGCCCTGTCGGGGACGGAGACGCTGGACAGCCTCGCCCGCCACACCAGCCCGCCCGGCCTCCGGCAAGGAGACTGGGGCCCGTCCGTGGCTATGGCTCCGGACTGGTGGGTCGGGTCGGCGATCCTGGCCCGGGCCGGCGAGGCGCCCGACGCCGTCGCGGTGGAAACCGCTGCCGGCCCGCTCACCTACGGCACCCTCGCCCGCTCCGCCCGCGCCATCGCCCGAAGCCTGCGCCGCCGCGGCATCGGTCCCGAACAGCGCGTCGCCGTCGCGCTCGACCGCGGCCCCGACCTCCTCCCCGCCCTGCTCGGCGTTCTCCTCGCCGGTGCCGCCTACGTCCCCCTCGACCCGGCACAGCCGCAAACCCGCATCGCCGACATCCTCGACCAAGCCGGCGCAAGCCTCCTCCTCACCTCGCCAGAAGCCGCCGACATCGCCGCCAGCGGAAAGGCCTCCATCGAGACCGCGACATCCGACGCGCTCATCCGAGAAGCCCAGGGGGACGCAGACGACGGCGCCCCGCCGCCCTGCCCGCACCCCGAGCAGGCCGCCTACGTCATCTTCACCTCCGGCTCCACCGGACGGCCAAAGGGCGTCACCGTCCGCCATGCCGGCCTCTCCAACCTGCTGCGCGCCATGGCAACCCGCCTGCCGCTCAACCCGCAGGACCGCTGGCTCGCCGTCACCACCGTCGGCTTCGACATCGCCGCCCTGGAGCTCTTCGGCCCCCTCATCGCCGGCGCAACCGTCGTCCTCGCCCCCGAGGCCGCACAGCGCGACCCCGCCGCCCTGCTGCGGCTGGCCGAGCGGCACCGCACCGGCATCCTCCAGGCGACGCCGGCAAGCTGGGCCATGCTCGCCGAGCTCGACAGCCCGGCCTGGACCGGACTGCGCGCGCTCACCGGCGGCGAGGCCCTCCCCGGACCGCTCGCCGCCCGCCTGCTCGCCCGCGGCGTCAGCCTGCTCAACGTCTACGGACCCACCGAGACCACCATCTGGTCCACCGCAAGCCCGGTCGGCCAGACCATCGCCGCCGGCGATGCCGCCGCCCCGGCGGTGCCGATCGGCGGGCCGCTCGACAACACCGGCCTCTATGTGCTGGACGCCGCCCTCAACCCGCTGCCCCCGGGTGCCGAGGGCGAGCTGTGGATCGGCGGCGAAGGCCTCGCCCGCGGCTATCACCGCCGCCCCGACCTGACCGCCGCCGCCTTCCTGCCCGACCCCTTCACCCAAAGCGCCGGCGCCCGCATGTACCGCACCGGCGACCTCGTGCGGCGGCGGGCCGACGGCGCGCTGGTCTTCCTCGGCCGCAGCGACTTCCAGGTCAAGCTGCGCGGCCACCGCATCGAGCTGGGCGACATCGAGGCCGCCCTGCTCGCCCAGCCCGGCGTCGCCGCCGCCGTCGTCCGGCTGTGGGACGGCGGACCCGGCAGCGGACCCGACGCCGCCTTCCTCGCCGCCTATGCCGCAGAACCCGCAGCAGCCCCCGCGAAGCCCGTCGCGCTGGACGGCGGCCTGGACGGTGACCGGCTGCGCGCCGCCCTGGCGGAGCGGCTGCCGGCCGCCATGGTCCCGGCGGTGGTGACGGTGCTCCCCGCCCTGCCGCTGAACCCCAACGGCAAGGTCGACCGCAACGCCCTGCCCCGGCCGGGCAAGCCGCGCGCCGTCCTCCACGCCCCGCCGCAGGGCGACACAGAGCGGTGGCTCGCCGGCATCTGGGGCAGGATCCTCGGCATCGACGCCGTCGGCCAAGACGCTGTCGGCCGCGACGACGACTTCTTCGCGCTCGGCGGAAACTCCCTCTCCGCAACCAGGCTCGTCGCCGCGATCCGCCGAGAGAACGGGGCGGACCTGCCGCTGGCCGAGCTGTACCGCAATCCGACCATCGCAGGCCTCGCCGCCCACCTGTCGGCGAATGCCGGCGCCCCCGCCCGGCGCGCCGACGATCTGGCCGCCATGGCCGACCTTCTGGACGATCTGGAATAAATCATGACGACGACGGTCGATTCCCACGCCATCGCCGAACGCCTCCACCGCCTGCCCGCGGAAAAGCGCGCCCGCTTCCGCCTCCAGCTGGCCGAACGCGGCATCGACAGCTGGTCGCTGCCGGTCGTCCCCTTCGCCGGCGACGGCCTGGACGGCAGCGGCGACGAAAGCGGCCCGCTGTCTGCCGGCCAAGTCCGCCTGTGGGTGATCGACCGGGTGGAGAGCGTCGGGCAGCCGGCCGGCACCGCGCTCTACAGCCTCGCCACCCTCATCGGGATCGCCGGCCCGCTCGACATTCCCGCCTTTGGCCGGGCGCTGAACGCGGTGGTGAGGCGCCATGAGATTCTGCGCACGGTCTATCGGGACGGCGATGGCGGCCCGGTCCAGCACGTCCTGTCCTCCTGGCCCGATCCGCTCCGCGTCGAGGACCGGCCCGATGATCCGGATGCCCTGATCCAGAGCCTTGGCGACCGCCCCTTCGACCTCGAACGTGAGCTTCCGCTACGCGCCCATCTGGTGCCGGCCGGCGACGGACGCTGGCAACTGCTGCTGGTCGTCCATCACATCGCCTTCGACGCCTGGTCGGAAGCGCTGCTGATCCGCGACCTCGGCCGGCTCTATGAGCATCATGCCAACGGCGCCCCGCTTCCCGCCGCGCCGGCCGGCCCGGTCCGGCCGAACCATCGCGATTTCGCCCGCTGGCAGCGCGACTGGCTGGACGGAACCGACTGCGCCCGCCAGACCGCCTTCTGGCGCGCCCATCTCGACGGCGCGCCGGACGAGCTGTCGCTGCCGCTCGACCATCCCCGCCCGGCCCGGCGCACCCATGAGGGCGCCGAGGTCGAGGCCGGACTGCCGCCCGCGCTGATCGCCGGCCTCAACGCCCAGGCCGCCCGGCACGGCGCCACCCTGTATGCCGTCGCCCGCGCCGCCTTCGTCCTGCTGCTCGGACGCTACGGCGACACCGACGACCTCGTGCTCGGCACCACCGTCGCCAACCGCCAGAAGGCGGAGCTGGCCGACCAGATCGGCTTCTTCGCCAACACCCTGCCGATCCGCCACCGCTTCGACTGGGACGACAGCTTCTCCACCTTCCTCGATACCGCCACCGCCGTGCAGGTGGAGGCGTTCGACAACCAGGATCTGCCCTTCGACCGGCTGCTCGACGCGCTGGAGGTCCGGCGCGGCGGCCCGCTGTCGCCGCTGTTCCAGGTGCTGTTCGTCCACCAGAACGTGCCGCGCGAAACCCTGCGCCTGTCGGATCTGGAGCTGCGCCCGCTGCCCCTGCCCAAGCAGCGCGCCCGCTTCGACCTGACGCTGCGGCTGCACAGCGCCGACCATGCCCCGCGCGTCGCCCTGGAATACAGCAGCGAGTTGTTCGATGAGGCAACCGCCCGCCGCCTGCTCGACGATTACCTGTTCCTGCTGGAGCAGGTGACGGCCGACGACGGCAAGCCGCTGTCCGCCTACCGGCTGCGGCATGAGGGGCACGCGCTGCGCGGGCCGGCTCCCATCGCCGCCGCTGCGGCCGACGCGCTGTCCGCCTTCGCCGTGCAGGACGGCACGCGGACGGCGCTCCGCACCACCACATCCAGCCTGACCTATGCGGAGCTGTCGGCGCGGGCCGACGGGTTGGCCGCGGCGCTCCGCCCGAGGCTCGGCACAGGGCAGGCCGGCGTTCGCCGGGTCGGCATCCTGCTGCCGCGCGGGATCGACCAGCCGGCGGCCATGATCGCCGCCTGGAAAGCCGGCGCCTGCTGGGTCCCGCTCGACGGCGCCCTGCCGGCGGACCGCCTGCGCTGGATCGCCGGGGATGCGGCGCTGGCAGCGATCCTCGGCCAGGGGGACGCGCCGGGCTGGCTGCCGGCGGACGTCGCCTGGATCGACGTCGCCGCAGCCCTGTCCACCCCCGTCGCCATGAATGAGCCGGCGGCTTTGCCGGCCCCCGACGCCCCGGCTTACGTGATCTACACCTCCGGCTCGACGGGGCGCCCCAAGGGGGTCGAGGTTCCCCATCGCGCCTTGGTCGCCTACGCGGCCGGGGCCGCCGCCGGCTTCGGCTGGGCGCCGGATGCGACCCTTGCCGCCCTGTCCTCCGTCGCCGCCGACCTCGGCTTCACCAGCCTGTGGGGGGCGCTACTGACCGGACGGACGCTGAGGGTGCTCGACGATGCCGAATGCGCCGATCCGGAGGCGCTGGCCCAGGCGCTCGACCGGGTGCCGGCCGACGTGCTGAAGATCGTGCCCTCCCATCTCGCCGCGCTGCTCGCGCTGCCGGAGCCTCAGCGCCTGCTGCCGCGCCGCGCCCTGGTGCTGGGCGGCGAGGCGGCGCCGGCCGGTCTGCTGGCCCGGCTCGCGGCGCTCGCCCCGCGACTGGAGCTGTGGAACCATTATGGCCCGACGGAGACCACGGTCGGTGTCGTCATCCATCGGCTCGCCCCGGAACAGGAAACCCACCTGACCCGGCCGCTGCCCGGCTGCGCCCTGCATGTGCTGGACCGCTGGATGCGGCCGGTGCCGGTCGGGGCCAGCGGTGAATTGTGGATCGGCGGCCCGCAGCTCGCGCTCGGCTATGTCGGTGCGCCGACCCTGACCGCCGAGCGCTTCGTCGTCGCGGCGGACGGAGAGCGGCTCTACCGCAGCGGCGACCGCGTCCGGTTGCTTCCCCCCGGCGACGTAGGCGGATCGGGCGGGATCGCCTTCCTGGGACGCGCCGACGGCCAGGTGAAGATCAACGGCTTCCGTGTCGAACTCGGCGAGATCGAAAGCCACGCCCGTGGGCTCGACGGCGTCGCCCAGGCGGTGGCGCTCGCCGTCTCCGGGCCGGCCGGCAACCGCATCGCCCTGGCCGTCGCCGGCTGGCGCGGCGGAGCGGAGGATCTGCGCGGCAGGCTGGCGGAGCGCCTCCCCGCCTACATGATGCCCCGCGACATCCTGCTCCTCGACGCCCTGCCGCTTCTGCCCAACGGCAAGATCGACCGGCGCCGCCTGACCGATCTGGCGGCCGAGGCCGCCGCCCGCGACGTCGGCAGCGCCCCGGCGTCTTCCGCCGCTCCGGCCCTGACCGACCGCATCGCCAGGCTGTTCGCCACCGTGCTGAACCGCCCCGCCGGAGCGGACGACAACTTTTTCGGGGCCGGCGGCGATTCGATCCTGGGGCTGCGGCTGGCGGCGCTGGCCCGTGCCGACGGGCTGGCGATCACGCCGCGCATGCTCTTCGAGCATCAGACCCCGGCGGCGCTCGCCGCAGCCCTGGGTGGCGATGCCGAGGCCGCCCGGCCGGTAGCGGAACCGGAGAAGGACCCGGCCGCCGCCGCGGTGCTCGCCCTGTTCCGCGAGACGCTGCGAAAGCCCGATCTGACCGCCGACACCGACTTCTTCGCCGCCGGAGGGGATTCGATCCTCTGCCTTCAGCTTGCCGCCAAGGCCAGGCGGTCGGGGCTGGCGATCACGCCAAAGCTGATCTTCGCCCACCCGACCGCCGCCGCGCTGGCGGCGGCCCTGCTGGATGCGGCCGGACCGGCCGGGACCGACGGCGCCGCTGAGGACGGCAATATTCCCCTGCGGCCGATCCAGCGCTGGTTCCTGGCCCAGGAGCAGCCGCGCCCGGGCCACTGGAACCAATCCATCCTGCTGGAGCTGTGGGAACCGCCGGCCCCGGAAAGCCTGCAGGCGGCGCTGGACTGGCTGGTGCGGCGCCATCCGGCCCTGTGCTGCGCCTTCACCCGGGACGAGGCCGGAGTCTGGACCCAGTTCCGCCGGGATCCGCGTGCCCTGCCCTTGCAGCATGCCGGCCCGGCCACCGATGCGGCAGCGCTGGCGGATCTGCTGTCGGGCTTGCAGCCGGATTTCGATCTGGCCGAGCCGCCGCTGCTGCGCGCCGTGCTGATCGGGGGGCTCGCTGACGACGGCGCCAAGGAAGCCACAGGGTGGCCACCGGCCCATCTGCTGCTTTCCGCCCATCATCTGGTGGTGGACGGCGTCTCCTGGCGGGTGCTCGCCGAGGATCTGTGGGCCGCCTATCGCGCTCACCGCGACGATGGCCGCCTGCCGGACATCGGCGAGGACGCGAAGCGGGCCGCCCTGGCCGCCTTCCAGGGCAGCGCCGCCGCCAACGATGCCCTGCTCGACCGCGCGCGCAGCTTCTGGAGCGGGCAAGCCGCTGCGCTGACCGCCGCGGCCGGGGCGTTCCTGTCCAGGGCCGGCGCGTCGCCGTCCCTGCTCCATCGGTACAGCGCCGAACGGCACGACCGGCTGGACGCCGACCGGCTCGGCCCCAACCCGCGCGATGCGCTGCTGGCGGCGCTTTGCGACACGCTGGCGGAGTGGACCGGCCATCCGGATCTGGCGATCGAACTGGAGGCCCATGGCCGCGACGGGCTGGAGGGCGAGGCCGCCACGGCGGTCGGCTGGTTCACCAGCCGGTACCCGCTGCTTCTGCGCCGCGAGGCCAGACAGCCGGACGACGCCGCCCGTGTCGCCGCCCAAATCGCCGCCGTGCCGGACGGCGGGCGCGGCTTCGGCCTGCTCCGCGCCCGTGACGGCGAGCTGTCGGGGATGCCGGTTCCGCCGGTGGTCTTCAACCACCATGGCCGAATTGCCGGTGGGACCGACGCTCTGCTGCGCCGCTCCCCGCTGCCGGTTCCCAACCAGCGCCACCCCGACAACCGCCGCATCCACATCCTGGAACTGGACACGGTGATCGAGGACGGCAGCCTGCGGCTGCGCTGGGTCTGGCCGCGCGCCGCGACGGCGCTGGCGGAAGTGCCGGAGCGTTTCCTGGCCCGCCTGGACGCCCATCTGGACCGGTCCGGCGGCGGCGATGCCCCCGACCGCATGCCGCTGTCGCCCGTGCAGGCGGGCATGCTGTTCCACGCGCTGACCGACGGCGGCCGCGGGCGCTATCTGAACCAGGTGGTGGTCCGGCTGGACGGCCCGCTCGATGCCGACGCCTTCCGCGCCGGCTGGCAGGCGACCGTCGACCATCACCCGGCCCTGCGCGCCGCGTTCGACTGGCCGCGCGATGCCGAGCCCCATCAGGAGATCGCCCCGCGGGCGGAGGTGCCCTGGCGCCTGCTCGACTGGAGCGGCCGGGCGGATGCCGGAGAGGCGGTGCGGCAGGAGGCCGACCGCGACCTGTCGGCGGGGATGGACCTCGCCAGGGCGCCGCTGATGCGGCTGACGCTGCTGCGGCTCGCCGCCGACCGGCACGCGCTGATCTGGACCCGCCATCACCTGATTGCCGACGGTTGGTGCACCGCCCGCCTGATCGGCGAGGTGGCCGAACGCTACCGGTCGGCGCTGGCCGGTACGCGACCCGCGGTCGACAGCCCGCCACCCTACCGCCATTTCATCGACTGGCTCGGGCGCCGCGATGCGGAAGCCGGAAAGGCCTATTGGGCCGGGCAGCTCGGCGACCTGACCGAGGCCGCCCTGCTGCCCCGCGCGGCGGCGGGCGGCGACGGCACCCACCACCGGGAATCCTCGCTGGATGCCGACCGCTTCGCCCGGCTGAAGCGGCGGGCGGCGGCGGCCAACGTGACGGTCAATACCCTCTGCCAAGTTGCCGCCGCCCTGGCGCTCGCCCGCCACACCGGCCGCGACGACGTCGTGCTGGGGATCGTCGGCGCCGGCCGGCCGATCGATCTGCCCGACGCCGACCGGATGATCGGGCTGTTCATCACCACCACGCCGCTGCGAATCCGCATCGACCGCAACGAGCCGCTCGACGCGCTGCTGCGCCGGGTGCAACGGCGGATGAGCGAGAACCGCGAGCACGAGCACACGCCGCTGAGCGACATCCAGGCGGCGGCCCCGCTGCGCGACGCCCTGTTCGACACGCTGCTGGTGTTCGAGAACTACCCGCTGCCACCCGGCAGCGGCGACGGCCCGCTGACGGCGACGCTGGACCGGACCGTCGAGAAGACCAACTACCCGCTGACGCTGGTACTGATCCCCCGCGACACGCTGACACTGCGCCTGACCGCCGACCGCGCCATCCTCGACGACGCCGTCGCCGACAGCGTCGGCGAGACGCTGATGCTGCTGCTCGACCGCATGGCGGCGGATGACGGGACGACATTGGACGGGCTCCTGTCGCTGCTTCCGACTGCGGACCTGTCCCGCCAGCGGGCGTGGAACGCGACGGCGGTGGAGTATGGCGGCTTCGTGCCGCTGGGCCGGCTGCTGTCCGAACAGGC
>NZ_RWIJ01000022.1 GCF_019805165.1 Azospirillum sp. 412522
AAAAGCCTCCGCGCCAATGGTACTGCGTCTTAAGACGTGGGAGAGTAGGTCGCCGCCAGGTCACTCAGCCTCAAGAGACGCTCAATACACAAAACGCATAAGCTTCCATCTTCGCACACATCAGAAACGCCCCGGCTCCTAAAAGCCGGGGCGTTTCGGTTTTGGAATGGATATCGAAATTCGAAAGCAAGCGGCGGAGTGTGTTGGTCTGCCCGCCGGTCCAGATTGCTCTCTCATCGCACCGCAGAACCTGTAAGGTTCGTGCAGGGAGAGGAAACATGACGGTCGCACTCGACACTTCCACCCCTGAAGCAACCCAAGCCGAAGCGGAACGCTGGGAGGCGTTGCGCCGCCGCGATCCCGCTGCCGACGGACGGTTCGTCTATGCGGTCCGCAGCACCGGGGTCTATTGCCGGCCGAGCTGCGCCGCCCGGCCGGCGCGGCCGGAGAATGTGCTTTTCTACGCCAACAATGCCGAGGCGGAGCAGGCGGGTTTCCGGCCCTGCAAACGCTGCCGCCCCGACGGACCGAGCCAGAGCGACCGCCGGGCCGATGCGGTTGCCCGTGCCTGCCGCTTGATCGAGCAAGCGGAGGAGACGCCGTCGCTGGAGGATCTTGCTACAGCGGCGGAGATGAGCCCGCATCATTTTCATCGCATCTTCAAACAGGTGACCGGAGTCACCCCGCGCGCCTATGTCCAGGCCAGCCGGGCGACGCGCGTCGCCGGCGCCTTGCAACAGGCCGGCAGTGTGACCGAGGCGATCTATGAGGCCGGCTATGGTTCCTCCGGGCGGTTCTACGAAAGCGCCGGTGCGCGGTTGGGGATGACGCCTACCAGCTACCGTAGGGGCGGAGTGGGTGAGACCATCCGTTTTGCGGTCGGGGTTTGCTCGCTCGGTTCGGTTCTGGTGGCGGCTACCGGGCGCGGAGTATGCGCCATCCTGCTGGGCGACGATCCGGAGATGCTGCTCCGCGATCTGCAGGACCGCTTTCCCAACGCCGAACTGATCGGTGGTGACTCCGATTTCGAGGCCACCGTGGCGCGGGTGGTGGGGCTCGTCGAGGCGCCGGGGACGACCGGGTTCACCCTGCCGCTCGATATTGGCGGCACCGCCTTTCAACAACGGGTGTGGCAGGCGTTGCGCGCCATCCCGGCCGGTCGGACCGCCAGCTATGCCGAGATCGCCGCCGCCATTGGCGAGCCGGCGGCGGTGCGGGCTGTGGCCCGTGCCTGTGGCGCCAATCCGCTTGCGGTAGCGATCCCCTGCCATCGGGTGGTGCGGTCCGACGGCAGCCTGTCCGGCTACCGCTGGGGCGTGGAGCGCAAGCGCGATCTGCTGAACCGCGAGAGCAAGGAGGCGGCGCAGTGACGATGCCGGATGACCTGGACTGGGCGCGCATCGAGGCGGCTCTGGAGTCCGTGGGGCATGCCATCGTCGGGCCTTTGCTGGATGGAGAGACCTGCAAAGCGCTGGCGGCGCTCTATGGCCAGGAAACGCCCTTTCGCAGCCGGGTGGTGATGGAGCGGCACGGCTTCGGCAAGGGCGAATACAAATACTTCACCTACCCGCTGCCCGGGCCAATCACGGCTTTACGCGAGCCGCTCTACCGCCGGCTGGCGCCGGTTGCCAACCGTTGGGCCGCTGCGATGGGGCTCGGCACCCGCTATCCGGCGGAGCATGCGGAGTTCCTTGAGCGTTGCCATGCGGCAGGGCAGACGCGCCCGACGCCGCTGCTGCTGAAATATGGTTCCGGCGATTACAACTGCCTGCATCAGGATCTGTATGGAGAGACCATGTTCCCGTTGCAGGTCGCCATTCTGCTGTCGGCGCCGGGATCGGACTTCACCGGCGGCGAATTCGTCCTGACGGAGCAGCGTCCGCGCATGCAGTCACGCGCCACCGTCGTGCCGCTGGAACGGGGGGAGGCCGTGATCTTCGCGGTAGACCAGCGCCCGGTGCAGGGCACCCGTGGCACCTACCGCGTCCGCCACCGCCATGGCGTCAGCCCGGTGCGCTCGGGCGCACGCCATACGCTCGGCGTCATCTTCCACGACGCGGCGTGAGGCGTCATCCCGCCGCCGACGGCGCCCGCGACCCCATGCCGCGCGCGGGGGAGTAGCCACGCACCGCCAGGGCGGCGAACATCAGGGTGGCTCCGCCGACGACGGCCAGCGCCAGCCCGTCGATCCGGCCATAGAGCGCGAAGCGGATCAGTTCCACCCCATGGGTGAAGGGGTTGAGGCTGCACAGCCACCACAGCAGCGGGCCGGCCTCCTCCATGCGGTAGAGCGGGTAGAGGGCGGAGGACAGGAAGAAGAGGGGAAAGACGACGAAGTTCATCACCCCGGCGAAATTCTCCAGCTGGCGGATGGTGGACGCCAGGACCATGCCGAGCGCCCCCAGCATCAGACCATTCAGCAGCAGGGCCGGCAGCACGGTCAGTGGCGCCCATACCGGAAGATCGATGCCGTAGAGCCTGACGATCAGCAGGAAGGCCGCCACCTGCAGGATCGACACCGCCACCCCGCCCAAAAGCCGCGCCACCAGCAGGAAGGCGCGGGGCAGCGGACTGGTCAGCAGGATGCGCATGCTGCCCATCTCGCGGTCGTAGACCATCGACAGCGATCCCTGCATGCCGTTGAACAGCTGGATCATGCCGATGAGCCCGGGCACGATGTAGACCTCGTAGGGAATGTAGGTCTCGTAAGGCGGGATGATGGCGATGCCGAGCGCCGCCCGGAACCCTGCGGCGAAGACGAACAGCCAGACCAACGGGCGGACCAGCGCGCCGAGAAAGCGCTCGCGCTGATGGATGAAGCGCAGCACCTCGCGCGTCACGATGCCCTGAAAGGCGATCCACCAGATCCCAAGCTGACGGCCGGTCATGCTGCGACCTCCACATCGGCAGCCGGCCGGGCGGCGGTCAGCCGGTCGAAGCTTTCCGCCACGGTGGCGCAGCCGGTCTCGGCATTCACCGTGGCGACCGGCCCGCAGGCGCGGACACGGCCACGGTGCAGGACCACCACATGGTCGGTGACGGGGTCGATCTCGTCGATCAAGTGGGTGGCCCACAGCACGGCGATGCCGTCCTCCGCGCACAGGGCGTGGACATGGCGGATCAGCGTGCGGCGGGCGGGGATGTCCAACCCGACCGTGGGCTCGTCCAGCAGCAGCAGAGACGGGCGGTGCAGCAGGGCGCGGGCGATTTCCACCCGACGGCGATGGCCGCCGTTCAGCGCCCGCACCTTCTCCCCCCGCCGTTCGAACAGGGACAGGCGGGTGAGTTCGGTCTCGATCCGCCGGTCGGCCTCACGCCGGCCAATGCCATGCAGCGAAGCGAAATAGCGGAGGTTCTGCAACACCGTCAGGTCGAGGTCGAGGGTCGGCTGCTGGAACACGACGCCCAGCCTGGCCAGCGCCTCGCCCGGCAGCTCGCCGATGTCGTGGCCGTGGATGCACACCTGTCCGGCGGCCGGCCGCAGCAGGCCGGTGGCGAGCGCGAACAGCGTGCTCTTCCCCGCCCCGTTGGGACCGAGCAGGCAGGTGAAGGCGCCGGGCATCACGCGGAAGCCGACATCCTCCAGCGCAAGGCGGCTTCCGCCATAGCCATGGCGCAGTCCATCGACTTTCAGTGCCGGCACCGTCATTCCGCCGTCCCTTCCCTGTACCTCAGCCCTTGACCGCCACGCCCCAGGGGTAACGGCCGACCTTGACGGTCTTGGTCACCTTCAGGCTGTCGACGTCGATCACCGACACGTCGCCGCTGACCCCGTTGGTGGTGTAGAGCGTCTTCTGGTCCGGCGTCAGCGCCAACTGCCAGACGCGGCGGCCGACCAGCAGATAATCCTTCACCTCGAAGGTCCTGGCATCGACCACCGCAACATGGTTGGCCGGGCCGAGCGCGACGAAGGCATAGCGGCCGTCGTCGGTCAGCTTGACGCCCACCGGCTGGATACGGTCCTTGGCGACGCCCTTGATGCGGAAATCGACGACCTGCCTCACCTGACGGGTGGCGGTGTCGATGACGCTGACCGTGCCGCCGATCTCCGACGAGACCCAGAGCTGCGAGCCGTCCTTGGTGAACTGGGCGTAGCGGGGGCGGGGGCCGACCAGCGTGTTGTCGACGACCACGCGCTTTTCCATGTCGATCCAGTGGACCATGCTGGTCGTCTCGGAGGTGTTGACGCCCCAGCGGCCGTCGGGACTGACGTCCATCCCTTCCGGCTCCACCCCGACATCGACCTGGAAGGCGACCTTGCGCGTCGGCACGTCCACCACAGTGACGATGTTGCTGTCCTCGTTGGCGATGATCAGGCTCTTGCCGTCGGGGCTGAGGGCGAACTGTTCGGGATCCTCACCCGACGGCAGGTTGTGGACGACCGACTTGCTGGCAAGGTCGAAGACCTGCACCGTGTGGTCGTCGCTGGCGCAGATGAACAGCTGGGTTCCGTCCCTCGACAGGGTGATGCCGCGCGGGCGCTTGCCGACCTTGATGGTGTCGGTGACCGCCATGGTCTTGCCGTCGATCACCGACAGGGTGTTGTCCTTCTCGTTCGACACATAGATGGTCTGGGCCAACGCCGCCGGCGCCAACAGGGCGGTGGCCGAGACGGCGATCAGGGCGGCTAAGGGAATGCCTGTCAGGCGGGCGGCGGTCATGGCGTGGTCTTTCCTCGCGTCTTGCAGAGCGTTTCCGGTTGGTCGTAGCCCAGGCTGTCCAGTTCCGTCCGGGGATGCAGGAAGCCCTCCTGCGGCGACACCGACACCAGAGACCGGTCGGCCGCCAGCAGGACCGGCTGGCGCAGCTGGCCGTCCCAGGGCCGCAGGCTGAGCGGTGCGCCGCGGAAGGCGGACATGGTGAAGTCGGGCGATTGGATGAAGGCGATCAGGCGGTCGGGATCGGCGGTGCGGGCCCGGGCGGCTGCCTCCCCCACCACGCGGACGGCGGTCCAGTCATTATGGTCGCGCGCCGTCATCGGGCGCTTCGCCGACGTCTTGAAGCGGGATTGCAGCTGTGCGGCGCCCCATTGCTCGTGCGTGCGGTGCCAGACGGTGGGGACCAGCCCCTGGGTGCCGGCGACCGGACGCGGATCGGCGGTGCGGTAGGACAGGTAATCGCCGAACTCCCCGACCTCGTCGGCGACGACCAGCACGTCGTAGGACTTGGTCTGGGTGAAGACCGGGATTTCGGATTCGGCCGTGCGGTTGACGTCGCTTTCGGCGGTCCATTCCTTTTCCGCCACGATCTGGGCGCCGAAGCGCTTGGCGGCGCGGCGGACGGCGTCGGCATACAGCCTGTCCTCCGGCCGGCGGCCGGTGACCAGGAACCAGCGAGGCCAGCGCTTCTTCACCAGATACTGCCCAAGCGCGTCGGCCAGCATCGCCCGGCTGGGCGCCACATGCACGAGGTTGGGCGCGCAGGCGCCGCCGCGCAGGGCATCGTCGGGTGCGGTCGCGTTCAGCAGCAGCAGGTTGCGCGCCTCCGGCAGTTTCGACAGCGCCTCCACCGTGGCGCCGGGCGCGTCGACGATGACAAAGCGGTCGCCGCGCCCGGCCAACTCGCGCAGGGCTGCGGCGGCGTCGCCGTCCGGGGGCACCTCCACGCTGTCGAGCACGAAGGACTGCTTCAGGAACTTGCCGGTCGTGTTGTTGTCGGCAATGGCCAGCGCCGCACCGGCCAGCCCGTCGTCGGCCGCCGGCTCGTCGGGGTTGGCGACCGAGGGCGGCGGTTCGGGGGTCTGCGACAGGAAGCCGATGCGGATCTCGCCCACGCTCTGCGGAACGGCCTGTGCGGCAGCACCGGCGCCCGGATTTCCGGCCAGCAGGACGGTGCCGAGTGCCGCCAGCGACACGCTGTGGAGAAGGCGGGGCAGGCGGGTCTTGATCATCATATCCGTCGGAATGCCAACAGTTTGGTGTGCAGCCTATCGGGCGAATCCCGACTGCGGAATGCGACTATGGAAGCATGGACAGGGACGGGGGGAGCGGTGCCGGCAAAGCGGCCGCTGGCCGGTCGGCGAGCCGCCCATCTTGTACGAAAGTCCAATTATTGGCATGGCGGAGCGGTGGCTATCCTGGCCGCCCGCTTCCTGATGAACCCACCATTGCCGGGACCTGCCATGGCGACTGTGACCCGCCGCCGATTCCTGTCCGGATTGGCCGCCAGCTGTGCATCCGTCGGGGTTGCGTCCGCCCTTGGCTATCCAAGAGCCGCCGCCGCCCGGCCGCTGGACGAGGTGGTGGAGCGCGGCCGGCTGCGGGTGGCGGTCTATCGCGATTTCCCGCCCTTCTCCTTCCAGCGCGACGGCAAGCTGGTCGGCATCGACGTCGATCTGGCGCGCGCGATCGCGGAGAAGCTGGGCGTCAAGGCCGACATCTACGAGCAGATTCCCGGAGAGACGGTGTCGGACGACCTGCGCGTGGCGGTGTGGCGCGGCAGCCTGTTCGGCGGCGAGCTGGCCGACATCATGATGCACATCCCCTATGACAAGCGCTTCGGCCTGATGAACCCGGAAGCGGTGCTGTTCGGTCCCTATCATCAGGAGGTCTTCGCGCTCGCCCGCGACCCGCAGCGGGTGCGTTCCGCCGTGTTGGCGACCCTGCCCGACGAGCCGGTCGCGGTGGAGATCGACAGCGTCCCCGACTTCTTCCTGCTGGGCCTTCAGGGTGGGCGGCTGCGCAGCCGCATCATCCATTGCCCGACGCCCGAGGCGGCCATCGAAAAGCTGACCGCAGGCGAGGCGGCGGCGGTGCTGGCTCCGCTGAGCCAGGTACAGGCGGCGCTGGGCGCGCGGGTGGAGCAGTTTCCTGTCACCACCGTGACCCTGCCGGGGATGATGACCTCCAACTGGAACATCGGCATGGCGACCAAGGAGAATTCCCGCGATCTCGCCTACAGCATCGGCGATGCGGTGGCGGCCCTGACCGAGGACGGAACGATGGCGAGGATCTTCGCCGCCTACGGCGTCACCCATACGCCGCCGCCGCTGGTGGAGTGACCTGGAGACAAAACGGACGGTTCGTCAGTCGGGAGGGGGGATGAGAAACGTGCTGTTGTTGTGCCGCATCGGACTTTCCGGCGCGATGCTTGTCATCGCCACCCCCGCCTTCGCCGCAGGCTCTCCGTCCGATCCGCTGAACTCCGTGATGTGGGATATGCTGCGCGAACAGTATTTCGCCGGCGCTCCGGTCGTGTTCGACAATGCGGTCAAGGTGACTGCGCCGGCCGCCGCGGAGGATACGCGCGCGGTGCCGATCTCCGTCGACGCCACGGCGCTGGGGCGGGTGGTGGAGATGGTGGCGATCGCCGACCTCAATCCCTTTCCGCTGGTGCTGCGCTATCATCCCGGCACCGCGGCGCCCTACATCGCCACCCGGATCAAGATCCAGCAGGCCACCGCCGTGCGCGGCGCGGCGCGGACCGATGACGGGGTCTGGCATGTCTCCGGGGTGCTGGTCGATGCGGCGGGCGGCGGGTGCAGCGCGCCGCCGACCTCCTACGCCCAGAAGGATTGGGCCGATCATGTCGGCGAGGTGCAGGCCCGGCTGTGGCCGGCGGACCCGGACGGAGCGGCGCGGCTGCGGCTGCGCATCCGCCATCCCAACGACACCGGCCTCGTGGACGGCATCCCCGCCTATTTCGTCGAGACCTTGCAGATCGATGCGCAGACCCCAGGCGGTTCGCCGGTATTGGCGCGGATCGACAGCCTGGAGCCTGTATCCGAGAATCCGGTCTATTCGCTGGACCTCCGCCCGCCGCCGGACGCCACCGCGCTGGTTCTGCACGGGCGGGACAACCAGGGCGGCGAGATACGCGCGACCATTCCGATGCCTCCACGCGGTGCGAAGCCGGCGATGTCCCCGGGACCCTCCGCCCAGCCCTGGAGTGTCGGGCAGTGAGCATGCCGCTTCTGCGCCGGCTGGTGCTGACCACCATCGTTGCCGCCGGTCTGGTGTCGAGCGCGGCACAGGCCGCCGGTCCGCTGACCTACGATCTGAAGCCGACCCGGATCGCGCCCGACACCTATGTCTTCGAAGGCTCGACCAAGCATTTCACCCGGGCCAACGGCGGCAACATCCTGAATTCGGGGTTCATCGTCACGGCGGACGGGGTGATCGTCATCCAGACCGGCCCGTCCCGCCGCTATGGCGAGGAGATGCGCGCGGCCATCCGCAAGGTCACCGACAAGCCGGTCCGCAAGGTCTTCATCAGCAACCTGCACCCCGACTACTGGCTGGGGTCCCAGGCCTACGCCGACGTCCCCATCGCGGCGCTGCCCGGCACCATCGCCGGCATCCAGGAGGAGGGGAACGGCATCGCCGAGAACATGTACCGGCTGGTCGGCGACTGGATGCGCGGGACCGAGGTGACGGTGCCGACCGAGCCGGTCTATGGATCGACCGTGAAGTTCGGCGACCACCGCCTGCGCCTGATCCCGCTGAGCGGCCACACCGCCGCCGACCTGATGATCCTGGACGAATCGACCGGCGTTCTGTTCGCCGGCGGCGTCGTCTTCTGCGACCGCACCCCGACCACGCCCCACGCCACCGTCACCGACTGGCTGAAGGAACTGGACGCGGTTGACGGGCTGGACATCCGGCTGCTGGTGCCCAACCACGGGCATGTCCGTTCCGACAAGGCCTGCGTCGCCCAGACCCGCGACTGGCTGACCTGGCTGGACGGCACGCTGCGCCACGCCGCGGACTCCGGCCTCGATATGGCGGAAGCGCTGGAACTGCCGATTCCCGACCGGTTCCAAGTGCTGGACGTGCTGCGCGAAGAGTATCGCCGCTCGGTCGCCCATCTCTGGCCGAAGATCGAGCAGGCCAGTCTGCCGCGGGTCAATTGAGGCAAAGGGCAACTGACGCTTACGCCTGCTACTATCCGACAATTTACCCGACCGATCATCCGCCTACACTGCCGAATATCGTAGAGCGACGCGGTCCTTCCGGCCGCCAAAAGCTTGAAAAAGCCGCCCTGATTCCGTTCGCCCGCCGGACCCGCCCGTCCGGCGGCAACGGACGGTTCTTGCCCGGGCGGTGCCGTCATCATCAGTTTTGGGAGGCAACCGCATATGAAGCGCCTGGTTACAAGTCTCGCCCTGGCAGCCTCGCTGACCGCGTTCAGCGCCACCGGCGTCCTCGCCGCCGACGCCGGTGGCCCGTCCAGCGACGATCTGCTGAAGAGCGCCACCAACACCGAAGCGGTGCTGACCTATGGCATGGGGCCGCAGGCCCAGCGCTTCAGCCCGCTGACCGACCTGAACGCCGACACCGTGAAGAAGCTGGTCCCGGTCTGGTCCTTCTCCTTCGGCGGCGAGAAGCAGCGCGGGCAGGAAGCCCAGCCCATCATCTATGACGGCACCATCTACGTCACCGGCTCCTATTCCCGCCTCTATGCGGTCGATGCCCGCACCGGCCACAAGAAGTGGGAATACAACCACCGCCTGCCCGACGGCATCATGCCGTGCTGCGACGTGGTCAACCGCGGCGCCGCGATCTACAAGGACAAGATCTACTTCGCCACGCTGGACGCCCGACTCGTCGCGCTGAACCGCGAGACCGGCAAGGTGGTGTGGAACAAGAAGCTGCAGGACTACAAGGAAGGCTATTCCAACACCGCGGCCCCGCTGATCATCGACGGCAAGATCATCACCGGCAACTCCGGCGGCGAGTTCGGCGTGATCGGCATGGTCGAGGCCCGCGATGCCGAGACCGGCGAGCTGGTCTGGCAGCGTCCGACCATCGAAGGCAACGTCGGCACGCTGAACGGCAAGGAATCGACCGTCACCGGCAAGACCAACGCCAGCTGGCCCGGCGACATGTACAAGACCGGCGGCGGCGCCACCTGGCTGGGCGGCACCTACGACCCCGAGACCAAGACGCTGTTCTTCGGCACCGGCAACCCGGCGCCCTGGAACTCGCACCTGCGTCCGGGCGACAACCTCTACACCTCCTCCACGCTCGCCATCAATCCGGACAACGGCGAGATCAAGTGGCACTACCAGACCACGCCGCATGACGGCTGGGACTTCGACGGCGTGAACGAGTTCGTGTCCTTCGACCTGAAGAAGGACGGCAAGGTGGTCAAGGCCGGCGGCAAGGCCGACCGCAACGGCTTCTTCTACGTCATCGACCGAACCAACGGGAAGCTGATCAACGCCTCGCCCTTCGTCACCAAGATCACCTGGGCCAAGGGCATCGACATCGAGACCGGCCGTCCGATCTACATCGACGACAACCGTCCGGGCGCCCCGGCGACCGCCGATGCGCATGATGCCAAGGGTAAGTCCGTCTTCGCGGCCCCCGCCTTCCTGGGCGCCAAGAACTGGATGCCGATGGCCTACAACCCGCAGACCGAGCTGTTCTACGTCCCGGCCAACGAGTGGGGGATGGACATCTGGAACGAGCCGATCACCTACAAGAAGGGTGCGGCCTATCTCGGCGCCGGCTTCACCATCAAGCCGCTGTATGACGACTACATCGGCGCGCTGCGCGCAGTCGATCCGAAGACCGGCAAGATCGTCTGGGAGTACAAGAACCCGGCCCCGCTGTGGGGCGGCGTGCTGACCACCGCCGGCAATCTGGTCTTCACCGGCACCCCGGAAGGCTATTTGAAGGCCTTTGACGCCAAGTCCGGCCAGGAGGTCTGGAAGTTCCAGACCGGCTCCGGCGTGGTCGGCAGCCCGGTCACCTGGAAGATGGATGGCGAGCAGTATGTCGCCGTCGTCTCCGGCTGGGGCGGGGCGGTGCCGCTGTGGGGCGGCGACGTCGCCAAGCTGGTGAAGGACATCAACCAGGGCGGCTCGCTCTGGGTCTTCAAGCTGCCGAAAGCCTGACCGCACAGGCGCCGGATCGGAAGGGGGCGGGCCGGAGCGATCCGGTCCGCCCCCTTCCCGTGTCCGTGCGTCATCCAGTCATCATCGTTGCCATCTCAATGATGTCCTACCATAGTCCAATTATTCGCAAGTCCCACTGCTGCTAACGTCTGCCTATGCGAAGCAAAGGCCGCAGGGCGGCTAGAAACAGAGGGAACGTCTTTCTCATGAATGCACGGATTGTTCGGCTTTCAGCCGCGATTGGCCTGATCGGCGCTGTTGCTCTTCCCGGTCTGGTTTTCGCCCACGGCGACGTCGTCCCGCAGCCGGTCGACACCGCGGGGCTGGAAAAGCTGGGCGACACCTGGCGGGACAGCAACCCCTTCCGCGGCAACCCGCGCGCCATCGAGATCGGCGCATCGGCCTTCAACCAGAACTGCGCCCGCTGCCACGGGCTGGGTGCGGTGTCCGGCGGCATCGCCCCCGACCTGCGCTACCTGGAAAAGGGCGACGCCGGCGACGAGTGGTTCAAGGAGCGCGTCACCAACGGCTCGATCCGCAACGGCGTGACCTACATGCCGAAATTCGGCGACGCCCTGGGGCAGGAGGCGCTGTGGTCGATCCGCTCCTGGCTGGAAACCGTGCACGAGGACTGACCCCTGCCGGATCGTTGGCTCCTTCCCTCAATTCCTCCAATCCAAGGTGGTCATCCATGATTCGCAGAACCGCATCCCTGGTCGCCGTCGCGGCGGCCCTGCTGGCGGCCCCCGCCGTCGCCGCCGATCACGCCACCCCGGAACAGGCCAAATCGCTGGTCGCCGAAGCCGTCGCCTACCTCAGGTCCAAGGGGCCGGACGAGGCGACCAAGGCCTTCCAGGATCCCAAGGGCAGCTTCCGCCGCGGCGAGCTGTATGTCTTCGTCTTCGACACCGACGGCCATTACGTCGCCTCCGGCGCCAACCCGAAGCTGGCCGGCTCCAACGCCGCCGACCTGAAGGACGCGGAAGGCAAGCCCATCGTCCAGGCGATGATTTCCGAGACCAAGGACAAGCCGAACGCCGTCATCGACTATGTCTGGCTGAACCGCCAGACCAACAAGGTCGAGCACAAGCATTCCTACGTCACCCGAGACGGGCAGTACATCGTCGGGGCGGGGACGTACGATCAGTGATGGTCTGAAAAGCCGGCCTCCGGCCGAACGCCCGATGCCGATCCCCTGAGACGGTTCCGCCCGGCCTCCGCACGAAAATCCACTTCGTGCGGAGGCCGGGCGGAATGCTGTTCGGGCTCAAGTCATGGCGGGGCTCAGAACAGCCCCTGTGCCTCGCGCGCGTAGTCCAGCAGCTTTTCCACCGACCGTGCACGGTCCGCCGTCCCGGCGAAGCGGGCGCGCGCCGCCCCGGCCGCCTGCCCCCCTGCCGCGGCATCCTGTCCGAGCGCCACGGCGCGCTCGACAAAGGCGGTCTCATCGGCAACGGTCATCTCAGGACCGGCCACGCCGGCGACATCGCCCTGGGCGTAGGTCACGACCGGCACCCCGTCCGCCAGGGCGAAGGCGGCGCTGCCGCCGCCACCCTGGCGCGGCGGGTTCAGATAGGCTGTCGACACGCCGTACAGCCCGCGAATTCCCTCGACATTGCCCAGCGCCTGCATCCGCGCCGCGTTGCGGGTGGCGGCGATACGGGCAGGCAGTTCCGATACCGCGCCGGCAAAGGCGATCCGTCCGTCCGGCACGCGGTCGAGAAGGCGGTCCAGCGTCTCCAGGAACTCCGGCCCGACCTCCTGGTCCAGGCGGTTGCCGACGACGACATAGAGCGGGCCGTCCGCCGGCAGACCGAAATCGCCGCGGCTTCGCGCGGGGCCGGCGGCCGGAGGGGTCCAGCCGAAGGAGAAGGGACGGAAGCGGACCCGAGCCTCCTCCGGCCAGCCTGCGGCGGTATCCTCCGGCGCATAGCCCAGCAGAAGCGTCGCAAGCGAAGGCGGCAGCCCGGAGGAGGTCGGCAGGAACACCACCGGCCGGGTGCGGGCGAACAGGTCGGCCACCGTGTTCGATCCGCCGAAGGCGACGATCACGTCGGGATCGAACCGCACCACCCCGTCGACGATGGCGGTCAGCTTCTCCTCGTCGAAACGGGGCTGCGGGAAGGACAGCATGCGGACCTTGGTGCCATGGGCGGCGATGGTCTGCTCGCCGTCATACTCCTCGGTGACGTTGTAGCTGTATTCCGGAACGAAGCCGTTCTCGCCCTCCACCGCCATGGCGTTGGGATTGACGATCAGCACCTCGCAGCCATGGTCGTCCTGCAGCCGGCGGGCATAATCGAAGGCATCGGCGGTCGGCTGGTGCCCCTCGCCCAGCATCTGGTTGGTGATGAGCGCCACCCGCTTCACCGCAGTGCGCGGCGCCAACCGGCGCAGGCGGATGTCCAGGCCGTAGCGGCGCGCCGTCTCCTCCACCAGCAGGCGGTAGAAGCTGCGGAACTCGCCCTTCGTGAAGGCGTCGACGTCGCCCTTCCGCGCATCGCCCTGGAACAGCCGCATCGCGATGCCCCAATAGGCGTAATGCATCGACGGGATGGAGAAGCGCAGCGGGTCGTCGAGCGCGGCGTTCACCAGAGTCCGGTAGTAGGCGACGTCGCCGGTCAGCAGAAACAACAGCGACTGGCGTCGCATCACGTCGCTCATGGTGTAGCGGGCATCGACCTCCGCGGCGGCGGCGGCACGGATGTCGTCGTCATAGCGGCGGATCAGGTTGGCCAGCGCCCCGACATTGCCCCAGCCCTCGCCCTCGTTGGTCAGCAGGGTGAGGGCGCGGGCGAAGCTCAGCGCCGCCTCGCGGTGGCGGCCGGAGGCGTGCAGGGCGTGGCCGAGGTTGGCGTGGAACAGGGGGGAGCCGTCGTCGCCGGCCACGGCCTGGGCGATCCGGTCGACCGCCTCCTGGGCCCGGCCGGATTGCAGGGCGATCACCCCCAGAAGGTGCAGGGCATCCGGATGGCCGGGCGACGCGTCCAGCACGTCGCGGTACAGCCGTTCGGCCTCCGCGGTGCGGCCGGCGCGGTGATGTTCCGTCGCGACGGCCAACGTCTGCTCGATCTGGTCCATGATGCACGTCCTTGCTGTCGGGGCGGCCCCATTCCCCGGAGACCGTCGTTCCATGCTGTTTACCCTGTTTTAGGGAACACGCGATCAACTTTCCGCATGCATGGAACCACGACCATCCGGGAAGGCAGCCGCCGTGCCCTCGTCTCCCGACCGACAACAGCCGTTACCGTCATCCTGGCGCTGTGCCTTTTCTGGGGCTTGCTCGCCATTACGGGCATCGCCGCGGCCGGTACGGCCGAGGCGATCGAAGCGGCAGCCGGTGGTGAGTCGATCGCCATCAGCCTTGCCGACCGCCGTCTCTACCTGACCGGCTCCGATGGCGCGGTTCGCAGCTTTCCGGTCGCCATCGGCCGTCCGGGCGTGCCGATTCCCGTCGGCGACAGCAGGATCCAGCGCAAGCGCCGCGACCCGACATGGCGGCCGACCGCCAACCAGCGGCGCGACAATCCCGCGCTGCCGCGGGCGGTGCCGCCGGGGCCGAACAACCCGCTGGGCAAGTTCGCGCTCGACCTCGGCTGGCCGGCCATCGCCATTCACGGCACCAACGATCCGGAGTCGATCGGTACGCGGGCCAGCGGCGGCTGCTTCCGGATGCTGCCCGCGGACATCGAAACCGTCTTCGCGGCGACCGAGGTCGGCACGCGAGTGCGGGTGGTGCGGGAATCGCTCGGCGGAGACGGTCCGGAGCGGCCGGCTTCACCGCCGGCGAGGCCGGTTCCGGTGGTCGTGCCGGCGATGGCCAAGGCGGCTCCACGAACCGTAGGAACGCAAGCCGCCGCCCCTGTACCGGTCGTCGCCACCACTTCGCCGGAACCGCCGCCCGAAACACCTCCAATTCCGGTCGCGGATCCGCGTTGCGCCACAGTGACGGCGCCGCTGCGGCGGATGATCTGCGACGTCCCGGCGCTCGCTCTTCTTGACGGCCGTGCCCGCGGGGCGCAGGAGCGGTTCCTGGGCGGCCTCGCCGATCCGGCAACCCGCGCCGCCGCGGCCTACGACCTGATCCAGGAAGAGCGGCGCTTTCATGAACGGATCGCCGCGCTGTGTTGGATCCGCAGCGGGACGGAAGGCGAGCCGGCAGTGGCCGCTGCGGCGCAGTCCTGCCTGACGGCGGCTCTCGACCGACGGTTGAACGACGTGGCGGATCGGATCGCAGCCTTGCGTGGCGGAACCCGGTTGGCCGGGCGGCCGTAGCGGGAAAGGACGAATCGCGCAGCCGGCGGTCATTCTGGCTTGCCTGCATCCCCGGGGACTGCTAACCCGCAGAACCCAACCGTTCGGACAATCCGCCGCCCATGCCGATCGACTATTATTTGAACATCGCGGCCTCCGGCCTGCTGACCGGCCTGGTCTATGGGCTGGCGGCGCTGGGGCTATCGGTCATCTTCGGCGTGGTGCGCGTCGTCAACTTCGCCCATGGCGAAATGATGGTGGCGGGCATGTACGGCGCCGTGCTGCTGGGCGGCTGGCTCGGGCTGGACCCGCTGCTGTCGGCGCCGGTCATGGCGGCGCTGCTGTTCGCCTGCGGCTGGCTTCTGCAACGCGGGCTGGTGAACAAGTTCGTCGAGCGGCCGGAGCACATGCAGTTCATCCTGCTGCTGGGCGTGGCCACCATCCTGGTCAACGCCATGCTGATGCTGTTCGGCCCCGACGCCCGCAACGTCCAGGTGCCCTACAGCTTCGACACGGTGGAGATCGGATCGATGCTGCTGGATGCCGTGCGGCTGCGCGCCGGGGCCGCGGCCATCGTCGTGGCGGCGGCGCTGTTCGCCTTCTTCCGCTTCAGCCGCACCGGCAAGGCGATCCGCGCCTGCGCCGACAACCCGCTGGGCGCCCGCGTGGTCGGGCTGAACATCGACGGCCTCTATGCGCTGACCTTCGGCATCGGCGCCGCGGTGGTCGGGGTGGCCGGCGCCCTGATGACGCTGCTGGTAGACGCCCGGCCGCAGCTGGCGCCGGAATATACGCTGCTCAGCTTCATCATCGTCATCGTCGGCGGGCTGGGCAGCCTGCCCGGCGCGCTGCTGGGCGGCGTGCTGATCGGCATGTCGGAGGCGCTGGCCGGCTTCCTGCTGACGCCGTCCCTGAAATCCCTGTTCAGCTACGGGGTGCTGATCGTGGTGCTGCTGCTGCGCCCGCAAGGGCTGCTGGGGAAACGGTCATGAGCGGGCTTTCGGGAGTGATGGTTTCCGGGGTTACCGGGCGCGGGCTGGTGCTGCTGGCCCTGGCGGCGCTGGGGCTGGCTGTGGCGCCGTTCGTCGCCGACCGCTATCTGGTGTCGGTGCTCACCACGGTGCTGTGGTTCGCCTATGTCGGGCAGGCCTGGAACGTGATGATGGGCTTTTCCGGCCTGCTGTCGCTGGGCCATGCGCTGTATGTCGGTCTCGGCGCCTATGTCAGCGCGGCGCTGTTCGTCCATTTCGGCATCGGGCCCTGGGCCGGCATGGTGCTGGCGATGCTGGTCGCCGTGGCGGCCGGCTGCGTCATCGGCTTCCTCGGCTTCCGCTTCGGGGTGAAGGGCGTGCATTTCGCCCTGCTGACGATCGCCTTCGCCGAGGTGGCGCGCATCGGCTTCGACCACATCACCTGGGTCGGAGGTTCCGGCGGCTTCTTCCTGCCGGTGGAGGCGGGGGCGACCGACCCGCTGAACCTGCGCGGTTCACCGGTGCTGTTCTACTATGTGGCGCTGGCGCTGGTGGTGGGTGCGCTGTTCCTGTCGCGCGCCCTGCTGCACAGCCGCCTGGGCTACCAGTGGCTGGCCGTGCGCGAGGAACCGGACGCGGCGGAGGCGTCGGGCGTGGACCTGTTCCGCGCCCGCATGACCGCGGTGGCGGTCTCCTCTGCCCTGACGGCGCTGGGCGGGGTGTTCCAGGCCTTCTATTTCAACAACCTGTTCCCGGAGCAGGTCTTCTCCATGGGCCGCTCCATCGAGATCATCCTGCCGGCCATCGTCGGCGGCATCGGCACGCTGGTCGGCCCGATCCTGGGCGCCTTCATCCTGACGCCGCTGGGCGAGGCCCTGACCTTCCTGATCGAGGCCGGCGGGCTGGACCTGCCCGGCCTGAAGCAACTGTTCTACGGCGCGGCGCTGGTGGTGATCGTGGTGTTCCGGCCGGAAGGCGTGTGGCCCTGGCTGGCCCGCCGCCTGCGCCTTGTCCGCCAGCCGGGGGAGGGCGCCTGAGATGACCGCATTGCTTGAGGTCGAGCGCCTGTCCAAGCGGTTCCGCGGGCTGAAGGCGGTGTCGGAGGTCAGCTTCGCCGTGCCGGAGGGGCGCATCCTCGCCCTGATCGGTCCGAACGGCGCCGGCAAGACCACCACCTTCAACCTGATTGCCGGCGTCTTTCCGCCCGACGAGGGGCGGGTGGCGCTGAAGGGCCGCAACCTGACGGGGCTGAAGCCCAATCAGGTCTGCGCCGCAGGAATCGGCCGCACCTTCCAGATCGTCAAGCCCTTCGGCCAGCTGACGGTGGAGGATAATGTCGTGGTCGGCGCGCTGGCCCGCGAGCGGTCGGTGGAGGCCGCGCGGATGCAGGCCCGTGCCGTGCTGGAGCGGCTGGAACTGGCCGATCAGGCCAACCGCCCGGCGCGCAGCCTGACGCTGCCCGACCGCAAGCGGCTGGAGGTCGCCCGCGCGCTGGCCACCCGTCCGACCCTGCTGCTGCTGGACGAGGTGCTGGCAGGGCTTCGCCCGACCGAGGTCGACCGCATGGTCGAGGTCCTGCGCGACCTGAACCGGCGCGAAGGGCTGACCATCCTGATGATCGAGCATGTCATGCGGGCGGTGATGGCCCTGTCCGACCGCGTCGTGGTGCTGGACCATGGCGAGAAGATCGCCGACGGCGCCCCGGCGGAGGTCGTCGCCGACCCCCGCGTCGTCGAATCCTATCTGGGCGCCGAAGCGCTGGACTGACGCCTCCTCAGTTGCTGAGGTTCGCCGCATCCTCACGGAAGGTGACGGAGGCGACCTCGGCGGCCAGGGGATGGCCGGGATAGGTGAAGCGGCGCAGCCACTCGGTGTCGCCGGACGCGCTCCAGAAGCGCAGCATCAGCCGGCCGGGCATGCGCGGTAGTTGCTCCGGCTTGCCGGACACCTGGTGCACCGGTTTGCCGTCGACGGTCCAGACGATGCCGTTGGGCTTCCAGTCGAAGCCGTAGCTGTGGAACCCCTTGGCGGCGTCGAAGCCCAGATCGACCACGATGTCGCGGTGCCCGGTGCCGTTGACGACGTAGCTGATCTCCAGCTTGCTGGTATCCTTGCCGGCGATGCCCATCGTGATCTCGTCCCACGGGTCGCCGAAGGGCGGGCCGGTGTAGTGGGAAACCGAGGTCATCACCCCGTCGGCCTTCACCGCCTTCAGCGAAACCGCGTAGGCGCCGTAGCCGTAGAAGCGGTGCGTCGAATATTCGCCGCAGGAATAGCGGTCGCTGCCGCTGATGCGGTCGCTCACCGACAAGGCGAGGTGGCCCTTCTCGGTGGTGACGTTGGCGCGGCTCCAGGTGCAGTTCATGTGCCCGCCGGACTTCCAGCCGTCCGACCGCTGCCAGCGCGCGGTGTCGAAGGCTCCGGATGTCTCGCTGAAGCTGCCGCCGATATGGCTGAACAGGGACTCCGCGAGCGCCGGCGCGCTCCCGGCCATGAGCGCGGCAAGCCCCGCACCCATCAAGGCCGTCCTGCGCCCGCGCTGTCCTAAGGCATCTCTCCGCATGGCCGTTCCTCCCGCTGCAACCGGGCCTACCCGCAAAATAGGTCGGCCTCCACCCCGATATCGCGGGAGCGGGACGGGACGGCAACGGCGCGGGCGGGGTGTGACAGGCGCGTGCCCGGCGTACCTCAACCGATAATCGAAACCAACGGGGGTGGTCAGACGTCCGTGACGCCGCTCTTGGGAATGCGCACGTCGCGGTGCACCGACATGCTCAGCAGCAGGCCGACGCCGATCATCAGCGTCATCATCGCCGACCCGCCGTAGGACACCAGCGGCAACGGGATGCCGACGACGGGGATCAGCCCCATCACCATCGCCACGTTGACGAAGACGTAGAGGAAGAACTGCGCCGTCATGCCGACCGCGACCAGCCGGCCGAACTGGCTGCGGCTGTTCAGCGCGATCACCCAGCCATAGATGAACAGCAGGACATAGAGCGCCAGCAGGATGGCGGCGCCGACCATGCCGAACTCCTCCGCCAGGACGACGAAGATGAAGTCGGTGTGCTTTTCCGGCAGGAACATCAGCTGGCTCTGCGAGCCGGACATGAAGCCTTTGCCGAACAGGCCGCCGGAGCCGAGCGCGATCTTCGATTGCAGGATGTTGTAGCCGGCGCCGAGCGGGTCGGTCTCCGGATCGAGGAAGGTGTAGACGCGCTGCTTCTGGTAGTCGTGCAGGAACTCCCAGGCGACGGGGATGGCGCTCAGGCCGCCGCCGATCACCAGCAGGAACTTCCAGACCCGGACGCCGGCGGCGAAGAAGATGGCGCCGCTCCCCATGATCAGCAGCAGCGATGTGCCGAGGTTCGGCTGCATCAGCACGAAGGCGACGGGCGTGAAGACCAGAAGCAGGGGCGGGATCAGCAGCAGCGGCCGGCCGATCTGGTCCAGCGTCACCCCGTGGAAATAGCGGGCGAGCGCCAGCGTCAGCGCCGGCTTCATCAGCTCCGACGGTTGCAGCTGGAAAAAGCCGAGGTCGATCCAGCGCTGGGCGCCCATGCCGATGCGGCCCATCAGCTCCACCGCGATCAGCAGGCAGAGCACGACGAAGAAGATGGCGTAGGCCGATTTCATCAGGTGGCGGATGTCGACCAGGGCGATGCCCAGCATCAGGACCAGACCGGGAATGGCGCGGACCAGCTGAGGCTGCGCCCAGGGCTTCCAGTGGCCGCCGGCGGCCGAATAGAGCAGTCCGACGCCGACCCCGGTGATCGTGCAGATCAGCAGGACCAGCCCCCAGTTGATGAGCCTGAACTTGGTGCCGAGCGTCAGCTGGGACCGCTGCGGCTCCAGGCCGCCGGAGCCGAGATGTGAAAGAACCACGACCTTGCGCCGATGTTGCCGGAAGGAACGGGGCCGGACCGGACCCGTCGGATCGGCCCCGGCAGATCGGCCGGAGTAAACCGGCCGGAGGGGGCCGGCGCGGATAATGCGGCAAGCGGCCCCGCCGGTAAAGGCAACCGTGTTGCGGCCGCTTTTTCTAACCGGTCCTCCTTGCCGACTCCGCGGCGGTCAGGCGGTCGCCGCTGTGGTGAATGTGGCGGCGGTGAAGAAGCGTACCTGATTGCGTCCGGCATTCTTCGCGCTGTAAAGCGCGGTGTCCGATTGGGCCATCAGGTCGGAAAATTCACTGTGTTCCCTGGTCAGGCTGACGCCGCCGATGCTGCAGGTCACCGTCACGCCGCCTTCCGCGGCAAGTTGGGACAGTTGCCGTTCGATGGCGCAACGCAGGCGCTCGGCCAGCAGCCGGCCGGCCTCCACCCCGGTTTCGGGCAGCAGGATGGCGAATTCCTCCCCGCCGATCCTGCCCACGGCGTCCTCGCGCCGGATCTGCCCGGCGCAGCAGTCGACCACCGCCTGGATGACCCGGTCGCCGAACGGATGGCCGGCACGGTCGTTGATCGATTTGAACCGGTCGATGTCGAGGACCAGCACCGTAAGGTCCCGGTTATGGCGGCGGGCGCGGCGGAATTCGACCTCTCCCAACTCGAACAGGCGGCGGCGGTTCAGGGCGCCGGTCAGCCCGTCTGTATGGGCAAGCTTCGCAAGTTCGCGGTTGAACTCGTCGCTGGCCATCAGGACATAGTTGAGGGCGCCGACGACCGTGCCCAGAAGCGACAGCAGGAAGGTGGCCCGCTCCACCCGGTCGTCCAGCATGGAATAGCCGACCGGCGCATCCTCCTGGGCCATCCCCGCGGACATGCGGATCAGATAGACCAGGGCGAGGGTGGCGCACAGCAGCCCGGTGACATAGTGGGGGATGCCGCGCCCTTCGTAACGGACCAGCACCTCGAAGGCGATGACCAGCAGTATCGCGGATGTCGCGAAGCTGGTCAGGATGCGGACCCAGCCCATGCCGCCGCCGGCCAGCAAGAGAAGGAGGCAGGACAGCCCCACCGCCACCCCGACCGCCACCGGCACGAAAGGCGATACCGGCCGGTTCTGGAGATGCCGGACACTGGTGTAGTTCATCGACAATCCAGCGAGTCCCACCCCATTGGCGAGCGGAATCAAGAGTTCCGGCGCCTGACCGGCGCGCAGCCCGGCGACGAGGAAGGCGGAACCCAGCAGGAATTTCCCGTAAGAATAGGCGCGCAGGGAACCGCGGATGTGACGGGGGTAACGGCCGGATGCAACGGCGATCGACAGCCCGACGGCAAAGCCTATGACGGTGATGACCTGCGCGATGAAGGTCGTCTCGAAATCCATCCGCAAACCCGCCACGCACCGTTACGCCGGTATGTCATGGCCACGCTATACGAAGCCTTTGCCGGTGACAAGCCGGAGGGGCGAGGTTTGCGTCAGGCTTTCCGGTTATTGCATCTCGATTTCCGCTGAGGACAATTTCGCGGCGGTGGCCTTCGTTCGAATCTTGCCGCGCACCGTTTATCGGGGCTTTTCAGGTGCATAGCCCTTGACGAACAGATCGACGGCGGCATCGACGAATCGCTCCAAATCCTCATCGCTCGGGCGTTCGCTCAGGCACAGAAGCATCTTCATGTGCAGGTTGGCCTTCAGCAGCCCGAAATACTGGTGGGTGGCGAGGTCGCAGTCCGTGATCGCCAGCTCTCCCTTGGCGGCCAACCGGGCCATGAACTGCCTGCCGCGCTCGAAGGTCTCGGCCGGGCCGCTCTCGTAGAAGGCCTGGGCGAGCTGGGGCTGGCGCAGTACCTCGCCCAGAACCATGCGGTAGAGACCCAGCGCCTTCGCCGAGGCGATGAAGCGGACGAAGGTGCGGCCGATCAGACGCAGACCGTCCGCCGCCGGCAGCTCCATCGCCTCGTCCCAGACGCTGCTCATGACGGAGTTCGCGCATTCGCAGGCGACCATCGCCCGAAACAGTTCCTCCTTGCTGCCGAAATGGGCGTACAGCGTCGCCTTGGACACGTTTGCCTTCTTGGCGACCGCATCCATGCTGACGGCGCTGTAGCCGTGCTCCAGAAACAGGGTGCCGGCGGCGTCCATGATCTGGGCCGGCTTCGATCCCGCTTCGGGAGTGGGGGCAACCAATGTGGTCATGCGCGCCTCGCCTTGGTCCAAGTTCCTGGCCCCTACCGCGTTCCGCATCGCCCGACAAGCCCCCTGACACCAATTGCCAAAAACTAAACCGTTCAGTTCGGTCTTGACAAGAGATAGGCCGTCCGCCATCTTCCGGCAAGACTAAACTGAACGGTTCAGTTTCTTTTCCGTGACGGCACCGGCAAGAGCGATCGGCGGAATGCGAACGGGACCGCGGTGGATTGGGGATAGAGACCATGGCGAATGGCGTGCGGAAGATCGTGCTGTCGGGCGTTGCGCTGGCTGTGCTGGCTGGTGGCGCCGTCGCCGGCGAGCATTGGTGGACGGAAGGCCGGTTCATGGAATCGACCGACAATGCCTATGTGCAGAGCGACATCACCGTCGTCAGCCCGAAGATTTCCGCCTATGTCCGCGACGTCAAGGTCGCGGAAAACCAGCTGGTGCGGACGGGCGACGTGCTGGCGATCCTGGACGACCAGGACTTCCGCGCCAAGGTGGCCGAGGCCGAGGCCGCGGTGACCGCGCAGAAGGCGGCGCTCGGCACGCTGGACAGCAAGCTGGAGCTTCAGCGCACGGTGATCGACCAGGCGGCGGCCACGCTCGCGAGCGCCGAGGCCGAGCAGCGCCGTGCGCAGCAGGACTATGAGCGCAACCGGTCGCTGGCCAACGACAGCTGGACCAGCCGCCAGAAGCTGGAAACCGCCGACGCCGACCTGCGCAAGGCGGTGGCCCAGGTGGCGAAGTCGCGGGCGGCGCTGGCGTCGGAGAACGAGCAGATCAACGTCCTGCGCGCCACCCGGACCGAGACGGAGGCCCATCTGGCCCAGTCGCAGGCGACGCTGCAGACCGCCCGCAACGATCTGGACAACACCGTTGTCCGTGCGCCGGTCGATGGCGTGATCGGCAACCGCGGCGTCCAGGTCGGGCAATATGCCCGGCCGGGCGTGCAGCTGCTGTCGCTGGTGCCGCTGCCCGACGTCTATGTGGTCGCCAACTTCAAGGAGACCCAGCTGTCGCGCATGCGCCCCGGCCAGCATGTCAGCGTATCCGTCGACGCCTTCCCGGACCTCCATCTGACGGGCACGGTGGAGAGCTTCGCCCCGGCGTCCGGGTCCAAGTTCTCGCTGCTGCCGCCGGAGAACGCGACCGGCAACTTCACCAAGATCGTCCAGCGGGTGCCGGTGCGGATCGCGCTGCCGCGTGACAACGCGCTGGCCGGCCTGCTGCGCCCCGGGTTGTCGGTGGTGGCGGAGGTCGACACCCGTGGCGCCGATACCCAGCCGCATGTGGTCAGCGGTGGCGTCTTCGGCGCGCTGACCGACAAGCAGGCGGTGGCCGCCAAGTAAGCGGCCACGGCTCTGGCGGGGACGCCGCTCCTCCTCCCCTTCGGAGTGGCGTCCCCGTCTTCGATCAATGCATCCAGGCAGCATATCGGCCGGCGTCACCTCTGGGGCCACCCCCGGGGCGGCAGTCGTTCGGCCGCGACGGAAGGCAGCGGTTCCATGGCGACACCGGCCCAGGGCATGCGCCCGCTCACTCCCCGCGACATCGCCGGCTTCTTCGCGATGGTCGTCGGCATGTTCATGGCGATCCTGGACATCCAGATCGTCTCCAGCTCGCTGTCGGAAATCCAGGCGGGCCTCGCGGCCAGCGCCGACGAGATCTCGTGGGTGCAGACCTCCTACCTGATCGCGGAGGTCGTGATGATCCCGCTGTCGGGGATCCTGTCGCGCATCCTGTCGACCCGCATTCTGTTCACCGTGGCCGCCGCCGGCTTCACCCTGACCAGCGTCGCCTGCGCCTTCGCCGGCGGCATCGAATCGATGATCGTCTGGCGCGCGCTGCAGGGCTTCATCGGCGGCGCCATGATCCCGACCGTCTTCGCCACCAGCTTCATGATCTTTCCGCCGGAAAAGCGGGCGGGCGTGACGGTGATGATGGGGCTGGTCGCCACCATGGCGCCGACCATCGGCCCGACGCTGGGCGGCTACCTGACCCAGCACCTGTCCTGGCACTGGCTGTTCCTGGCCAACGTCATCCCCGGCATCCTGGTGACCTCGCTGGTCTGGTTCCTGGTCGATGTCGACCGGCCGAACCCGGAGCTGCGCAAGGGCTTCGACTTCCTGGGGCTGGCGCTGATGGCCGCCTTCCTGGGCAGTCTGGAATATGTGGTGGAGGAGGGGCCGCGGAACGACTGGTTCGACGACGAAGCGATCTCCATGCTGGCGGTGGTCGCCGCCGTTTCCGCCGTCGGCTTCTTCTGGCGGGTGCTGTCCTACCGCAATCCCATCGTGGAGCTGCGCGCCTTCGCCGACCGCAACTTCGCCATCGGGTCGCTCTACAGCTTCATCCTCGGCATCGGCCTCTACGGCTCGGTCTATCTGCAGCCGCTGTTCCTGGCCCGCGTGCGCGGCTTCAACAGCCTGCAGATCGGCGAGATCATGTTCGTGACCGGTGCCTTCCAGTTCATGTCGGCCCCCATCGCCGGCGCATTGTCGAAGCGGATGGATCTCCGCGCCATGCTGGCGCTGGGGCTGATCCTGTTCGGCACCGGCGTCTGGCTGAACAGCCATTTCACCGCCGACACCGGCTTCTGGGAGCTGTTCCTGCCGCAGGCGGTGCGCGGCCTGTCGCTGATGCTGTGCTTCATCCCGATCAACAGCGTGGCGCTCGGCACCCTGCCGCCGGACAAGCTGAAGAACGCGTCCGGCCTCTACAACCTGATGCGCAACCTGGGCGGTGCCATCGGTCTTGCGGCGATCAACACGGTGCTGACCGACCGCAATGCCCTGCACCTGAACCGGCTCGGCGACAACGTGAACCTCGCCCGTCCGGAGGTGCAGCAGATGGTCGACAACCTCAGCCAGCGCTTCGACGGGCTGGTGGCCGACCCGACCGCCGCCGCGATGGCGCGGCTGGTCGGGCTGGTCCAGCGCGAGGCGCTGATCCTGACCTTCAACGACGCCATGCTGCTGATGTCGGCGGTGTTCTTCGGCGCGCTTCTGTTCATGCCGCTGGTGCGACGGCCGGGCGGTCCGGTCAAGGCGGATCACTGACGAGCTTCCTGGCGAAGGATTTCCCGGCGAGCGGGATAGGTTGCCGCCCGTGGGTTGTGCTATAGCTTGACGAAGCGTCCGAACGCCTGTCCGAACCCTGCCGAGTCCCATGAGCAAGCGTCAATACACCCGAACCGAGGTCAAGGAACTTCTGGGTGCACTGGAGCGCCAGTGCCGCGAAGCGTCGAAGCTGGCCCAGCTGGCCGAGCATGAGGCCAGCAAGCACAGCTTCGGCGCCTACCGCGATTTCCGCGACAAGGTGGGCGAGTTCCAGGCGCTGGTCATCCTGATCGAGCAGCGCCTGCGCAATCTGGTCGATGCGCGTTCCGACGACCTGCGCGACCAGTTCGAGAAGCTGGACATGGTGATGCTGGCCCTGCTGGTGCGGGCCAGCATGCGCTTCTTCTTCGTGCTGTCGGCCAATCCGATCCTGCCGATGGGCGCGCGCGAGATCTTCGTCGCGGAGCTGCGCAGCCTGCATGATGCCGCGGAAAAGCTGAAACGGCCCAATTATGTCGGCAAGCTCGGTCCGGAATTGGACCGCGACCTGGAGACGGCGTCGCTGATCCTGGAAGAGATCATCGACAAGGCGCCGAGCCTGCTGAACTTCCGCGGGGCGCCGGTCAGCGGGGATTAGGGCGTCGGTTTCGACGCCCCGATCCCTGATACTCACTTCGCCAGGAACTGCGCGATCGTATCGCCAGCCTTGCCGATGTTCACCACGCCATCGAGATGCCCGAGGGTCGAGGTGATCGACTCGGTGTATTCCACCGCGTTCCCCTGCTTCTCCAGCCGGTCCTTCAGCGGGCGCATGTTGCGGTCGGGCGGGAAGACGAGGTCGTCGGCCGACGGGATCAGCAGCACCGGCGCCTTGATCTTCGCCAGCCCATCCTCCAGCGACGCGCCGTTGCCGGTGACGAAGGTCTGGTTGGCCTTCACCAGATAGAGGAAATGGTTGGCGTCGCTGACCGCGGCGCGGCCAGCGGCCGCTTTTTCCAGCCAAGCCTCGATGGCGTACTGGTTGCCCATCGCGGCCTTCGGGTCCTTGCCGTCCTCCGCCCATTTGCGGCCGAAGGCGGCGTCGGCCCATTTCCAGTGGCGGGCGTGCAGGGTGACCAGCTTCAACGCCTCGGTCAGGCCGGCCTTCGGTTCCGCCTTGCCGTAATAGTCGCCGTTGTTCCAGTTGGGGTCGAGCCTGATCGGTGCCGCCCACAGGTTCAGCCAGCCGATCAGGAAGGGGTCGGCCTCCGGCCCGCCGATGGCGGCGATGACCCGCTTGACCATCTCCGGATGGTCGGCCCCCCATTCGAAGGCCTGGAGCGACCCCATCGAGCCGCCCATCACCGCCTGCAACGTCTTGATGCCCAGGCTGTCGACCAGCGCCTTCTGGACATTGACGAAGTCCTGGATGGTGACGATGGGGAAGCTCATGCCATAGGGCTTGCCGGTGTCCGGGTTGATGCTGGCCGGCCCGGTGGTGACGACGTTGGGATCCTTGGGCGACAGGTTCACCAGCGTGTCGGAGCTGATGATGAAGTACTTGTCGGTGTCCAGCGGCTTGCCGGGGCCGATGATGCTGTCCCAATAGCCGGGGGCGGCATCATCGGCCTTGTATTTCCCCGCGGCATGGCTGTTGCCGCTGAAGAAATGGGTGATGAGGATGACGTTGTCCTTGGCGTCGTTCAGCTTGCCGTAGCTTTCCCAGCCGATGCGGACGTTCTTGATCGTCCCGCCACCGGTCGTGGTGTAGGACGGCATCTCGAAGACCTTCTTCTCGACGATGCCGTCGAGCGCCAGCGCCGGCAGGGCGCCGAACAGGCACGCCGCCAGGGCGAGGCCGCCGATGCAGCCTGACCAGATGGAACCGCGGACAACCCCACGCATGAGCATCCCCCTCCCGATTGCTTGCTGGCCGATTGCTTGCCGGCCCGGCAGTCTACCCATACGGCCGGGCCTGTCCAGGCGCCTTCGGTGACGCTTACGGTCAGGGTCTGCCTTTGACGGAAGTGGATGCCAGTGCAGGCGGACTTTAACGCAAACGGACTGCGGTGCCGTTGACCGACACCATCAGCATGCCGTTCTCCTTCCCCAGAACCTCGTAATCGACATCCACGCCGACCACGGCGTCGGCGCCCAGCGCCTGGGCCGACTCCTGCAGGTCGGCGAAGGCCGCCTCGCGCGCGTCGCGCAACGCCGCCTGATAACCGCCGGCCCGGCCGCCGACGATGTCGCGCACGGAGGAGAACAGGTCGCGGAACACGTTGACGCCCATGATCGCCTCGCCGGCGACGATGCCGAGATACTGGGTGATCTGGCGGCCTTCGACGGAATCGGTGCTGGTGACGATCATGCTCGGGATCTCCTGTGCTGGATTCGATGCCGCACAGATGGGGCCGCCGCGGCCGAGTCCAAGGCGGCACTGCGAAATCGCAGCGGGCTTGAGTCCATCGCGCCTTCCTCCACCCCGTCCGGACCGTGTAGGACAAGGAGGGGGACGGTGAGGGGAGACAGATGGACGAAACGCGGCGAGCCATCCTGCGCTGGATGACCGGCGTCATGGAAGCGAAGAACTGGAGCGCCGGGGGATGGGCGCGGTCGGCCGGCGTCACCGCCACCAACCTGACCCGCTTCCTGCGCGATCCGGTGATGGGCAGCGTGCCGAGCGCCGACACGCTGGCCCGGCTGGCCCGTGTCGCCGGGTCGGAGCCGCGTTTCCTCGAAGACCATGCCTATGCGCCGGTCTCCCGCGTGCCTGTGCTGAGCCTCGAGCAGGCGCACCTCTTCCTCGACCTTGGCCGCAGGGCAGGGGAGGCGTTCCTGGCCGGTGCGTTGAAGGATGGCGCTGCTTCCATCGCCATGGACGGCCGCACCTCCCGGCGGGCATTCGCGCTGCGCATTCTGTCCAAGAGCCTGGATGCCGCCGGCGTGCTGCCGCGCGACTGCGTTGTGCTGGAGCCGCTGGATGTGCTTACGCCGCAGGCGGGGGACGTCGTGGTGACGGTGGGCGAAGGCACCATCTGCGGCTATCGGTTCTTTCCGCCCCACCTGATGCCGGTTTCGACCGATCCCGACTGTCACCCGACCTCTTTCGACCGCGCCCATGTGGCCGGAGTCGCCGTTCATGTGGTGCGAGCGCTTCGCATGTAAATCGCCGTCGCGGCCTGAGTCGCTGCACGTGTTCCAATTCCCTACGACTCGCAAAAACGGACGCCTCTACTCCGTCCGTTTTGTCTTGTGACGATTCTCGCCAGAACACACCAAATATAGTGTATTCTCAGGACTTTGAGCTTGTCTATGGCCAAGCCAAAGGTTCACGTTTTGTTCTTGAAAGCTGCATGTTCGCATCCCATATTCAGGGTCCGGTGAGGCGGTCCGAAAAACATGCTGCGATATCGCAGCGACGGCTACGCTTCGGAACCGGAAAGGCGCCTCGACGAGGCCGGAACCGGGGAATTCGGAACAGCATGGCGATCACTCAGGCACAGCGGGACCTGCGGGCGGGACGGATCGGGTCGTCGGACGCGACGCGCATCATGGCCGGCGACTGGCTGTCGCTGTGGCGTGAGAAGACCGGGCGGGTCGAGCCAGAGACCCTCGACCTCGTCGCCGCCGTGCAGATCGGCATCGCGACCGAGCATCTGCACCCGCGCTTCGTCACCCATGCCACCGGCCGTGCGTGCGTGGCGGCCCCCGACACCTACCGCCATGCCGACCATGACTGGATGGTCGCCCATCCGGATTTCCTGACCAGCAGCGTGACCGACGGTGCCCTCGACACCATCGTGGAGGCGAAGTTCAACAGCGGCTTCCAGAGCGATGCCGACCTCGCCCGCCGTTATCACTGGCAGGTCCAGCACCAGCTCGAGGTGGTCGGTCTGGACCGCGCCCTGCTGTCGATCCTGCGGCCGACCGGCCACAGCCTTGTGATCGTGGATCGCCGGCCAGACGACGTCGAGCGGCTGGTGGAGACGCTGGAGGCCTTCTGGTGGCACGTCGTCAACGACGTGGAGCCGGCGGATCCGCTGCCGATGGAGGGGCCGTCCTATGAGAACGGCCGCGTCCTCGACATGGGGCGGCACAACCGCTTCCGGACCTTGGCGGACCGGCTGGTCGCCAATCGGGCGGCGGCGCTGGAGGTGAGGGAGGATGAGGCGGCCCTGAAGGCGCTGATGCCCGACGACGCCCGCATCGCTTTCGTTGCCACCGGCCAGGTCGATGGCCAGCCGGACGGCCGGACCGCCGGCCTCTATCTCGCGCGCGACCGCGAGGGCCGGCTCAGCCTGCGCTACGGCGCACCGCCGCGCCGTGCCCTGGCGGACGCGCAATCCTGGGGACCCTCCGCTGACCCGAACGCGGCGGAATTCAGCCTGGACGCAGTGCTGACCGCCGGCTGGGGTGAGGGGAGAGCCGAAACGTTTGGACAAGAAGGACCCAAAGCATGGGACGCATGAGCAAGACCGACCACGTCGTTGCCGATACCGAAGCCCCCGAGTCGAGCGTTACCGAATCCAGCATGACCGAGTCCAATGTGACGGAGACCGCTCCGGTCGAAGCGAAGTCCGGCGGCAGCCGCGGCTCGCAAGGGTCCAAAGGGGCCGCTGGCGGCAGCCGGGCGGAGGAACCGCAGCGTATCGACACCATGTTCCTGTGGAACCGGTTGAAGCGAACCGATCCGAAGGCGACCAAGCCCTTCACCCGCTCCGGCGGCTTCCGGGGCACGCAGATCGACCCGACCTGGCGCTTCCAGATGATGACGGAGGTGTTCGGGCCGATCGGCAAGGGCTGGGGCTATGAGCAGGTGGACTGGACCATCGCGGAACGGATGGTCTTCATCTGCGCCCGCGTCTGGTACATCGACCCGGAAACCAGGGAGAAGTGCTTCACCGGCCCGCAATGGGGCGGGACCGAGATGGTCCGTCGCCGCAACGGGATGGAGATGCCGGACGACGAGTGCTTCAAGATGTCGATGACCGATGCGGTCGGCAAATGCCTGCTGCAGATCGGTCTGGCCGCCGACGTCTATATGGGCCAGTTCGACGACAGCAAGTACCGGGAGGAGTCGGAGGCCTTCTACGCCGCCAAGTCCAACCCGGATCTGCAGCCCGCTGCCGTCGAGGCCTTCGAGGCGGAGGTGAAGCGTCGCCTGGGGGCCTGCCTGGACCTGGACGACCTGGAGGAGGTCTGGCGGTCGGGCGTCGGCACCCGCCTGCGCGAGATCGGCGCCGTCGACCGTGCAGCCCAGCACCGCATCACCGGCCTGTTCGCCCAGAAGAAGGCCGAGATCCTGAAGCGCGAGGAAGAGGACGGGCGGGAAGCCGCCTGACGGACGCCCCATGGCCCAGACGACTACACAGACGACTCACAGCACCGGCAACCGGTCGCCCAGCGGACTGTTCCGCATGAGCGCCTGGGAAGGCGAGTTCGAGCGTGCCAACGCCCAGTTGCCGCGCTGGTACTGGAACCGGGATCAGCGCCGCCGCCACTACGCCCGCTGGGTGGAGGCGGAGGCCGAGACCCTGGCGATGCGGCTGTCGGGACTGCTGCGGTCCGACACGCCGGCGGAAACCGGAAGCGCGGCCCGCGTGCTCGTCGACCAGTTGGCGCGTGACATCGACTGGGCTCGCCGGTTGGAAGACTCGGACTCGGGAGACGACAGGTTCGCCCACGCCGCCTGACCGCAGGCGGCTACCGCCCACGCCGCCTGACCGCAGGCGGCTACCGCCCAAGCCGCCTGACCGCAGGCGGCATCAAGGGAAGGAAATCATCTCATGACAATAGAAGAGGTCCAGGCGCGCCTGCGCGCCGCTCAAGCCCGCATCGGGCGTGAGGGCCGCTTCGCCCTCACCCTCAGCCTGGACGGGCGCGAGGAATGCTACATCACCCATTGGTTCCGCCCCGAACCGCACGCCTTCGAAGACTGCCGCGCGGTCGGTTCCGGAACCCTCAGCGAATGCCTTGATGCGCTCGACCGCTATGTGGCGGTGAACCGGGCGCGCGACGAGGCTCCGGTGCTGATGGCTGCCGAATGACATCCCCGTAACGGCCAAGCCATCGGCCTTCGTCCCCTCGTTCCCCCCGCGGACGAGGGGACTTTTTTGTCCGGCGTTCGCGGGGTGTCACGGTTGTGCTATCGTCTCCACCTTCAAGCGGAAGGGGAACGATCATGGATCCCGTACTTGCCTTCGTCAGCATCGCCGGCGCCATCGCGGTCGGGGCTGTCAGTCCGGGGCCGAGCTTCGTGCTGGTCGCCCGCACCTCCATCGCCGTATCCCGCCGGGCCGGCCTGGCCACCGCGCTCGGCATGGGGATCGGCGGCGTGTTCTTCGCGTCCTTGGCTTTGCTGGGGCTGCATGCCCTGCCGTCGCAGGTCGGCTGGATCCATGCGGTGCTGAAGCTGGTGGGCGGCGCCTATCTGCTCTATCTCGCCGTCCGTATCTGGCGCGGAGCCGACGAGCCGCTGGTGGTGGCGGAGGACGGGCGGACGGCGCCCGCCGGGCTGACGCGGCCGCTGCTGTTCGGGCTGCTGACGCAACTGAGCAACCCGAAGACGGCGCTCGTCTATGGCAGCATCTTCGCCGCGCTGATGCCGGCGGAACCGCCGCTCTGGCTGTTCGTCCTCCTGCCCCCGGCGATCTTCCTGATCGAAGCCGGCTGGTATGCCATCGTCGCCGCGGCCTTTTCCGCCGGCCGGCCGCGCGCCGCCTACCTGCGGTCCAAGCGTTGGGTCGACCGGGTTGCCGCCGCCGCCATCGGCGGGCTCGGTGTCCGCCTGATGTCGGACGCTCTGCCCCCTCCCTGACCTCCTGTTGCCGGCGGCGGAAAGCGGGGAGGGTGCGGAAGCGGCCGCGATTACTTCTTCCTGCCCGACTGCGCCCTGGCGAAGGCCTCGGCGAAGGCGCTGTTGACCGGCTCCGGAGCCTTGGCCGGCTTCGGCGCGGCCTTGGCCGCAGGCGCCGCCGGGCGGCGATCCTGCTGCTGCGGCTGACGCGTCGGTCCACGCTCGTCGCGGCGCTCTTCACGCCGGGCCGGACGCGGAGCCTCCTCGCCCATGCGCATGGTCAGGGCGATGCGCTTGCGGGGGATATCCACCTCAAGCACCTTCACCTTCACCACGTCGCCGGCCTTCACCACGGTGTGAGGATCCTTCACGAAGCTGTTGGCAAGCTGGGAGATATGGACCAGCCCGTCCTGGTGGACGCCGATGTCGACGAAGGCGCCGAAGGCGGTGACGTTGGTCACCACGCCCTCCAGCATCATGCCCGGCTCCAGGTGCTTCAGTTCCTCCACGCCTTCCTTGAAGGTGGCGGTCTTGAACTCCGGACGCGGGTCGCGGCCGGGCTTTTCCAGCTCCTTGATGATGTCCTCGACAGTCGGCAAACCGAAGCGCTCGTCAGTGAACTCCTCCGCATTCAGGCCGCGCAGGAAACGGGCGTCGCCGATGACGCTGCCGAGGTCCCGGCCGGTGGTCTTCACGATGCGCTGGACCACCGGATAGGCTTCCGGATGGACCGCGGAACCGTCGAGCGGATTCTCGCCGTCGCGGATGCGCAGGAAGCCGGCGGCCTGCTCGAAGGTCTTCGGCCCCAGCCGCGCCACGTCGAGCAGCTGCTTGCGCGAGCGGAAGGCACCGTTGCGGTCGCGATGCTCGACGATGTTGCGGGCGATGGTCTCGTTCAGGCCGGACACGCGGGTCAGCAGCGGGATCGAGGCGGTGTTCAGGTCGACGCCGACCGCGTTCACGCAATCCTCGACCACCGCGTCCAGCGAGCGCGCCAGCTTGCCGCCGGCGACGTCATGCTGGTACTGGCCGACGCCGATCGACTTCGGTTCGATCTTCACCAGCTCGGCCAGCGGGTCCTGCAGGCGGCGGGCGATGGAGACGGCGCCGCGCAGGCTGACGTCGAGGTTCGGAAACTCGTGGGCCGCGGTTTCCGACGCCGAATAGACCGACGCGCCGGCCTCGCTGACCACCAGCTTGGTCAGGGACAGCTCGGGATGGCGCTTCATCAGGTCGGCGGCCAGCTTGTCCGTCTCGCGGGACGCGGTGCCGTTGCCGATGGAGATCAGTTCCGCCTTGTGCCGCGCCGCCAGCGCCGCCAGCACGGCGAGGGAGCCGTCCCAGTCGTTGCGCGGCGGATGCGGATAGATGGTGGTCGTCTCCACCAGCTTGCCGGTGGCATCGACCACCGCCACCTTCACGCCGGTGCGGATGCCGGGGTCGAGCCCGATGGTCGTGCGCGGACCGGCCGGAGCGGCGAGCAGCAAATCGTGCAGGTTGCGGGCGAAGACGCGGATCGCCTCGTCCTCCGCCCGTTCGCGCAAGGTCCCCATCAGGTCGGTTTCGATGTGCGGACCGATCTTCAGTTTCCAGGTCCAGCGCACCACGTCGGACAGCCACTTGTCGGCCGGGCGGCCCTGGTCGCGGATGCCGGTGTGGACGGCGATGGTGCCTTCGGCCGGGTGCGGCTGCCCGTCCTCCACCGGAAGGTCGAGGCGGATGTCGAGCACGCCCTGTGCCCGGCCGCGGAACAGCGCCAGCGCCCGGTGCGACGGCAGCTTCGACCAGTTCTCCGAGAAGTCGAAATAGTCGGAGAATTTGGCGCCCTCCGCCTTTTTCTCCTCGATGACCTTCGAGGTGACGACGCCCTTGTCGGCCATGGCGGTGCGCAGCCGGCCGACCAGTTCGGCATCCTCGCCGAAACGTTCGACCAGGATATGGCGGGCACCGTCCAGCGCCGCCTTGGCATCGGCCACGCCCTTTTCGGCGTCGATGAAGGCGGATGCCTCGGCGTCCGGCTGCTTCCGCGGGTCGGACAGCAGCGCGTCGGCCAGCGGCTCCAGCCCGGCCTCGCGGGCGATCTGGGCCTTGGTGCGGCGCTTCTGCTTGTAGGGGAGGTAGAGATCCTCAAGCCGGGTCTTGGTGTCGGCCTGTTTGATCTGCAATTCCAGTTCGGGCGTCAGCTTGCCCTGCTCCTGGATGGTCGACAGGATGCTGGCGCGGCGATCCTCCAGCTCCCGCAGGTAGCCCAGCCGCTCCTCGAGGGTGCGGAGCTGGGTGTCGTCCAGGCCGCCGGTCGCCTCCTTGCGGTAGCGCGCGATGAAGGGAACGGTCGATCCCTCGTCGAGCATGGCGACAGCGGAAGCGACCTGGGACTCGCGGACCGACAGTTCGTCGGCGATGCGCTGGCTGATGGACAGCATGAGGCAGGGATCCTGCGGACTGGTGACGAAACAAAGGGCGTCTGTCATAGCGCGTCGGAGTGGGGGAGCGCCACCCCGGCCTTTCGGCAGAGGGCGGCTCCCGCCAACCCGCGGCGGAGCCGCTTGGGGCGGATTTTCGCAAAAAGGTGGTAGGTAGTCTTTTCCGCCCACCATTCATCGGCCGTTAACCATATCGGCCATATACCTCTACGTGCAACTTGGTTGCGTTTCCTCCCGAACCAACTCAGGGCGGCCCGGCGGCGATACCGTCAGGCCGCCTTTTCTTTTTCTGCCCAAAAAAAGGGCCGGGACGAACATGCCGTCCCGGCCTGACCCCGGAAGTGTCTGCCACCGGTCGAAACCGAAAGGATCAGGGAAGGCGGCTTTCAGCGAGACGCAGGCGGCCTTCCGGGGAGAGACGGGAAAGGGTTTCAACGATGCGCGTTTCCACCTCGTTGCGCAGTGCGGCATCGTTGGCGTGGACCGTATCGAACAGGGCCTTGACGTCGGCGGGATCGAAGGGCTGCGCCATCAGGGCCGTGCGCAGGCGGGGCGGGAACTCCTCCCGGCTGACATGCATGCGGATGAACAACGGACGGGCGTCGTCCAGGGCCTTGCGCAGGACCCCGGCGTCGGCGGGCGACAACTGCTGCGACACGTCGTCGACGAAACGTTCCAGCATACGCTCCGGCCCGCCGGGCGGCGGGGGAGGGCGGAAGCTGTGGGCGACGACGAAGCCGACCGCCAGCATGTTGAGCGCAAGGGACCCGACCAGAAGGAACCAGGGCCAGCGGCGCCGGATCGACGGCGTCATCGCGTGTCTCCCAGATAGCTGACGATCATCACGCCGGACAGGCCCGGCGTACTTGTCTTTTCGAAGGAAATCAGTCCCTGGCTGTAGACGAGGAACCCGACCAGCACCATGCTGGCCAGGAATCCGGCCAGTGGGGCAGGGCGGAAGGGTGGCCGCGACAGGAACCATGGAACGAACTCGGGCACGATCCGCTGCGCCAGGCAGTCGGCGATCCGATCATAGACCTGCGCCTCGCGCCGGGCGGAGACCAGCGGGGTGGAGGCGGCATCCAGCAGGGCATCGGTGAGAGCCGCGTCAGCCAGCATGTCGCGGGCCTCGATGCTCCCCTCCAGAAGGGCCAGTGCGTCCACCTTGGCCGAATGCGGCCAGCGGTCCAGATCGGCACCATAGGCGGCGGCGTGGCGTTTGAACTCTTTGAGCGTCATGACCGTACACCGTCCTTCTGACGGATCAGGGGTTGAAGCCGGGCCCGCACGACACGGCGTGCCCGGACCAGCAGACTTTCCATAGCAGAAACAGACACCTGCAGTATTTCCGAAGCCTCAGCGCACGTCATCTCCTCATGGTAGCAGAGGCTCAGCGCCGCCCGCTGCCGTTCGGGCAGAGCGGCGATGGCGGCGTCCACCGCGGCGCTGATGCGGATACCGTCGACCACCGTCTCGGCGCTCCAGGCCGGGTCGGCGATCTCGTCGGCGGCATCCAGGGGGGCGAAGCTCCGCCGCCGCTTGTAGTCGATGGCGCGGTTCACCACGATCCTGTAAAGCCAGGTCGTGAACCGGGTTCCGTCGCCGCGCCAGCGGTCGGCATTGGCCCAGATCTGCAGGAAGGCGTCCTGTGCGACCTCTTCGGCGTCGGCGGCGTTCCCGACCACCCGTTGGGCCAAAGCGATGCTGCGGCGCAGATGCCGGCGCGTGAGTGTTCCAAACGCTTTTCGGTCACCGGCCGCCGCGTCCGCCATCAACGCCTCGTCCGTCACCGTTTCCTCGGTAGGCTCCACGCCGTCTTCCGCCTGCCCTTGGGTTGCTGTCATGGATTTATACGCCGCAAGCACAGGAGTCCTGCGCAGTGGTCCGCGGGTTTCCGGTAAGGGTTTTCCCCAAGGGAGGCTGCTTCCAAGGATTAGTTTCCATAAGATGACTTATGTGTTTTCCATCTGTAGGCGCAAAGTTAAACTGTCAGTCCCTCGCACCATGGAAGTTCCAGCTTTCCATCCGGTTTTCATTACCGTACGGCACGGCAAACATGCTTGCCCGTCCGTCGGGAACGGTTCCCTCGAAAATCGGTTGTTCCAAGCATGAACGTGGCGTCACCAAAGACTGGGGACGTTGCGAACGAGGCTATGGAAGGACAGACGCAATGCTCAAGATTTTCGGCTGGGCAATCCTGATTATCTTCATCATCGGCCTGCTGGTCGTCACCGGAATCCTGAAGCTGATCTTCTGAGCTGGATCGACATGCCCTGCCCTGCCCGTCCGTCTGTTTCTCTGCCGCCAGGGTGTGGCGCAGATGGGCACGGCAGTCGGCAGCCATCCGGCGGATCAGATCGTCACAGGTTGGGATATCGTCGATCAGACCGATCACCATGTCCGCCGGCACCATGCCGGCATCGATGTCGCCGGATTGCAGGGCCGTCCGTCCCCGCTGCCCGGCTGCGGCCGGATCTCTCGAACCGGACGCAGCCGGGACGCCATTTGCATAAGCGAAGCAAGGCTTGAAGTGGGCCTATGATCTTCGATGTATGATAAAAGATCAGGCAACCTGAAAAATCCAAAGCCAAGCGAGAAACGTATCCTAGGATAATGAAGTATAGGGTCTGACAGGACATCCTGTCGTTTCGTTCACCTCAACGCGGTGCGCGGTGCGGAAACAGGGTTTGGACGCCGCTGGTTGTGCTGAATACCGATGGAACCCATCGGCACATGTCAGCGGCCCCGATTGAAGCGGGTCCATTCCGCGGACGGCCCGTCGGACTTGTGACCGAGATGAGCAAAGGACGACTGTGACGCCTGCAACCGGACCGGAACCGTGGCCCCAGACCATGGCGGGCACTTTCGACCTCGACGCCTGCGCGCGCGAACCGATCCACCTCCCCGGCAGCATTCAGCCGCACGGCCATCTTCTGGCGGTTGCGGCCGACACCCTTCGTCTGGTCTGCGCGAGCGCCGAGGCCGGCGCGGTGTTGAACCGCCCGACCGCCGAGGCCTTCGGACTGCCGGTCGATCAGCTGATCGATGCCGTTTCAATGGCCGCGCTCGTCCGTGGTCTGCGCACCGCTCCCGTCGAACCGGTGCAGCTCGACATCCTGCGCCTGCGGAGTGGCGGCGACTATCAGGCCATCGCACACCGATCCGGCGATCTGGTGATCCTGGAGCTGGAGGAACTGCCCGCCACCGGCGCCGGCACGCTGGAGGCGCTGTATCCGCAGATGCGCGAAGGCATCCGGCGTATGCAGGCCGCCCATGATTTCGATGCTCTGCTGAAGAGTACCGCGGAAGAGGTGCGGGCGCTGACCGGGTTCGACCGGGTCCTGGTCTACCGCTTCGACGAGCAATGGAACGGCACCGTCATCGCGGAGGACGGCAATGGCCGCCTGCCCTCCTACCGAGGCCTGCGGTTTCCGGCCTCCGACATCCCGCAGCAAGCCCGGCGGCTCTATGCGCTGAACCGTCTGCGGTTGATCGCCGACGCCCGTTACCAGCCGGTTCCGCTCCTTATCGGGAACCGGAAGGCTCCGCCGCCGGATCTCAGCTTTTCCGTGCTGCGCAGCGTGTCGCCGGTGCATCTGGAATATATGCGCAACATGGGCACGCCGGCGTCGATGTCGATCTCCGTGATGGACGGCGACAGGCTGTGGGGCCTGATCTCCTGCCATCATGCCGAGCCGCGGCAGGTCTCCTTTGCGGTACGCACGGCCTGCGACCTGCTGGGGCAGGTGCTGTCCAGCCAGATGATCGCGCTGGAACGGGCGCTGGACGCCGATCACCGCATCCGTTCCAAAAGCATCCAGGCCCGGCTGCTGGCTCATATGGCCGCGGCGGAGCGTTTCATCGACGGGCTGGCCGAGGACCGCGAGGATCTGCTGGGCCTGGTCAACGCCGATGGCGCCGCGATCCTGTTCGACGGTGATTGCCGGCTGGTCGGCCGCACGCCGCCGCAGGAGGTGGTCGAGGCCATCGCCGCCGGACTGGCGGGCCAGGGCATCAAGGACCTCTACGCCAGCCACCAGTTGCCGATTGAAATGCCGGCGGCGGCGGGGATGGACAGAACCGCCAGCGGCCTGCTGGCGATCTCCATCTCGCAACTGCACCCCAGCTACCTCTTGTGGTTCCGGCCGGAGATCGTGCAGTCCATCGACTGGGCCGGCGATCCCAAGAAGCCGCTCGACGCCAGCGGCGGGCTTTCGCCGCGCAGTTCGTTCGAGGCGTGGAAGGAGACGGTGCGCGGCCAGTCCCTGCCCTGGCGCCACGGCGAGATGGAAGCCGCCGGCGATTTCCGCAACGCCATCGTCAGCATCGTTCTGCGCAAGGCCGAGGAGATGGCCGCGCTGAACGACGAGCTGCGCCGCAGCAACGGCGAGCTTGCCGCCTTCTCCTACTCGGTCTCGCACGACCTGAGGGCTCCCTTCCGCCACGTCACCAGCTATGCCGAGCTTCTGCGCTCACGCGCCGCCGACAAGTTGAACGAGCGGGAGCGCCATTACCTGGACAGCATCATCGAGGCGGCGAGTTCGGCCGGCCGGCTGGTCGATGGGCTTCTGCACTTCTCGCAGCTGGGCCGCGCCACCCTGGCACGGGTGGAGGTCGACGCCGGCCGGTTGGTGGAGGAGGTGCGCCACCTGCTGGAGCCGGACCTGCGGGGCCGAGACGTCCGCTGGGCCGTGCATCCGCTGCCCAGCGTCAACGGCGATCCGACCATGCTGCGGCTGGTGGTGCAGAACCTGCTGTCCAACGCCATCAAATACACGCGCGACCGGGCCGACGCCGAGATCGAGGTCGGTTGCCGCACCACGGCCGATGCGTACGAGTTCTTCGTCCGCGACAATGGCCGTGGATTCGACATGGCCTACGCCGGCAAGCTCTTCGGCGTCTTCCAGCGCCTGCACCGCGAGGAGGAGTTCGAGGGCATCGGCATCGGCCTCGCCAATGTCCGCCGAATCGTGGAGCGCCACGGCGGGCGGGTCTGGGCCGAAGGCCGGCTGGACCAGGGTGCGACCTTCCATTTCTCCCTGCCGCGGTCCGCAGCCGCAGAATCGAGGTAGCCCGATGGCCGCTCTGAAACCGATCCTGCTGGTCGAGGACAATCCCAAGGACCTGGAACTGACGCTGGAGGCCTTCGCCGAGGCGCAGCTCGCCAACGACATCGTCGTCGCCCGCGACGGGGCGGAGGCGCTGTCCTACCTGTTTCGCGAAGACGGGCATGCGGTGGCCGAGCCGACCGACCCGAAATATCCGGCGGTCATCATCCTCGACATCAAGCTGCCGAAGGTCGATGGCATCGAGGTGCTGCAGCGGATCAAGGCCAATGACAGCACCCGAGCCATCCCCGTGGTCATGCTGACCTCCTCCAAGGAGGAGCAGGACCTCGTCCGCAGCTACCGGCTGGGGGTGAACGCCTTCGTGGTCAAGCCGGTCGGCTTCAAGGAGTTCTTCGACGCGATCCGCGATATCGGCAGTTTCTGGGCGATCCTGAACGAGCCGCCGCCCGGCTGCCATCCCCGCAGGCCGCGCGGCACCTGATGGCCGACTTGATGGACCCCACCGCCGGCTCTCCCGCCGGCTCCGCCGGTAACGACGGCGGCCCGACCAATTCCGGGCCGCCGATCCTATGCCGTGTCCTGCTGCTGGAGGACAGCGGCATCGACGCCGATCTGGTTCGCGAGCATCTGCTGATGATCGACGATCATGAGTTCGACATTCAGCGGGTCGAGACGCGGCAGGCCTTCGTCGATGCCATCGCGGACGGCGGTCCCTTCGACCTGATCCTGTCCGACTTCGACCTGCCGGACTTCGACGGCATGTCGGCGCTGGCCATTGCGCGCGACCGGTTGCCGCGGATTCCCTTCATCTTCGTGTCCGGCATGCTGGGCGAGGAGAACGCCATCGAGGCGCTCAAGAAGGGCGCCACCGATTATGTCGTGAAGCTGCGGATGGAGCGGCTGCAGGTCGTGGTTCGCCGCGCCCTGGTGGAGGCGCGCGACCGCAACGAGCTGGCCGACAAGCGCAAGGCCCTGGCGGAAAGCGAGGCTCGGCTGCGCTTCGCGCTGGAGGCCGGTCGGCTCGGCTCGTGGGAGCTGACGCTGGCGACCAACCAGTTGCGCGTCTCGTCGATCTGCGCCGCCAACCTGGGCCTTCCCGGTCCGGAGGCGATCCCGACCTATGAGCAGTTGCTGGGACGCGTCCATCCCGACGACCGCGAGCATCAGAAGGCGACGGTCCAGCAGGCGCTGGCCAGCGGCTCGCCGCTCGACATGGAATACCGGACGATCTGGCCCGACGGCAGCGTCCATTGGGTTCAGGTGCGCGGCCGCGCCATCTATGATAGGAACGGCAAGCCGACCGGACTGGCCGGCGTCTCGCTCAACATCACCGACCGCAAGAAGGCTGAGGAGCGGCAGCTCCTGCTGCTGGAGGAGCTGAATCACCGGGTCAAGAACACGCTGGCGATGGTGCAGTCCATCGCCCGGCAGACCCTGCGCGCCGCCCCGTCGGTCGAGGCCTTCCCGGATGCCTTCCAGTCGCGTCTGCGCGCCCTGGCCCAGGCCCACGACCTGCTGACCCGCCGCCACTGGCAGGGCGCCTCGCTGAGCGAGATCGCCGCACTGACGCTGGAACCCCATGTCCATGCCGGCCGCGTCCGGGTCGGTGGACCGCCGGTCAACCTGACCACCGGCGTGGCGGTGTCGCTGCACCTCGCCTTTCACGAGCTCGCCACCAATGCCGCGAAATATGGCGCCCTGTCGGCGGAGAACGGCCGGATCGATCTGGACTGGGAGATCGCGCGCGCCTTCCAGCCCTCGGCGCATGACACGGCCGGCGGTGCCGTCCGCAACGGTGCCGGCGCGTTGATCTTGCGCTGGCGCGAGAGCGGAGGTCCGCCGGTGGTGCCGCCGACCCGTCGAGGCTTCGGTTCCCGCCTGATCGAGCGCGGCCTTGCGCACGAGTTGGAGGGCGATGTTGCCCTTGCGTTCGAACCCGCCGGCGTGCGATGCCGGCTCGTCATTCCTCTATCGTCGCGAGTGAGCCCGCAGTGACCGACACGAATTTGTCGAACCTGACCGTCCTGATCGTCGAGGATGAACCGCTGATCGCCATGAGCCTCGAGGATGCCCTGCTCGACCAGGGGGTGGTCTGTCTCGGCCCGGCCGGTTCCGTCTCCGCGGCACTGGAGATGATCGAGGCGGGTGGTTTCGACATCGCGCTCCTCGATGTCAATCTGCGCGGCGAGCGGGTGGATGCGGTGGCCGATCGTCTGGCCATGGCAGGCATCCCCTTCATCTTCACCACCGGCCATGGGGCCGAGGGGCTGCCCGATGCCCACCGCGCGCGGCCGGTGATCGGCAAGCCCTTCCGTGATGTCGACATCACCGAGGCTCTGGCCCGTCATCGGCCGACCTGAGTCCCTGGGGCCGGCGCATATCCTCAACCGAGCGGCGCGCAGACCCGACCGCGATGGGACAAGCAGCCCTGTCCCGGGGCCGGTCGGGACTGCGCCATGGCCTTTTCCTGCCGAGCCTCGGTTTATCGCCGCCTGATCGCACGCGACCGGTCTTGTCCCGCCGGTCTTCGCATGCGCACAACCCGGAGCCGGGAAACCGGCCTTCCCGTCATCTCCCCATTCCGACGCGACAACCTGTCGCGGCTGACTATCAGTCGTTTTGACAGTGGCGGCATAACTTATATACTAGTATGCAATTAACGGCGCCTCGCGTGCCGTCCCAGCAAGAATGACTGCCGCTGAAGCATGCGCGACCGCAATGGGGCGCGGCGACGACGGGATGAAATTCGAAGGAGTGTCGGCCATGAACATCAAGTCCCGGATCGACCGCATCCCCGGTGGGATGATGATCGTCCCCCTGTTTCTCGGCGCGTGCCTGAACACGCTCGCCCCCAGCACGGGCAAATTCTTCGGGTCCTTCACCAACGGGCTGATCACCGGCACGCTGCCGATCCTGTCGGTATGGTTCTTCTGCATCGGTGCCAGCATCAGCCTGAAGGCCACCCCGCTGGTCCTGCGCAAGAGCGGCGTTCTGGTCTCGGTGAAGATCCTCACCGCCGCCCTGGCGGGCGTCATCGCGTCCTGGTTCATCCCGGCGGAAGGCATCACGTCGGGCTTCTTCTCCGGCCTGTCGGTGCTGGCGATCATCGCGGTGATGAACGACACCAATGGCGGCATGTACATGGCGCTGATGCAGCAGTACGGCACCAAGGAGGAAGCCGGCGCCTTCTGCCTGATGTGCCTGGAATCCGGTCCCTTCATGACCATGGTCACGCTGGGAATCGCCGGTCTTGCCGCCTTCCCCTGGCAGACGATGGTCGGCGCCCTGCTGCCCTTCCTGATCGGTTTCGCGCTGGGCAACCTGGACAAGGATCTCCGCGCCTTCTTCACCCAGGGCGTCTCGGTGATGGTCCCGTTCTTCGCCTTCGCGCTCGGCAACAACCTGAACTTCTCGACGATCCTCAACACCGGCCTGCTCGGCATCGTGCTGGGGCTGGGCGTGATCGCCGTCACCGGCTTCATGCTGGTTCTGGCTGACATCCTGCTGGCGAAGGGCAACGGCACCGCCGGCATCGGCGCCGCCTCCACCGCCGGTGCCGCGGTGACGGTGCCGCCGATCATCGCCTCGATCGAGCCGACCTTCGCGCCGGTCGCCCCGTCGGCCACGGCGCTGATCGCCACCAGCGTGGTGGTCACGGCCCTGCTGACACCGCCGCTGACCGCCTGGTGGGCGCGCCGCTTCGGCGTGCTGTCGCCGCGCTACAAGGCTGCCGAAGCGGCCAAGCTCTCCCAGCCGGTGGGGATCGCCCCGGCCGAGTGATCGGATGCGCTGAAGAAAGGCCGCCGGCGGAGCCCCCGCCGGCGGCCTTTTCCATTACTGCTTCTGGGCTGGCGCGGCGCCGTGGTTATGGCCGGCGCCGCCTGCCGCGCCCATATGTTCAGCCTGGGGGGCGCTCTGCCCGGCCGCCTCGACGGCGATCTCCACCTCGACGGTGCCGGCTTTTTCGAAGCGCAGGGTCATCGGGATGTGGGCGCCCTTTTCCAGGGGCTGCTTGAGGCCGAGCAGCATGATGTGCAGGCCTCCCGGCGCCATCTTCACCGCCTCGCCCGGGGCGATGGCGATGGGCGGAACCTCGCGCATCTTCATCACGCCGTTCTCGTTCAGATGGGTGTGCAGTTCCGCCTTCTCCGCGACCGGCGTGGAGGCGGAAACCAGACGGTCCTCCGTCGTCCCGGTGTTGGTCATCGACAGATAGGCGCCGCCGTTCGGCGCGGACGGCGCGGTCGCGCGAGCCCAGGGGTGGCCGATCTCGATCGGGCCGGCCTTGTAGCTGTGGGCCAGAGCGGTGCCGGCACCGAACAGGGCGAGGGCGGCGGCGATGCCGAGAATGCGCTTCATGAACTCTTCTCCTGGAATGCGGCTGTGAACAGCAGGAAGGCGCCGCCGCGGCGGATGACGCCGCGGGGCATGGATGGCGCGCGCCGCGGCCTGCGTTGGAATGGCAGGGCCGGCGGCGTACGGGCCTTGGTCAGGGATCGACCAGGGATAAGCCGGGGATAGGGCGCGGGATGCCCGGCGGCGATGGATGGATCGACGGTGGGGAAAAATCAGGCGAGCGGCGGTGGCGCTCGGGCCTGAAGCGTCGACAGGAACCAGCCGTCGGCAGTCCATTCAGCCGGCAGCAGCCGGATATCGCGGATCACGGCAACGGCCGGACCGACGGTCAGCGGCGGTGGCGGCAAGGCCAGCCCGGCCACCAGCGGGCAGAGTGGACAATGGCCGGTGCCGGCCGGCGTCGAATCCGGAAGCTTTCCTCGGCTGTCGCCGTCCGGTGCGGTCCCGAACCCGTCGGGTCCGTAGTCGGCGGCATCGACGCCGATGGTGGTCAGGCCGCCGGAGGAGCAGATCGGCAGTGAGACGATCCCCCCGGCCTGGGCAATTCCGACGGTCAGCGGCATCCAGCCCCAGGCGATGACCTGCAGCAACAGCGCGAGCATCCCGGCCATAAGGCCGAGCCGCCGCACCCGCCGTCCTGTCAACCGACCGAAGGCCATCCGGCTCCGTCGCCTCCAAAAATGCCGGATGTTCCCGGCAGCATTGCGCCACGATAGCGCAGCCGGCATGAGCGAACGAGCGGCAAATGAACTCGCGGCCGGCGAAGAGCCGTTGCCGGCTGTTGTTTCACGCCAGCAGGCGGAAGGCCGGTTCCGGCCGTGCCAGCAACTCGCGGCGCAGCGCCTCGACGGCATGGTCGTCGCGAACGGCGCGGGGAACGGTCACCGGCACCTCCGCCACCACCCGGCCGGGCGAGGGGGCCAGCAGAAGCAACCGGTCGGCCAGGGCCAGAGCCTCGCGCAGGTTGTGGGTGACCAGGAGGACGGTGGCAGGCCGCCGGTCCAACAGTTGCGACAGCAGCCCCCGCAGGCGCAGGGCAGTCGGTTCGTCCAGCGAGACGAAGGGTTCGTCCATCAGCAGCAGATCCGGCTCCACCACGAAGGCGCGGGCCAATGCCACCCGCCGGGCCATGCCCAGCGACAGTTGGGTTGGGAAGCGGTCGGCGAACTGCGACAATTCCAACGCATCCAGCATCAGGTCGACCGCCGGCCCCCGCCGTTGCGCACGCGGCAGGACCAGCGCGAGATTCTGACGCACGGTTCGCCAAGGCAGCAGGCGCGGCTCCTGGAACACATAACCGAGCCGGGCGGGGCCGCCGTTCTGACGTGGCCCGACCTCAACCACGCCGTCGAAGGCACGGTCCAGCCCGGCGACGATCCCGAGCGCCGTCGTCTTGCCGCAGCCGCTGGGACCGACCAGCGCCACGACCTCCCCCGCCGCGGCGGACAGGGTCAGGCCACGCACCGCCTCCACCGCGCCGAAGCGCTTGGAGCGGATCTCAAGCCTCAGCGGGCATCCGCCGCCAGCGCTGGCAGTGCCGTTCGACCGGCTGGAGGACGCCGTATTCCAAAAGCTGGACCACGGCCACGAACGCGATGGTGTAAGCCAGGATTCCTGCGACATCGAACGTCTGGAAAAGGAGGTTGATCTGGAATCCGACACCGTCGCTGCGGCCCAGCAGTTCGACCACCAGCACGATCTTCCAGATCAGCGCCAGGCCGGACCGCGCAGCCGCGGCGATGGTGGGGGTGAGTTGCGGCAGCAGCACATGGCGAAGCCGGTCCGCGGGCGACAGGCGGTAGACGCGGGCCATGTCGATCAGCCCCTCGTCGATGGCGCGCGCTCCGGCCCGCACCAGAACCACCGTGTTGGGGATCTTGTTGACCGCGACGGCTCCGATGGCCGCGGCCTCGGTCAGCCCGAACCAGACATAGGCCAGCACGATCACCACCAGCGCCGGCAGGTTCAGGAAGAAGACCAGCCAGGGGCCGAACAGCCGGTCGACGAAGGGCGAACGCCCCATCGGCAGGCCCAACCCGACGCCGATGGACATGGCGAGTGCGAAGGCCGCCAGCACCCGCAGCAGCGTGACGCCCATGTGGTGGAACAGCGCCCCGCTCTCCGCCTCGCGCAGCAGGGCCTGGGCCACCGGCATCGGCCCCGGCAGCAGGCGCCCGCCGACCAACAGCGCCGCAGCCTGCCATAGCGCCAGCAGCAGCAGGATCGATGCCAGGGGCATCACCACGGGCATCAGGGCGCGCCGCACCGGCTAAGCCCCACCGGTCCAGAAGGTGCCGGGGGCGATGACAGGCGCGTCGCCGACCAGGTCCCGCCCGCCCAGCCGCGCCAGCAGGGCGTAGAGCTTCGCTGCCCCTGCCCGCTCCTCCTCCGTCCATCGGCGGGGAATGCCGTCGCGGTAGCGGTCGCGCAGGATGCGGAAGGTGGCGTCGTCTTCCGCCTGCATCAGCGGAGCGAGCCGCTCCCAAGCCGCATCCGATTGCGCCAGCAGGGTCTTTGCCTGACTCGTCGCCGCCTGGAAGCCGGCGAAAGCTGCCGGATTGGCGCGCGCCCAGTCCTCGCGGAAGACATAGCCGATGGAAGGCACCGTGGCCGGCTGACCCAGCGCCTCCAGCATGTCGGACACCGTCATCGTCACGCGCATGCCCTTCGCCTCCAGCCGGGCGGCGAAGGGCCAGAAGGTCAGCACGGCGTCCAGGTCGCCATCGGCAATCTTGCTGTTCAGCAGGGGCGGCGCCGCGAAGAAGGCGTGAGCGTCGCGGTCGAGCGACAACCCGTGCCGGTCGCCGGCCAGGGCCTTCAAAAGCAGCCAGCTCTTGTCGAGCGGGCTGCCGGCGACGCCGATGCGCTTGCCCCGCAGGTCGCCGACCCCGGCGATGGCGGAACCGGCCGGCACCACCAGCGCGCCGACGGCGGTCGAATAGGGGATGAAGGACAGCGCCTCCCCCTTGCTGCGCATCCGCGACACCCACAGCCAGTCGGAAACGATGACGTCCACCCCGCCCGCCTGGAGCGCGACCTGGGTGGCGGGATTGCCGGCCAGTTCGACCAGTTGCAGGTCGATGCCGGCCCGCCGGTCGAAGCCGTTGGCGCGGACGGTGTCGAGTTCCCAGCTGACCGTGCCGAATTTCAGCACCCCGGCGCGGACGATCGGCCGATTGGCGGCCGGTGCGCTGCTGGCGTCGGCGGCCGCAGCGGGACTCAGCGCCGCCGACGCCAGCAGCGCACCGGCCGCCAGCAATGTCGTCCGTCTGCTACAGCCTGCCGCCATCGTCCCCGTCCATTCAGCCTTGGACTGCCAGCTTAGGGGGAGTGTAGATGGTTCGTATATTCAACGATAGGAGGATAACGGAGGTATCGCCGGCGGAGCCGTGCCGGACTCACAGCCCCAGATAGGCCTGCTTCACCGCCGGGTCGGCCAGCAGCGCCTCTCCCGTTCCCGACAGCACCACCCGGCCGTTCTCCAGCACATAGGCCGTCCGGGCGATGCGCAGGGAGGCGGCGACATTCTGCTCGACCAGGATGATCGTCATGCCTTCGGCCGCCAGCGACCGGATGATGCGGAACAGTTCCTGCACCAGGGCGGGCGACAGGCCGAGCGAGGGCTCGTCGAACATGATGAGCTCCGGCTTGCCCATCAGGCAGCGGCCGATGGCCAGCATCTGCTGCTCGCCGCCGGACAGGGTGCCGGCGGCCTGATCCAGCCTCTCGCGCAGGCGGGGGAACAGGTCCAGCACGCGGTCATAGGTCTGGCGCGCACCGGCGCGGGCGCGCGGGATGACGGCGCCCATCTCCAGGTTCTCCCGCACGCTCAGCGTCGGGAAGATCTGCCGCCCCTCCGCCACCTGCCCGACGCCGAGGTCGCAGACGATGTGGCTGGGCAGCCCGGCGATCTCGCGGTCCTTGAAGCGGATGCTGCCGCGCGCCGGCTTCAGGATGCCGGCGATGCTGCGGATCAGCGAGGTCTTGCCGGCCCCGTTGGCGCCGACGATGGCGGTGGTCTGCCCCGCAGGCACCTGCAGCGTGACGCCGTCGAGCGCCTGGGCGTCACCATAGTACAGGTCGAGATCGGATACGGTCAGCATGGCGGCGGGTCCATCGGGCGCGAAGCGCCCCAGTTACAAGAGCGCGAGGCGCCCCGGTTATATGGCTTGGCGCGAAGAACGCCCTCTATAGCGCGATCATTTCAGGAAGAACACCGCACTCATCACCAGCCCGACGGCGATGATGCCGGCCCGCAGGACGGGCTTGGGGATCTTGCGGCCCAGACGGGCGCCGGCATAGCCGCCGGCGACCGCGGCCAGCGTCATCAGCAGCGCCTTCGGCCACTCCACCGCCCCGCCCGCCGCGTAGGCTACCACGGCGATGGCGGTCAGCACGGCGGAGAACAAATTCTTCAGCCCGTTCATGGCGTTGAGGTCGGTCATGCCGAACAGGCTGAGCTGCGCCAGCAGGAGGATGCCGAGACCGCCGTTGAAATAGCCGCCATAGACCGAGACCGCGAACAGCGTGCCCAGCATCGCCCCGTTGCCATGCAGTCCCAGGCTGCGCAGCCGCTGGGCCAGCAGGTTGCCGAAGGCGAACAGCCCGGTCGCCGCCAGCAGCAGCCACGGCACGATGCCGCGGAACACCGAATCCGGCGTCACCAGCAGAAGTCCGGCCCCGGCCAGTCCGCCGACCAAACTGACCGCCGACAGCAGCGGAAGGCTGAGCGTGCCGACCGGCGCCAGATCCTGGCGATAGCCGTAGACGCCGCTGGCATAGCCGGGCAGCAGGGCGACGGTGCCGGTGGCATTGGCGGCGACCGGCGGAACCCCGGCGTAGATCAGGGCCGGCAGGGTCAGGAAGCTCCCCCCGCCGGCAACGGCGTTCATTGCCCCGGCCAGAAAGGCAGCAGCCAATAAAATCAATTCGATCATGATATTATGAGCGGTTTCTCAACTCCCGGCGAATGATCTTGCCGGTTGTGGTCATGGGCAGGCTTTCGAGAAATTCGATGGCGCGCGGATATTCGTGGGCGGCCAGCCGGGTCTTCACATGGTCCTGGATCGAGGCGACCAGCGCTTCGTCCGGCGTCACCCCCTCCTGCAGGACGACGAAGGCCTTGACGATCTCCGTGCGCAGCGGGTCCGGCACGCCGACCACCGCCGCCATGCGGACGGCGGGATGGCCGATCAGGCAGTCCTCGATCTCGCCGGGGCCGATGCGGTAGCCGGCCGAGGTGATGACGTCGTCGTCCCGACCGACGAAGCGGATGTAGCCGTCCCCGTCCAGTTCCCCCTGGTCGCCGGTGACCAGCCAGTCGCCGACGAACTTCGCCGCCGTGGCGTCGGGGTTGTTCCAATAGCCGAGGAACATCACCGGATCCGGCCGGTGCACGGCGATCAGGCCGATCCGCCCCGGCGGCAGGCGGTTGCCCTCCCCGTCGATCACCGCCACGTCATGGCCGGGAACCGGGCGGCCCATGATGCCGGGCTTTGGCACCGTCAGCGAAGCGGCCGAGGAGACGATCATGTTGCACTCGGTCTGGCCGTAGAACTCGTTGATCGTCACGCCGAAGGTCTCGCGTCCCCAGTCGAGCAGTCCGGCGCCCAGCGTCTCGCCGCCACTGGCGACGGACCGCATGTCGATGGCATGGCGCGTCCGCGGATTCTTCACCGCCCGCATCATCTTCAGCGCGGTCGGCGGCAGGAAGGCGTTGCGCACCCGGAATTCGGCGAGCAGCGCGAAGGCGGCCTCCGCGTCGAACTTCTCGAAGCGGTGGGAGACCACGGTCACCCCGTGATGCCAGGCCGGCAGCAGAACGTCGAGCAGCCCGCCGATCCAGGCCCAGTCGGCCGGCGTCCAGATGCGGTCGCCCGGCTGCGGGAACAGGTCGTGCGACATCTCCACGCCCGGCAGATGCCCCAGCAGCACGCGGTGCGCATGGAGCGCGCCCTTCGGCTGGCCCGTCGTGCCGGAGGTGTAGATGATCAGTGCCGGATCGTCGGGGGCGGTGTCGGCCGGAGTGAAGTCGTCCGACGCCGCGTCGCACAGCCCGTGCCAGTCGAGGCATCCCGGACCGGAGCCGTCGATGCGGAACACCGCGCGCAACTCGGGGAGACGGTCGCGGATCCGGGCGATCTTGGCGGCTCCGGCGGCATCGGTGACCACGGCACGGGCGCCGCAATTGGCCAGCCGGTATTCCAGCGCCTCCACCCCGAACAGCGAGAACAGCGGCACCGCGATGCCGCCCAGCTTGTAGACCGCGACATGGCTGATGGCGGTTTCCGGCGACTGCGGCAGCAGGATGCCGACCCGGTCGCCGCGGTTCACGCCCTGTGCAGTCAGCGTGTTGGCGAAGCGGTTGGACAGGGCGCGAATGTCGGAGAAGCGGTACTCCTCGACGCCACCGTCGCGCAGCTTGTGGATCAGGGCGACGCGGTCCGGCTCCGCTTCCGCCCAGCGGTCGCAGACATCGACGCCGATGTTGTAGCGGTCGGGCACGCGCCAGGCGAAGGCGCGGGAAACCCCGTCATAGCTGTCCGCGTTCGGCAGCATGTTCGTTCCCTCCCAAGGGCTTGTCGTCGATTCCTTTGTGGAACCGTTGATCCGATCATAGGAGCAAGCGAGGCACCGCGTCACGCGCCGGGAATAACATGCGGGTCAGCCATGTTGATGGCGGCAGGAACGTACAGTTTCGTGACGACCCCAACAGCACGAGAGCCACCATGAAAGCCAGCCCCTTCCTCGCCGCCGCGCTGTCCGCCAGCCTGCTCGCGGCTCCGCTCGCCGGCTGCGCCCAGCCCGGCTACGGCGATTCCTATGGCGGCGTCAGCGCCAACAAGCAGACCGCCGGCACGGTCCTGGGCGGCGTGGTCGGCGGTCTGGCGGGTTCGCGCTTCGGCGGCGGCAGCGGCAAGCTGGTGGCGGTCGGCGTCGGCACGCTGCTGGGCGCCGCGCTGGGCAACGCGGCCGGCGCCTCGCTCGACCGCGCCGACCAGAACTATGCCCAGCAGGCGGCGGTCAACGCCTACAGCGCGCCGACCGGCAGCACCGTGCGCTGGAACAACCCGGAGACCGGCAACTACGGCACCTACACTCCCGTGCGCGAGGGGACCGGGCCGCAGGGCCAGCTCTGCCGCGAATACCAGACCACCATCGTGGTCCAGGGCCGTACCCAGCAGGGCTTCGGCACCGCCTGCCAGCAGGCGGACGGAACCTGGCGCGTGGTCAGCTGATCCGCCGGCAGGGACAAAGCCTCAGGCCAGCGCCGTCCGCCGCCGGGCGGCGCTGCCGGGTTTGGGCGCCGGACCGGTCAGGGCGTGGGCGATGCGCAGCGCCCCCTGGCCGTCCAGCGGCAACGCGGCTGCGGCGTCCTGCATCCGCTGCCGCAGCCCGGTGTCGGCCCATAGGGTGAGCGCCCGCTCGGCGATACCCGCGGCCGCCTCGGCAGGATCGCAGCCGCGGGCATCCACGGCGGTGCTCCAGCCGAGGCCGGCGGCATCGCCGCTCGCCATCGCCTGGTTGTCGGCGGTGACCACCAGCAGGGTCGGCACCGCGAGTGCCGCCAATTCCCCCATGGTGCCGCCGCCGGCCGACACCGCCAGCCCGGCATCGGCCATCAGCGCGCCCATGCGCGGATGGTCGATCTCCACGGAAATCTCACGGGAGGCGAGCGCCGTCACCTCCGCCGCACGCGGGTTGCTGCCGCCGAGGACGGCGACGATCCGGCAGCCGGCCGGCCGGGCCCGCCCGAGCATCTCCAGGACCGGGCCGGTCAGGCCGAGCGGATCGGAGCCGCCGAAGGTCACCAGCAGCACAGGACGGTCGGCGATGGTCAGCCGCGGCGCCTGCGCCGCCAGCCGGATCTCCCGCCGCAAGGGCGCATAGCCGGGGCCGAGCAGCAGGACGGCGCCGGGCGCCATCGCGTCATAGGGCAAAGTCGTGGCCTGCGGCGCCGCGTTGACCACGAGGTCGGCGTGCAGGGGCGTGCCGTCGCCGAGATCGTCCCAGGCCAGCACCCGGGCACCCGCAGCCTGCAACCCGGCGCGATAGGCCTCGCCGAAACGGTAGCCATCGAGCATCACCGCGCTGCCATGCTCCCGCCGCAGCAGGGAACGGGTGGCGGCCAGATCCGCCGCCTCTCCCACCGGACCGGCGATGGAAACATGGCGGAAGCCGTCCGTCGTCAGGCGGCGGTCGATGGCGGGAGTGGACTCCACGGCGGCGAACAGCACCTCGTGCCCCTGGTCGCGCAGGGCTTCGGCCACGGCGAGGCAGCGCATGACATGGCCGGTGCCGATGATGGGCGAAGCGTCGGCTCGGATGAGGATGACGGCCATGGCAATGGTCCGGAAGAGACGGCGTGGCTGTCCTGCCACGACACGCGGGAGCGAGTCGGCCAGCATCTTGGCCCGGCACTTCACGCCTGTCCAGCGACACGCCGCAGAGCGCGCGGGGGCAAATTGCGGCCGCCAGGAGACCTCGTCAGGACGCCTCGTCAGGACTCCCGGCCGGCGATGACGCTGGCGGCGGTGGCCAGGCTTTCCGGCGTGCCGATGTCGAGGAAGCGGGCCTTGGCGACATGGGCGTTCAGCGTGCCGGACGGCAGCTTCTCCAGCACGTCGCGTTCCAGCGACACCGCCCCCGCCGCGATGAAGCGGTCGACGAAGGCGGCGGAGAACAGATAGACCCCGGCATTGATGACGCCGGCCCCTGGCGCCTTGTCCAGGAAGCGACGGACGCGGCTGTCGGGTCCGATCTCCACCCGCACGAAACGGGAGGCGTCCTCCACCGTCACGCACAGGACCGACGCTTCCGCCCCCGAAAGCCGGTGGGAGGCGATGAAGGCCCGCAGGTCGGCGTCCAGGAAGGTGTCGCCGTTCACCACCAGGATGGTGCTGCTGCGCAGTTCCTTGCGGACATAGCCAAGCGCGCCGGCGGTGCCGAGTGGGCGCGGTTCGATCTGGCAGACCACATCGATGGTGCCGGCCGAATCGCCGCGCGCCAGCCATGCGGTGACCCGGTCGGCCAGATGGCCTAGGCACAGCACCACGCGGCGCGATCCGTAGGTGGACAGGTAATCGAGGAGGTGGCCGAGGAAGGCACGGCCCGCGATCGGGGCCAGGACCTTCGGCGTGTCACCCAGAACGCCCCGGATGCGCGTCCCCAGCCCACCGGCGAGCACCGCGACGTCAATGTTGGCAAGAGCGTCCTCAGACCGCACCGACCGTCCTTTCGCTGAAATCCCGCTGTCGCCGTCCGGCTCGTGAAAGCAGCTTACGACGGCGCGGGCGCCGGGTCATCCACCCTGCGTGGGACCCGGCGGCCATAGTCGATAATGGGGGCGCACGGGAATCGCAATGCGGAATTGCGCAGATGCCTCCACTCCGATGGTCAGGCCGCGGTCCGGCAGCCATCGGCCAGACGGCGAAGGCGCCGTGCGACAGCAGCCAGGGCCGCGTCGTGGCCGCCGGACCGGTCGCCGGATCGGCCCGCAAGCGACATCGCCGGGAACCAGGGCCGCACTCCCGTCCCCAGGGCCGACCAGTCGCCGGTCCCGGCGATCCGCCAGACCGGGACGCCCAGCGCCGCGGCCAGCTCCCCCACCGCGGTCGGTGCCGAGATGACGAGATCGAGGCCCGACATGAGTGCCGACACCCCGTCCAGATCGTCGTGCTGGTCGAGGTCGGGCCAGTGGTGCAGGACGGTGCCGAAACGGCGCAGAGCCTCGTCCCGCTCCGCCTCGTGCCCATCATATTGCAGACTGGCGAAGGCGACGCCCGGCACGGCGAACACCGGTCCCCACTGGTCGATCCGGCTGTATGCGCCGGCCCGGTCCGCCGTCATCCGGCTGCTGCGCCAGCAGATGCCGACCCTGAGCCCGGGACCGAGGGACGACAGCCGGCCGCGCCAGTCCGCCGCCAGCCGCGGATCGGGGGTTAGGAGGGGAGCGGTCGCCGGGAAATGCCTCAGGGTTGGCCGCAGCCGCGCCGCGATGCTCCCCATCGGAGCATGGACGTCGGCATCCCGCGGATCCGGCATGGGTCGCCGAATCTCCGCTCCCGGCAGGGCGCGGGCGAACAGGCCGATGAGGCGCGGGTCGCATTCGACGATCACCCCGCCGGCTTGACGGAGAAGATCGGGCAGCGCCGTGCCGAACAGGATCTCGTCGCCCAGCCCCTGTTCGCCCCATACCAGGATGCGGCGACCGCTGAGTGGCTCGCCCTGCCATTCCGGCATGGCAAAGCAGCGGGATACGGCGTCGCCGGTGGCGAAACGATGGGCGTAATCGGCCCAGCCGCCGCCCAGGTCTCCCTCGGCCAGCCGCAGCAGGGCACGGTTCATCCGCGCTTCGGCACGGTCGGGCGCCAGTCCCAACGCGCGGTCGGCAAAGCTGGCGGCGAGCGGGCGCTCGCCCTGCATCAACAGCGTATGGCCGTGATTGATCAGGACATCCGGCAGATCGGGGGCGAGGGCCGTCGCGCGCCGGTGGGCATGCAGCGCCTCTCTCCAGAGCCCCTGGCCCGCGAAGGCCATGCCCAGGTTCGACCAGCCCTTCGCGGAAGCCGGGACGATGCACAGCGCCCGGCGGCACTGGCGGGCCGCTTCGGCGAACCGGCCCTGCCCCTTCATTGCCGCGCCAGTGGTGGTCAGCGCTCCGGCAAGGCCGGGCGCCAGAGCTGTTGCACGGGCACCGGCGGTTTCGGCCTCCGCGAAACGCCGGGCGGCGAGCAGGGCCGCTGCGAGGTTGCCCCAGCTTTCCGCCTGCAAGGGACGCAATCGGACGGCGCGGCGGTGCAGCGTCGCGGCGTCCGCCCCGGCACCCTTGGTCTGGAGCGCCACGCCCAGATTGCCAAGCGCTTCGGGAAAGGCGGGGTTCAGCGCCAGAGCGCGCCGGTGCCAGTCGATGGCGGACTTGACCCGGCCGAGCCTGAGCAGGGTGAGGCCGCCGTTGGTCCAGGCCGCCGGGTGTGATGAAGCCGCGCCGATGGCCTTGCGGTGGAGGGTTTCGGCTTCCGCCAGCCGGCCTTGCCGATGCAGGGCGACCGCCTGCGCCGCCAGCTTCTCCCCTTCGGCGGACAGCCGTTCTTCACGCGGGATGGAGGTGGTCGATAATCGGGAGGTGGGAGGTTGCCGCTGTGCATCCTCACCCAACCCTCTCCCCGGGGGGGAGAGGGTATCCGCGCGGTGGAATAGGTCGGCTTGGGAAAGGTCGGCTTGGAGGAGGATTTCCAGGGCATGGGCCATCTGGCCCATCGTCGCCGACAGCGGTTCGCCGGGACGAGGCTGGAACAGGCGCATGGCCGGGTACCAGGGACGGACACCGCTGCCCAGCTGCGTCCAGTCGCGACTGCCGAAGCGCCAGACCGGGGTGCCCAAACCACCCGCCAGTTCGCCCACCGACATGGCGGGTGAAATGACGAGGTCCAGCCCGGCGATCAACGCGGCGACGCCGTCGAAATCGTCCTTGCGGTCGAGGTCGTCCCAGCGGTGCAGCCGGATACCGAAGCGCTGCCCGGCCTGCCGGATCTCCTCCTCCACCTCGCCATATTGCAGCACCATCCAATGGATGCCGGGCAACGAGAAAAGCGGCGCCCAGGCCTCCAGCGGCAGGTAGGCGACACTGCGTTCCGCCGTCATCATCTGGCTGCGCCAGCCGATGCCGACGCGCAAACCGGGGCCGAGCGCCGCCAGCCGCCCGCGCCAACGCTCCACCAGCCCGGCGTCCGGGACCAGCCAGGGCCGGCGTGCCGGGAAATCAGCCAGCCGCCGGCGGAGCACGCGCGGCAGCGACCCCATCGGCACATGGCGGTCATAGTCGGCAATCGCCATCGCCTCCCGGCCCTGCGCGTCCAAGGCTTCCGCCCGCACCCGCAGGCTGGGGAAAGAGCGGGCGAACAGCGGCACCAGCCGGCGGTCGACCTCCATGATGGTGGAGACGGCCCGTCCGGCCAGTTCCGGACAGAGGCCGGAGAACAGGATGGTGTCGCCCACCCCCTGCTCCCCCCAGATCATCAGGCGGCGGCCGGTCAGATCCTCGCCGCGCCACGCCTGGGCTCGGGGCTGGCGGCCCCGTCCGACCTGTCCCGATCCGAACCGCCAAGCGTAGCCGGACCAGCCCCGGTCGAGATCGCCGGCCTCCAGCCGCAGCAGGCCCTTGTTGAAATGGGACAGCGACAGGTCCGGCCGCAGCGCGAGCGCCCGGTCATAGCAGCGCTCCGCTTCCGCACCGTCGCCCAGCCGCTGACGGGCTAGCCCGAGATTGCTCCAGGCCTCGCCATAGGCGGGGTCGAGCGCCAGGGCGCCACGGTAGCAATCGGCGGCGCCGGCATGGTCGTGGCGCCCCTGGCGCAGATGCCCGAGATTGTTGCGGGCCGGCGCCTCCAGCGGGGCGAGCCGGATGGCGCGCCGCTGCGACCGTTCGGCTTCGGCGAAACGCTCGGCGCTGCGCAGGGCGTTGCCCAGGTTGGTATGGGTTTCCGGCAGGACGGGATCCAGGGCCAATGCCACATGCCAAGCCCTCCAGGCATCTCCGGTGCGGCCGGCGGCGTGGCGGGCATTGCCCAGGTTGTTCCAGGCCCCGGGGAAGTCGGGCCGGTGCCGGATCGCCTCGCGATGGAGGGCTTCCGCTTCGCCATGCCGACCCTGGACGACGCGGATGCTGCCGAGATTATCCAGCGCATCGGCGTGGTCAGGCTGGATGGCGATGGCCGCGTCGAAGCAGGCAGCGGCATCATCAACTTGATGAAGAGCTTTAAGGCAAAGCCCCAAGCCATTGATAGAAAAAACATCCCGCGGATCAAGGCGCAGCGCATCGGCATAGCGCTCCGCCGCCTCCTCCATGCGGCCGGCGGCATGGAGGGCCGCCGCCAGAGTGGAGAGCGCCGCAGGGTCTGAGGTGCCGCCGGCGAGCGTCGCCGCCATGCTCAACGCCTCGGCGGCATCCGCCGTCCGGCCAAGCTGGCGCAGCGTGACGGCCCGGTTCGTCCAGGGACGGGGGTCGCCGGGCAGCAGCTCAGCCGCCCGTGCATGGGCGGCCAACGCCTCCTCCGTCCGGCCGAGTCCCTGCAGAGCGGCACCGAGGTTCAGGTGGGCATCGGCCAGATCCGGCGTTAGCCGCGCGGCTTCGGCATAGTGGCTTGCCGCTTCCGTCAGTCGGCCCAGCGCGGCCAGCACCAGTCCGAGATTAAAGTGGGCGCCGACATGGTTGGGGTCGCGCTCCAACGCCCGGCGTTCCGCCGCTCCGGCTTCCTCAAGCCGGCCCAACCGCTGCAGAACGATCCCATGGTTGGCGTGGTAGTCCGCCACCTCAGGCGCCACTTCGATTGCTTTTCCAATTAAATCAACAGCTTGTAAATGATCGTTGAGTTGGTGGATGAGCACGCCCAGCAGATGCAAACTGTCGGCATGGCGTGGTTCCGCCTGGAGCACGCGCCGATACAAGGGTTCTGCCAAGTCCAGCGCACCGGCCTGATGCTGGCGGAGCGCATCGGCAAACCATTCGGCAGTGCTCATCGATAACCTGCGGAAAGACTGGCAAGCATTTGTTTTGCTTTCAGTATGGCGCTTCTGACTCCGTCGCTTCGATCGGGAGGAATGCACTGCATGGAAGGAAACCAGGGGCGCACGGCGGTGCCGAGCTGAGTCCAGTCGCGGCGGCCGAGCCGCCAGACCGGAACGCCCAGTGCCGCCGCCATCTCTCCGGCAGAGGATGCGACGGTGATCGTCAGATCGAGGTTCGCCATGAGAGCTGCCGTGCCCTCCAGATCAGTGATCTGGTCGAGGTCGGGCCAGCGGTTCACGCGCCGACCCAGACGCTCCTCGACGGCCGCCATCTCCTCTTCCCGTCCGTCATATTGCAGGCTGACGGCATGGAGGCCGGGCAGACCGAGCAAAGGCATCCAGTCCTCCAGGTCTGTGTAGGACTGCCGACGTTCAGCGGTGATGCGTTGGCTGGTCCAGGCAATGCCGACCCTCAGCCCGGGTCCGAGGGCATCGAGCCGCGAACGCCATGTCGCCATCCGCTCCGGGTCCGGCTTCAGCCAGCCGACGGGCGGAGGCACGACGGGGACCGTCCTCCACAGCAGACCCGGCAATGAGCCGAAGGGCAAGTGGCAGTCTGCGTCGGTCGGCCGCCGCGTCGGCGCCCGTACCGTGGTGCCGGGGAAGGAGCGCCGGAACAGCGGGACCAGCCGCGGCTCGCATTCGACGATGGCGTCGGGGACGCGTGCCAGGGCGTCGGGCAGCAGGGAGCCGAACATCAACTCGTCGCCCAGTCCCTGTTCGGCCCATAGCAGAAGGCGGCGCCCGCCAAGGTCGCCGCCATCCCATTCCGGGATGTTGAGGGAACGTCTCGGTTTCAGGCGGCCGGACTCGAAGCGGACGGCGTAATCCTCCCACCCATCCGCCAGCCGGCCCTGCCGCAGGCGAAGGATGGCGCGGTTGAAGCGGGCAAGCGACTGTGCCGGATCGGCCTCCAGCGCGCGGGAGAACTCCTGCTCGGCACCGGCCTCGTCACCCAAATCCTGGAGGGCGAGCGCCAGATTGGTGTGGGCGGCCGCGTAGCCGGGCCGCAGGTCCAACGCCCGGCGTTGCAGGATGGCGGAGACCGCAGCCTGCCCTTGCAGACGGCGGATGGTGCCGAGGTTGGTCGCAGCCTCCGCCATCGTCGGATCGAGCCGCAGGGCGCGGGCGAAGGCATCGGCGGCGGGTCCGATCCTGTCGGCGCCTTGCAGGGCGAGGCCAAAGGCGTTCCAGCCCTCTGGATCCGACGGCTCCAATGTCAGGTAGCGGCGATAGACCGCCTTCTCATCGCCGCCACGGCGATGCAGCGCACCGGCCAGGGCCAGGACGGTCGCCGCGTGGTCCGGCCGACGGACCAGCACCGCCCGCAAAGCGGCCTCCCCTTCATCGGCCCGTCCAAGGTCGAGCAGGGCGAGGCCGAGCGCGGCGTGCGCCTCCGTCAAGGCCGGGTTGGCGGTCAATGCGTGACGCAGCAGCGGCTCCGCCTCCGCCGAGCGGCCGAGCCTGCGCAGCACGGTACCAAGATTTCCCTCCGCCTCGGCGAAATCGGGGCGGGCCCGGAGAGCGGCGCGGTATGCCTCTGCGGCCTCGGCTACCTTGCCCTGTGAATTCAGGGCATTGCCCAGCGTGTTGGCCGCTTCCGGGAAAGGGCGACGCAGGCGCAGGGCATTGCGGGCCGCGCGCTCCGCCTCTGCGAACCTGCCGAGCGACTGGAGGGCGTAGGCGAGGTTGGCGTGGTAGTCGGGGACGTCGCGTTTGGCCGCCACCGCCTGACCGATCAGGTCGGCGGCCTCGACGAAGCGGCCGGTCTGGCAGGCGATCATGCCTAGGAGATGCAGGGCGTCGGGCTGCCGGGGCTGCGCGGCGAGCGCCTGCCGGTAGAGCGCCTCAGCTTCGGACAAGCGACCGGCCTGATGCAGCGGTACGGCTTGCCCCACCAGTGCCGCAGCGGTGGCCGCGGCGGAGTTGCCGGATTTGCGCTGGTTGCTGGTCATGCCCCGTGCCGTTCCTGTTGACCGCTCCTATTGGCTAGGGGTAACGGATAGCACGATTTCGAAGCGGTGGGATGGGGGCGCGGCGACCACCGCGCCCCCTGCCGTCCCTGATTTACGCCCCGACGCCCGCCGGCGGGGTCGGAGCAGTGTTGACCGGCTCGGCGAGCTGGGCATCGACGACGGCGACGGCGGTCATGTTGACCAGACCGCGGGTGGTCACCGACGGGGTGACGATGTGGACCGGCCGCTGGACGCCCAGCAGGATCGGGCCGACATTCTGCGCATCACCCAGGATCTTCATCATGTTGAAGGCGATGTTGGCGGCGTCCAGCGTCGGCATCACCAGCAGGTTCGCCTCGCCCTTCAACGGGCTGTCGGGCAGCAGCTCCTTGCGCAGGGCCGGGGCGAGGGCGGCGTCGGCATGCATCTCGCCGTCGATCTCCACGTCGGGCATCTGTTCCCACGCCAGCTTCACCGCCGCGCGCATCTTGCGGGCGGAGGGCGTGTCGGCGCTGCCGAAGTTGGAGTGGGACAGCAGCGCCACCTTCGGCTCGATGCCGAAGCGCTTCACCTCGTCCGCCGCCAGCCGGGCGATCTCGGCAACCTCCTCGGCGGTCGGATCGGGGTTGACGTAGGTGTCGGTGATGAAGTGGACGCCCTTCTGCGAGATCAGCGCGTTCATCGTCGCGGCGACCTTCACGCCGTCGCGCAGGCCGATCAGGCCGCAGATATGCGCCCAATGCTCGTTGAAGCGGCCGGTGGTGCCGCAGACCAGCGCGTCGGCCTCGCCACGGCGGACCATCAGGGCGCCGAAGACGGTCGGCTGGGTGCGGACCACGTTGGCGGCATGGCTGGGCGACACGCCGCGGCGGCCCATCAGCTTGCGGTAATGTTCGGTGAAGTTGTGATAGCGCGGGTCGCGGATGATCTCGATGACCTCCACGTCCTGGCCGATCTTCAGACGCAGGCCCATTTCCGAGATGACGCGCTCGATCACGTCGCGGCGGCCGATCAGCACCGGCTGGGCAATGCCGTCGTCAACCACCACCTGGGCGCAACGGATGACGCGCGGATCCTCGCCCTCGGCATAGACGACGCGCTTGGGCGTGGTCTTGGCCTTGGTGATCACCGGCTTCATGAACAGGCCGGAGCGGATGACATACTGGTTCAGCTGGTCGCGGTAGGCGCGGAAATCGGCGATCGGCCGGGTGGCGACGCCGCTGTCCATGGCGGCCTTGGCGACGGCCGACGACACCTCGACGATCAGGCGCGGATCGAAGGGCTTTGGCAGGATGTAGTCCGGGCCGAAGCGCAACGTTTCGCCGACATAGGCCGCCGCCACCACGTCCGACGGTTCGGCGCGGGCAAGGCTGGCCATGGCGTGGGTCGCCGCGATCTTCATCTCCTCGTTCACCGTGGTGGCGCCGACGTCCAGCGCGCCGCGGAAGATGAAGGGGAAGCACAGGACGTTGTTGACCTGATTGGGGAAGTCGGAGCGGCCGGTGGCGATGATGGCGTCCGGACGGGCTTCGCGGGCCAGATCCGGCATGATCTCCGGCTCCGGGTTGGCGAGCGCCAGGATCAGCGGCTTGTCCGCCATGCGGGCCAGCAGTTCCGGCTTCAGAACCTTGGCGCCCGACAGGCCGAGGAAGATGTCGGCGCCGTCGATGACGTCGGAGAGCGTGCGCGCCGCGGTGTCGTGCGCGTAGGCCTCCTTGTATTCGTTCATCTCCTCGTTTCGGCCCTTGTGGACCACGCCGATGCGGTCGACCAGCCAGACATTCTCCCGCCGCACGCCCAGCGACAGCATCAGGTCCAGGCAGGCGATGCCGGCGGCGCCGCCGCCGGTGGAGACCACCTTGACCTGGGAGATGTCCTTGCCGACCAATGCCAGGCCGTTCAGGACGGCGGCGCCCACCACGATGGCGGTGCCGTGCTGGTCGTCGTGGAACACCGGGATCTTCATGCGCTCGCGGCAACGGCGCTCGATCTCGAAGCAGGCGGGGGCGGCGATGTCTTCCAGGTTGATGGCGCCGAAGGTCGGCTCCAGCCGGACGATGGTATCGACCAGACCATCGACGTCCAGCTCGTTCAGCTCGATGTCGAAGCAGTCGATGCCGGCGAACTTCTTGAAGAGGACGGCCTTGCCTTCCATCACCGGCTTGGCGGCCATCGGCCCGATGTTGCCCAGTCCCAGCACGGCGGTGCCGTTGGTGACCACCGCGACCAGATTGGCACGCGCCGTCAGTTCCGCCGCCTTCGACGGATCCTCGGCGATGGCGGTGCAGGCGTAGGCCACGCCCGGCGAGTATGCCAGCGCCAGATCGCGCTGATTGGCCATGGGCTTGGTTGCGACGACCGCCAGCTTGCCGGGCCGCGGATTGCGGTGATACTCAAGCGCCATCGCTTCAAAATCGCCGGACATCGGGTCTCTTCCTCCGGTTAACGAGATTTAAGTTAATTCTTTGTGTTCACTTCGCCTGGATGGCGGTTATACCCCATTGGGGCCGATGCGCCAACCACCCCGGAAAATGAGAAGGGGACGATTCGAACCAAATCGAAGCGTCCCCCTGATCTTACAGGATCCTCTGGAAGGCCGGATGGATCATCTTCGGAATTTCCAAATCCGGCGCCCGCATGCGTGCGGTGCGTCCCTTGCGGATCGTCAGATCCGGGCCAGCGCCGGCTCCTTGAAGTGTTGCTGGTACTCTGCGACCGCCTTGGTCTCGTCGAACTCGCCTTCCATCTTGGCGACGACGACGGTGGCGACGCCATTGCCGATCAGGTTGGTGAGCGCCCGGGCTTCCGACATGAAGCGGTCGACGCCGAGCAGCAGGGCCAGCCCCTCGATCGGCAGGACGCCGGTGGCCGACAGGGTGGCGGCCAGCGTCACGAAGCCGCCGCCGGTCACCGCCGCCGCACCCTTGGAGGTGAGCATCAGGATGACCAGGATGTAGAGCTGCTGCCAGATCGTCAGGTCGACGTTGAAGGCCTGGGCGATGAAGATGGCGGCCATCGACAGGTAGATCGAGGTTCCGTCCAGGTTGAAGGAGTAGCCGGTCGGGATGACGAGACCGACGACATGCTTGGAGCAGCCGAACTTCTGCATCTTCTCCATCATCCGCGGCAGCACGGATTCGGAAGACGAGGTGCCGAGAACGATCAGCAGCTCCTGGCGGATGTAGCGGATGAAGTTCCAGATGCTGAAGCCGTAGGCCTTGGCGATGCCGCCGAGCACGACGAAGATGAAGATCGCCATCGTGATGTAGACCGACGCCATCAGCTGGCCGAGCGCGGTCAGCGACGAGATGCCGTACTTGCCGATGGTGAAGGACATGGCGCCGAAAGCACCGACCGGGGCGACGCGCATCAGGATGCCGATCACGCCGAACAGGGCGTGGCCGACCTTGTCGAAGATGTCCTCGACCAGCTTGCCCTTCTGGCCCATGGCGGACAGCGCGACGCCGAACACCACCGCGAAGAACAGGATCTGCAGCATGTCGCCCTGCACGAAGGCGCCGACGACATTGTCGGGAACGATGCCGACGACGAAGTCCATGAAGCCGTGCTCCTTCGCCGTGGTGGCGTATTTCTGCACGGAATCGGCCTTCAGCTGGCCGGGCAGGATGTTCATGCCGGCGCCGGGACGGACCAGGTTGACGACCAGCAGGCCGATGCCGAGGGCGAAGGTGGTCACGACCTCGAAATACAGCAGCGCCTTGCCGCCGACCTTGCCGACCTTCTTCAGGTTGCCGATCGAGGAGATGCCGGTGACGACCGTCAGGAAGACGATCGGGCCGATCACCATCTTGACCATCTTGATGAACAGGTCGCCCAGCGGCTTCATCTCCACCGCGAGCGACGGGTAGAAGTGCCCCAGCAGAATGCCGAAGCTGATGGCGGTTAGAACCTGGAAGGTCAGGTTGGTGTAGAAGGGCTTCTTCACCGTGCCCGGCCGGCCGGCGGTCGCGTCTGCGCTCATGCTGCTCTCCTCGTGGCGTTCCTCAGAACGGCGTTCCTGACGGGGGCCCGTTCTTTCGTCCGGCATTTGCGACCGGCTGGGCGGGCGGCCCCAACTGATTGGCTATGAAAGCAAGTGGCGGGCCAATTGCTGAATCCAGCAACATCAAGCATTTGCCAAATCCAGGAGGGCGAGAATCCGCACGACACGGGGTCTGGGGATGTGCGAAAATCCACACACTTCACAGCGCTGCGGCATCAATGTTGCGGCGCAGCACGACCGGAAGCGACGTTGCTTATCCATCCCACCGCACCGGCGACAGATTCGACCGCTCCGCCCGTCCCGGTGACGCTCTCGCCGGCGGCGCAACTGGTGGCGCGGGCGTTGGAACGGCCGCGCCGGCTGCTGATGGCGGCGCTGCTGCTGGGCGTTCCGGTGGCGGCGGCCCTGGCCGCGGGCTGGGCATCGTCCATTGCAGTGGACGATCTGAAGGACAGCGCCCGGGCGCAGCTGGCGCTCTACAACGCCAATCTGCGGGCGGAGCTGGAGCGGCATGCGGCCGTTCCCCTGGCCTTGGCCCGGGACGAGGAGGTGCGCGCCCTGCTGGCCAGCCCGACGCCGGCCGCGGTCGACCGGCTGAACCGCAAGCTGCAGGACATCGCCCGGGCGCTGGATGCGCTGGCGCTCTACGTGATGGATGCCAAGGGAACGACGGTGGCGGCCAGCAACTGGGACAGTCCCGCCAGCTTCGTCGGCGAGAATTTCTCCTACCGGCCCTATTTCCGCATGGCGATCGACCAGGGTGAAGGGCACCATTTCGCGCTGGGCACCACGTCCCTGGTGCCGGGCTTCTACACCGCGAACCGGGTGGTGGCGGAAAACCGCACAGTCGGGGCGGTGGTGCTGAAGCTGGGGTTCGACCGGCTGGAAGGGGCCTGGGCGCCGGGCCAGGAAAAGCTGCTGGTGACCGATCGCGACGGGGTGGTGTTCATCACCAACATGCCGTCCTGGCGCTATCACGCCCTGCCCCGCCGCCTGCCGATCAGCCTGCCGATCATGCCGGAGGGCACCAGCGAGGGGCTGGACGTGCTGCCCTGGGCCTTCGGCGGCGCTTCCGACCGCATCGCGCTGGAGGAGAGAGGCGGGCAGCGGCGCTATCTGCTGACCTCCGTCGCCATGCCGGGTGGCGATTGGACCCTGCACAGCCTGACCAGCCTGGACCCGGTGACGGCGCGCGCCTGGGTCGCCGGGCTGCTGGCTGCCGCCGCGGTGGCGATGGCGGCGCTTGCCGCCTATGCCGTGGCGTTGCGACGGGTGGCGCTGGTGGAACGGCTCGCCCTCCAGGAGGAATCGCGGGCGGAGCTGGAACGCCGGGTGGCCGCCGCCACAGCCGACCTGCGCGCCGCGGAGAACGAGTTGACACAGGCGGCGAAGCTGGCGGCTCTGGGACAGATGTCGGCCGGCATCGCCCACGAGATCAACCAGCCGCTGGCCGCCATGCGCAGCTTCGCCGACAATGCCGTGGTCCTGCTGGAGCGCGGGAGGATGGATGCGGTGCGCGACAATCTGGCGGAGATCGCCGAGCTGACCGACCGGATGGCCGCCATCACCCGTCAGTTGAAGGGCTTTGCCCGTCGCGCCTCCGGCACTTTGGGGCCCGTGTCGGTGCAAGGGGCGGTTGCCCAGGCGTTGGCACTGCTGGAGGCCAAGCTGCGGCGGGAGGACATCGACGTCGAGGTCGATTTGCCCGACCAGCCGGTCCGGGTGGTGGCGGAGGACGTGCGGCTGCAACAGGTGCTGGTCAATCTGATCGGCAACGCCGCCGACGCCATGCGCGGCTGTCCCCTGCGCCACCTGCGCATCGGGCTGGTCGCGGCGGAGGGAGAGGCTCTGCTGAGCGTGGCCGACAGCGGCAGCGGCATCGCCGTGGCCGACCTGTCCCGCCTGTTCGTCCCCTTCTTCACCACCAAGGAGGCCGGCGAGGGGCTGGGGCTGGGTCTGTCGATCAGCCACGGCATCGTCGAGGATTTCGGCGGCAGCCTGACCGCCGCCAACCGCAACGGGAAGCCCGGCCACGGCGCCGTCTTCACTCTGCGGCTCAAGACCATGGAGCAGTCCCTATGAGCCAGTCCATTTCCGAGACCGCCGGCAGCGTGCTGTTCGTGGATGACGAGCGCGCGGTGCGGCTGGCCGGGCAGCAGGCGCTCGAACTGGCCGGCTTCGAGGTCACGGCCTGCGACGGGGCGGAGCGGGCCCTGCGCCATGTCGGCCGCGACTGGCCGGGCTGTCTCGTCACCGACGTGCGCATGCCGCAGATGGACGGGCTGGCCCTGCTGGCGCGGGTGCAGGAAATCGATTCCGACCTGCCGGTCATCCTGATCACCGGCCATGGCGACGTGCCGATGGCGGTGGAAGCGATGCGCAACGGGGCTTACGACTTCCTGGAAAAGCCCTTCCCGTCCGACCGGCTGACCGAGGTGGCGCGGCGCGCGGTGGAAATGCGCCGGCTGGTGATGGAGAACCGCAGGCTGCGGGCGCAGATCGGCGGCGGAGCGAACCCGGCGGAGACCATCGTCGGCCGTACCCCCGGCATCGAGCGGCTGCGCGCCACCATCGCCGCGGTCGCCGACACTGACGCCGACGTGCTGGTGTTCGGCGAGACCGGCACCGGCAAGGAAATGGTCGCCCGCGCGCTGCACGCCGCCAGCGGCCGGCGCAAGAACCCCTTCGTCGCCCTGAACTGCGGCGCCATGCCGGAATCGATCTTCGAGAGCGAACTTTTCGGGCATGAGGCCGGCGCCTTCACCGGCGCCGCCAAGCGCCGGGTCGGCCGGATCGAGCATGCCGGCGGCGGCACCCTGTTCCTGGACGAGATCGAAAGCATGCCGCTGGCCTTGCAGGTCAAGCTGCTGCGGGTGATCCAGGAACGGGTGGTCGAACCCCTGGGATCGAACGAGCAGGTGCCGGTCGACCTGCGCGTGGTCGCCGCCACCAAGTCCGATCTGAGGCAGGCGGCCGATGCCGGCAAATTCCGCGCGGACCTCTACTACCGGCTGAACGTGGTGGTGCTGACCATCCCGCCCTTGCGGGAACGGCGGGACGACATCCCGCTGCTGTTCCAGCATTTCGTCGTTCAGGCCGCCGCCCGTTACAACCGCGAGCCGCGCGCGCCGAGCCGCGAGCAGATGCAGCGGCTGACGAGCCAGGACTGGCCCGGCAACGTGCGCGAGCTGCGCAATGCGGCCGACCGCTTCGTGCTGGGGCTGGAGGATGTGGCGCCGGCACCGGTGTCCGCACCGTCCACGCTTTCGCTGGCGGAGCAGGTTGATCTGTTCGAGAAGGGCCTGATCCAGTCCGAACTCGCCCGCCACCGCGGCAGCGTCAAGGCCGCCGTCGAGGCGCTGAACATCCCGCGCAAGACCTTCTACGACAAGCTGAAGCGCTACGGGCTGAGCCGGGAGGACTTCGTCGAGTGAGCGGCCCGGGCCTCCTCCGGCCGCAACGACATCTCTCCCATCCGTTCAATTGACATCCCATTCCGCTTGCCGGTCGGCCGTGCGGATCCCATGTGGCTTCCCCTGTCCGGCAGCCCTTTTCACGGTCGTGGAGGCGGCGTTCGGGCGGTGCGGCCGGACGGACCTTTCCTTCGCTCCGGCTGTTGTATCGAAAGAACATGCAGCACCGACGTCGAAGGGGACGGCCTGAGAATGTCACCGAGGATTAGCACCATGACCCCCCGTCTCCTTGCGGAGCTTCTGGAACCTATCCTGACCGCCGCGGAAGACGACGAAGAAGCCCTGTTGGAGGCCGTGAACCTGACCGCGGAGGCCATGGCGGCGCTGGGCGCCACCGTGCTGGACCCGGACGGGAGACCGGCCCGCGGGGTGTCCGATGAACGGGCCGTCGTCGCCGCGCTGAACACCCATGCGCACAACCTGATGCGTGACGGACGGCTGGACGATGTGGTCGAGGCTCTGCAAGTGGCCGAGCGGATCGGCCGGCTTGCCCATCTGCCGCACCACCCGCGTACCGTCTGACCGCTCTTTTGGGAAAGGGTGCGGTCGTTCGTGGAAGCGGCTTCGCGGGTGCGGGAACTCCCTCGCTCCTTGCTGTTTGAGCGACGTGCCACCCAGCGCTCAACAGGGGAGGAGCCCTCGTGCCCACCGCGCCGCAGTCACATGCCCAGCCGAACATTCTCGCCAACCCGCTGGAAAGCGAGATCCTGTCCCGCCTCCAGGACGATCTGCTGCCGGACCATCTGCTGACCCGCCGCTGGTATGCGGCGAAGGACGCCGGACGACCGGTCGTGCGCATCGTCGATGCCCTCCCGCTGCCCCTGGCCGGCGGGGCGCAGGCCCAGCTCTGCCTGTTGCGGGTCGAACCGCCGGGGCGGGACCCGCAGCTCTACCAGCTTCCCCTGATCCTCGACCGCGGCACCGGCGAGGACATGTCGGTGATCAAGGGTACCGAGGATCTGCCGGTCGCCGGCCGCCTGCGCGACGGCTATGCCGATGACGGCGTGGTACGCGCGCTGCTGGGCGCCATTCTGAAGCGCGACATGGTGCCGGGTGAAACGGCTCTGTCCGCCGGCCTGACCGCCGGGCACACCCGCGCCTGCGAGGCGGTGACGGCGCAATTGCACGAAGCCCCGCTGCACCGGATGACCGCGGAGCAGTCCAACACCTCCATCCGGGTCGGCGACACCGCCATCCTGAAGGGGCTGCGCAAGCTGGAGCCGGGAATCCATCCCGAACTGGAGGTCAGCCGCTTCCTGACCGAGGTGGCGCAGTTCCCCAACACGCCGGCCCTGCTGGGCTGGGTCGAGCGGGCCAACAGCTCCGGCTCCACCACGCTCTGCGTGATGCAGGAACTGGTGCCGGAAGCACAGGATGCCTGGGGCCATGTCACCGGTTACCTGAACGCGCGCGTCGCACGGTTCGAGAGCGGGGAAGCCGCCCAGTCGGCCGATGCCGGCAATGTTGAATTCCTGCGCCTGCTGGGCCGGCGGACGGCGGAGCTTCACCGGGCGCTCGCCACCCCCGGCGGCGGCGACGCCTTCACGCCGGAACCGGCGACGGCGGAACGGCTGAAGGAGTGGGCGGGTGGCGTGCGCACCCTGGCGAAGCGCGTGCTGGACCGGCTGCGCGCCGCCGGTCCCACCCTGGATCCGGCGATCTCCGCACAGGCCAAGGCCCTGGCCGCCAGCGAGGATGCGGTGATGGCGCAGATCGACGCGCTGGTCCCCTCGACCGCCGACCTCAGCGCCATGCGGCTGCACGGCGACTATCACCTGGGGCAGGTTCTGGTGTCGCGCGGCGACGTGCAGATCGTCGATTTCGAAGGCGAGCCGATGCGTCCGCTGGCCGAACGACGGGCCAAGCACTGCATCCTGCGCGATGTCGCCGGCATGCTGCGCTCTATCGCCTATGCCGCCGCCATGGCCCGTGCCGCAATCCCGGCCGATCTCGACGGACCGTCCCGCGACGTCCGCACCGTCTGGCTGTCCTGGTGGGAGGGGGCGGCGTCGGCCGCCTTCCTCGACGGCTACCGCAATGCCATCGGCGACTGCCCCGGCTTCCCGCGCGATCCGCAGGCGGCACCGGCGCTGCTGAAGCTGTTCCTGCTGGAAAAGGCGCTGTACGAGGTCGGTTACGAGCTTGCCAACCGGCCGGACTGGGTGGCCATCCCGCTGGCCGGCGTCACCGCCATCATCCGCGCTGACGCCGGGCCGGAAATCGCCAGCCGAGACCGTGACCGCATCGCCCCGGTGGACGAGCGCCGCCGCAGCCATGCCATGCCCTTCGGGGCGGAGGTGCAGGCCGACGGCTCCGTCCGCTTCTCGATCTGGGCGCCGTCGGTGGCGTCGGTCCTGCTGTCGCTCGACGACGGCGGCCAGCCGGTGGCGATGGAGGACCAGGGCGATGGCTGGTTCAGCCTGACCACGGCGCGGGCGCAGGCCGGCAGCCGCTACCGCTTCGTCCTGCCGGACGGGCTGGCGGTGCCGGATCCGGCCTCCCGCTTCCAGCCGGACGACGTGCATGGCCTGTCGGAGGTGATCGACCCCGGCGTCCATGCCTGGACCGATGCCGCATGGACCGGCCGGCCCTGGCACGAGACGGTGCTGTACGAGCTGCATGTCGGCACCTTCACCCCGGAAGGCACCTTCCTGTCGGCCATCGACCGGCTGGACGATCTGGTCGAACTGGGCGTCACGGCGATCGAACTGATGCCGGTGGCCGACTTCCCCGGCACGCGCAACTGGGGCTATGACGGCGTGCTGCCCTTCGCCCCCGACAGCGCCTATGGCCGGCCGGAGGATCTGAAGACCCTGGTGCAGGAGGCCCATGCCCGCGGGCTGATGGTCTTCCTCGACGTCGTCTACAATCACTTCGGGCCGGAGGGGAATTACCTCCACGCCTTCGCCAACAAATTCTTCACCGACCGCCACAAGACCCCCTGGGGTGCGGCGATCAACGTCGACGGCGAACGCAGCGGGCCGGTGCGCGACTTCTTCGTCCACAACGCGCTCTATTGGCTGGAGGAGTTCCACCTCGACGGGCTGCGGCTGGACGCGGTCCACGCCATCATCGACGACAGCGACCGCCATGTCCTGGAGGAGTTGGCCGAGCGGGTGCACAGCCATTTCCAGAACCAGCGCCATGTCCATCTGGTGCTGGAGAACGACGCCAACCAGGCGCGCTTCCTGGCCCGCCACCGCGAGGGCGATCCGCGCTGGCACTCCGCCCAGTGGAACGACGACCTGCACCACTGCCTGCACAGCGCGGCGACCGGCGAGGATGGCGGCTACTACGCTGATTACGCCCATGATCCGGCAAAATGGGGCCGGACCTTGGCGGAGGGCTTCTCCTTCCAGGGCGAGCCGTCGGCCTACCGCGACGGCGAGCTGCGCGGGGAGCCGTCGGCGCATCTGCCGCCGACCGCCTTCGTCACCTTCATCCAGAACCACGACCAGATCGGCAACCGCGCCTTCGGCGAGCGCATCTCCCACATCGCCAAGCCTGAGGCCGTTCGCGCCGCCACCATCCTCTATCTGCTGGGTCCCGGCATCCCCATGCTGTTCATGGGCGAGGAATGGGCGTCGGCCAAGCCCTTCCCCTTCTTCTGCGATTTCGGCGAGGAGCTGGCCGAGGCTGTGCGGAAGGGCCGGGCGGAGGAGTTCGCCAAGTTTCCCGAATTCCAGGACCCCGAGGCCCGCGCCCGCATCCCCGATCCCACCGCGCCGGAAACCGCGGACTCGGCCAAGCTGGACTGGGAGGCCCGCGGGGCACCGGAGCATGCCGACTGGCTCGACTGGTACCGCCGGGCTCTGGCCCTGCGGCGGACGGAGATCGTGCCGCGGCTGGACGGCGTTCCCGGCGGTGCGTCGGGCCACGGCGTCGTCGGCAGGACCGGCCTGACCGTCTGCTGGAAACTGGGCGACGGCAGCCGCCTGCATGCCTTCGCCAATCTCGCCGACAATCCGGCTGACGGCTTCCCCGAAATCATGGGCCGCGTTTTGTGGACCGAGGGTGCCGGGCTGACCGGCGACACGCTCGGTCCCTGGTCGGTGGTTCTGTGGCTGGAGGACGCCTCCGCACTCGACCGGCTGGCGGACCGCATGGGGGTGGAGCGCTCCTTCGACAATGCCGCCGGGGAAACCGTGACGGCCAGCGAGGACACCGTCCGCGCCCTGTTATCGGCCATGGGCGTGGAGGCGGGGGACGAGGCCGCGGCACTCGCCCATCTCGACCGGCTGGACGAGGAGGAGTATGGCCGCGCCCTGCCGCCGGCGGTGGTCCGCCGGGCGGGCGAGGCGGTCACCGTGCCGGTCACCCTGCCCCATGGCACCCGCACCCTGCGCTACACCCTGACGCTGGAAAGCGGGGAGACGCAGAGCGGCGTCGTCGGTTTCGGCAGCCTGCCGCGCTGCCGCTGCATCACCGCCGGCGACGTGACCTATGCCGAACGCCGTCTGCCGCTGGGGCCGCTGGCCCAGGCCGGCTACCACACGCTGCGGGTGGAGACCGAGCATGGCGCGGTGGAAACCCGCCTGATCCTGGCACCCGCCCGCTGCCATCTGCCGACACCGATGCTGGTGGGGGAAAAGCTGTGGGGCCTGTCGGCGCAGCTCTACACCCTGCGCAGCGATCATGACTGGGGCATCGGCGACTTCAACGACCTGCGGACGCTGGCCGACATTGCGGCGGCGCGCGGGGCGGCGGTGATCGGGCTGAACCCGTTGCATGCCATGTTCCTCGACAATCCGGAACATGCCAGCCCCTATTCCCCGGCCAGCCGGCTGTTCCTGAACCCGCTCTACATCGATGTCACCGCCGTGCCGGAGTTCCTCGACGATGCGGCACTGCGCAACGAGGTCGCCTCGCCGGAGTTCCGGCAGGCGCTGGAGGCGGCCCGCGCCTCCGCCAACGTCGATTACACGGCGGTGTCCGGTCTGAAGCTGCCGATGCTGGAAAAGCTTTTCGCCGGTTTCCAGACCTCGGCCAAGCCGGACCGCCGCGCCGCCTTCGACGCCTTCCGGACCGAGGGCGGCATCGGGCTGGAGCGCTTCGCCACCTTCCAGGCCTTGCGTGAACGTTTCGCCGCCGAGGGCAAGGCGGACTGGCACCGGTGGCCGGCGGAATTCCATGATGCGACGGCCCCGGCGGTTGAGCGCTTCGCCAAGGAGAATCCCGACCGCGTAACCTATTTCGCCTGGCTGCAATGGCTGGCGGACGACCAGCTTCGCCTGGCGGCGGGGCGGGCGGCCGAACTCGGCATGGCCATCGGCTTCTACCGCGATCTGGCGGTCGGCGCCGATGCCAGCGGGGCGGAGACCTGGATGACGCCTCGAGCGGTGGTGGACGCCGCCCATGTCGGCGCCCCGCCCGACCTGTTCAACCCGGCCGGCCAGGATTGGGGACTGCCGCCCTTCCATCCCCAGGCGCTGCGTGCGGCCGGCTACCAGCCCTTCATCGATCTGGTCCGCGCCAACATGCGCCATGCCGGTGCGCTGCGCATCGACCATGTGATGGCGCTCCAGCATGTCTACTGGATCCCGGACGGCCATCCGCCGGGCGAGGGTGCCTATGTCGCCTATCCGATGGAGGATCTGCTGGGCATCCTGGCGCTGGAAAGCCAGCGTCACCGCTGCCTCGTCGTCGGCGAGGATTTGGGCACCGTACCGGAGGGGTTCCGTGAGCGGATGACCGAGGCCGGGGTGCTGAGCTACCGCGTCGTCTTCTTCGAATGGACCGAGGACGGCGCCTTCAAGGGACCGGACGAATATCCGGAACTGGCGCTCGCCACCGTCGGCAGCCACGACCTCGCCACCCTGCGGGGCTGGTGGGAGGGCGACGACATCACGCTGAAGGCCGAGAAAGGCCTCTATCCGGCCGAAGACGAAGAAAGGAAGCAGCAGGATCGCCGGTCGGCCGACCGCGGCGCCCTGGTCGACGCCCTGCGCGACGCCGGGATCGCCCTGCCCGCCGGCTTCGGGCCGGACAGCCCCTATGACGAGACGCTGGACCATGCGGTGCACACCTTCCTAGCCCGCACCGAGGCGGCGCTGGCGGTGGCGCAGCTGGACGACCTGACCCGCGAGCGTGATCAGGTCAACCTGCCCGGCACCACCGACCAGTATCCCAACTGGCGCCGCAAGCTGTCGATGACGCTGGAGGAACTGGCCGACGCGCCGGAACCGGCGGCGGTCGCCGACATCCTGGCGGCCGCGCGCCCATCCTCCTCCCCTGCCGACACCTGACCTCGTGGCCCTTTCCAACTCCGCCCCTTCCCACTCCGAGGAGCACACACCCATGGCCCCCGCCGCCGGCAAGCCCTTCCCTCGTGCGACGTACCGGGTCCAACTGAATGGCGAGTTCGGCTTCGATCGCACCGCCGCCATCGCCGACTATATCGCCCGCCTGGGCGTCAGCCACCTCTACGCCTCGCCCTACATGAAGGCGCGGCCGGGGAGCACCCACGGCTACGACATCGTCAACCACAATGAGCTGAACCCGGAGGTTGGCGACCAGAACGACTTCCGCGATCTGGTGGAGGCGCTGAAGCGCAACAAGCTGGGCCAGATACTGGACTTCGTCCCCAACCACATGGGCGTCGGCGGCGCCGACAACGAATGGTGGTTGAACGTGCTGGAGTGGGGGCCGGAAAGCCCGTATGCCGGGTATTTCGACATCGAATGGGAATCCGACTACCGCTATCTCCAGGGCAAGGTGCTGGTGCCCTTCCTGGGCGACCAGTATGGCGCGGTGCTGGTGTCGGGCGGGTTGGACCTGCGCTTCGACCCGGAGACCGGCAGCTTCGCCGTCTGGGCCTATGGCAGCCACAAGCTGCCGGTGCGGCCGCAGGATTACGGCACCATCCTGGGCAGCGACCATGCGGATCTGGAACGGATCGCCGACGGCTTCACCCATCTGGCCGACGCCCGCCCGCATCAGCTTCGCCGCGCCTCCGACCTGAAGGCCGAACTGGCGGAGCTGGTGGCGACCCGGCCCGACGTAGCCGATGCGATCAACCAGCGGCTGTCCGTCTTCCGCGGCTACCAGGGGGAGATCGACAGCTGGAACCATCTGCACGAGTTGATCGGCCGCCAGAACTGGCGCGTCGCCTATTTCAAGGTGGCGGCGGACGACATCAACTACCGCCGCTTCTTCAACATCAATGAACTCGCCGGCCTGCGCATGGACGAGCCGGAGCTGTTCGACGTGGCGCACCGCATGGTGCTGAAGATGGTGGAGGACGGCACGCTCGATGGCATCCGCATCGACCACATCGACGGGCTGATCGACCCGAGGGGCTATTGCGAGCGGCTGGTCGCGGCTTCGTCCAAGCCCTTCTATCTGGTGGTCGAGAAGATCCTGGCCCGGCACGAGCGGCTGCGCGAGGATTGGCCGATCGACGGCACCACCGGCTATGAATATGCCAACCTGATGGGTGGGCTGTTCGTCGATCCCAAGGCGGAGGACTCCTTCACCCGCCTCTATGCCGACTTCATCGGGCGGCGCGACGACTTCGAGGAGGTGGTGCGGCAGTGCAAGGTCCGCATCATGGAAAGCGAGATGGCGAGCGAGCTGAACGTGCTGTCACGCAAGGCGGCACGCATTGCCCGCTCAAACCCCGCCACCGCCGATTTCACCGCCAACATCCTGCAGCAGGCTTTGAAGGAGACCATCGCCCGTTTCCCGGTCTATCGCACCTATGTCGATGGCGGCGTTCCCAGCGACCTGGACCGCCGGGACATCGACTGGGCGATCTCCCAGGCGCGGCGGGTCGAGCAAGGTCCGGACGGATCGGTCTATGATTTCCTGCAACGGCTGCTGACCACCGATCTGGTGGCCGCGCCGAAGAGCGGCTACAGCCGCCGGCAGGTCGCCCGCTTCGCCATGCGGTTCCAGCAATACAGCGGGCCGGTGATGGCCAAGGGGTTGGAGGACACCGCCTTCTACCGCTACAACCGGCTGGTGGCGCTGAACGAGGTCGGCGGCCATCCCGACCATTTCGGCGTCAGCGTCGCCGCCTTCCACCGTGCCAACCAGGACCGCGCCCGCAACTGGCCGGGCAACATGCTGGCCAGCACCACCCACGACACCAAGCGCGGCGAGGACACCCGCGCCCGGCTCTACGCCCTGTCGGAGATGCCGGAGGAGTGGGAGCGGCAGGTCCAGACCTGGAGCCGGCTGCTGCGCGCCCGCCGCGGCGACGTGGAGGGCACCGCCCCGCCCGACCGCAACGACGAATACCTGTTCTACCAGCTGTTGCTCGGCGCCTGGCCGGCGGAGTTGACCGGCACCTCGGCCGATCGGATCGACCAGTCGGCGATGACCACCTTCGCCGAGCGCATCGTCGGCGCCATGACCAAGTCGATGCGCGAGGCCAAGGTGCATTCGACCTGGGCGGCGCCGAACGACGCCTATGAAGGGGCGGTCGTCAGCTTCATCCACGACGCGCTGGACGTCACCCGCCGCAACGCCTTCCTGGAGGCGTTCCTGCCCTTCCAGGCGGCCCTGGCCCGTATCGGCATGGTCAACGGGCTGTCCCAAGCCCTGCTGAAGCTGACCAGCCCCGGCGTGCCGGACATCTACCAGGGCTGCGAGCTATGGAATCTCAGCCTCGTCGATCCGGACAACCGGTTGCCGGTGGATTACGACGCCCGCCGCAAGCTGCTGGACGAGGTCGAGGGCGCGGTGGAACAGGGTACCGTCTCCACCTTGCTGGAACGCTGGACCGACGGCGCGGTGAAGCTGGCGGTCACCCGGCAGGCTCTGGCGCTCCGTGCGGAGCTGCCGGATGTCTTCGGCGCCGGCGAGTATCTGCCGCTGGACGCCACCGGCGACCGTGCGGACCATGTCGTGGCCTATGCCCGCCGCTGCGGCGACGATACCGTGGTGGTGGCGGTTCCCCGGCTGGCCGGGCAGTTGGGCGAGAACCCGGAGTGGGGCAACACCGCCATCCCGCTGCCGCGCGGCACAGGCTGGCGCAATCGGCTGACCGGAGCAAAGGTGGAGGGAGGGGACGCCGTTATGGCAACGACGCTGTTCGCCGACCTGCCGGTGGCCCTGCTGTCCCGCGAGGACTGACGGCTTTCCGGAAATGAGAGAGGGCGCGCGAGTGATCGCGCGCCCTTCCCTCTTGTCCCGCCGCCTGGATCAGCGCGCCGTGCTGCCGGTGCCGGAGGAGCCGCCCATCGAACTGCCGCCCATGGAACCCGACGGCTGCTGCGTGCCGACCGGTCCGTCCGAGCCGGTGCCCATCGAGCCGCTGTTGCCCAGGCTGTTGCCGCCGGTCCCGTTGGTCGAGCTGGAGGAGCCGGAGCCGGTCATCGAGCCGCTGCCCATCGAAGACCCGTTGGAAGACGAACCGCTGGTGGCGCCGCCGTTGCTGTCGATACCGCCCATCGAACCGCAGCCGAGCTGGTTGTTCGACGTACAGGGCGGATTTGTCTGGTTGGAGTTGGTGGAGGAGCCGGCGCTGTTCGCCGCCGGGCTGCCGGAGATTGAACCGCTGCTGGCTGCGAAGGCCGGGGCGGCCATCAGGGCCAGGGCGGTGGCGGTGCCGATCATCAGGCTCTTCATGACGATTCCTTTGACTGTACCTGCCCGTCATCGCCCTGTGCGGCGGTCGGACAGCCGTGGTGTGGGAACATCGAAATCCATCGGCGGCGCGACATCCGATGGAGTCGCTCCCGCCTTCCCACATCCCAACAGCAAGAGGCGGGAATGATCGCGGCACCCGTCGATCAGCACCGGACGGCCCGTTGCCGCCACCGTTGCCGCCACGGGCACAAAAAGGAAAACGCCCGCTCTTCGGCGGGCGTTTTTTCGGAGGGACCGGCGGGCGACGAAGGAGATCAGGCAGTCCGCGCCTTGGGCAGGCCGGCGGTCATCGCAGCCGATCCATGGAAGATCTCCAGCGCGGACGGGGTGGAGGACGGGCGCAGCCCGCCCAGGATCTCCCCGGCGGCGCCGACGGCCTGGACGAGAGCATCCGGCATCACCGGCTTGCGCAGCAGGCCCATCGCGAAGCTGCGGGCGTCCGCCGCATGGTGATCGAAGCCGGTCATCAGCAACGACGGAATGCCATTCTCTTCCCACAGGCGTCGGGCCAGGACCAAGCCATTCTCCCCACCGGCGAGATTGACGTCGACCAGCGCCAGTTCGGGACATTCGCGGGCACCGACCCGCGCAGCCTTGGCGGCGTCGCGCAGCGGTCCAACCACGGTATAGCCCGCATTCTCCAGAACGGCCTTCACGGCCGGACCGATCAGCGGATCGTCCTCGACGACAAGCACCTTCAAGACGGCATGCTCCCTTGATTGACGGTGCGGGCTTATAGCCCGTCCCGTCCGGTTTTCGAAGCAGGTTCGGCTTCGATCAACTGAACCGCCCATGTTTGTCGCGGTTCCGTCCCGTTCAAGAGGTCTAAGGGGTACTCCCTTCCGGGCATGATGCCTCACTGAACGTCCGGGTTGGAAACATACACCATCGCAGAGCGTTTTACCCGGACGCGAGAGAGGAAACACGCAATGGCATTCGTTGAATTGACCGACACGTCCGGGGAATCCGTTATGGTGAACCCGATTGCCGTCGCCTATCTGCGGGCCACGGCCGACGGCGGGACGGAGCTGTATTTCGCCGGCCGGACGGACCCGCTGCGGCTGACCGGGGCGCCGCCCGACATCGCCCGCACCTTGGAAAACGCCGCACCCACCCCGCCCGATCCTACCCTGTCGTTGCTGGCCTGACGATAAGCTCGGCCGTGACAGCCGATTTCAGCGAGGGTAATCGGGCGGGCGCTTCTCGAAAAAGGCGGTAATGCCCTCCGCCGCCTCCGCCCCATGCAGGGCTTCGACGAAGAACGCGGCCTCGCGGTCGAGCTGGTCGTCGGGCGCGCCAAAGCCGCTCTCGATCAGCCGCTTGGCCCGGCCGATGGCGAGCGTCGGTCCGTCCGCCAGCCGTTCCGCCCAGGCGAGCGCCTCGGCCAGCGTGGTGCCGGGCGCCACCACCCGGTTGACGATGGCGAGCTGGGCCAGCCGCGCCGCGCCAATCCTGCCGCCTTCGAACATGATCTCGGCCACCAGTTGCGGCGTCGCGGCACGGGCGAGAAAGGCGGAAGCGCCGCCATCGGGATTCAGCCCGACCTTCACATAGGCCAGCGTGAACACCGCATCCTCCGCCGCGACGATCAGGTCGCAGCCGAGCGCCACCGAAAAGCCCGCCCCGGCGGCGGCTCCCTCGACGGCGGCGATCACCGGCTTCGGGCAGGCGCGCATGGCGCGGGTCCAGCCATGGAAATGCTCCAGGCTGGCGCGGGTGACCTCCGGATCGGCCTTGGCGGTGCCGAGCAGCTGGCCCAAATTGCCACCTGAACAGAAGGTGCCGTTTGCCCCGGTCAGGACGATGGCGCCCACCCCCGGATCCCCGGCCGCCTGCACCAGCGCGTCGCTGGCGGCGGTCATCATCTCCGGCCCCAGCGCGTTCTTGGTGGCCGCGTCGTCCATCGTCAGCACCATCACGCGGCCCTGGCGCGCGACGATCAATTGTCCGCTCATAGCTCGGTTCCCTCCCGGTTTTCGCTGCCCGGCCGGTACTTGAACATGCCTTCCGATGTGGCGATCAGGGCACCGGTATCGCCGTGGCGGATCTCCGCCGCGATCCCGACGATCTTGTGCCCGCCGCCGCGCAGCCGGCCGGTTGCGACCAGCGTACCGGCGCGCGCCTGCCCCAGGAAGCTCGTCGACAGGGACAGCGTCACCACCCGCCGGACCCGGCCGGGGAAGGGACAATATGTTGCCGAGAATCCGGAAACCGTGTCCAAAAGGGTCGCCAGAACCCCGCCATGCACCACGCCGGCCCGATTCAGATGGCGGCCGTCGATGGCCATCGTCAGTTCCGCCGCCCCGTCCTCCCAGCGACTCAAGGCGTAGCCCAGCAGGCGCTGGAAGCCCGATTCCGGCTCCCCGTTCAGCAGATCGTCCATACCCGGTCCCATCACGCGACTGTTTCCTGCGCGAAGTAAAGCGCGTGCAGGCGGTCCGGGTCCACCCAGTTACCGCGTTCGGACAAGGCGCGCTCTCCGTCCGGGGAGAATGATTTCAAGGAGAACCAATCATCGAGGGTCATCACCTGTTTTAGTCATCGATCACGCCGACAGATGTCGGAAGCTCCTTCATGAAAATGAAAATTAATTTCTTATAACGGAAATAGCCTGACGGATCGGAGATCTGCCGCGCGTCTGCGCGGGCTTGCCAGCAGGAGCGAAGCGGTTAACCTTTTTGCGGAAATCACCGGCCTGAACCATCGGGCCGATCAATCACTGGAGGGTTTGGGATGATCGACCTCTATTTCTGGCCGACGCCGAATGGCCACAAGATCACGATCTTTCTGGAGGAAGCCGGGCTGGACTACAGCTTCAAGCCGGTGAACATCGCCACCGGCGACCAGTTCAAGCCGGAATTCCTGGCCTTCTCGCCCAACAACCGCATGCCGGCGATCATCGACAACGCTCCGGCCGACGGCGGCGAACCGATCACCGTCTTCGAATCCGGCGCCATCCTGGTCTATCTGGCCGAGAAGACCGGCAAATTCCTGCCCGCCGATATGCGTGGGCGCAAGGCAGTCCTCGAATGGCTGTTCTGGCAGGTCGGCGGCCTCGGCCCGATGGCCGGCCAGAACCATCATTTCGTCCAGTACGCGCCGGAACGCATCCCTTACGCCATGGAACGCTACGTCAAGGAGACCGGTCGTCTCTATGGCGTGATGGACAAGCGCCTTGCCGACAACGAGTTCCTTGGCGGCGGCGAACTGTCCATCGCCGATATGGCCAGCTATCCCTGGGTCGTCCCGCATGAACGCCAGCAGCAGGATCTGAACAACTTCCCCAACCTGAAGCGCTGGTTCACCGCGATCAAGGAACGTCCCGCCGTGGTGCGCGCCTATGAAAAGGGGCAGGAGATCAACCCCAACCGCACGCCCACGGTGAACGAGGACAGCAAGAAGATCCTGTTCGGCCAGTCCGCCGATACGGTGAAGCGCTAACCTTTGCCTGCCGGCCCGGTTCCATGTGCCGGGCCGGCAAGATCGTATAGCGTCCTGATCTTTCGCGGCATTCATTCGCGCCGCCCAAACTTTCGGGGATCCCCGGCGTAGACGGGACCGTTCGTCTCACCAGCGTGTTGTTTTCGGTAGAAAATATCTTCCGGAGACGCCGCGCCGATGAACATCTGGCCCCGCACCGACTCCGACGGCGCCGCCTCCGAAGCCATGGCCTCCAAAGGCCTGGCCTTCGACAAGGCCGCCGGTCCCGCCACCCCGGCCGACATACGGATCTCCCTGCACCCCTTGCCGCCGATGCCGGAACTGGCGCGGGCCTGGAGGGAACTGGAAGGCCGCTCCGACTCCTCCTTCTTCCTCTCCTGGGCCTGGATCGGGTCCTGGCTGGCGCAGATGCCGGACGGGATCGAACCGCAGCTGCTGGCCGCCTCCCAGGGTGACGAGATGGTCGGCCTGGCCGTGTTCTGCCCGCGCCGGCGACGCCGGTTCGGCGTGCTGCCCAGCCGCTGCTGGATGCTGCACGAGACCGGCGACCGCAGCTATGACCGGCTGTTCATGGAATACAACGGCGTCCTCGCCGACCGCCGCGTCGCCGACGAGGTGACGGACGCCGTACTGCATTGGCTGGGCGAACGGCTGGTCGGCAGCGACGAACTGGTGCTGGGCGGCCTGACCCTGGCGGCGGAGCGTGCCGCAAGGCGAGTGGCGGCGCGGACCGGGCACACGCTGCAACTGCGCATCGCGGATTCGGCGCAGTGGGTGGACCTCGGCATCGTGCGCGCGGCCGGCGGCGACTTCCGCAGCGGCCTTGGCCGCAACACGCGGGCGGCGGTGAACCGCAGCGAGCGGCTCTACCGGGCGCGGGGCGGGCTGGAACACCGCGTCGCCACGACGGCGGACGAGGCGCTGGAATATTTCGCCGGGCTGGAGGTGCTGCATCAGGCCGGATGGCAGGCCCGCGGGCAAGCGGGGGCCTTCGCCAACGCCGCCTTCCGCCCCTTCCATGAAAGGCTGATCGCCGAAGGGATGCCGCTTGGCGTGGTGCGGCTGAGCCGGATCAGCGCCGGCGGGCAGCCCATCGGCTATCTCTACAACTTCGTCCACCGCAACCGCGTCCTGAACTATCAGGGCGGTTTCGCCTTCGAGGCGGACAACCGGCTGAAGCCGGGGCTGCTGAGCCATGTGCTGGCCATCGAGGATGCGCTCGTCCGCGGCGAGGACTGCTACGACTTCATGTCGACGCCGGCCGGCCACAAGCCGCTGCTCTCCAACGCCGAACAGCCGATGAACTGGCTGACGCTCGGCCCCGACCGGTTCAGCCGCCGGATGGAGGCGCATTGCCGCCGGGCGCGCGGGGTCATGGTCGATGCGCTCAAGCGCTCGCTGCGCGGCTGGATCGCTCCGGCCAAGGGGATCTGAATGGGGAGGAGTGCGGCGATGGGGGTGGCGACGAAGACCGGGATGAAAGCCGGGCAGCTGGCCTGCGTGTTGGGCGACATGGATCTGGTCCGTCCGCTGGGGTTGGCCGGCATCCGCTGCGCCGTGGTCGGACCGCCGGGCGGGGCGACCGCCCATTCCCGCTTCACCGAGCGGCTGATCCCCTGGGAAGGCGGCAATGATGGAGCACTTGTCGACCGGCTGCTGCGCTTCGGCGCGGCGCAGCCGGAGAGGCCGGTGCTCTACATGGAGGAGGACGCGCAGCTTCTCATGGTGTCGCGTCACCGCGACCGGCTGGCGTCCGTCTTCCGCCTCATGCTCGCCGGCGCCGATCTGGTGGAGACCCTGGTCGACAAGGGCCGGTTCCAGACGATGGCCGAACGGCTCGACCTTCCGGTTCCGCGCACCCGGCGCCTGCGTCCCCTGCCCGGCAGCGAGGCACCGGTTCTGGACCTGCGCTATCCGCTCATCGTCAAGCCGCTGACCCGCCGTCCGCCCTGGGACGAGATCGAGGGTTTCGGCAAGGCGATCCGCCTGGACGGACCGGAGGAGCTTCGCGCCCTGTGGCCACGGCTGATCCCGATCGGCATCGAGCTGCTGGCGCAGGAGCTGATCCCCGGCCCGGAGACGCGGATCGAAAGCCACCATGTCTATATCGACGCCGACGGCGCGGTGGCCGGGGAATTCACCGGGCGCAAGATCCGCACCTACCCCGTCGATTACGGTCACAGCACCGCGCTGGCCATCACCGACATCGACGGCGAGGGGGCCGACGTCGCCGCCCTGGGACGGGACGTCGCAACGCGCATCGGCCTGCGCGGCGTCGCCAAGTTCGACTTCAAGCGCGCTCCGGACGGACGCCTGCACCTGCTGGAGATCAACCCGCGCTTCAATTTGTGGCACCATCTGGGCGCCGTCGCCGGGGTCAACCTTCCGGCGCTGGTGCAGGCCGACCTGACCGGCCGCCCTCGCCCGGCCGCGGCGAAGGCCCGGCCCGGCGCCTGCTGGTGCCATATCAGCAAGGACCGGCTGGCAGCGCGGGAAAGCGGCGTGCCAATGGCGCGCTGGCTGGCCTGGGTGGCGCGGTGCGACGCGAAGGCGATCACGCCGGACGACCCGATGCCTTTCCTGCGGCCGAAGCTGGACCGGCTGCTCGCCCGCATTCCCGGCGGCGCCGGTTCGGCACGCCTCGCCAAGCCCTGATCGCAAAACCATGAAGATCGCTCTCATCTCCGACATCCATGCCAATCTGGAGGCGTTGCGGGCGACGCTCGACGCCATCCGGGCGGAGGAAGCGGAACGCATCGTCTGCCTGGGCGACATCGTCGGCTACAACACCGACGCCGCCGCCTGCATCGCCCTGCTGAGGCAGGCCGGCGCCGTCTGCATCGCCGGCAACCATGACCGGGCGGTGGCGGGGATCATCGGCACCGACGGGTTCAGCGGACCGGCGGCACGCGCCGTCGCCTGGACGAAGGCGCGACTGGACGACGAGAGCCGCGCCTTCCTGTCGGCCCTGCCGCTGACGGCCGTCGTCGAGACGGGCGGGATCGAGGCATCCGGGGGCGGGGGCACGCTGGTCGCCGTCCATGGCGCCCTGCATCCGGAGGTTGGCAAGGATCTGGTGCGGCTGGACGACGACGGCAAGCGCGCCCTGAGCCTCCAGGCGCTCGCGGCGCATCCGTCGGGAGCGCGGATCTGCGCCTTCGGCCATACCCACCGGGCGGGGCTGTGGGAATGGCGGGACGGGGCGGTGCATCCGCTGCCGCTCGATATCGGGGCGGGAAACGGTGCGGAGTTGCGGGCGGACGGGCTCTATCTGCTGAATCCCGGAACGGTGGGGGAGCCGCGCGGCACCGACAGCCGCGCTTGCTTCGCCTGCTTCGACACCGCAAGCCGGCAGGTCACCCTGCATCGCGTCGCTTATGCCCGCCGTGCGGCCCTGTCGAAAACCCGGCGGGCCGGGTTGGCGCCACGTTTTGCCGCAGTACCGGCGCCATTGCGGCTGCAGTTGATAGAGATACTGCGAGTTCTCGGCGTTTACGAATGGGTAAAACGCGCGCTTCCACGCCGTGAACCGTCAATATGACAATCCCGTAACGCGGCTTTGCTTCAACAGGGACGCGGAAATGAGCATAATCCGGCACGGGGGCAATGGTGACGCCGGGCTATGGACAATATCGTTATTTCAATCGGCCCTGCCGGCGGGTTTCGGCCCCGGTTCGGCAGGACATTGTCGTCCCTGACCGCATCGCTGACGCTCGCCCTGGGCATCGGCTTCTCGGCGGCGATCCTGCCGGCGCATGCGCAACAGCCCGATGCTTCTCCGAAGACCGCCGCGGCGAATGCCGGACCGGTCGGCCTGACCATCCTCTACACCCAGGGCACCACCGACCTGGACGAGACCGCCGGGCGAGGCGGCATGGCCCGGCTGGCCGGCGCGATCCGGCAGGAGCGGGCCGCCCATCCCAACCTGCTGGTCCTGCATGGCGGCCAGACGCTGGCTCCGTCGGTGCTCGCCTTCTACGACCAGGGCGCGCACATCATCGACCTGCTGAACGGCATGACCATCGACGCGATGGCCGCGCTGAACCGCGAGTTCCACCATGGCGACGACCGGTTGAGCGCCCGCGCCTTCGAAGCCGGCTTTCCCATCGTCACCACCAACGCGGCCGACCGCTCCACCGGCCGGACGCCGGACGGGCTGGAAGAGGCGGTGGTGCTGACCGCCGGCCCCTTGCGCATCGGCGTGATGGCGGCGACGCCGGTGCTGACGCGGGAAACCACCCGCACCCAGCGTACGGAGTTCCGTGACCCGGTCCGGGCGCTGACGGCGAAGGCCGCCGCCCTGCGGGCCGACGGCGTCGATCTGGTGGTGGCGATGACCGGCTATGCCGGCGACACCCACCGCAGCGTCCTGGCCGCGCGTCCGGCCGACATCGTGCTGTACCAGGACCGCAGCCGCCCCTTCGCCGTCGATTATGACGGACGGTTCCTGTCCGCCACCGTCGGTCCGCAGGCCGCCTGGGTTCTGGCGCTGGACCTGACGGTGCAGCGCATCGCCGGGCCGGACGGCAGGCCGCAGGTGACCTGGACACCGGCGCCGCGCCTGATCGACACCGCGACGGTGGCGCCCGATCCCACGACGCTCATCCAGGCCAAGGCCTATGCGGCGCGGCTCGACACCATGCTGCGGATGGAGGTGGGACGTCTCACCGCTCCGCTCGACACCCGCAAGGAGTCGCTGCGGACGGGCGAGAACGCCTTCGCCAATGCGGTGGTCGACACCCTGCGCGAGGTGCTGGACGCCGACGTGGCGCTGTTCAACGGCGGCGGCATCCGCGGGGACCGCCAATATCCGGCCGGCGCCCTGCTGACCCGGCGCGACATCTATACGGAACTGCCCTTCCACGATGTCGGCGTGGTTCTGGACGTCACCGGACAGCAACTGTGGGACGCGGTGGAAAGCGGTGTGTCGGCGGTGGACCAGCTGCAGGGCCGCTTTCCCCACCTGTCCAATGCCCGCGCGGAGATCGACCTGACCCGTGCGCCGGGCCAACGGCTGCGCAGCCTGTCGGTCGGCGGCAAGCCGGTCGGGCTGTCCGCCCATTATCGTCTGGCGACCAGCAGCTTCCTGGCCGCCGGGGGCGACGGCTACGGCGTCCTGGCCGGCGCGCCGCGGCTGGTGGAGGACCGCAACACGGAATTCGTCTCCACCCAGATGATCGACCAGATCGCCCGCAGCGGCGAGTTCGTTCCCCGGCTGGACGGCCGCATGATGGTGAGGCGGTGATGGACGCACTGTCTTCCACCGCGCTGCCGACCGCCCCCCTGCCCTCCGCCCCCCTGACGCCCGCCCCCCTGACGCCCACCATCGCGCAGGGTGCCTCGAGGGCCGCCGCACCGCCCGCGCCCGACATGGCGATGTCGGAGAGGGCGATGTCGGATAGGGCGGCACCGGACAGGCTGGTCCGGCCGGAACCGCAGACTCCACCGCCGAACCGGACGCGGCGTTTCGGCATCGCCGTGCGCATCACGCTGGGGCTGTCGGTGATGGCCATGCTGGTGGTGCTGATCGGCGGCGTGTCGATGTCGTCCTTCCACCTGTTCCGGGCGGAGGTGACGGCGCTCTCCACCAATACCCTGCCGGAGGTCATCACCAGCGCCGAGCTGCATGGATCGCTGCAGAAGCTGGTGGCGCAGCTGCCGCAGCTTGCCGCCGCGCCATCGACGCCGCAGCGCCGGTCCATCTATGACGGGCTGGTGACGGAGCTTGATTCCTTGCAGCTCCTGGTCGCCCGCATGCGGGGCCTGATGAAGGAGGGCGGCGTCAATGCCGGAGAGCGCGATGGCAATGTCCGCCTGCTGGAGCAGACCCGCTCCACCCTGCTGATCCTTGCCGCCACCGTCGCCGACCTGAATGCCGAGGTCACCCGCCAGATCGAGTATGGCGACCGGCAGGCCGAAGCGGCCCGTGCGCTGAGCCGGCTGGCGGCGGCGATCGAAAGCATGCCGGACACCGGCGCCTGGGCGGCGCGCATCGGCGCGCTGATGGCACGGACGGCGGGCGCCGCGCAACTCGACCATCTCAACCGCCTCAAGGGAGAGGCGCGGTCCGCCGAGCGCACGCTGGCCGAACTGGCCGGCCTGTCCAGCGGTGCGCCGGACCCCACCGGGCAGATGATGTCCACCGTGCAGGGGGAATTGTTTTCCCTCCTGGTGGCGCCGGGCGGGCTGTTCGAGAGCGCCATCGACCGCTTGCAGGCGCGCAACCGCGCCCAGGCGCTGACCGCGCAGGCCCAGGTTCTGGTCGAGACGGTCGAGCGCTCCACCCGCGCCCTGTACGATTCCATCCGCGACCAGTCGGCCGAACGCACCGACGCGCTGGCGGAACTGATCGCCGAGCGGACCCGTACGGTGATGCTGCTGGCCGGCGCGTCGATCCTGCTGGCGGTCGGCGTCTATTTCATCTTCCGCCGCTTCCTGTCCTCGCGGCTGGTGGCGATGAACCGGGCGGTGCTGGCGCGGCTGTCGGGGAACCGCGAGGCTGCGGCCGGCGCGGCGGAACCGGTTGCCGTGCCGGTCGACGGCGACGACGAGATCACCGACATCGGCGCCTCGATCCGCTATTTCATCGACGAGATCGACCGGCGCCAGCGGGCGCTGGCCGACAACGAAAGGCGGTTCCGCGACCTCGTCGAAGGGTCGATCCAGGGCATCGTCATCCATCGCGATTTCCACGCCCTCTATGCCAACGACAGCTTCGCCGCCATGCTGGGGCTGACGGTCGCGGAGGTCATGGCTCTGCCGTCCCTGTTGTCGGTGGTGTCGGTGACGGAGCGGCAGGGATTGATCGACAATTACGACCGGCTGCTGGAGGGCGGTCAGTCGACGCCGCGACGCCGCATCCGTGCCTGCCGGCCCGACGGCGCCGGGCTGTGGGTCGAGTTGACCGGCCGGCGCGTCGATTGGCGGGACGGTCCGGCGATCCAGGCGGTGGTGGTCGACGTGACGCGCGAGGTGGAAGCGGAGAACGCGCTGCGCCAGTCGCGCGACGCCGCCGAACGCGCGCTCGGCGAATTGAAGGCGACGCAGGCCAGCCTGATCCAGGCGGAGAAGATGGCCTCGCTCGGCCAGCTGGTCGCCGGCGTGGCGCATGAGGTGAACACCCCGATCGGCATCACCATCACCGGCGCCTCGCAGCTGCAGGCCCTGATCGGCGAGCTGGCGGATCGCCACACCGCGAACGCGCTGAAGAAATCGGACTTCCACCGGTTCCTGAACGACGGGATGGAGATGGCGAACCTGATCCTGTCCAACAGCACCCGTGCGGCCAATCTGGTGCAGAGCTTCAAGCTGGTCGCCGTCGACCAGTCCAGCGACGAGCGCCGCGCCTTCCTGCTGCGGGATTACATTGACGAGCTGCTGCGCAGCCTGCATCCCACCTACAAGACGCGGACGGCGCTGACCATCGCCGTGGATTGTCCGGCCGAGCTGGAGCTGGACGGTTATCCGGGAGCGCTGTCGCAGATCCTGACCAACCTGATCATGAACGCGCTGGTCCATGCGCTGGATCCGGAACGGCCCGGCCGGATCGCCATCGCCGCCCGCCCGATGGGCGGCGACATGGTGGAACTGACGGTCGGCGACGACGGCAACGGCATCGCGCCTGAGGTGCTGCCCAAGATCTTCGATCCCTTCTTCACCACGCGGCGCGGGTCGGGAGGCAGCGGGCTGGGGCTGCACATCGTCTACAATCTGGTGACCGGACGCCTGCACGGCACCATCGGGGTGGAAAGCCGTCCCGGCACAGGCACACGCTTCACCCTGCGCTTTCCCCGGGTCACGGCCGCGGCATAAGGCCGGTCAGCGCACCGGCCCCTCGAACCAGTGGCGGCCCTGGCGGTCGTCCACCTCGACCACCCAGACGTCGGGGTCGTAGCGGACCTGACGGGCGATGTAGGCGTCGGCGTCGGCCTCTGGCACCGGGTCGGCACCGGTGCCGCGCGCCCAGAACAGCCGCTCGCCGTCGGCCTCGCGGGTCTGGACCAGCACGGTGAAGGTCCGGTCGAGCCGGTTGATCTTCAGGATCACGGTGCCGCGGCTGGGATCGCCCTTCCGGGCCACGGTCATCGCCACGCCCTGGGCATCGGCGGCACGGATATGGGCCGAAACCCAGAGATGCGTCGGAAGGCGGTCGTCCATTGCCGTGACAGGCTCCTGATCTTCGGCTTTCGCTGATTTTCGATTCTCGCCCTGCCCGGCCGGCCGGTGTAGAGAAGAGGCTATGGCTACACTCCTGGACGCTCTCAACGCCGCCGTCAACCACCACATGGCCGGCCATGCCGACGCGGCAGCCGACGCCTATCGCCGGATCCTGGCGGCGGAGCCGGCGCAGCCCGACACGCTGCACCTGTCCGGCGTGCTGCGGGCGCAGACGGGCGACGCAGCGGCGGCCATCAGATGGATCGGCCGCTCGGTGCGCGTCCGCCCCGCCGCTCCGGCGCCCTGGGGTCATCTGGGGGCGGCCTTGCGGGCGGCGGAGAGGCCGGAGCAGGCGGTGCCGGTATTGCGTCGCGCCCTGGCGCTCGACCCCGCCGATGGCGACGCGCTGGAGGCCCACGGCGCCTCCCTGCATGCGCTGGCCCGCTATCCCGAGGCGCGGCGCTGGCTGGAGCGGGCAGCGCGGCTGCGCCCCGGCCATGCGGCGACCCTGCTGAATCTCGGCACCGTCCTGCGCGACCTGCGCCGCTTCGACGAGGCTGAGAGCTGCTTCGACGCCGTGCTGGCGCGCAGTCCCGCCAACAGCGAGGCCCATCTCGCCCGCGCGGTGGGACGGCTGGTCCGTGGCGACCTGCGTGCGGGCTGGGCGGGATTCGAGCATCGCTGGCAGCGTTTCGCCACCCCGCCCTGGGCCGGCCAGCCACCGGGCGGCGCCACCATCCTGCTGCACATGGACCAGGGCTTCGGCGACGCCATCCAGTTCGTGCGCTACGCCCCGCTGGTGGCGCGGGTCGCGGCCCAGGGCGGCGGCCGGGTGGTCCTGGAAACCCATCTGCTGCTCTACCGGTTGTTCAACCGCTGGCTGGGATCGTCGATCCAGGTGCTGGTGCGCGGAGAGGATCCGCCGCCGCACGACATCCATTGCCCATTGATGAGCCTGCCGCACGCCTTCGGCACCGGCTTGGCGGACATTCCCGCCGCCGTGCCCTATCTCGCCCCGGAACCCGACGACGTCGCCCGCTGGCGCGACCGGATGGCCGGGCCGGATGGGGCAGACGGAGCAGGGGCCGGACTACGGGTCGGGCTCGTCTGGGCGGGCAACCCCCACCACCGCAACGACCGCAACCGCTCGATCCCGGTGACGGCCTTGATGCCGCTGCTGAGCGTGCCGGGGGTCCGCTTCGCCAGCCTGCAGACCGGTGTCGCCGCCACCGACCTCGACTGCCTTCCCGGCATGAGGGTGCCGAACGTGGTGGAGCGGGTGCGCGACTTCGCCGACACCGCAGCCATCCTCGCCAACCTCGACCTGCTGGTGACGGTGGACACCGCCATCGCGCACCTTGCCGGAGCGATGGGCGTGCCGTGCTGGCTGATGCTTCCCCACGTGCCCGACTGGCGCTGGATGCTCGACCGGGCGGACAGCCCCTGGTACCCGTCGCTGCGGCTGTTCCGCCAGCCCCGCCCCGGCGACTGGACCACCACGCTCGGCACCGCCGCCGCCGTGCTGAAGGCCCAGGCCGCCCGCGCCGCGCGCAACATCGGGGCCTGAAGGCCGGCACCGGAAGACCGGATCCGCCAGGAGCCGGCAACTTCGGCGGGAGCTTTCTGCCCGCCCGCCCCGGCGGCACTAGGCGAAACTTTCCCACCTCCCGGCAAAATCAGGCGCCGTCCCAGCGATTTTGAAAAACATCGAATGATTTCAAAGGGTTTCGGCAGAACGGGAAGTTGGCACTCCGCTTGCTAGATAGGGCGCAGAAGACCTTTGCCCTTTCTTTCGGAGACCCCTGGCCATGAGCATCTTCGGTTCGATGACAACCGCCGTTCTCGGCCTGAATGCCCAGTCGAAGGCGCTCGGACATATCTCGGACAACATCGCGAACAGCTCGACCATCGGCTACAAGCGCGTCGATTCAGCCTTCGAAACGATGGTGCTCCAGTCCAGCCAGCGCCTGCACGAGCCGGGCGGGGTCACGGCGCAGCCGGTCTTCATGAACAACATCCAGGGCAGCCTGACCCAGGTGCAGAGCCCGACCAACATCGCCATCCAGGGCCAGGGCTTCTTCAGCGTCACCAAGGTGGCGACCCAGGGATCGAGCACGCTGGTGCAGACCCAGACGGGCACGGTCAACTCCTCGGCCGCCTTCTATACCCGCGCCGGCGACTTCGAACTGGACAAGAGCCGCTATCTGGTCAACAGCGCCGGCTATGCGCTGAACGGCTGGCTGGTCGATCCGGTGACCGGCGTCCTGCACAAGGACCAGGTGGCGCCGATCCAGGTGAACTCGCTGATCGACAAGCCGGTGGCGACCAACACCATCGACTTGGCGGCCAACCTGCCGGCGACGCCGAAGGAAGGCGAGAAGGTTCCCGACAGCAGCATCCAGATCTTCGACAGCCAGGGCAATCCACGCACCGTCAACTTCAAATGGCGGCAGCAGGCGGACAGCAGCTGGCGCATGGTCCTGGACGCGCCGGGTTCCAACACCAAGCCGGTCGACGGCACCTTCTCCGGCAATCCGGCCACCGTGTCCTTCGGCCAGAACATCGCCGGCCAGACGGCGGTCGCGCAGGTGAACGTCATCACCATCGCCGGCAACAACACCAACGGGCAGGACAACCTGCGCATCGGCGACACCTATTCGGTGAAGGTCGACGGCACCAATTACAGCATCAAGGTCACGGCCGACAACATCGGCTCGCTCCGCACCTATTCCGGTCTCGCCGGCGCGCTGGCCAACCAGATCAACTCCGCCTCTCCGGCGGCGTCGGTGCTCGCCACCTCGTCGGGCCAGACCATCCGCGTGACCGCCCGCAACGCCGGCACGCCGTTCAAGCTGGGCACGGACGTGGTGTCCGGCACCAACACCGTCAACACCATCGTCCCCCAGACCTCGACCGCCGCGACCGCCAGCGCCGGCGAGATCGACAAGTTCCAGTTCCCGCAGACCCAGGTCGAGGTCGGCGACTCCTTCACCATCAACGTGAACGGCACGCCGATCAGCTACACGGTGACCGCCGCCACCTACCAGAGCTACTCGACGGTGAGCGACGTCGTCACCCAGCTGGCCGGCAAGATCAACCAGGCGCTGGGGTCCACCGTCACCGCGTCGTCGGCCGGCAACATCCTGTCGATCCAGGCGAATGCGGTGAACACCAACGTCACCTCCAGCGCGACCGCCAGCAACTCCAACGCCGCGGTCAACACGATGAGCTCGCTGCCGTCGGTCGCCAGCGTGGCCGGCGTGCGCCAGAGCCGCACGGTGACGCTGACCGGCACCCCGGGCGACATCGGCACCCAGTACACGCTGAGCATCAACGGCACGGCGGTGACCTACAGCACCACCGGCGAAGAGATGACGATGGAGGACATCACCGCGGCGCTGGCGAACAAGATCAACTCCAACACCGCCCTGCCGGTGACCGCCACCGCACAGGGCGGCGTGATCACCGTCACCTCGAAGACGGCGGCCAGCCCGACCAACACCAACACGATGACCGGCACCGGCACTGTGACGCTGAACGGCTCCACCGTCGATGTCGGCGATACCTACAGCATCACCTCCGGCGGCGTGACCTATCCGCTGACGATCACCAACGCCAACCACGGCACCTACGACACCCCCGCCAAGGTCATGCAGTATTTCGCGACGGTCGTTCCCGGCGCGACCGCGACCGGCAACACCCTGACGGCAGCGGGTGCGAGCGGCGCCGTCACCGACGCTCCCGTCGCGCAATTCACCCTGGACCAGAGCGCCGTCGCCGGCCAGACGCCGGCCCATGTCGGCCTGACCTTCGGCAAGACGCCGGAGACCGTCGGCACGCTGACCAACATCTCCACCGCCCTGGTCGGCACCGGCACGGCGGTCAGCGCCGCCAACCAGTCGGCCGGCTCCGACGCCACCGTCACCTTCACGGTTGATTACGGCTTCGGCCCGCAGCAGATCACGCTGAACCTCGGCAAATACCAGAAGCCGGGCGGCTTGACCCAATATGCCGGCGAGGAGATCAACGTCACCCAGCTGGTCCAGAACGGCGCGCCGCGCGGACAGTTCAAGGACGTGGTGTTCGGCGACAACGGCACCGTCATGGTCAACTACGACAACGGCCGGTCGAAGATGGTTGCGAAGGTGCCGATCATCACCTTCAACAATCCCAACGCCCTGCAGCGCGAGTCCGGCGGCGTGTTCATCGAGAGCGAAGAGGCCGGCAAGCCGAACTTCAACGATCCGGAGACGAACGGCGCCGGTGCGGTGGTGGCGAACAGCGTCGAAAGCTCCAACGTCGACATCGCCGACGAGTTCACCAAGATGATCGTCACCCAGCGGAGCTATTCCGCCAACGCCAAGATCGTCACCACGTCAGACGAAATGCTTCAGGAAGTGCTGGGGCTGAAGCGCTAGGCGCGGCCCTGACCTTTTGAATTCCTGATCGCCCGTTTCCCGATCGCTTGAGGGGGGCGGCGGCCATCCCGGCACCGCCCCGACCATCCCGATCCGTGAAAGGTCTCCTGCCATGTCCCTCTTCGCAGCCTTGAACAGTGCCACGGCCGGGCTGCGCACGGTCCAGACCAGCGTCAAGCTGGTTTCGGACAACATCGCGCAGGCCAACGACCCGAACCGCACCCGCCACACCGCCCAGCAGTCGGTGGACGCCAGCGGTCAGGTGATCAGCACGACCTATCGCCGGGAAGTCGACAAGGCCCTGATGGCGCAGGTGATGGACCTGACCTCGCGCGATGGCGGATCGCAGGTGACGTCGACCTACATGCAGCAGCTGGGCGACCTGATGCGCACCACCAACGGCACGCCGCTGCTGAACGACTACGCCGACAAGTTCCAGGCCGCTATCAAGACGCTCTCGACCTCGCCGGAGGACGAGACCGCGCAGTACCAGCTGGTCCAGACGGCGGAAAGCTTTTCCCGCGAGATCCGCCGCGTGTCGGAGGGCGTGGAGCAGATCGACCGCGACATGAAGTCCGACATCACCAAGTCGGTCGACACCGTCAACGACCTGCTGAAGCAGATCAACTCGATCAACAACGACATGGTGTCGCTTCAGGGCCAGGGGTCCGCCGCCAACGCCGTCGCCGACAAGCGCGACGGGCTGGTCCGCGAGTTGAGCGGCTACATGGGCATCCGCACGGTGGAGCGGCCGGACGGCCGTCTGGCGATCTTCACCCCGTCGGGTCTGGCGCTGGTCGATGCCCAGCCGGCAAATCTTTCCTATGACGGCGGCAACATCAACCTACAGGTCGGCAATCAGGTCACCTCGATCAACAGCCACCTGACGACCGGCAAGCTGGGTTCGCTGATCCAGATGCGCAAGGACGGCTCGACGACGGAGCCGCCGACCCCGGCCAGCGGCGATCCGACGACGGAGATCATCCGCAAGCTGCGCTCGCAGCTGGACGAGTTCGCCAAGGCCTTCACCGGCCCGACCAAGCCGGGCGAACCCACCAGCTTCGCCGACGCCTATGACGACGCCAGCCCGGCCGCCGCCGGCGAACAGACCGGCCAGTTCTTCACCGGCACCGACCGCTTCACCATCGCGATCAACCCCAAGCTCCTGGACAACACCAGCAAAATCAAGCAGTCCGCCATCGACGGCATGGTCAAGTCGGTCAATGCCGCCGGCCGCAGCTTCAATGCCGACGGGCTGCAGATGAAGGACACCACCTACAGCGCGATGGGCAGCGCCATCACCGGCACCTGGATGGCCGCCGCCAAGACGGCCAACACCGCCAGCGAGTCGAACAAGGCGTCCATGCAGCTGCTCAGCGAGCGCTACCAGTCGCAGACCGGCGTGAACATCGACGAGGAAATCGCCCAGCTCCAACAGCTCCAGACCTCCTACCAGGCTTCGGCACGGGTCATGCAAGTGGCTAACTCGATGTTTGATGCGCTGGAGGCGGTGGTCCGATGAGCTCGATTACGGGAGTCAGCAGCTACTCGAAGTATCTGAGCCTTGTCCGGAATCTGTCCGGGGGCCAGAACGACATCAACCGGCTGTCCGAACAGCTGACCACGGGCAAGAAGTCGGTCGATCTGAACGCCTACGGTCCGGACGTGCAGAAGCTTCTGGACCTGCGGTCGGAGATGGCGAAGAAGGACAACTACATCCAGAGCATCAACACCGCGGCGCCGCGCGTGCAGGCGACGGACAAGGTGCTGACGTCCCTGGAGTCCATCGTGTCGAGCTGGACCTCCAGCACCACCTTCCCCTTCCAGCCGGGTCCGGCCAGCGTCACCTCGGCGATCAACACCAACCCCGACGGGATGAAGCTGTCGATCGACAGCACCAAGTCGAAGCTGACGGTCGGCGCCAACTACACGGTGACCGCCGTCCCGTCGCAGCAGGGCGGCAACGGCACCTTCGACGTGACGGTGACCGACGGGCTGGGCGGCAAGACCACCCGCGCCATCAACCTGGGCACCACCCCGCCCAACGACGGCAAGGGCTACAACTTCAACATCTCCGGCGGCCCCGGCGAGGGCGCGATCCTGAACCTGACCTTCGACAGCCTGAAGGCGGCGTCGAGCAGCAGCTTCTCCGTCAGCTTCCCGCAGGCCGACCAGGTGAAGGACCGGGCCGAGGGCGCCATGCGCGACATCCAGGCGCTGATGAACCAGCGCTTCGGCGACCGCTACCTGTTCTCCGGCTCGCGGTTTTCGACGGAGCCGGTCACCGACCTGATGGCGACGACGCAGACCAGCAAGATCACGCTGAACGGCGCGGTGGTGAACACCGACGATTATTTCGAGGTGAGCGTTTCCGGCAAGACCTTCGGCTATCAGATCCAGGCCTCCGATCCGAAGACGCTGACCTTCGTCGCCCAGACCCTGACCACCCAGATCAACGCCGCCAACCCGCCGCTGCCGATGACGGTGTCGACCTCCAACGGCATCATCTCGCTGGTCGGCCAGCAGCCGGGACAGAAGTTCGACCTGTCGGCCCGCGTCGTCAACTCCGCAACGGTGGAGAACAGCGTCGATACGCCCTCGACCACCCAGGCGCCGACGACCGGCCTGCCGCAGATCGACCGTTTCACCCTGAACGGCGCGGCGGTGGACATCGGCGACACCTTCGAATTCACCGTGGCGGTCGGCGATCCCGACGATCCGTTCAACCAGAACTACTACACCAAGCACCCGACCGAGCCGCGCGACCTGCCGCCCTATCAGACCTACAAGGTCAGCTACACCGTCAGCGACACCGATTACGCCGCCGGCGTCACCGGCATCGGGCAGGTGGCCGACAAGCTGCGCCAGCAGTTCGCCACTCTGAAGCCGGCCCCGCCGGTCAGCATCGACGCCGTCGGCAACGGTCCGGGCATCGCGCTGACCAGCAATGCCAATGCCGACCCCAACCATCCCGGCCGCAGTTCGCTGTTCTCGACCAGCGCCAAGGTGACGAACGGGTCGCTGCAGAACACCATCTCGGTCGGCACCCTGCCGCCGGAGCAGGACGGCCAGATCGACGTGCCCAATGCCGAGCCGCCGGACCTGCCTTTCTACGATGCCGAATATCTGACCAAGGGCAAGAACCCGGACGCATACCGCAAGTCCCAGGTGACCATCGACGACAACCTGAACCTGACCTACGGCGTCAGCGCCGACGACAAGGCGTTCCAGTCGCTGGTCAAGGCGATGCAGATGGTGCGGACGGCGGCGGCCAATCCCGGCAAATGGACGGAATACAGCGCCCAGGCGCGCGAGATGCTGACCCAGGCGTCGGACCAGATCCGCTCGATCCACGCCAAGGTCGCGTCCGACGCCGCCACGCTGGAGACCACCAAGGACGCCCACACGGACTCGGTCGCCACCCTGACCGACCGCGTCGCCAAGATCGAGGGCGTCGATCCGACCGAGGTCGCGGCCCGCCTGAGCAGCGCGATGAATGTCCAGCAGGCGACCTACACCGTCGCCGGCCAGACGCAGAAGCTGTCGCTGCTGAATTATCTGGCCTGAAAAGGCAAAGGGGGCGGCCAGACCGGCCACCCCCCGCCAATGCCCAGGCTCCCGCGACCGTTACTTGGAACGGCCGGCCGACTGCACGAAGTTGTCGTAGGGCAGCTCCGCGACGCGGAACCACAGCTGGACCTCCTCCAGGAAGGGCTTCCAGCTCTCGTAGACGGCCTTGAAGTCCGGGTTGGTCTTCGCGATGTCGTCATACATCTCGAAGGCGATCTTGTGGGCGGCCTCCATCAGGTCGCGCGGATAGGGGCGCAGCAGGGCGCCCTTGGCGACCAGACGCTTCAGCGCCTTGGCGTTCTCCGCGTCGTAACGCGCGGTCATCGCGCCGTTCCCCTCGGCGCAGGCGGCGGTCAGGACCGCCTGATAGGATTTGGGCAGGGCCTCCCATTCCTTCTGGTTGATGTAGAGCGAGACCTGCGGCCCGCCTTCCCACCAGCCCGGATAATAGTAGTATTTGGCGACCTGGACGAAGCCGAGCTTCTCGTCGTCATAGGGACCGACGAACTCGACCGCGTCGATGGTGCCCTTTTCCAGCGCCGGATAGATGTCGCTGCCGGCGATCTGGGTCGGGGCGGCGCCCAGCTTGGCCATGATCTGGCCGGTGATGCCGGCGATGCGGATCTTCAGGCCGTTGAAGTCGGCCAGCGACTTGATTTCCTTGCGGTACCAGCCGCCCATCTGGGCGCCCGTGTTGCCGGCCGGAAACTGGACGATGCCGTGCTTGGCGAAGAAGGCGCGCATCACCTCCTGGCCGCCGCCATACTGGAACCAGGCATTCTGCTGGCGGGCGTTGGGGCCGAAGGGGATGGCGGTGTCGAAGGCGAAGGTCGGATCCTTGCCGACGTAATAGTAACCGCAGGTGTGGCCGCACTGGACGGTGCCGTTCTGCACGGCGTCCAGCACCTGAAGGCCGGGAACGATCTCACCGGCGGCATGCACGCGGATCTGGAACTTGCCGTCGGTCGCCTCGGACACGCGCCTGGCGATCAGCTCGGAGGTGCCGACGAGGATATCGGTGCTCTTCGGGAAGCTCGAAGCCAGGCGCCACTGGACGGCCGGCTGGCTCTGCGCGATGGCCGGGGCCGTGAGGGTCGAGGCGGCAACGGTCGAAACGGCACCGACACCGGCCTTGGTGAGAAACGCTCTTCTTTCCACTCCCGCTACTCCGCAAGATTATTGCTAGCGCTGACAATTTCCACGACCCGCGATGAATCAGGGAATTACAGCGACTTAGGCGAGAGCGTAACAAAGCATCCGATGCGGCGCCCCGCATCGCATAAATGTGCATGCCTGCCTTTCGAGGGTGTGACCGGCACCCGCGAAAGGCCAGGTGGCGATGCATCAGACGGAAGAGCGCAGGCGTCCCAGGAAGACCGACAGCGGCGGCATCACCAGCGTCCGCCCGTCGGCGGCCAGTTCCGGCGGCGGGCCGCCGGGCGCGCGCGGAACCGGCAGGGCTTCCGGTTCGCCACGGCCGCGGAGCGCGAATTCGGCAGGCCGGTCCGCCATGTTGAAGACGGCCAGGAGGCGGTCCTCTCCCGACGTCCGTTCGAAGGACAGCAGGTCGCCATGGACCTCCACCGCGGTGACGGTGCCGGTGCGGAGCGCCTCCAGGCTGCGGCGCAGCGAGAGCGCCGCGCGCCAAACGGCCAGCGGGCTGCCGGCCATCCGTTCCTGGCGGTCCACCGCAAGGTCGAGATGGGCGTCGGGAACCGGCAGCCAGGGCTCGGCGACGGTGAAGCCGGCGTGGACTTCGCCGCCTCGCCAAGGCATCGGCGTGCGGCTGCCGTCACGGCCCTGGAAATCGGGCCAGTAGGTGATGCCGAAGGGATCGCGCAGCTGGTGCTGCTCCAGCACCGCGTTGGGCAGGGCCAGCTCCTCCCCCTGATAGAGGCAGACGGTGCCGGGCAGCGCCGCCGCCAGCATCGCCAGCAGGGCGTTGAAGGCCTGCGGGTCGGCGCCGACGGGCAGCCAGCGGCTGGCGGCGCGCTCCACATCATGGTTGGACAGGCTCCAGCAGATCGCTTCCGGCCGGCCCGCGGCGCCCAGCGCCTGGGCGAAGCCCCTGGCGCTGAAGGGCTGCTTGGCAAGCGACAGGGTATAGGCGGCGTGCAGCCCCTGCTGCGTGCAATAGGCGGCGATGCGCTGACCGGCGCCGGGCTGGCTGGACAGCTCGCCCAGCAGGACGCGCCCGGGATGGCGCTCCACCGTCTGGCGCAGGCGGGACAGGATGCCGCCGATGGCCGGGTGCATCATGTCGTAGACATGCTGCTGGAGGGCGAAGGGCTTCAGCGGCTGCTGCGGCTCTCGCCAGACGGCGGCGGGGTTGGAGCGCAGTTGCGGGTCGTGGGCGAAGAAATCGACGGCATCGATGCGGAAGCCGTCGACGCCGCGCTCCATCCAGAACTCCGCCGTTTCGCACAGCGCGTCCATCACCGCCGGGTGATGCAGGTTCAGCGCCGGCTGGCTCGCCAGGAAATGGTGCAGGTAATACTGGCGCCGCCGCGGCTCCCAGGTCCAGGCGGCCCCGCCGAACACCGACAGCCAGTTGTTGGGCGCGGTGCCGTCCGGCCTGGCATCGGCCCAGACATACCAGTCGGACTTGTCGCCGGCCCGAGACCGCCGGCTGTCGACGAACCAGGAATGGGCGTCGGAAGTGTGGCCGCAGACCAGATCGACCAGCACCTTCAGCCCCAGCCCGTGGGCGCGCTCGACCAGCCGGTCGAAGACGGCGAGATTCCCCATGCGCGGGTCCACCGCCCGGTGGTCGGCGACGTCATAGCCGAAATCGGTGCGCGGCGACGGGTAGAAGGGGCTGATCCACACCGCGTCGACACCCAGCGAGGCCACATGATCCAGCCCTTCGATCACGCCTTCGAGGTCGCCCCAGCCATCGCCGCCATGGTCGCGGAAGCTCAGCGGGTAGATCTGGTAGAGCGACGCCCCATTCAGCCAGGACAGGTTCGGGCCGGACGATTGGGAGAGGGAGGATGAATGGGGCAAGGCAGCAGGCTCCGCGCCGGGGGATCGCCCATGCGGTTCGCACGAGCGGTTCGTGAGGCCAGCTTCACCCGCCATGGCTAACGAAAGGTTAGCGGCCGTCGGTGGTCACAGGGTTGCGCCTTTCGTGGAGACCCGGCGTCAGGGCAGAACCTTGCGGACGGGTGCGCTGGGGATTGGCCGTCGCGTTGGGCTGCGGCTATACCAGCGGCTCTGACCGGAGAGTGGGAATGCGACGGGGCGGCACGGCGACTGGGACGGCGGAGACTGGGACGGCAACCGCCGGGGCTGGGCGACAGCTTGGCCGCTATCGCCTGCTCGACGTGATCGGACGGGAAGACGACGCCCGGCTGCACCGCGCACAGGATGCCAGCGGGCGGGAGGTGGCTCTGTGGACGGTGCCGCTGGTCCGCCTGCGCGCCGACGGCGCGGGGCTGGAGCGGTTCCGGCAGATGGCGAGCGCCACCGCCCGGCTGTCCCACCCCGCCATTCCCACGATTCTGGCCTCCGGCGAGCATGCCGGCATCGCCTTTGTCGCCACGGCGCCGGCCGAGGGACCGACTCTCGCCACCCGGTTGGCCGGAAGTCCGCTGGCTTGGGAAGAGGCTGTCGCGACGCTCGACCGCGTACTGGACGCGCTCGCCACCGCCCACCGCGCCGGCGTGGTCCATGGCGCGCTGAGCGCCGACAAGGTCCTGCACGCCGGATCGGCGGCAATGCTCACAGGGTTCGGCCGGGCGGCGCTGAGCGTGGCACGGACCGACCGCGGCGACGATCTTGCCGCCGCCGCACGGCTGACGGAACGACTTCTGGCCGGACATGAAGGGCAGCCGGGGGTGGCGGCACTGCGGACGGAGTTGCGCGACCGCGGGGTCGATAGCTTTCCGGACGCCCGTTCCCTGCACCGTGCCGTTGCCGGGCTGGGGAGAATGCCTTTTCCCCCTTCAGCCGCCTTGCCGGCGCGGTCCCGCCGCCGGCCGCTGTGGGTTGGCGGCATCGTTCTGGCCGGCGGTCTGGCCGCCGTGGCGATCCAGAACCGGGCATCCCCCCCTCCTCCGGCAGCGACGGCGGCCCAGGCCCTGGCGGAAACGACACCTGAGCCAACTCCCGCGCCGCCGGCGGAGACGACAGCGCCCAGCCAGCCGCCGTTCACCGCGGTGATGCAGGCATTGCGCTCCATTCCCTGCGCGCTGGTCACCGTGGAGACGATGGGCGGCCGTCTGCTGGTTTCCGGGACGGTGGCGGGGGAACGGGCGGAGACGGAGGTGCGCGAGGCGGTCGAGGCCAACGCCGCCGGATGGGATCACGGCTTCGACCTCGCCGTCGCCGATGCGCGGTCCTGCGCACCTCTGGCCAGCGTCGGCGCGGCCCTGGACGCCAATCGTGGAGTGGCCGAACCGTTGGCGACAAGCGTGCTGGACGGACCGGCGCTGAACGCCGGCGCCCCGCTGGTCCTGGAGATCCGTGCGCCCGCGCATCCCGTACGGTTGCAGGTCGACTACTTCACCATCGACGGCACTGTCGTCCATCTGCTGCCCAACCCGTCGGAGGACGGCGCCGCACTCGCCGCCGGAGCGGCGCGCCTGCTCGGGGAGAAGGGTGAAGATGGAAAGCCGGAGACCGGGCGTCACTGGACCATCGGCCCGCCCTATGGAACCGAGATGCTGCTGACCATCGCCACGGGGGCGCCGCTGTTCCCCGCCCCGCGACCGGAGCAGGAGCCGGCGGACGATTATCTGGCGGCCCTGGCGAAGGCGCTGGCGACCATCCCTGGCAACGCGCCGGCACCGCTGGCGGATGCGCACTTCATCGCCACCGGACCGTGACGGGGACGGTCAGGCGGTCGCGGTGAAGCGCCCGACCACCACGGTCACATTGTCCTGCCCGCCGGCCGCATTGGCCGCATCGACCAGCGCGGCGGCGGCGAGGGCGGGGTCCGGCTCCTGACGCAGGATGCGGGCGATGACGCCATCCGGCAGCATGCCGTTCAGCCCGTCGGAACAGAGCATCACAACGTCGTCGGGCATCAGCGAATGGGCGCTGACCTCCGGTTCCACGTCCTCCCCGGTGCCGAGCGCCCGGACGATGATATTGCGCTGCGGCGCGGCGCCCCGCCCGCCATTGTCCAACCAGATCTGGTAAAGGCTGTGGTCGCGGGTCAGGGTGCGCAACTCCCCGTCGCGCAGGCGGTAGACACGGCTGTCGCCGGCATGGAAGACCACCATCCGGGCCGTGCCCGGAACCTGCCAGATTCCGGCCACCGTCGTGCCCATGCCGCGCCCGGAGGAGAACCCGCGGGCCAGATTCATATCATGAATGATCCGGTTGGCCTGCTGCACCGCCGCCCGTGCCACCGACAGAGCCAGACGCACCGCCGGTTCCATCGCCGCGGGGTCCGCCTGGGTGCGGTCGGCATCGTCGCGCTTCGCCAGCGTGATCGGATCGGACGGCACATGGTCCTGCAAAATGCCGGAGATCACCTCGACCGCCTTGCGGCTGGCGATGTCGCCACCGGCATGGCCGCCCATGCCGTCACAGACGACCGCGAACTCTCCGTCGGCACCGACCCGGAAGTCATCCTCGTTCCGGGAGCGCGAACGCCCGACATCGGTCAGGCCGGCGACGGTCAGGGCAAAGGCGGGGTTCGGCATTCAGGCGGCGGCTCCCTCTCTCGACTGTCAGGATCCGTGGTGCGGGGCCTGATTTCCCGACCGGCTCCATCGGGACCGGACGCACCGGCGAAAAGCCGGTAACACGGGAAAGGAGCGGAGGCCGTCCGGCCGATAATGGCGCAAGCCCCCCGAAAGATACAGCGGCGATTGACCTGCCGTGCGAAGGGGCGGCCGATGACCGGCACAAGAATTCCGCCGTTGCCTCGCTGGTGCGGACCGTCCGGTGTGGTAGAGTTTTCGCATCTTAGGTCGGACGAAGGATGGATCCCCATGGTCGGCAGCATCGGCATCGCGCTCAGCGGTTTGACCGCCCAGACGCGCCGGCTCGACGCCTCCGCCTCCAACGTCGCGAATGTCCGCTCCACCGGGACCATACCGGCCACGGACGGGAGCGCGGACGGCAAGCGCGCCGCCTACCAGCCGCTGGCGGTCGCGCAAAGCGATGCCAATCCCGGCACGCGCGCCACCTTCACGCCGATCACGCCCGCCTATCTGCAGGAGTATGCCCCGGACGACCGTGCGGCGAACGGCGACGGGATGGTCGCGTCGCCCAATGTCGATCTGGCGACGGAGCGGGTCAACCAGATGGCCGCCAACCGGGCCTATGGCGCCAACGTGGCGGTCGTCCGCACCCAGGACGAGATGCTGACCTCGCTGCTCGATTCGAAGGCCTGACCAGCGGGTTCTTCGATGGAGATTCCCTGATGGCGATCAGACGGTGATGTTCAGGTTCTGCCCGCGCGTCGGGGTGACGTTGCCGCCGGAACCGCCGGCCGATTGCATCAATGCCTCCACGGTGGCCTGCTGCTGCTCGGCATTCTGGTTCAGCGCCTTCACGCCGAAATTCATCTGACCCTGCGCCTGCTTCAGGGCCATCGCCGCACCGGCGGTCGACGACGTGACGTCCATGCCCATCCTTCAGTCCCCGGAAACTGCACCCCGATACCAGGGCGTCCTCAGATCACCACATTCACCCGCGCAGCGGATGTGCCGGCGGAGGCCGCGGCGGCCAGGGAAGAGTGTGCCACAGACGTCGGACGGGCGGAAGCGGTCGACGCGACCGGTGCGGCAGTGCCGGCGGCTGGGCCTGACGCACCGGCGGCCCAATGCCCTGAACCGATAGCGTTTCCCCCACCGGATCCGTCGTTCCCGCCGGCGCCGCCACCGCTACGGCCGTAGGCCGCGGATTGTCCGCCCGCCGGCCCGCTGCCCTGCCCGTTTCCGCCGACCGTCAGCTTCAGCAGCGAGGCGCGTTCCGCGTCCTTTTCCTTCTGCTGGGCTTCCTTGTACTGCTTCAGGGCCGATTCGGTCGGGATCTGCGAAACGGTCTTCCCGTTGGCCGGGTCGCGATACAGCATCACCAGTCGCGAGGCGTCGGTGTCATAGCTGTAGGCGATGGTCGGAAAGCGGTTGACCAGGGGATCGGCCCCACCGGCGGAAGCATCACCGGCGGCATCGACCTCGACCGACGGGGAGGCCCGCCGGTCACCGGAAATGGCGGAGGTCGGAGTCCGGGTGCCGGCCCCTGTTTCTACGGCATCGCTGCCGCGGGGCGTCATGAAGGCGAACGGTCGCGAAACCGTCGATGTGGCCACCGCCACGTTCATGACCGGCATGTCCAGATCGGTGAGAATTGAACATTAAATTACCGTAACCTCGATTTGGCGTAAAGGCTTTCTTTACACTTATTTGAGTTAGGGACTCTAATCCGGATGGGGAGGGGGGAGCCCGCATGCGGAGGCATTGCCTGCGGAAAAAGCAGGGCACCCTGACGGGTGGGCTTGCGGCCGCGGTACCGGTCGTCCTAAAGCGTTGAGCCATGGCCACCATCCTCGAAGCCTTGACGCTGGCGCTCGACCTGCATCTTGCCGGCCGTTTCGGCGAAGCGCAGGAACTCTACGCGCGGATTCTGGACGTCGAGCCGGAACAGCCGGACGCCCTGCATTACCTGGGCGTCCTGGCCGGGCAGATCGGCCGCGGCGAGTTCGGGCTGACGCTGATCGGCAAGGCGCTCCGCCTGCGGCCGGAGGCTGCGGATGTCCACGCCAACTGCGCCAATCTGCTGCGCGGCCTCGACCGTCCGGACGAAGCGGAATCCAGCTATCGCCGCGCGCTCGCTCTGCGCCCCGATTTCGCGGAGGCCTGGACCGACCGGGCCTTCGCCCGCCATAGCCGCGGTGATCCGGCCGCCATCGACGCGACCGCCGGGATGCTGGAGCGCGCCCTGCGGATCGAGCCGACGCTGGACCCGGCACGCGAGAAACTGGTCGGTCTGCTGCATGGACGCGGCCGGCTGCGATTGGAGGCCGGACAGGTGACGCCGGCCCTGGCCGACCTGATCCGGGCGGCGGCGCTCGACCAGCAGGATGCCGACATCGCCTTCCTGCTGGGCAACGCCCTCTTCGCGGCGGGACTGCGCGCGGATTCGGTGATCGCCTTCCGGAACGCCCTGGCGCTGGTGCCCGACTTCCTGTCGGCGGCGCTGAACCTCGGCATCGCGCTGGCCGCGACCAACCATGCGGCGGCGGCGCTGGCCCCGTTGCGCCACGCCGTCCGCATCGATCCGGCCCATCCCGCGCCACGCGACACGCTGGTCCTGGCGCTACGGTCGCTGGGCCGCGGGTTGGAGGCCGATGGGCTGGTTCAGCCGCCGCCGGCCCCGCAGCCGCCGAAGCCGCCCGCGAAGCCCTCCCCTTCCCGTTCGCGCCGGAAGCCCTAAGCGTCGGACCGTTCGGCCAGCACCACCAGCCCCATCACCGGCGCCCCGCTTTCGAAGCGCAGCCGGTCATGGTCGCAACGCCGCAGGGCAAGCCCCGCAGCCGCCACCGCGGCACGGATGTAGGCCTCCGCATGGGCATAGCGGCCATGGGTGGCGACGCGGTGGGGCCGGCCGACGGCCGGATCCAGTTCCTCCACCGTGAAGGCAAGCCGGCCGCCGGGCCGCAACGAGGCGAAGACGGCGGCCAGCGCCTCGTCGAGGACGCCGAAGTAACAGAACACGTCGGCCGCCACGACGAGATCGAAGGCGCCCGGACGGGCGGCCAGGAAGCCGACCAGTTCCGCCGCATGCAATGCGTCATACAGGCCGCGGCCGCGCGCACGTTCCAGCATGCCGTCCGACAGGTCGACGCCGACCAGCCGGCGGGCGTAGGGCCGGAGCGCGGCGGCGCACAGCCCGGTGCCGCAGCCGGCATCGAGCACGTCGAGGTCGTCGGCCGGCGCGTCGTCCGTTAGAATCCCGGCCAGCAGGGCCGGCGCGCGGTAATCCAGCTCCGCCAGCTTGCGGTCGAACTCCTCGGCGAACAGGTCGAAGGTCTGGCGCACGTAATCGTCGGGCGCGCGCGCGTCGGCCTCCTCGCCGGCGATGGCGGCGCCGATGTGGCGGGCCAGCGGATTGGCGGGATGGTCGCGCCGCCACAGCCGGGCCAGCGCCGCCGCGTCCTCCTCGCCGCCCTCCTCGTGCAGCAGATAGAGCACGGCGCCGAGATTGTCGTGGGCGTCGGCCCAGTCCGGCCGCAGGGCCAGGGCCCGCCGGTAATCCATCGCCGCCCCGCCGAAGCGGGCGAGGTCGCGGCGCAGGTTCCCCCGGTTGTTCCACGCCTCCGCATGGTCCGGCCGCAGGGCCAGCGCCTGGCGGAAGGCGCCCTCCGCCTCCTCCCGCCGTTCGGCCTGACGCAGGACGGAACCGAGATTGTAGTGGGCCATCCCCTCATCCAGGCCGTGGGTGACGGCGGCCCGGTAGGCGGCGGCGGCCTCTTCCAGCCGGCCCAGGGCGCGCAGGGCGTTGCCATGGTTGTTGTGGGTCCCGGCCAGCGTCGGGTCGGCCGCCAGCGCGCGGGCATAGAGCGGCTCCGCCCCCGCCGCGTCGCCGGCCGCGGCCAGCGCGTCCGCCTGCCGGCTGAGCTTCACCGCCGGCGAAGGGGCGACGCCCCGCAACCCTCCTTGCAGGCCTCCTCGCAGGCCTCCGCGTGAGGACGAGCGTGACCCTGCCATCGCATGCTCTCCCATCTCCAGCCGCGCAATATCCCGTCAGCACCGCATCCGGTCGATTTGCCGCCGATATCAATGGCATCTTTACCGTGATCCACCGATGATGGCACTCCCTTTGAGAGTGCGGGCAGGCAGGGACGGGGCCGGAACGTGGCGAAGCACACCAACATGCTGACGCAGGCAGTGGCACACCATCAGGCCGGACGCACCGCGGACGCCGAGCGCGGCTATCGCGCGGTGCTGGCTGCCGATCCGCGCAACGCCGATGCGCTGCATCTGCTGGGGGTGCTGGCCCTTCAGGCGGGCCGCGCCGGCGAGGCGGTGGAGCTGATCGGCAAGGCCCTGTCGCGGGAAAAGGGTGTCGCCGACTATTGGGACAATCTGGGGAGCGCCTTGTCCGCCGCCGGCCGGCCGGACGAGGCGGTGCAGGCTCACCGCAATGCCGCCATCCTGGATCCGCAGGGCGCGCAGCGGCGGCACAACATGGGCAATGCGCTGGCCGCCCTGGACCGCCATGACGAGGCCGAACAGGCCTTCGCCGCCGCGCTGGCGCTGAAGCCGGACTATGCCAAGGCCTGGTACAATCTCGGCAACGGCCGGGCCGCGCGCCATCGCCATGCCGATGCCGTGACCGCTCTGGAGCGCGCGGTGCGGCTGGCCCCGGGCATGGTGGAGGCGCACAACAACCTTGGCGACGCGCTGGCGATGACCGGCCGGCTGGACGAGGCCATCGTCCAGCACCGGCTGGTGGCCCGGCACCGTCCCGACGATGCCACCGCATGCTACAATCTGGGCGCCGTCCTGCAGCAGAAGGGTGCTCTGGAGAGTGCGGAGATCGCATACCGCCAAGCGCTGAAACGCAATCCGCGCCACAGCGCGGCGCTGAACAATCTGGGCAGCGTCCTGAAGCGGCTGGGCCGCCCCGATCAGGCGGAACTCTGCCACCGGCAGGCCCTGGATCTGCATCCGGACTTCGTGGAGGCCCGCTACAACCTCGGCAACGCGTTGCAGGCCCAGGGACGTTACGAGGAAGCGGCCGCCTGCTTCGAGGAGGCGTTGGCGCAACAGCCCGATCTTGCCACCGCGACCTACAACCTGTCGCTCCTGGCGCTTCTTCACGGCGATCTGGCGCGCGGCTGGGCGGGGTACGGGCGGCGGTTCGATGCCGGCGAGGTGATGCCGAACCGCCGGCCGGCCATTCCGCGTTGGGGCGGAGAGCTGCTGCGCGGCAGGCGGCTGCTGGTGTGGCGCGAGCAGGGGGTCGGCGACGAATTCCTGTTCGCCGCCTGCTATCCCGATGTCGTCGCCTGGGCGGGCGGTCCGGTCACCATCGAGTGCGACCCACGGCTGGTTGCGCTGTTCCGCCGGTCCTTCCCCAAGGCCGCGGTGCGGGCCGAAAGCTGCACCGGTGACGCTTTCGGCGGGATTCCGCGCGAGACCATCGTCCCACCCGACTGCGACCTCCAGGTTCCGGCGGGCGATCTGCCGGCGCTCCTGCGCGGCAGCCTGCCGGCGTTCGAGCCGCAAGCCCCCTGGCTGGTGGCGGACCCGGCGTTGGTGGCGCGCTGGGGCGGGCGGCTGGCGGCGCTGGGGCCGGGACTGCGGGTCGGCATC
>NZ_RWIJ01000023.1:0-208 GCF_019805165.1 Azospirillum sp. 412522
CGATAGGAGGCATGTGGACGGGCGGCAACGCCTGAAGCTAAGCCTTACTAATCGCTCGATCGGCTTGATCTCACCCCACACATAACCGCACCATGCGCAGCAGCAAGCCTGCTTGACGCAGCAACCGCAGTTCGGTACATCCTCCCTCACTTGCACGAAACAAGCTTAGCGCTTCGGAAAGAGCGTCGGTCTTGAGCCTGGGTGACCT
>NZ_RWIJ01000023.1:385-552 GCF_019805165.1 Azospirillum sp. 412522
CCGCGCCAATGGTACTGCGTCTTAAGACGTGGGAGAGTAGGTCGCCGCCAGGTCACTCAGCCTCAAGAGACGCTCCAATACACAAAACGCTCAAGCTTCCATCTTCACGACAGCCATCGCCCAACAACCACACACCCGCGGGGTGGAGCAGCCCGGTAGCTCGTCAG
>NZ_RWIJ01000023.1:631-104210 GCF_019805165.1 Azospirillum sp. 412522
CTCATAACCTGAAGGCCGCAGGTTCAAATCCTGCCCCCGCAACCAAATTAAGCCCGCCAAGCTCATGCTCGGCGGGCTTTTCGCTGTTCCGACCTTTGCCTTCCCGTCTCCAGGACGCCAGCTGTCAAGGGATGGGCGCGGCGGGTTGCCCCGTCGGAAAATCGGCGACTCGATCAAGGACCGATCGACAAAACATGGGGACAGCTTTTCAGCGAACGCGCAAATCAACGGGTGCGCGAAATTAACGCCTCATAAACGCTTTTACAATGACCCTGTTTGAGACAAAAGCCAGACAGGTGGAAGGTCGCCAAGCCGGGAAGGGGCTGGGGGGCAGTTTTCCTGTCGCGCGACCACGAGCCGTGTGCCGGCCTCCCCAGGAGACATAAATGTTCAATATTTTGACCGTCATTATTTCGGTCGCGCTCACGGCGGTGATGGGAGCCGCCGGTGTGTTCTATGTAGGTACAGCCTTCACCACCGCCGGTCCGAAGGCGGCCGCCGTCGGCATCATCCAAGCGCTGTCGCAGGTTGATGCGGCCTGGACGCTGTATAGCAGCAACGGCAACACCACGACCCTCGGCGCAGCGGGCGCGACCTTGCCGACCATGACCGGCGCCGCGACCCAGACCGACCTGATCAACACCGGCAATCTCGCCGCCGTGCCGACCGCCCCGACCATCGCCAGCACCTGGAACGGCGTCGCCGGCGCCTACACGCTCGACCTGACCAACACCGCGACGGCGACCGGCGTCACCCAGTTCACCAGCTTCGCCAACGGCGGCATCTTCCTGGTGCTCGGTACCACGGCCCTGTCGCAGTGCACGGAAATCGCCCGTGCCGGCGGTCAGATCAGCGCCAGCGGCACGCTGGCCGCTCCCGGCACCGGCCTGACGCTGGCGGTCGCCACCCCCGCCGCCTTCAACACCGCCTTCACCGGCTACAAGTTCGGCTGCGTCCAGATCACCACGGCCACCGCGGTGACCTTCAACAACGTGACCGGCATCGCCGGCGACAACAACAAGTACGTCGCCTACTACAAGTTCTAAGCGGCGTCGGAAGCCTTCCGTTCCCGATCTCCGACCAAAGCGCCCCGGCCCCCGCGGCCGGGGCGTTTTCGTGCCATTTTCGGGTGGCCGCGGCAACGAGATGGTCCGGGACCCGGCCGCGGGATAGAGTGAGCCCGATTTGGAGGCCGTGCCATGACATCGCTGATCCTGATGGCCATCATGGCCATTTCGCTGGTGGCGACGACCGGCTACACCGCCTACACCATGGTCGACGCCTCGAACCGCATCAGCCAGGCGCAGCGCAGCGCCGCCGACATGCACCGGCTCGCGGCTCTGGTCGAGGCGAACCTGCGCGTGCTCGACAATGACGGAGTCGCCAGCCCGCCGGCGCCCGAGGATCCGCCATCCCGTCCGGCGACCGCGTCATCGGCAAAGACCCAGGCGGCGGGCGGCAAGGCCGCAGCCAAGGACCCGGCTCAACCGGCAGGCACCCTGCCACGCTGGCTGATGCCTGGTACCCGGACGCCTTGGGGAGCGGTCTACGGCTATTGCGTGTTCGCCCCTGCGGCGGATCGGGCGGCGGCACAACTTCGTACGGCCTCCTGGCCGGCGGGCGTGTCCAGCGGCGGCCGCAGCTATGTGGCGGCGGCTCCGGCCCCTTCGGCGGAACTAGCCCACGCCGGGGTGATCGCGGCGATCGTGGCGCCGCCGATCGGCTCGACGACCCTGCCGGACTGCGCTGCCCTGACCTTCCGCGACGGCCGGATCGAGGTTCCGGAGGGAAGCGCCGTCGCTATCACCCGCGGGGCCTCGGCCGATCTCGCCGCCATTGCCGCGTCCGCGACGGTCACGCGCCATGTCGCCCCGGCCGCGCAGGGCGATGCGACCGGCACCAGCCCGGGCGACGCCATGACGCTGTCGGCCGCGCTGGGGCATTGGCAGGCGACCCGGCCGGCGACGATGGTCCTGCGCCTTGCACCCGGCCGGCACGAGCTTCCGGCGGCGCAGGTGCAGGCACTGGCCGCCGATCCGAACGGTGGCGGCCGGGCCTTGCGTCTGGTGCTGAGGGCGGAGGGCCCCGGCGTCGTGGTGGCGACCAACCCGCCGGATGTGGCGCTCCGGCTGCCGACCGACGTCCGGATCGAGAATATCGGCTTCGAGATGCCGGTGGAGGCGCAGCCCGGCACCCAGCTGACCCTGGTCGGCGACAATGCGATCTCCACCAACCGGGCCGCCGGGCTGCGGGTGGCGCATGCGCGGCTGGACGTCGCCGGCGGGCGGCTGACGGTGTCGGCTCCCGGCGGCGATGGCGTGCTGGTGGATGGCGGCACCGCCCTGTTCCGTGACGCGACGGTCGAGGTCACGGTCGGTGCCGGGCGCAGCGCGCTGGTGTCCTCGCTGGGCGCCGGTGTCACCTTCACGGCGGAGACGCGGCGCCCCCGGCTGCAGGTCCATGGGCGGGGACTGCCGATGGCGGCGCTGCGCAGCGGCGGCGGGCAGGCCATCCTCGACCGCACGGACGTCGCGGTCGACAACGGCACGCCTTTCGGCATCGTCATCGAGAACGGCCAGCTGGAGATGAAGTCCTCCGTCATCGGCGGGCCGGCAGCGCGGCCAGGCAGCGCCGGAGTTCTCGATCTCGGCGGGTCGCATGCCGTGGCGGATCCGAACAGCCACATCTGGTCGGCACCGGGCGGCCGTTGCGCCCAGGGGGCGCTGTTTGCGCAACAAGCAGGCCAGCAGACGGCTCAGCAGGTGGTGGCGGGCGAGGGTGCGCGCGCCTTTTCCGGGGCTGCCGCGTCCGGTGCGGCCCTGCCGTCGGTCGCCAACCGTGCGAGCTGGACATGCCGGTCCTGAAGCCTTCCGCCGCCTTCCGCGAGGAGCTGGCCGGCTACCTGCTGCGCAAGGGGCTGGTGACCCGCGGCATCCTCGACGCCGCGATGGCGGAGCAGCGGGTGACCGGCGAAAGCCTGGGCGCCATCCTGGTGCGCAACGGCTTCCTTGCCCGCGCCGACCTGGACGAGGCGAAGATCAGCCACGAGACCGCGCTGGAAACGCCGGAGGCGATGGGCGGCACGCCGATCCCGCTGCCGCTGCTGGAGCGCCACGCGATGATCGTCACCGGGCTCAGCGACGACGCGGTGCATGTGGCGACGCTGCATGACGAATCGGTGGCCGGCCGGGTGGCGGCCCGCTACTACCCCGGCCGGACGGTGCGCTTCAGCAGCTTCGTCCCCGACCAGTTCGACGAGTTCCTCGACCGCGTCCGCCGCGCCCAGGCCGGGCTGGAGGACAGCGACCCGGTGGAGCAGCTGGTATCCCGCGCGGTGGAGGCCGGGGCATCGGACATCCATATCCTGCCGCGCCGCAAGACCTGCAGCATCTTCCTGCGGGTGGACGGCATCCGCCGCCTGATGGACGAGACGGCGGCCGGCGCCGCCGCCACCATCATCGCCCGGATCAAGGACCGTTCCGGCATGGATCTGGCGGAGCGCCGGCTGCCGCAGGAGGGCCGCTTCGAGGTCGAGCATCGCGGGCGCCCGGTCGATCTGCGCGTGACCACCGTCCCGTCGGTGGACGGCGAGATCATCGTCATGCGCATCCTGGATGTCGAGCGGGTGCAGCCGAACCTCGACAGGCTCGGCATCAGCCATGTCGGCGACTGGCGCCGGGCGGTGGACCGGCGCCACGGGCTTTGCCTCGTCTGCGGGCCTACCGGGTCGGGCAAGTCCACCACCCTGACCGCGACCGTGCGCGAGATGGACCGGCTGGGCCGCGCCATCTACAGCATCGAGGATCCGGTGGAATACCGCATGGCCTATACGGGGCAGGTGAACGTCAACCCGGCGGTGAAGCTCGACTTCGCGCGGGTCGTCCGCACCTTCATGCGCGCCGACCCCGACGTGATCGTGCTGGGCGAGGTGCGCGACGAGGAGACCGCGCAGATCGCGGTGCGGGCGGCCGACACCGGCCACATGGTGCTGACCACCCTGCACACCGGATCGGTGAACGGGGCGATCGACCGGCTGCGCCATCTCGGCGTTCCGGCCCACGACATCAAGTCGCTGCTGCGCGGCGTGCTGGTGCAGTCGCTGGTCCGCAAGATCTGCCGGGCCTGCCACGGCGCCGGCTGCGCGGCTTGCGGCAATGCCGGCTATGCCGGGCGGACGGCGGTCAGCGAATGCGCGGTGTTCGACGATCCCGCCGCGGTGGTCGCGGCAGCGAGAGGCGCTCGGACCTGGCCGTCGCTGTACGAGGATGCAGTCGCCAAGTTCCATGCAGGCGTCACCACGGCGGCCGAGCTGCGCCGGGTCTTCGGCAGCGAGGCAAGTGCCGTGGAGCAACGCATGCCGGCGCCGCGGCCGAAAAAGTGAGGCCGAAGGCGTGAAAGGCTGTGAGATTTCAGGGGGGCTTCCCGGCCGTCATCCCCGCGAAGGCGGGGATCCAGGCGTCTCCGTGTCTGCACCCTTGAGTTTGCTGGATTCCCGCTTTCGCGGGAATGACGGCCGAGGAGAACTCGTGATCGGAGAAGATGCGACGCGCCTCAAGCCCCATGGAATTTCGCAAGCTCCGAGATCCATCAAGCGATGAACATCATCCAGGCGATTTTCGCCCTTGCCCTGATGGGCATGGTGGTCGCGGGCGGCATCCAGTACGTCAACCCGTCGGCGATGACGAAGAGCCGGGTTGCTTCGCAGGCGGACGCCGGATTTTCCATGCTGGAGGGCGCCTATCGCAGCCGGCAGGCCAGCGGTGCCGCAACGCCGGCCGCCGACGGATGGCAGGCCGCGCTGTTCCCGGCCTTCGGCACGATGCCGTCGGCGGTGTCGGGGCTGTCCTGGTCCTATGGCGTGCAGGCGGAGGGGAACTGGTTCTGCCTGTCCGGGCCGCTGTCAGGTGCTTCTGCCGGCGATCCGGTGACGGGAGCGCTGACCTCCCTCGCCACCCGGCGGCCGGAGGGGCTGTACGAGGTGACGCGCAGCTGCGGCGGGGCGGGGGGAGAGCCGGCGGGAACCGTCGCCGCCACTCTGTGGATGCAGCGAGCGGCGCGCTGAAAGGCGGTTTCGGCCCTGTTTGCGCCAAACTTGTTTCGGCTCCGGCCATTGACCGTGGGCCGCCGGCGGGCATAGACATGCTGCGGCGTCCTGTCCATGCGTGGTAGCTTGGGTGGAGTGCCGCCACCTCTTTCGGGCGAGTCGGGAAGGCAGGGGCGTTCTTGGGCAACGGCGGTCTCGCGACCAACGTCATGTACGGCTTTCTGGAAGGCGTGGAGCGCCGCGACGCCCTCGCCTATGCGCGGTCGTTCGCCCGCAGGACGGTGGGAAGCTCCGAACGCTGCTGGTACGCGGTCGAGCCGCTGTGGACCGGCTTCCTCTATGAAATTCACGAGGGCGGCCCCGGCCGCTCGTTCCTGCCCGATCTGGTGACGGAACTCGACGCCAATCCCGGCGGAATCGCGCTGGTGCCGTCGGGGCGGCGGGTGTTCGAACTGACGGTGCGCAACGGGCGTCCGGTCGGCGGCCTGCTTCCCGAGGCCAAGAGCCGGCAGGTCCAGCTTCAGATGGCGGCGATCCGGCCGACGGTGCCGGTCGACGGCAAGGCCTATGGCGTGATGATCCCGCCCTGGGTGACCGCCGATCAGGTCCGGCTGCGCACCATCCGGGCGACCCGGCGGATGCGGCGGGTGGCGGTTCCGGTCTCGGTGCCGCTGGCGCTGTCCTCGGTCGGCTTCGCCGCCGGTCTGGGGCTGCTGACCACCGGCGGCGGGCTGTATTACTGGTCGCCCCACCGGGTGCCGCAGCCGCAGGCCCTGACCCTGGAGCAGATGCCGCACCGCCAGTGGGAGGCGGCGCTGGCCGCCATCGGCCCCGACAATTACGTCAGCAAGCTGGAATACCGCGACGGCAAATGGACCATCGAGATTGCGGGCCAGAATGCGGGTGCCCGCTGATGCCGCGGGGAGCCGCGAATTTACCCATTCTCAAGCATAGCGCTGGGAGTATTGCCGCCGGACCGGATGGTCGCAACCAGCGGGCGGGAATGATGGCGGACCGGGTTTCCGGAATGATCGGGCAAATGACGGGGGCGGCCTTGCTGGCGGCGCTGTCGGCCGGCCTGCTGCTCCCCGCCGCCGCGCTGGCGGAGGAAAGCCCCTTCCTGCCGCCGAAGGACCGTCAGGACAATCTGGAACGGCGTCTGCAACAGCGTATCGACACCGCCGTCTCCGGTCTGGAGGAGCGGGTCGCCAAGGCGATGGTCGATGCGCTTGAGGGTCGGGCTCTCGACGGACGGGCGCGCGACGGCGCCCTGCCGCGGGCGGTCGAGGATGCGTTGGCCCGCCGGATGGCGTCACCCGGCGGCGCCTCCCCCGCAGCCATGCCACCGGGCGGGCGCCGGCAGGGAGTCGCCTTGGCCGGCAGCCCGCCGGGTGCACCGCCGCTGCCGCCCTTGCCGAACATGCCGGCGCCCGGCATGACGGCGGCCGATCTGGTGCCGTCGGGCGCCACCTTCGTCGGCTGCCTCAACGGCAGCGCCTTTTTCCAGGACCGTGCCGGCACGCCGTTCCTGATCGACCCGCGTGCCTTCCCGGCGACGGGCGGGGGACCCGCCACATGCGCAAGATGACCGCCGCCCGCAAGGCCGGCTCCCGTGCCGCGGCCGTGCTGGGGCTGCTGGCGGCCGGTTCGCTGGCCGGCTGCTCCCTGCCGGAGGTGGGCGAACTGCCGAAGCGCGAGACCGTGGTCGCCGCCGCCGAACAGCGCCTGACCGAGGACAGCTCCCCGGCGGTGACCGAGGTGCCGGTGGGGCAGGGGATGCTGGTCGCCCAATCCCTGCGCCAGCCGCTGCCGGCCAGCCTCGCGGCGCGCCAGATCTCCGTCAGCTTCCCGTCGGGCGAGAACACGCTGGACCGGCTGACCAGCATGATGACCTATTCCGGCGTGCCGGTCGCCACCCGGTTCGAGGGCACCGACGGCGCCGCCATGCTGCGCCAGACCCTGCCGGTCCGCGCCTTCACCGGCAGTTTCGTCGATCTGGCCGGGGTTCTGGAGACCGGCATGGGCGTGGTGACGTGGTGGCAGAACGGCACGCTGTTCCTCAGCAACCGCGACCGCTTCGCCTTCACCGTGCCGCAGAACCAGGCGGTCATCGATTCGGTGATGACCGACCTGAAGACGCTGGGCGCCACCGACATCACCCAGTCCCTGCGCGGCGGGCAGGTGGTCTTCTCCGCCTCGCCTACCGTCTACCGCGAGGTGATACAGCCCTATATCGACCGGCTGCACCGCAACATGGCGATGGTCCGCATCCAGCTGGCGGTGGTCAGCCTGGGCCTGACCGACCAGTCGGCCAGCGGCTTCGACTGGAACGCGCTGGCCCTGCAGTTCAACCGGCTGCAATCGGGGACCACCACGACCACCACCGGGACGACGACGGTCAACGGCGGCCTTGGCGGCACGCTGTCGGCGGGCCAGGCGCCGATCTCCGTCAACATCGCCAGCCCCGGCACCCTGCTGGGGGTCAGCGGCGTGTTCAACGTCGCCGGGGCCATCTCCTTCCTGTCGAAGTTCGGCAACACCGACACCCGCCAGAACGTCGAGGTCCACACCCTGTCGGGGGCGGAGGTGACGCTGCGCAGCGGCCAGACCATCCCCTACGTCACCGGGGTCGGCGTCACCGCCGTCGGCGGGCTGGGAACCACCACCACCGCGACCGGGAACGCCGCGCTCAACTCGCCGGGGGTGGTGGGGTCGGCGCAGACCGGCACGGTGCAGACCGGGCTGACCATCAAGCTGACGCCGCATTTCGACGCCGACAACCAGATCGTCACCATCGACCTGAACCTGCTGCTGAACAATCTGATCGAGTTCCGCGACCTGAACGCCGGCAACCAGGTCGGCATCCTGACCCAGCCGGTGACGCAGGAGCAGGCGCTGAACGACATCGTCCGGGTGGTCGCCGGCAACACGGTGGTGCTGGGCGGCCTGCAGACCGACAGCCGCGGCTTCAGCGGCAACCAGCCGACGGTGACCCGCGGGGCGATCGACAAGGGGGTGATCGGCAAGCAGGCGCAGGACATCAGCAAGGACGCGCTTTTCCTGATCCTGCGGCCGACCGTGACGGTCTTCCGTCCGGCGGCGCGCTGACGGACGGCGGCGATGGCGTGGTTCGAGGTCAGGCTGCTCGCCGGCGGACGCGCCCGCTCCATCGAGGTGGAAGCCGCCGACGAGCGCCGCGCCCGCGACGCCATCAGCGGCCGGGGCCGCGTGCTGTCGGTGCGCCGCCGGCTCAAGGTCGGGGGCTGGGGCCGCCCGCTCGACCGCAACGAGCGGCACATCCTGTTCATCCGGCTGGCGGCGATGCTGGACTCGCGGGTCGGGCTGGCCGAGGCGCTGCGCCGCATCGCCGCCGCCTTCCGCGGGCGCATCCGGCGCACGGCCGAACGCATGGCCGACGCGGTGGAACTGGGCGACGACCTCGCCGACGCCATGCTGCGCCAGCCGCGCAGCTTCCCGCCGGTGCTGGTGGCGCTGGTGCGGGCCGGCGGCTTCGGCGAGGGCACGCCGACGGCGCTGCGCACCGCCGCCGACTTCGAACGGCAGATCGCCGGGGCGCGCCAGGGCTTCCGCTCCGGGCTGGCGCTGGCGGTGCTCTATGTCGTGACGTCGGGCGTGGTGATGGTCGGCACCTCCTTCTTCCTGACGCCGCTCCTGCTCGACACCGAAGTGTTCCGGCGGGCAGGGGAGGAGGTGAATGTCGACTGGGTCTATCTGCTGTCCAACCTGACGACCGGACTGGTGGCGGCGGTGCTGGCCGCGCTGGCCCTGCTGGGCGGGCTGGCGACCGTCGGCCGGCGGGCGGCGCCCGAGCGGGTCGACCGGCTGGTGATGCGGATGCCGCTCTACCGCGACATCGCGCTGGGCATCCAGCACCATGTGATCTTCCGCGAGCTGTCGCTGCTGGTCGCCGGCGGCGTGCCGATCGACCGGGCGCTGCGGCTGACCGCCGACGGCGCCCCCGCCGGCGCCCTGGCCGCCGACCTCAATGGCGCGACGCGGGCGGTCGCCGCCGGGCTGCCCTGGACCGACGCCATGCGGGCGCTGCCCGGCACCGACCGCGCCTCCATCGCCGCGGCGGAGAACCGGGTCGAATTGGCGCAGAGCCTGTCGGCGCTGGCCGAGCAGTACCGCGACCTCTACCTGCACGCCGTCACGGTGGCCGAGCCGGTCCTGCGCGGCCTGTCGGTGGTGGTGGTCGGGGTGGCCGGCATCGTCATGTTCGGGCTGACCATCGTGCCCATCCTGCAACTTGCCGAGCACATCGCGCGGCAGCCCCTCTGACGTCACGACAGGTCAACGCCATGCCCGGCCCCCTCTTCGCCCCCGGATCGGCCCGCACCGCCTGCATCGCCCTGTCGGTCTGCGGCGTGCTGTTCGCGGGGATCGGGGCCGCCCTGCATGCCCGCAGCTTTCTGCTGGGCGAGGCGGTGGCCGAGGGCGGCAGCCGGTCGGAGGCGGTCTGCCTGGGGGCGGCCCGGCGGATGGGCGGAGAGCTGACGGTGACGCCGGAGAGCCTGCGCGTCGTGCTGCCGGAGGCGGTCGACCAGCGGACCTCGCTGACCGACGCGTCGGGCCTGCTGGCCTTCTGCCCGGACATGACGCTGTCCTATTTCTGCATGGGCCTGTCCTGCGGCCCCGGCGGCCCCCCTGGCGGCCTGGGGGGCAAGGTCAGCATGCAGGTGGAGCTGACGCGGAAATCGCTTTAGCCGGGCTCATTTGGGCTGGGCGGACAGTGACTTCGCGGCTTCGATGACGCGCCGCAGGTAGCGGGCGTGGAACTCCGGCGTGCGGCTGTGATAGTTGCCGACGGCGGTCCAGAAATTCTCCCAGCCGACGGCGTCGATCTCCCGCCGCAGGATCCAGGCGGTGACCCGGATGTTGTAGCAGGGGTCGAAGGTCAGCGCCTGCTGCACCACCTCCGGCGGGACGCGGCCGGCGGCGATCACCGGGAACCAGATGCTGTTGATCTGCCCCGGCCCGCAATCCTTGGTGCCGTTGCTGTTGGCGGAGCAGGCGCCGGGCGTGCCCTGTTCCACCGCCAGGATCAGCCGCAACGCATCGGCCGGCACCTGCCATTCCACCGCCGCCATGTCCAGGCATTGCGGCGGGACGGCGGCGATGCCCTTTGCCGGGCGCTCGGCCAGCGCCGGCAGGGCGGCAGTAATCAGTGCTACCGTCAGCAGTGCCACCGTCAGCAGCGACTTGGACAGCCTGCCGGCAAGATTGATCCGCACCCACCGCTTCACCCGACGCCTCCCAGGCAATCCCATGCGGACAGGAAGCGGTGGCGGCGCCTAAGAACCGGTTAATTGGGCGGGGCGGTTCCCGTCGCGGCAAACAGATTGCATGGTTTCATATGCAACGATATGGTTGGTGCAACGGATCAATGACGGCCGTCCTCCCCTGAGGGTTGGGAGCGCCGGCCGCGCCTGTGGAGAGATCGCATGTCCAAGAACTTCGCCTCGCACGCCGACCTGGACGAGAAGACCGTCAGCTTCGACAGGCTGTCGGACAACGCCTATGCCTATACGGCGGAGGGCGATCCCAACACCGGCGTCGTCATCGGCGACGATGCGGTGATGGTGATCGACACCCAGGCGACGCCGGTGATGGCGCAGGATGTCATCCGCCGCATCCGCGAGGTGACCGACAAGCCGATCCGCCATGTGGTGCTGTCGCACTACCATGCGGTGCGCGTGCTGGGCGCGTCGGGCTATGCGCCGGAGCAGATCATCGCCAGCGAGGACACCCGCGACCTGATCGTCGAGCGCGGCGAAGCCGACATGGCGAGCGAGATCGGCCGCTTCCCCCGCCTGTTCCGCGCCGTGGAGTCGGTTCCCGGGCTGACCTGGCCGACCATCACCTTCCGCGGCCACATGACGATGTGGCTGGGGTCGCTGGAGGTCCAGTTGCTGCAACTCGGCCGTGGCCACAGCAAGGGCGACACGGTGGTGTGGCTGCCGCAACAGAGGATCCTGTTCTCCGGCGACCTCGTCGAGTATGGCGCCACCCCGTATTGCGGCGACGCCTATTTCACCCACTGGCCGGCGACGCTGGATGCCCTCGCCGCGCTGCAGCCGGAGAAGTTGGTGCCCGGCCGCGGCGCCGCCCTGACCACGGCGGATCAGGTGCAGGAGGGTCTGCGCGGCACCCGCGCCTTCACTGCCGAGCTGTTCGAACTGGTCAAGCAGGGGGTCGCCGCCGGCAAGGACCTGCGGGCGATCTACAAGGACACCTATGCCGCGCTGAAGCCGAAGTTCGGCCATTGGGTGATCTTCGACCACTGCATGCCCTTCAACGTCACCCGCGCCTATGACGAGGCGACGCAGTATCCCGACCCCCGTATCTGGACCGCCGAGCGCGATCTGGAGATGTGGCGCCAGCTGGAAGGCTGACGCCACATCTCGGGTCAGGGGGTGAGGGTCAGGCGGACATGGCGCTTGCGGCCGGCCGACAATATGGCCGGCGCGGTGAGCGTCGCCGCCTCGTCCGTCACCGGCCGGCCGTCCAGCCGGGCGCCGCCCTCGCGGATCAACCGGCGCGCCGCCCCCTTGGAGCTTGCCAATCCAGCCACCACCAGAGCATCGACCAGTGCCACGCCGTCGCTTCCGTCCGGGCGGCGCAGGGTGATTTCCGGCAGGCCGTCACCGCCGGGGGCGAAGGGGCTGCCGGCGGCCGACGCCGCCCGCTCGGCTTCGGCGACGCCATGGCAGAGGCGGGTCGCCTCCGTCGCCAGGATGATCTTCGCCTCGTTGATCTCGGCGCCCTCCAACCGCTCCAGCCGGGCGATCTCGTCCAGCGGCAGTTCGGTGAACAGGCGCAGGAAACGGCCGACATCGGCATCCTCGGTGTTGCGCCAGAACTGCCAGAAATCGAAGGGACGCAGGGCGTCGGCGTTCAGCCACACCGCCCCTCCGGCGGTCTTGCCCATCTTGGTGCCCGACGCGGTGGTCAGCAGCGGCGTGGTCAGGCCGAACAGCTCGCGCCGCTCCATCCGCCGGGCCAGCTCGATGCCGTTGACGATGTTGCCCCACTGGTCGGACCCGCCCATCTGCAACAGGCAGCCGTGGCGCCGCGACAGCTCCAGGAAATCATAGGCCTGGAGGATCATGTAGTTGAATTCCAGGAAGGTCAGCGGCTGTTCGCGCTCCATGCGCTGGCGCACCGACTCGAAACTCAGCATGCGGTTGATGGTGAAATGGCGGCCGATGTCGCGCAGGAAGGGCACATACTCCAGCCCGTCCAGCCAGTCGGCATTGTCCACCATGACGGCGTCTGCCGGGCCGTCGCCGAAGGTCAGGTACTGGCCGAAGACACCGCGCAGCCCGGCGGCGTTGGCGGCGATCTGACTGTCGTCCAGCATCGGGCGGCTGGTATCGCGGAAACTGGGATCGCCGATCCGGGTGGTGCCGCCGCCGATCAGCACGATGGGGCGGTTGCCGGTGCGCTGGAGCCAGCGCAGCGCCATGATCGACAGCAGATGCCCGACATGCAGGCTGGAAGCCGTGGCGTCGAAGCCGACATAGGCGGTCAGCACCCCGCCCGGCGCCGCGGCGGCTAGGCCCGACAGGTTGTCGGCGGGATCGCTGCATTGGTGGAGAAAGCCGCGCTCGCGCAGGATGCGAAGGAACTCGGCGGCATTTGACTGGGTCGGCATCGGGACGTCTCTACGGTTGGCCGCGCCGTCCGGAGACTGTCTCTATCGGGTGAGAAGACCATGGCCGCCGGACTTGCGACGGCATGGTTTCGGGTATGACCGATCGACGCCGCGCTATGGGAGCGGCGGATAATACATCGGGGACGTGGAGGCGATGCGGTCGGTCATGGCGATTTCCCTACACCGGCAGGGTGGGAAAATCCAGCCTCACTTCCGGCCCATCATCTGGCGGCGGGCAATCGCCCGGTGCAGTTGCATGCGTTGGGACACTGTACGCAGGCGGGTGCTGCGGGCACCGGGAGCGAACAGCCCGTCCAGGTTCTGGCCGAACATCTCCCAGCTGCGCAGCGGGCCGGTGTCGATGTGCAGGAAGTGGGAACGCGGATACCAGCCGACGCCGCCGCGCTTCAGGTCGAGCGCGCTGCGGTGGGCGTCGGGCAGGCGCGACGGCAGGGTGACGTCGAGCGCGCGGCCCAGCAGATGCTGGCTGTGCTCCGCCACGCCCAGGCTGCGGGCGGCCAGCATGGCGTTGGTCTCCGGCGTGCGGAAGGCGGACAGGACGGTCGCCTTGGACTGGCCCACCGCCTCCAGGATGTCGGCGAGGAAGTCGAGCGTGCCGACGTCGACCGGCCCCTCCTTGTTGGCGCGGTGGTCGCGCAGGAACTTGCCCAGATCGGCCATCGCGTCGGGCAGCGGGCCGTCGGCGTCGCGGTAGGGGCCGTCGAAGGTCTCGCCGGTGTTCTGGTTTTTGAGGCTGAGGCGGCGCGGGGCGGCGGGGGCGGCCAGCGCGCGGCCGGACATCAGCACCAGGGCGCCGCACCCGATCAGCAGGCTGCGGCGCTTCAGGGAGAGGGGCGAGGAGGACATGCGGTCGGTCGATTCCTTCGGGGACATTGTCAGGTCAACAAAATGGCGACCGATTCGCAAATGCAAAGTGGCGGCGCATGGCGCGGCTGCATGGCAAGCGGGGGAAAACCGGCGTTCACAGCAGGCGTTGCGCCTTGAAGCTGGTGTGGCGGCCGCCCTTGCCGATCACCAGATGGTCGTGGACGATGAGGCCGACGGCATTGGCGGCGCGGACGATTTCCTTGGTCATCTCGATGTCGGCGCGGCTGGGGGTCGGGTCGCCGGACGGGTGGTTATGGACCAGGATCACGGCGGCGGCCGACAGTTCCAGCGCCCGTTTCACCACTTCGCGCGGATAGACGGGGGTGTGGTCGATGGTGCCGCGCTGCTGCACCTCGTCGGCGATCAGCTTGTTCTTGCGGTCGAGGAACAGCAGGCGGAACTGCTCCGTCGGCTCATGCGCCATGGCGGCGGCGCAATAATCGATCAGCGCCTGCCAGGAGGCCAGTACCGGCTGGTCGATCACCCGCTGCTGCAAGGCGCGCAGGGCCGCCGCCCCGACGATGCGGACGGTGGCGACGGCGTTGTCGGTGCCGAGCGACACGCCTTCCGCCTTCAGGCCGCGCAGCCGTTCGGGCGGGGCGTTGACCACCCCCCACAGATCGCCGAAGGTCCGGATCAGCAGCTTGGCGAGCGGTTTCACGTCGCGCCGCAGGCTGACGGTGAACAGCACCATCTCCAGCAGCTCGTAATCCTCCAGCGCGTCCGGACCGCGGTCGAGGAAGCGGCGGCGCAGCCGTTCGCGATGATCGATGTAATGAGGATCTTCGGCGGCGACCTCATCGTTGAGTTCGCCGGCCGGATCGTCGGGAGCGACCGTGTCGCCGGCCCGTCCCGCCATGCTCTCATCGGGTCCGGCGCTTGAGGCCAGCAGGTCGGGGAAGGGCAGGAGGCCGGCGGCCGGGCCGGCATCATCCATTTCCGTCCCGCCTCCCGCGCTTCCGGTTTTCCGGCTGCGTCCTGTCGTCTTGCGTTCTGCCATCGCTCATCGCCATGCATATGTATGACAACGAGTATAGCGTCTGAACGCGCGAGCGCACAGGGTCGGCGCTCGCGCGGGTGGAGAAAGGTGCCTGGAGGATCAGTCGGCGAGACCGGGCTGTCCGTTGCCGCGCCGGCCGGGGAGCATGCGGGCCAGCACGCCGTCGCGACGGACGAAATGGTGCCACAATGCCGCCGCCGCATGCAGGGCGGCGAGCGCCAGGATCAGGTTGGCGCCCAGCTCGTGGATCTCCTTCACCGAGCGGCCAAGGTTGCGGTCGGCCGCGACGGGGGAAAGGATGGTGAACAGGCCGAAGAAGGACAGCGTGTCGCCCCGCAGCCAGGTCAGGACCACGCCCACCAGCGGGATCGCCAGCATCAGGGCGTAGAGGCCGAAATGGACGGCGTGGGAGGCGCCGCGCTCGGCCGGCGTCATCTCCGGCGGCAGGGCAGGGGTACCGCGGGTCAGGCGCAGCGCGATCCGCGCCAGCACCAGGCCCAGCAGAGCCAGGCCGAAGGAGATGTGCAGCCACCAGATCGTGGCCCGCATCGGGTGCCCGCGTTCGTAGAAATCCTCGCCGAAGGTCAGCAGATAGACGCCGACGATCAGAAGGGCGATCAGCCAGTGCAGGGCTTTCTGGGTCGTGCTGTAGGTGGTGGTCATCGGACGCACGCCTCCTTTCAGACGGTGATGTTGAGGCTGCGGCCCCGGTTGGGGTCGGCCGGCAGGCTCTGGGCGGCGTTGCGCGACTCGGCGGCCTGGGCGGCGGGACTCTCCCGCGCGTCGTCGTCGCGGTCGCCGTCGCTGTCGACGGCGGAGGCCGCCGTAGTGGCCGGGCGGTTCCGGAGCGGCGACGGCATCGGCGACGGGGAAGCGGAGGCGGCAGCGGTCAGCATCGGCGGTGATCCCGGCAGGGGGTAGGTTTCCCACCGGTCTATCCTGCCAAGCTTACAGGTGGCTTACGGGGGCGCCCGCGGCAGCGGGGACCGGCCGGACTGCGTCGGTTCGCCGCGGCATGGCCGGAAAGCGCAGGGTGAAGCTGGCGCCGCCGCCGGGGGTATCCCCGACCACGACGCCGCCGCCATGCGCCGCCATGGTGCGCGCGACGATGGACAGGCCCAGCCCGGCGCCGCCGGAGGCGTTGCCGGCCCCGCGGTCCCGGCCGCCTTGCCAGAACCGCTCGAACACACGGGCGCGCAGGTCCGGTGGGATGCCGGGGCCATGGTCGATCACCCGCAGCTCGGGTTCGCCGGTGCCGGACTTGGCCAGCTCCACGCTGACCGTGCTGCCGGCCGGGGCGTGGCCCACGGCGTTTTCCACCAGATTGCGCAGGGCGCGGAACAACGGGTCGTGGGCGCCGTGCACGGCCAGCGGGCGGTCGTCTCCGATCACCTCGATCAGCCGGCCCTTGCCAAGCGCCAGCGGGGCGAGATGGGCGGCGACCTCCACCGCAAGCCGGGCCAGATCGACCGACTCGTCGGGGCCGATGCGCAGGGCGTCCAGCCGGGCCAGATCGAGCAGTTGGTCGACCAGCCGCGCCATGCCGGCGACATCCGCGCGGATCGGGGCGCCCGGGGCGCCGATCAGCGCCAGGTGGGCGTCCAGCACCGCCAGCGGCGTGCGCAGCTCGTGCGCGGCGTCGGCGATGAAGCCGCGCTGCGCCTCGTAACCGGCCTCCAGCCGGTCCAAAGCCTGGTTGACCGCGCGGACCAGGGGCAGCACCTCGCGCGGCATGCCCTGTTCCGGCAGCCGTTCCGACACGCTGTCCGGTCCGATCTCCGCGGCGCGGGCCGACGCGCGGCGCAGGGGCCGCAGGCCGCGGTGGATGATGACGAGGTTGACCAGGATCAGGACCAGGGCGAAGGGCAGCCAGATCCAGCCGAAATGCTCGACGAACTCTTCCAGCAGCCATTCGATGTGCAGCTCCTCCTCGCCGGAGGCCACTTGGATCCAGTAGGGCCGGTCGCCGACGGTGACGCGGTGGCTGAGGCCGTAGAGCGGCGGTTCGCCAGTCTGCGCCGGCACCCGGAAAACGGCGCGCGGCCGGTCCGTCGCCGTGGGGTCGAGCGGACCCTCCACCCCGTCGGACCCGAGCAGCAGCCGGCCTTCCCCATCGATCACCGAGAAGGAGGCGGCGTTCACCCGCAGCATCGTCCGGACCGACTCGGGCAGGGTGGTGTTCAGGCGGCCTTCGTTCTGTTGGCCGTCGGGCCCGCGGACCGCCTTCTCGATCACGCGGGCGACCCCGGACAGGGTGCGCTGGCGCATGCGGTCGTGGGTGCCCTTGAACTCGACATAGAGCAGCAGCGCCGTCGTCGCGACCGCCAGCAGCGTGACCAGCACCAGCCAGCGCGCGATGGACGCCAGCAGGGACGGCGGACGGGCGGCGGCAGGGCGACCGTTCATGCGCCGGTCTCCCCGCCATCCTCCGCCGGCACTTCGGTCAGGATGTAGCCGATGCCGCGCAGGGTCTGGACGCCGGCGGTGGCCCCGGCTGCCTGCAGCCGCTTGCGCAGCCGGTGGATCAGCACCTCGACCGCGTTCGATCCGACCTCCTCGCCGAAGCCGTACAGGCCGTTTTCCAGCGCCGCCTTCGACACCACCCGGCCGGCGCGGCGCAGCAGCAGTTCCAGCGCGTCCAGCTCCCGCCGGCTGAGGTCCAGCGGCCGGCCGCCGACGGTCGCCAGCCGGGCGGCCGAATCGAAGGCGACGTTCCCCTGTCGCAGCACCATGCCCAGCGCCGCCCCCGGCCGGCGCAGCAGGGCACGGATGCGGGCCACCAGCTCCTCCAGCGCGAAGGGCTTCAGCAGATAGTCGTCGGCTCCCAGGTTCAGGCCCCTGACCCGGTCGTCCAAGCCGTCGCGGGCGGTCAGGATCAGCACCGGGGTGCTGTCGGCCCGCGCCCGCAGCGCCGACAGCAGGGTCAGGCCGTCGGCATCGGGCAATCCCAGGTCGAGCAGCACGGCGTCGAAGGCGGCGACGGCCAGGGCGGCCGCCGCATCCTCTGCCGTGTGGACGAGGTCGACGGCGAAGCCGGCCTTGCCCAGCCCTTCTGCGGTAAGGGATGCCAGCCGGCGGTTGTCTTCGATCAGCAGCAGCCGCAAGAGGGATCTTCCGGAACCGGTGGCGGGATGCGGTAGCCGCGACTCTCCGCCTTTTGCGGGGGGACCGCAAGCCGGCCAGGAAAAAGGGCCTTCCCGCCGGGTTCGGCGGAGGAAGGCCCTTTCCGCTCACGCGGCGGACGCGGTCAGACGATCGCGGTGTCCGGGATTGTGCCGGTCAGCACGGCGCGGACATTGTCGGCGATCATGTGCCCGGTGCGGATGCGCGCCTCGTCGGTGGTGGCGCCGATGTGCGGGGTCAGGATCAGGTTCGGCACGCCCTGGAACGGGTTGTCGGCCGGCAGCGGCTCCGTCGCATAGACGTCCAGCAGGGCGCCGCCGAGATGGCCGTCCTTCAGTGCGGCGGCCAGCGCCGCCTCGTCGACGATGCCGCCGCGGGCGACGTTGACCAGGATGGTGCCGGGCTTCAGCCGGGCGATGACCTCGGCGCTGACCAGATTGTGGGTCTCCGGCGTGTAGGGCAGGTGGAGCGACAGCGCGTCGGCACTGTCCCAGATGCGGTCGAACGACACCTTCTCCACCCCCATCCGGGCCCAGACCGGATCGTCGGCCGGCACATGCGGATCGGCGGCGATCACCGTCATGTCCAGCCCCTGGGCGCGGCGGGCGACATGGCGGCCGATGCGGCCGAAGCCGACGATGCCGAGGGTCTTGCCCGACACCTCGCGCCCGATCAGCCGGCCGCGCGGCCATTTGCCGGCGGCCACGTCCGGCGTGGCGAAATAGGTGGTGCCGCGCACCAGCATCATCAGCCCGGCGATGGCGAGCTCCGCCACCGACACCTCGTTGGCGCCGGTGGCGGGCAGGACGGCGATGCCGCGCTCCCGGCAGGCCGGCACGTCGATGTTGTCCAGCCCGACGCCCAGCCGGCCGACCGCCTTCAGCTTGGGGAAGGCGTCGAAGAAGGCGCCGCGGATCTCCGTCTCGTTGCGGATGCAGATGGCGCGGGCAGTGCTGCCCATCGCATACAGCTCGTCCAGCCGCTTGTAGAGCGTCTCGTCGTAATGGACGTCGAAGTCGCGGCGCAGGTCGTCCACCGCGCTGGGCTGCATGAATTCGGAAATGATGATGTCGGGCATGGCGGGGGACTTCGCTGGAGGGGACCGTCGGTGGGCGGATCAGAGCGTGATGCCGGCGGCGTCGAGATAGGGCTTCAGGTTCAGAAGCTCGATGGTCGTCTCGCCGGCTTCCAGCTTGTGGCGATAGGCCTCTTCCGCGGCCTCGCGGGCGGCGGCCTTCTCCAGCGTGTCGGCGGCGAGAGCCTGCGGCACCACCACCACGCCGTCGTCGTCGGCGATCACGATGTCGCCCGGCGACACCATGACGCCGCCGACCACGACGGTCGTGTTGACGTCGCCCTTGGCGTCGGTCTTGTTGGTGCCCTTCATGTTGGTGCCGCGGCAGAAGACCGGGAAGCCCATGTCGCGGATTGCGGTGGCGTCGCGCACGCAGCCGTCGATCACCAGCCCGCCCAGCCCGCGCGCGATGGCCGAGGCGGTCAGGATGTCGCCCCAGGGGCCTGCATCGGTCATGCCCTTGAAGTCCACCACCAGCACGTCGCCCGGCTTGGCCAGCGCCACCGCGATGTGGATCATCAGGTTGTCGGTCGGCCCGCAGGACACGGTCAGCGCCGGACCGCACAGCCGCATGCCGGGGAACAGCGGCTTGATCGGGTGGCCCATGGCGCCCTTCTTGCCCATCGCCTCGTGCAGGGTGGCGGGGGACTGGGCCCGCAACGCCTCCAGCGTGGCGGCGTCGGGACGGGCGAAATCCTTGTGAACGGTCATGCCGGGAACAGCCTTTCGCGAATGAACGGCATCCGGTGCCAAGCGCCCCGGATGATCCTTGGGACGTGTGAATCACGATAGATAAGCAAGTATTAGAATATTTAAGTGAAACTGAAAACATCGAAACGGAGGTTGATTGCAAAAAAATCGCCTTTACGATGGGTTATGCCGCAAGAAGGCGCCGGATCGGCGTCTGCTGGTTGATAAAAAGCAATTGAAAGATGCCGCACCCGCCTGTGCGACGGTTCCGGGACGGCTGGCCGGGGCGGTTCCGGTTGTAGGGCGGATGCGAACCGAAGGAGGCGATGTATGGTTATGAACGCGCATTCCGCCGTTCAGGGTGGATCGACAGGAGCGGCGGCCACGACCGGGATCAGCCGGTTGGGCGCCCTGTCTTGCGGGCTGCGGCAGCTGGCGGCCAGGATCGGAGCGGCCGCCGTCGGGCTGGCGGCGACCGTCGCGCTGGTGGTGCCGGGGGCCGCCCGGGCAGCCTATCCGGAGAAGCCGATCAGCCTGATCGTCGGCTATGCGGCCGGCGGCGGGTCCGATTTCATCGTCCGGTCGCTCGCCCCGTTCATGGAGAAGGAACTGGGCGGCAGCGCCCGGGTGATCGTGATGAACCGGCCGGGCGCCGGTGGCGAGATCGGCTTCGCGGCGATCGCCGACGCCGCTCCCGACGGCTACACCATCGGCCTCATCAACTCGCCCAACGTCGTGACGATCCCGATCGAACGTCATGCCCGCTTCTCCCTCGACCGGCTCGACCCGCTCTACAATCTGGTGGACGATCCCGGCTCCTTCGTCGTCCACAAGGACAGTCCTTTCCAGACGCTGGCCGACGTCGCCGCCTTCGCCAAGGCCAACCCGAACAACGTGACGGTCGGCACCACCGGCATCGGTTCCGACGACCATCTGGCGATGCTGATGTTCCAGCGCCTGACCCAGACCCAGTTGACCCATGTGCCCTTCCCGGGCAGCGCCGACGCCCACCGCGCGCTGCTGGGCCGGCATATCCAGGTCACCTCGATGAATATCGGCGAATCGGCGCGGGCGCGCGAAGGCGACCCGATCCGCATCCTCGGCGTGATGACGGAGCAGCGGTCGGAGCAGGCGACGGACGTTCCGACCTTCAAGGAGCTTGGGTTCGACGTGAAGATGTCGTCGCTGCGCGGTCTTGCCGCACCGGTCGGCCTGCCGCCGGACATCCGCGCCAAGCTGGTCGACGCCATCGCCAAGGCCGTCCAGCATCCGGAGTTCCAGGACATCGCCCGCAAGGCCTACCAGCCGCTGCGGCTGCTGCCCTCCGACCAGTACGCGGCGGAGCTGAAGACCCAGGAGGCGACCTTCCGCGCCATCTGGAAGGAAACGCCCTGGCTGAAGTGAGCACGGGATCAGGGGGATATGAAAAGGGCGCCGGCAATTACCGGCGCCCTTTCCTTTTGCTCTAACCCTGGAGGGCTCTCACTTCAGCCACGGGTTGGTCGCCCACAGCTCGCGCAGTTCCTTGGTCGACTCGGCCAGCTCGGCGGCGTACTGGTCCGGCGGCAGCAGTCGGACCGGCTGGTACAGCTCCTTCGCCTTGGCCTGGAAGCCCGGATCGTTGGCGGCCTTGCCCAGCGCGTCGACCAGCTTGGCCCGCAGCTCCGGCGGCAGCCCCTTCGGCGCCGCGATGCCGCGCAGCGACGACATCAGCGCGGCGAAGCCCTGGTCCTTGAAGGTGGCGACGCCGGGAGCCTGCTCCACCGTCTTGTCGGACATCACGCCCAGGACGGCGATCGGGTCCTTCTGCTTGTACTGCATCGCCTCGCCGATGTTCACGGCGCTCAGCATGATCTTCTTGTTGGCCAACGCCGCCTCGTTGGCGGCGGAGCCCTGGAAGGGCACATGGGTGAAGGTCACGCCGGCCTGGCGCTGGAACACCAGCATCGCCAGATGGTCGTCGGAGCCGATGCCGGTGGTGCCGACCGTCACGCTGTTCGGGTTGGCCTTGGCGAAGGCGACGACGTCGGCCAGCGTCTTGAACTGTCCTTCGTTGTGGACCGCGAAGGAGCTGGGATCGTCCACCAGATTGTAGAGCGGATCGAGGCGGTCCAGCGAATAGCGGGCCTGGCGTTCGATCGGGATGGCGTTGACGTTCGGCGAGTTGATGGCGCCGATGGTGTAGCCGTCGGGAGCGGCGTCGGCGATGGCGGCAAAGCCGATCTCGCCGCCGGCACCGGGTTTGTTCACCACCTCGACCCGGCTCCCGTCACCCAGCTGCTTTTCCAGGAAGGGAGCCAGGGCGCGAATCAGCAGATCGGTGCCGCCCCCGGCGCCGAAGGCCACGATCATCGTGATCGGCTTCTCCGGATAGGCCGCTTCGGCATTCGTGGCCGACATGAACAGCGCGCCGGCTGCGGCCGCCATGGTCAGAGCTTTCCAGAACTTCATGATTCCCCCTTGGATGATGCGCTGCGCAGCGCTGCCGGATTCGGCGTGCCCTGCGCGGATCGGGGCAGCGTCCAGGCTGGTCCAGCGCGAATCGGCAGCCATCCCGGTGGAATCGGCTGTAATTGCGCATGGCAACGGACCGGATGCCGCTGAATATCAGAGGATGTTCCTACATCTGTAAGAGCAGGCCTTCAACTCCGCAGCATACGTTTTCACGGCGTCGCGTCAATACACCGCATAATATTGAGAATGATTGATGAATGCAGCGGGAAGTTCTAAATAAATACTCCGTATTGGCCTGCAGCGCGGAAGATTTTTTTTGAGATTGTCTGGGTCTTGGCAAGTCGGGAATGGCGATCGGGCAATCGTTCTCCACCTGCCGCGCCCTGGAGGCGCCTAACGCCAAGTTGTGTATCTGGCATGCGGATTGCCGAAGCGCGTCCGATACACTTCTTTATTAGAGAAAATCGCAAAATATTGCATCTTCATGGTATGCATGTGAGCTTCTGTCTCCCGCACCTGTCGTTTCCCCTGGAGTGGGCGCGGTGGAAAAAGCGGTCGGCGACCCCGCCGTTCTGACCCATTCCCGGGCGTTGACAGTTGGTGGGCACCGCACTATGGTGCGCGCCTTCAATCGAGCCGCCGAGCGTTCAGGAACAGCATCATGAAAATCGTCAACTCCCTGAAGTCGATGAAGACGCGCCATAAGGCCTGCCGCGTGATCCGCCGCAAGGGCCGCGTCTACGTCATCAACAAGCAGAACCCCCGCTTCAAGGCCCGCCAGGGCTGATCGGTCCGCAAGGATCGATCGACTGTGAGGCCGGGCATTCCGCCCAGCCTCTCCGTCATCGGGTGTTTACGCAAGAGCCGCGCCTTCGGGTGCGGCTCTTGCGTTTTGTGGCTTCCGCATCGGAAGCGGCATCGTCTTGTCTTAAGGTTGCGGCGGATGGTACGTGTGGCGGACGAGTTCGCCGCAACGGGATAAGGACCGCCCGCCATGAAGATGCCGGTGCCGGACAGCGGGGTGATCGCCCGCCGCCGGGAGATCGTCGAGGCGCTGCGCGCCATCGTTCCCGGCGAAGGCGTGATCGTCGACGAGAACGAGCTGCGCGCCTACGAGTGCGACGGGCTGACCGCCTACCGCCAGCTGCCGATGGTCGCCGTGCTGCCCAGCACGGTGGAGCAGGTGTCGCAGGTCCTGAAGGCCTGCAAGGCGATGGGGGTGAAGGTGGTGCCGCGCGGCGCCGGCACCTCGCTGTCGGGCGGCGCCCTGCCGCTGGCCGACGGCGTGCTGCTCGGCATGGGCAAGTTCAAGCGCATCCTCGACATCGACTACGCCAACCGCTGCGTCACCGTTCAGCCGGGGGTGACCAACCTCGGCATCTCCAACGCGGTGGCGCATGAGGGCTTCTATTACGCCCCCGATCCGTCCAGCCAGATCGCCTGCACCATCGGCGGCAACATCGCCGAGAATTCCGGCGGCGTGCATTGCCTGAAATATGGGCTGACCACCAACAATGTTCTGGGGCTGGAGATGGTGCTGATGGACGGCACCATCCTGCGGCTGGGCGGCAAGCATCTGGATGCCGGCGGCTACGACCTGATGGGGATCGTCACCGGGTCCGAGGGGCTGCTGGGCGTGGTCACCGAGGTCACCGTGCGCATCCTGAAGAAGCCGGCGACCGCCCGCGCGGTACTATTGGGATTCCCGAGCAGCGAGCAGGGCGGCGACTGCGTGGCCGCCATCATCGCCGCCGGCATCATCCCCGGCGGCATGGAGATGATGGACCGTCCCGCCATCCACGCGGCGGAAGCCTTCGTCCATGCCGGCTACCCGCTCGACGTCGAGGCGCTGCTGATCGTCGAGCTGGACGGCCCGGCGGCGGAGGTCGACCATCTGATCGACCGGGTGGAGGCCATCGCCCGCGACAAGGGCGCCTGCTATGCCCGCGTGTCCAACAGCGAGGAGGAGCGGCTGGCCTTCTGGGCCGGGCGCAAGGCGGCCTTTCCGGCGGTCGGGCGGATCAGCCCCGACTACTACTGCATGGACGGTACCATCCCGCGCAAGGCGCTGCCCCTGGTGCTGCAACGGATGCAGGAGATGTCGGACCGCTGCGGCCTGCGCGTCGCCAACGTCTTCCATGCCGGCGACGGCAACCTTCATCCGCTGATCCTCTACGATGCCAACAAGCCGGGCGAGCTGGAGGCGGCGGAGGCCTTCGGCAACGACATCCTGCGCCTGTGCGTCGAGGTCGGCGGCGTGCTGACGGGCGAGCATGGGGTGGGCGTCGAGAAGCGCGACCTGATGACCGACCAGTTCGACGAGGCCGACCTCCGGCAGCAGCAGCGGCTGAAATGCGCCTTCGACCCCGACGGGCTGCTGAATCCGGGCAAGGTCTTCCCCACGCTGCATCGCTGTGCCGAACTCGGCCGGTTGCACGTCCACCAGGGGGAGCTGCGCTTCCCCGACCTTCCGCGCTTCTGAAGGGCCGTCGTCCGCCATGACCGTCACCATTTTGAAGCCGGAGAATGCCGCGCAGGCAGCCGATGCGGTGCGCTGGGCGCTGTCGGCCGGCGAACCGTTGGAGATCCTGGGCAGCGGCAGCCGCCGCGGGCTGGGCCGCCCGGTACAGGCCGGCCACGCGCTCGACCTGTCCGGCCTGTCGGGCGTCGTCGCCTACGAGCCGGAGGAGTTGGTGCTGACCGCGCTGGCCGGCACGCCGATGGACGTGATCCGCGCTCTGCTGGCCGAGCGCGGGCAGCATCTGGCCTTCGAGCCGCCGGAAGGCGGAACGCTGGGCGGTCTGGTCGCCAGCGGTCTGGCCGGGCCGCGGCGCATCTCGGCGGGATCCGCCCGCGATCATACGCTGGGAATCGCCGGGGTCAGCGGCCGGGCCGAGGCCTACAAGGGCGGCGGCAAGGTGGTGAAGAACGTCACCGGCTATGACGTGCCGAAGCTGATGGCGGGTTCCTTCGGCACGTTGACCGCGCTGACCGAGATCACGGTGAAGGTGCTGCCGGCGCCGGAGGACAGCGCGACGCTGCTGCTGTTCGGGCTGGACGACGCGGCGGCGGTGGCGATGCTCGACCGCGCGCTGCGCAGCCCCTACGAGGTGTCGGGGGCCGCTCATCTGCCGGCGGGGATCGCCGTGCGGTCGGGCCTGTCCGCCGTGTCGGGGGCGGGCGGGGCGGTGACGCTTGTGCGGCTGGAGGGCTTCGGCCCGTCGGTCGCCGCGCGCGTCACCATGCTGCGCGAGGAGCTGCGGGCCGACGCCGTGCTGGGGCGCGACGAGTCGCTGGCGGTCTGGCGCGAGGTTCGGGACGGGGAGTGGCTGGGTGCAGGCACCGAATCCCACCTCTGGAAACTCTCCGTTCCCCCGTCGGCCGGCCCCTCGACCGTGGAGGCCATCCGCCGGACGCTCGACGTCGAGGTCTTCTATGACTGGGGCGGCGGGCTGGCGTGGCTTGCGGCCCCGCCCGACTCGGGAGCAGCGATCCGCGCCGCACTCTCCGCCGGCGGCCATGCCACGCTGGTGCGGGCGCCCGAACCGGTGCGCGCGGCGACGGACGTGTTCCAGCCCTTGCCCGGGCCGCTGATGGCGCTCAGCCGCCGGGTCAAGGAAAGCTTCGACCCCCAGGGCATCCTCAACCCCGGCCGCATGTATGCGGGTCTGTAACGGGAAGACCGATCTCGATGCAAACCAACTTCTCGCTGGCCCAGCTGGCCGACGCCGCGATCCGCGACTCGGAACAGATCCTGCGCAAATGCGTGCATTGCGGCTTCTGCACGGCGACCTGCCCGACCTACACCATCCTGGGCGACGAGCTGGACAGCCCGCGCGGCCGCATCTACCAGATCAAGGACATGCTGGAGAAGGGCGGGCCGCCGCCCGAGACCACGGTCAAGCACATCGACCGCTGCCTCTCCTGCCTCTCCTGCATGACGACCTGCCCGTCGGGCGTCCATTACATGCATCTGGTCGATCACGCCCGCGCCCATATCGAGGCGACCCACACCCGCCCGCCCGCCGATCGCGCGGTGCGCGACCTGATCGCGCGGGTTCTGCCCAACCCGCGGCTGTTCCGCATGGCTCTGCTGGGCGCCTCGCTCGGCCGCCCGTTCCGCGTCCTGCTGCCAAAGCGCCTGTCCGCCATGCTGGCGCTCACCCCGTCCAGCGTCCCGGCGCCGAGCTACAGCGACCGGCCCGGCGTGCATCCGGCCCAGGGGCTGCGCAAGAAGCGGGTCGCCCTGCTGATCGGCTGCGCCCAGCAGGTGCTGGCCCCGCAGATCAACGAGGCGACCATCCGCCTGCTGACCCGGCACGGGGTCGAGGTGGTGGTGTCGAAGGGCGCCGACTGCTGCGGCGCCTTGACGCACCATATGGGCAAGGAGGACCTCGCCCACGCCGCCGCCAGGAAGACCATCGACGCCTGGACCAAGGAGATCGAGGGGGAGGGGTTGGACGCCATCGTCATCAACGCGTCGGGCTGCGGCACCAGCGTCAAGGATTACGGCCACATGTTCCGCGAGGATGCCGCCTATGCCGCCAAGGCGGCCCGGGTGGCGGATCTCGCGAAGGACGTCACCGAACTGATGGACGGGATCGGGCTGGCGCGTCCGGTGGTGGAGACGGGGCAGGCGGTCGCCTACCACTCCGCCTGCTCCATGCAGCACGGCCAGCGCATCAAGGAGCCGCCGCGCGCCCTGCTGCGCGCCGCGGGTTTCCTGGTGAAGGAGGTCCCCGACGCGCATCTCTGCTGCGGGTCGGCCGGCACCTATAACATGCTGCAGCCCGAACTGGCGGGGGAGCTGCGCGGCCGCAAGGTCGCGGCCATCGAGAGCACCCAGGCCCAGGCGGTGGCGGCCGGCAATCTCGGCTGCATCACCCAGATCGCGTCCGGCACCGGACTGCCGGTGGTCCACACGGTGGAACTGCTGGACTGGGCGACCGGCGGCCCGCTGCCCGATGCGCTGGCCGGACGGGCGGCCTTCCGGCAGGGAGGGACGCGGGCGGCCTGAGGAGCGGGAGCGGGAAGCCGGCGGCAAGGACGGGGACGCACGTCAGCGTGGGCGGAGCCGGGGGTTTCGTACCCCCACAATTCTGTGTTTATCTGCGTCCATCTGTGTCAGAAAATCCGCCCGCCTCATCGCCCATCGTCCCAGCCCCCGCCCCGTTCAGGTCAACACATTGTCCTCGCCACCCACGGAAAACGTCAGCATGAGCGCCGTCTACGGAATCACCCATCGCCTGTCGGCCTGGGGCGTTCATATCTTCACGGCCAGCGGCGCCGTGCTGGGGTTGCTCGGCCTGCTGGCGGCGGCGGCGGGCGATGCCAAGCTGTGCCTGATGTGGCTGGGCATCGCGCTGGTCGTCGATGGCGTCGACGGCACGCTGGCCCGCCGCGTCTCGGTCAAGCAGGTGCTGCCGGGCATCGACGGCTCGGCGCTGGACCTCGTCATCGACTACCTGACCTATGTGGTGGTGCCGGCGGTGTTCATGCACCGCTTCGGCCTTCTGCCGGAAGGGCTGGTCAGCGTCGGGCTGGCCGCCTGGATCCTGCTGACAGCGCTCTACTGCTTCGCAAATGTCGGGATGAAGAGCGGCGACAACTATTTCGTCGGCTTCCCGGCGATCTGGAACGTCGTGGCCCTCTATCTCTGGCTGCTCGACCTCAGCCCGTGGTTCAACGCGGCGGTGGTGGTGGCGCTGGGGCTGCTGACCTTCACCACGGTCAAGTTCCTGCATCCCTTCCGCGTCAAGGCGCTGATGGCGCTGAACATCGGCGTCACTACGGTCTGGCTGCTCTGCTGCATTGCGCTGGTGGTGCTGGAGCCGGCGCGGCCGGGCTGGCTGTTCGGCCTGTGGCTGGCGACCTCGGTCTATTACGCCGCGGTCTGCGCCTGGCGGACGCTGCGCGGTCCCTGATGACGCCATAAGGAACCCTTTGCTGGAGCGGGCGTTGCTCATGCGCAGTCCGTCCGCTCCAGCAAAGGGTTCCCGCTTTGGCCGAAGGCTCCACCAAGGTCGTGCTCGCCGCGCTTGGCGGCAACCTGATGATCGCGCTGACCAAGTTCGTCGCCAGCGCGATGACCGGCAGCGCCGCCATGTTCAGCGAGGCGATCCATTCCGTCGTCGACAGCGGCAACCAGCTGTTGCTGCTCTACGGCATCCGCCGCGCCCGCCGTCCGCCGACGCCGCAGCATCCCTTCGGCCATGGGCGCGAGGTGTATTTCTGGTCCTTCGTGGTCGCCGTGCTGCTGTTCGGCATCGGTGCCGGCCTGTCCATCTATGACGGCTGGCACGCCCTGTCCCATCCCGAACCGGTGGAAAGCCCCTGGGTGAATTTCGCCGTGCTGGGCTTCGCCGTGCTGTTCGAAGGCTTTTCCTGGTTCGTCGCGTTCCGCGAGTTCCGCCAGGGCCAGAGCGGCGTCGGCATCCTGTCGGCGGTCCACCGGTCGAAGAACCCGTCGGTCTTCGTCGTGCTGCTGGAGGACACCGCGGCGCTGGTCGGTCTGCTGCTGGCCGGCATCGGCCTGGCGCTGGGCGAGGTGACCGGCAACCCTATCTTCGACGCCTACGCCTCCATCGCCATCGGCGTCGTGCTGGCGGTCGTCGCGGCGCTGCTGGCCTACGAGTCGAAGGGGCTGCTGATCGGCGAGTCGGCCGACCGCCGCGTCGTCGACGGCATCCGCCGCATCGTCGGCGAGGAGGCGCGGGTGAAGCGGCCGCTCGACGTGCTGACCATGCATATGGGACCGGACGACGTGCTGCTGAACCTGTCGGTCGAGTTCCAGGACAGCCTGAACGCCCGCGAGGTGGAGGACGCCGTCTGCGCGCTGGAAAGCCGCATCCGCAGCCAGTACCCGATCATCCGCCGCATCTTCGTGGAGGCCGAATCGTTGCGCGCCCGCCGTGGCCGGCAGGACGGTGACGGAGCGGTTCCGCCCCAGGGGCTTCCTCCCCAAGGTCTGCCGGCCGAGTGATGGCGGCGCACCCGATCCGCATCGGCACCGCCGGTTGGAGCATTCCGAAGCTCTCGGCTCCCGCCTTTCCCGCCGAGGGCACCCATCTGGAGCGCACCGCCCGCGTCATGCCGATGACCGAGGTGAACAGCAGCTTCTATCGCCCGCACAAGCCGGAGACCTGGGCACGCTGGGCGGACTCCACCCCGCTGGGATTCCGCTTCGCGGTCAAGCTGCCCAAGGCGATCAGCCACGAGGCCCGGTTGGCCGGCGCCGAGGCGGCGCTGGATCGTTTCCTGGCGGAGGCCGGGATGCTGGGGGACCGCTTCGGTCCGCTGCTGGTGCAGTTGCCGCCCAGCCTGCGTTTCGACCGGGCGGTGGCGGAGGCGTTCTTCGCAACCCTGCGTGCCCGCTTCGACGGCGACGTGGTGTGCGAGCCGCGCCACGCCTCCTGGTTCGCCGAGGGGGCGGAGGCCCTGCTGGTCGCGCACCGCGTCGCCCGCGTCGCCGCCGATCCCGCTCCGGTGCCGGGGGCCGGAGAGCCGGGCGGTTGGGACGGCCTGCGCTACTGGCGGCTGCACGGGTCGCCTGTCATGTATCGTTCCGCCTATGAACCGGCGGTGCTCGATGCGCTGACCGAACGGTTGCTGGCCGAGGCGGCGTCGCGGCCGGTGTGGTGCGTCTTCGACAACACCGCCGACTTCCACGCCGTCGACGACGCTCTGGCGACCATCGCGCGGCTGAAGGCGCGATCCCCCTGATCCACCAAAGGATGAACCTCCAGCACGACCGAGACAGTGCATTGTTGCAAGATTATGCTGCCGCGAAACGCCCTTGTTGGCGGGGCAACGGCGCGCAGGCGGTGCGGTCATGGAGTTTCTCGTCCTACTGCTGATCTTCGGCTTCATCACCCACCGGCTCGACCGGCGGCTGAAGGCCCAGGCTGCGGAAATCGCCGTTCTGCGTGGCAGGCTGGACAAGGCGCTGACCGGCGTCCTGCAGCCCGCCGCCGCGGCCATCGACACCCCGGTCCCGGTTCCGGAGGCCGAGCCGCTGCCGGAAGAGATCGGCGAACCGGTCTTTGCGGCGGAGGCCGAAGAGCCGGCGTCTCCACCGATGGCGGTTCCCCCGCCACGACCCACCGCTCCGGCAGCGGCGCGGCGGGGGTGGCGCGAACTGGAGGAATCGCTGGCCTCGCGCTGGCTGATCTGGCTCGGCGGCGGCACCATGGCGCTGGCGGCGGCCTTCTTCATCAAGCTGTCAGTCGATCACGGCTGGCTCGGGCCGTCCGTCCGGGTGGCGTTGGGTCTGATCGCCGGCTTCGGGCTGATGGTGGGGGGCGAGTGGCTGCGCCGCCGGCCGAGCCAGCGCGCCGTCGCCGCGCTCCGACCCGACTATGTGCCGCCGGCCCTGACCGCAGCCGGCCTGTTCACCGCCTTCGCCAGCGTCTATGGCGGCTTCGCCCTGTTCGACCTGTTCGCGCCGCTGGTCGCCTTTGCGCTGCTGGCGGCCCTGTCGCTGGTCGGCATCGGGCTGTCGCTGCTGCAAGGGCCGTTCATCGCGGCGCTCGGGCTGCTGGCCGGCTATGTCACGCCGGTCCTCGTGCCGTCCGACCACCCCGACGCCTGGGGGCTGTTCGCCTATCTGCTGGCGCTGAACGGGGCCGGCATGGCGGTGGTGCTGTATCGCGGCTGGGGCTGGCTTGGCTGGGGCGCGCTGGCCGGTGCGGCGCTGTGGCCGCCGATCTGGATGATCGACCCCTGGCGCAGCGGCGACGCGCTGCCGACCGGCATCTACCTGCTGCTCACTTCGGCATTGTTCCTGGTGCCGGCGGTGCGGGGCGTGCTGGACCAGACGCCGCCGGAGCCGGTCCCCGCCACCGGCTGGCGCACCGCTCTGCCCGACTGGATCCGGCGCAAGCAGCGCCACCCCGCCGACCGGCTGGCGATGATGGCGATGCGGGTGTTCGGCCTGCTGGTCGCCGCCGTCACCTGGATCGACTCCCATGGGTCGGTGTCGCTGATCGTCCTCGGACTGTTCGCCCTGCTGGCGATGGTCGCCGGCCGGCGGACGGAGCGGATCGCCGGGGTCGCCTGGATCGCGGCGCTGACCGTGCTGCTGTCGCTGGCGCCCTGGAGCCTGCCCTACGTGCCGTCCAGCCCGCCGCCGCTGAATGCGGACGGCCAGCCGCTGATCGTCGTCGATCCGGCCGGCTATCCGGCGGCTGTCGCGCATTTCCTGTGGGTGGCGGCCGGCTTCGCCGCCCTGTTCGGCATCGGCGGTTTCATCGCCTTGTGGGAGGCGCGGCGGGCAGCCTTGTGGGCGTCGATCTCGGCGCTGGTGCCGCTGGCCCTGCTGACGCTGGCCTATGCCCTGGTGATGCCGCCGGAGACCGCCATCGGCTGGCCGGCGGCGGCGCTGGTGCTGGCCGCCCTGCTGGTCGGCGCCACCACGCCGCTGGCCCGCCATCGCCACCGGCCCGGAGCCTCGCTGGGTCTGGCCGCCTTCGCCGCGGGGGCCACCGGCGCCATCGCGCTCGGCGCCACCATGACCTTGCAGGAGGCATGGCTGACCGTGGCGCTGGCGATGCAGATACCGGTGCTGGCGTGGCTGGAGCGGCAGTTGTCCCTGCGCGAGCTGCGCGGTGTCACCCTGCTGGTGGCGGTAGCGGTGCTGGTCCGGCTGGCGCTCAACCCCTCAGTGCTCGATTACGAGGGGTATGGCTGGATCGCCTATGGCTACGGCCTGCCGGCGCTGGGCTTCCTGGCGGCGGCGCGCCTGATGCGGACGGCGCCGGACAGGAAAGGCGACGATCTGGTGGTGATGGTGCTGGAGGCCGGCGCCCTGATCTTCACCACACTGATGCTGTCGCTGGGGATCCACCGCTGGATGGCCGGCAGCCTGGAGGAAATGCCGTCCAGCTTGGCGGAGGTGGCGCTGCATACCCTGTCCTGGCTCGGCCTCGCCCTGTTGCTGGCTGCCGACCGGCGGTGGAGCGCGCGGGCCGTGGCGGTGTGGGGCCGGCGCCTGCTGGTCCTGCTGGCGGCGATGACCGCCTTCTTCCTGCATCTGCTGGCGCTGAACCCGCTGTGGAATTTCGAATGGGTCGGCGACTGGCCGGTGGTCAACCGGCTGCTGCTGGCCTATGGCGCGCCGGCCGTGCTGGGGCTGGTCTATCTGTGGTACGACCCGCCGCCGTCGCGCGTCCTGCGCAGCGCAGGGCCGGTCTTGCCGCTGCTGCTGATCGCGACCAATCTGGCGCTGGAGATTCGCCGCGCCTTCCAGGGGCCGGTTCTGGACGGCTACGACATGTCCGACGCCGAATGGTACAGCTATTCCGCCGGCTTCCTGCTGTTCGCGGTGGCGATGCTGGTGGTCGGCATCCGCTTCGGCTGGGGCTGGATGCGGCATGCCGGGCTGGTTCTGGTGCTGGCGGTGGTCGCCAAGGTGTTCCTCAGCGACATGTCGGACCTGGAGGGGATGTACCGAGTCGCCTCCTTCCTCGGCCTTGGCCTCTGTCTGGTCGGCACCGGCTGGCTCTATCAGCGGCTGCTGCGTCCGCCGCCGGCTGGTACGCCCGCGGACCCTGATCCGCCGCTGTCTTCGCCCAATGATCTGGTTGCGGACAATCTGCTGGACCAACGGACGCATTGACAGGCCCGGCAGGGAGCGTTCCCATACGGTCAAGGATGGGCCGGGGATAAACCCGGCCCCCGCCACCGGAGGAGCAGCGCCCCATGGAACGGCAGACCAACGGCCAGACGGACCGCGACGCGCACGGCAACGCCTATCCCATCCTGCCCGACGGCGAGGAAGGCTTCACCGTCGAGGCGGCACGGATGAAGTTCGGCCCCGGCATGCTGGCCGAACTGGGCGGCGACGCGCTGTCGCTGGGCATGACGCGGGTGGCGCTGTTCACCGATCCGCGGGTGGCGGCGACGGCCCCTTTCGCCATGGCGCTCGACTCGCTGAAGCGGGCCGGCGTCGATCCGGTGGTCTATGACCGCTGCCGGGTGGAGCCGACCAGCGCCTCCTTCCTCGACGCCGCCGATTTCGCGCGGGACGGCGGGTTCGACGGCTATGTCTCCATCGGCGGCGGGTCGGTGATCGACACCGCCAAGGCGGCGAACCTCTACGCCACCCACCCGGCCGACTTCCTCGCCTACGTCAACAAGCCGCTGGGGGAGGGCATCCCGGTGCCCGGCCCGGTCAAGCCGCACATCGCCTGCCCGACCACCTGCGGCACCGGCAGCGAGACCACCGGCGTCGCCATCTTCGACCATGTGGAAAAGCAGGTGAAGACCGGCATCTCGTCACGCTATCTGCGGCCGAGCCTCGCCGTCGTCGATCCGCGCACCATCGACAGCCTGCCGCCCGGCGCCATCGCCGCCACCGGTTTCGACGTGCTGACCCACGCCATCGAGAGCCACACCGCACGGTCTTTCCGCTCCCGCCCACGCCCTGAGTCGCCGACGGCCCGTCCGCCCTACCAGGGGGCCAACCCATGGTCGGACATCGGCAGCCTCCAGGCGATCCGGCTGGGCGGGCAGTGGCTGGAACGGGCGGTCAACGACCCTGACTGCCTGGAAGCGCGCGACGCCCTGATGTTCGCGGCGACGTTGGCCGGTCTGGCCTTCGGCAACGCCGGCGTCCACATCCCGCACGCCATGTCCTATTCGGTGGCGGGGATGAACCACAGCTTCACCGCGGCGGGCTACGAGGTGGTGGATCCGATGGTGCCGCACGGCATTTCGGTGGTGCTGAACGCCCCGGCCGCCTTCCGCTTCACCGGAACGGCCGCCCCCGAGGCCCATCTGCGCGCCGCCGAGGCGCTGGGGGCCGACACGCGCGGCGCCTCGCCGGAGCACGGCGGCGAGTTGCTGGCGACCCGGCTGATCTCGATGATGCGCGCCACCGGCCTGCCGAACGGGCTGTCGGCGCTCGGCTATGGCGAGGCCGACATTCCGGGTCTGGTCAGGGGAGCCGCCGCCCAGCAACGCCTGCTGACCATCGCCCCGCGTCCGGTGTCGGAGGACGATCTGTGTGGGCTGTATGCGGATGCGATGCGCTACTGGTGAGCGGAACCGCTATTCCGCCATCGTCTCGCCGGAACCGCCGAACTCCGCCGGGAAGTCCTTCAGCTTCGGCAGGCCATCGCGCATCGGCAGCACGGTCTCGGCATAGTTGACGTGGACGGCGGGAGCGAAGGTCAGGGTCGGCAGGGTCGCGGAGAAAACGTCCACGAGGCCGAGCGGCGGGTGATTGGTCATCAGATGCCCGCCGCACTTCGCGCAATACTGACGCTGGCTGAGCGGCGTCTTCTGGAACGTCGCGAGATGTTCGGCGCCTGCGGTCACGCGTACGGCGTCGAGCTTCCACAGGGTGAAGGCGTTGACCGGTCCGCCGGACCAGGAGCGGCAGGACCGGCAATGGCAATAGCCCATGGCTTCCGGCGCGCCGGTGACCTCCACCTCCACCGCGCCGCAGAAGCAGCGTCCCGTATGAGTCTCTGTGCTTGTCATGGCTTTCGACTTCATCTTTGTTGGTGATGCGAACAATGGGACGCTATCACCGATAACAAGGATGTTCAGCCGGCCATTCGGGCCACGCTCATTCGATAGGAGATAATAAAGCTCGCCGAAAAATCGGGGCTGTTGAGCGCCAACAGAAGGATGGAAGGCGGACAATTCAGGAAAGGCCCCTCTCCCACCTGGAGAGAGGGGCTGGATATTTCGGTCAGAACTGCTCCTCGCTCAGCGCCATCACCGTGTTGCGGGCGCTGGCGATGGTCGGCAGCAGGGCGGAGGCGGTCGCCAGAACCTGCTCGGCGTAGAAGCGCGCGACGATCAGCTTGGTTTCCAGGAAGGAGGCGTTGGCGCCGGGCTGGCGCAGACCCTCCATCGCCTTCATCGCCGAGCGGGCGAGCATCCAGCCGCCGGCGACATTGCCCCACAGCTTCAGGTATGCGACCGCCCCGGCGGCTGCCCCTTGCAGGTCGCCGTCGGCCTGGGTGGCGACCATCCAGTCGATGGCCTTGTCCAGCGCATCCAGCCCGGCCGACAGCTCGGTGCGGATCACAGCGAGGTCGTCGCCGGGGGCGGACTCCAGTTCCTGAACCGTGGCCCGCATGTCGGCGACGAAGGCCTTGGCCGCCGCGCCCTTGTCGCGGCCGGTCTTGCGGAAGGTCAGGTCGTTGCCGTGGATGCCGTTGGTCCCCTCATAGATCGGGGTGATGCGGGCGTCGCGGTAATGCTGGGCGGCCCCCGTTTCCTCGATGAAGCCCATGCCGCCATGGATCTGCACGCCGGTGGAGGCGACCTCGCAGCCGATGTCGGTCGACCACGCCTTGACGATGGGGGTCAGCACGTCGACCCGCGCGGATGCCGCGGCGCGTACCGCCGGATCCTCGTGGTGGCGGGAGATGTCCATTTGCGTGCCGGCATAGAGCGCCAGCGCCCGCGCCGCCTCCGTCTTGGCGCGCATGTCCAGCAGCATGCGGCGCACGTCGGGATGCCTGATGATGGCGACGCCGGAGCCCTTGGGATCGGCCAGATCCTTGCTCTGCACCCGGCTCTTCGCGTAGTCGCGGGCCTGCTGGTAGGCGCGCTCGGCGATCGCCACGCCCTGGATGCCGACGCCGAGCCGGGCGTTGTTCATCATCGTGAACATGTATTCGATGCCGCGGTTCTCCTCGCCGACGAGGTAACCGATGGCGCCCTCGTCGTCGCCGTAGGCCATCACCGCGGTCGGGCTGGCCATGATGCCCAGCTTGTGCTCCAGGCTGGCGCAGCGCAGGTCGTTGCGCTGGCCGGGGGTGCCGTCGGCGTTGGGCAGGAACTTCGGCACGATGAACAGGCTGATGCCCTTGATGCCGGCCGGGGCGTCGGGCAGGCGGGCCAGCACCAGATGGACGATGTTCTCCGTCAGGTCATGCTCGCCATAGGTGATGAAGATCTTCTGGCCGGTGATGCGATAGCTGCCGTCGCCAGCCCGCACCGCCCTGGTCCGCACCGCGGCGAGGTCGCTGCCCGCCTGCGGCTCGGTCAGGTTCATCGTCCCGGTCCATTCGCCGGAGATCATCTTCGACAGATAGACCGCCTTCTGCTCCTCGCTCGCATGCTCGGTCAGCAGATCCACCGCGCCCTGGGTCAGCAGCGGGCACAGGCCGAAGGACAGGTTGGCGGCCTGCCACATCTCGTTCACCGCGAAGGAGACGGTCCAGGGCAGACCCTGCCCGCCATACTCCGGCTCGAAGGGCAGGCTGTTCCAGCCGGCCTCGGTGAACTGGCCGTAGGCCTCCTTCCAGCCGGTGGCGGTGCGCACCACGCCGTTCTCCAGCTTCGCCCCCTCCTTGTCGCCCGTCCGGTTCAGCGGGGCGAGCACGCCGGAGGCGAATTTGCCGGCCTCCTCCAGGATGGCGTCGACCAGATCGGGGGCGGCGCTGTCGCAATGGGGCAGGGCGGCGATGGCGTCGAGGCCCACCACCTCGTTCAGGACGAAGCGCAGATCGTCGACCGGAGCGGTGTAGGTCATGGCGGGGCGGTTCTCCCAGGGAATGATTGTTTTGTTTACCTATAGGTTAACATACAGCATCGGATGGCGCTTGGCGAGAGGGCGGGATGCCGCGTCCAGGAAGGCTAGGCCCGGCGCACGGTCCCATCAAGCCTCTCCCAGACTGGCACGGTGCCTGCATGGAAGAGGCTGCCTCCCATCGGGGCCTTCACACGGGGATCGACCCATGACCTACGCTTCCGCCCTCGGCAACCTCAGCAACGCCGCCACCCAGGCCGCCGGCGCCGCCCGCGGCCCGGCCACTGTGGAGGCCGCCGTGCGCAATGCCAGCGCGAAGACGGGGGTCGATTTTTCCTACCTCATGGAAAAAGCTGCCGTGGAGAGCGGGTACCGCACGGACGTAAAGTCCTCATCCTCCTCCGCGACCGGGCTCTACCAGTTCATCGACAGCACCTGGCTGCAGACGATGAAGGACCATGGCGCCGACCACGGCTATGGCAAATACGCCAACGCCATCCAGACCCGCGGCGACGGCCGGCCCTATGTCTCCGATCCGGAGATGAAGAAGGAGATCCTCGATCTGCGCAAGGACCCCACCGCCTCCGCCCTGATGGCCGCGGAATACACCCGCGAGAACAAGGAGTATCTGGAGGAGACGGTGGACGGCAAGATCGGCTCGACCGAGCTGTACATGGCGCATTTCCTGGGGGCCGGCGGCGCCTCGAAGTTCCTGAACGCGATGCAGGAGAACCCCGGCCGCACCGCCCGTGACGTCTTCCCCGACGCGGCGGCGGCCAACAAGAACGTCTTCTACGACAAGGCCACCGGCAAGGCGAAGTCGCTGAAGGAGATCTACGACCGCTTCGCCTCCAAGTTCTCGGAGAACCCGATGGCGAACTTCGCCCCGGCCCAGGTGGCGAATGACGCGGTGCGCAAGCAGGACATGCCGGACGGCTTCACCACCCAGGTGCCGATGGCCCCGGCCAAGGCGCTGAACGGCACGCCGCTGTCGATCTACCAAGTGCTGGCGCTGAACGCGCTGGAGACGCCGGACGAGGTCGACAGCGTCAGCGGACGTCCGGCCCGCCTGCGCGACAAGGAGCACCGCCGCATGCGCGACGAGCCGGTACGGACCGACCAGACCGCCGGCAGCGGCGTCGCCGTGGGCTTCGGGCTGGGGCTTGGGCGGATCGTCGGATCGGAATCGGCGACGCCGGTCGCCTCCGCCACCGCGGCTGCCGCCGGAACGGACGCGGTCGCCAAGGCGGCGTGAACCCGACTGCAAGCCCGTTGACCGATTGGGGATGGCCGGGCGGGGAAGGGTCAAAATGCCCTACGCTGGCGCTTTGACTTGAGGACCGGATGGGTGCAAGGTCGCGCCGTTTTTGGCGCTCACCCCTCAGGACCGATCATGAGCAACCAGCAGCCTGCCGTCACCTTCGAGGAAATCCGCGCGCTCGTGCGCAACCTGCCCGGCCCCGACCTGGAGGCCGGCACCGCGGCCCTCCAGCGCGAACGGCAGCTGACCAAGCCGGCAGGCTCGCTCGGCCGGCTGGAGGAGATCGCGCAGTGGATGGCGACCTGGCAGGGCCAGCACCCGGCCGAGGCCCGTCGCCCGCGCGTTGCCGTCTTCGCCGGCAACCATGGCGTCGCCGCCCGCGGCGTCTCGGCCTATCCGGCCGAGGTGACGGTGCAGATGGTCGCCAACTTCCAGAACGGCGGGGCCGCGGTCAACCAGCTCTGCGAGGTGGCCGACGCCGATCTGCGCGTTTACGAGCTGGACCTGGAGAACCCGACCGCCGACTTCACCCAGGGTCCGGCCATGGGGGAGGAGGAGTGCTGCCGCACCATGGCCTACGGCATGATGGCGGTGGAGATGGGCGTCCAGCTGCTGGCGCTGGGCGAGATGGGCATCGCCAACTCGACCTCGGCGGCGGCGCTGTGCCTCGCGCTGTTCGGCGGCGAGGCGGCCGACTGGACCGGCCGCGGCACCGGCATCGACGACGAGGGCCTCGCCCGCAAGATCGCCGCGGTGGAGGCCGGCGTCGCCGCCAACCCGCAGGCGAAGGACGACCCGTTCGAGGCGCTGCGCTGCCTGGGCGGCTACGAGTTCGCCGCCATCGCCGGCGCCATCCTGGCCGCCCGCGTCGCCCGCGTTCCGGTGCTGCTCGACGGCTTCGCCTGCACCGCCGCCGCCGCGGTGCTCTACAAGGCCGACCGCCGCGCGCTCGACCACTGCATGGTCGCCCACCGCTCGGTCGAGCCGGGCCATACCCGCCTGATGCAGGCCATCGGCAAGGAGCCGCTGCTGGACCTCGGCATGCGTCTGGGCGAAGGCTCCGGCGCGGCGCTGGCGATCAACATCGTGAAGTCGGCCGTCGCCTGCCATGCCGGCATGGCGACCTTCGCCGAAGCGGGCGTCAGCACGCAGGGGTGATAGGGATATCGGGTGCCGTGAGGGCTTGCTTGGCCCTCACAGCATCCAGCCTTCAGAGCATCCCATCAGCCAGATCGCTGATCGCCGCCGACAGGAACAGGTCCAGCATCACCAGCGCCGCAGCGGCCAAACCCGACAGCGACAGGGCGGTGCGCAGGACGAACCACTGGTAGGTCAGCATCGCCATCATCACGCCGAAGACCAGCGCTTCGGACACGCCGGGCGGCAGCAGGCCGGTGGCGGACAGCACGATGGCCGGCAGGTAGATCGCCATCTGCACCACCGCCGACCAGTTGTAGGCGGTCAGCGCGCCGGGGTAGAGCTGCTCCTTGCCCAGCATCGCCGATACGCGGAACAAAGCCAGCGGGAAGGCGGTCCAGCTGACGACGTAGGCGATGCCCTCCACCGTCACCAGCTGCAGGACCGGCGTGCCGTCCAGCTGGTCCCACAGCCGGATCGCCAGCAGCAGCGCATAGGCCGGCAGAACCATCAGCGCCGCATAGAAGGAGTTCAGCGCGCCGTCGGGGGTGCGGTCGAAGAACTCCATCCCCGTCCGGTCGAAGCGGGCCAGCCGCCAGGCGCCGGTCAGGGCGGACAGGATGGCGGGGGTGGTCAGCGGCATCGTCGGTTCCCGGTCAGGCTGGTCACCCGGCAAGGCGCGTGAACACGCCCTTCAGGATCGACTCGTAGATGGCGGTCAGCTGGCGCAGATCCTCCACCGAACAATATTCGTCCACCTTATGCATGGTCTGGCCGACCAGCCCGAATTCCACCACCGGGCAGACATTCTTGATGAAGCGGGCGTCCGACGTTCCGCCGGTGGTCGAATATTCCGGCCGGCGCCCGGTCACGCCCTCGACCGCCTCGGCCACCAGTTCGGTCAGCGGGCCGGGCGGGGTGACGAAGCTGTCGCCGGAACAATAGACCTCCAGCTCATAGGCGCCGCCGACGGCGTCGAAGCTGCGGCGCAGCCAGGCCTCGATGCCGGCCGGGGTGTGGGCGTCGTTGAAGCGGATGTTGAAGGTCGCCTTGCCCTGGGCCGGGATGACGTTGGTCGCCTTGTTGCCGACGTCGATGGTGGTCAGCGCCAGGGTCGAGGGCTGGAAATGCGCGGTGCCCTCGTCCATCGGGTTTTCGGTGATGGCGGCCAGCATGCGGACCAGCCGCGGCAGCGGGTTGTCGGCCAGATGCGGATAGGCGACGTGGCCCTGCGCGCCGAACACGGTCAGGAAGCCGCTCAGGCTGCCGCGCCGGCCGATCTTGATCATGTCGCCCAGCGTCTTTGGATTGGTCGGCTCCCCCACCACGCAGGCGTCGATGCGCTCGCCGCGCTCGGCCAGCCAGTCCAGCACCTTGCGGGTGCCGTTGATCGCCACCCCTTCCTCGTCGCCGGTGATCAGCAGGCTGATCGAGCCGGCGGGCGGTCCGTCCTGCAACCGGCGCGAGACGGCGGCGACGAAGGCGGCGATGGCGCCCTTCATGTCCACCGCACCACGGCCGAACAGGCGCCCGCCCATCACCGTTCCGGCGAAGGGATCGACCGTCCAGCCCCGGTCGCCGGGCGGCACCACGTCGGTGTGGCCGGCGAAGCAGAAGTTGGGACCTTCCGTGCCGAGACGGGCGTAGAGGTTCTCGACCGGTTCCGTCCCGTCCTGCTGGAAGCGCAGGCGGTGGCAGGTGAAGCCCATCGGGGTCAGCGCCGCCTCCAGCACGCCCAGCGCGCCGTCGTCGCGCGGGGTGACGCTGGGGCAGCGGATCAGGTCCTGGGCGAGGGCGACGGGGTCGATGGTCATGGAGTATCCGGGTTCACGAATGATGGCCCCGCTCCCTTGGTCGGGAGAGGGGCCATGATGCGGATCAATCCCGCAGCAGGTCGTTGATCGCCGTCTTCGAGCGGGTCTTCTCGTCGACGCGCTTGATGATGACGCAGCAGTACAGGCTCGGGCCGGGCGTGCCGTCGGGCAGCGGCTTGCCGGGCAGCGAGCCGGGGACGACGACCGAATAGGCCGGGACGCGGCCCATGAAGACCTCGCCGGTGTGGCGGTCGATGATCTTGGTCGAGGCGCCGATGTAGCAGCCCATGGAGATGACGGCGCCTTCCTCGACGATCACGCCCTCGACGATCTCGGAGCGGGCGCCGATGAAGCAGTTGTCCTCGATGATGACCGGGTCGGCCTGCAGCGGCTCCAGCACGCCGCCGATGCCGACGCCGCCCGACAGATGGACGTTCTTGCCGATCTGGGCGCAGGACCCGACGGTGACCCAGGTGTCGACCATGGTGCCGCTGTCGACATAGGCGCCGACGTTGACGAAGCTGGGCATCAGGATGACGCCGGGGGCGACATAGGACGACTTGCGGGCGATGGCGCCGGGCAGGGCGCGGAAGCCGGCGTTCTGGAACTGGCCCTCGCTCCAGCCTTCGAACTTCGGCGGAACCTTGTCGTACCAGGAGGAGCCGCCCGGACCGCCGGGGATCATCTCGTTGGCGTTCAGGCGGAAGGACAGCAGAACCGCCTTCTTCAGCCACTGGTTGACCGTCCAGCCGCCGGCGGTCTTCTCGGCGACACGCAGGTCGCCGGCGTCGAGCGCGTCGAGCGCCGCGTTCACGGCGTCGCGGACGGGGCCGGTGGTGGCTGTGTTGAGATCGGCGCGGTTTTCCCAGGCGGCGTCGATGGTGGCCTGCAGGCTGGCGTGGCTCATGGCGCGGTCGTTCTGCTGTCGATTGTCCAAGGGACGGCACCATGGAGCCGCATCGCTCCGCCTGTCAACCATACCCGCGGCCGGCAATGGCCGGTTTGCGACAGAGGCCCTCAAGTGGTCCTACAGGCCGGCGACCGCCGCCAGCCAAGCGGGCAGGTCGTCCACGGTGTGGTCGATGTGGACCCCGGCGCCGACACCGGCCTTCTCATACTCCTTCTCGCCGCGGACCCAGACGGTGGTCATGCCCAACGCATGGGCGGGAGCGAGGTTGCGGGCGATGTCCTCCACCATGCAGGCGTCGGTGGGATCGACGCCGTAGCGCTCCACCAGCGTGGCATAGGGTCGGGGGTCGGGTTTCGGCACATAGCCGCCGGCGGCGATGTCGAACACCGCGTCGAAGCGGTCGAGGATGCCCAGCCGGCCGGCGACATTCTCCGCATGGCGGACGGAGCCGTTGGTGTAGATGATCTTGCGGCCGGGGAGGCGTTCCAGCGCGTCGGCCAGCAGGGCGGAGGGCTGGATCCCGGTCACGTCAATGTCGTGGACATAGTCCATATAGGCGACCGGATCGACGTCGTGCTCCATCATCAGGCCGCGCAGCGTGGTGCCGTATTCGCGGAAGAAATGCTTCTGCCGCACCCGCGCCTCGTCCATGCCGATGTTGAAATGGGTGGCGATGAACTCGTTGATCCGAAGATCGACCTGGGCGAACAGGTTGCAGGACGCCGGGTAGAGCGTGTTGTCGAGATCGAAGATCCACACGGCGCGGTCGCGCAGCGCGGCGATCGGGCTGTCCATGGCGGGCGTGACGGGATCGCGGGCCGGAGCGGCGGGGGAGGTCGGGACGGTCATCCCCCAAGAATGGGGCCGCCGGGGGCCGGCCGCAAGCCGCTTCACGTGGTCGCAGCCGCGGGCGTGCCCTTCAGCCAAGCCTTCGCCATGAGGAGTTTCCCGCCTCGTTGGTTGATTGAAGATTAACCCCTAAAGGGGTAGCATGGACCAGAGCTTGCAACGGTTTGCAGCCTAAGGTTTCGCCCTGCCCGTCACCCCGCCCGCTTCGTGGATTGCCCCTCTGGGATCGCCGTGGACCTTCTCCTGACCACCGGTACCTCTTCGTCCTCCGCCCCCACCGGCGGCCAGACCGGCCCCGCGGCTCTGGTCTCGCTGTATCCCGGTCCGGCCCTGCGGCTTGATTCGGCACTGGCCGTCGCCGAGTCCAACGCCGAGGCGGACGACATGATGGACAGCGACCCGCGCTGGCTGCCGGAACTGCGCAACTGGCTGTCGGCGTCCAGCGTGGCGCCGGGGCTGCGGTCGGTGCCGGTGGAATCGCTGCGCGGGATCATGATCGTCGAATGGGCCGGCGTGCCGCTGTCCGACGGCGGCTTCCTGCTGCTGGGCCGCGACGACACGCTGGAGCGGCAGCTGCGCCACACGCTGACCGAATCGCGGCGGCGCTACAAGGACCTGGTGGAGGTCTCCTCCGACTTCGCGTGGGAGACGGGGCCGGACGGCACCTTCGTCTTCGTCAGCCACAAGGGCGCGCTGGGCTATCCTGCCGACGCGCTGATCGGCCGCGACCCGCGCAGCCTGGCGCTGGAGGAGGCGGAAGACCTGCCGCTGCCCTTCGACTGCCACCGTGCGGTCGACCAGACCGAGCTTTGGCTGAAGGGGGCCGACGGCACGCCGGCCTGCGTCGTCGCCTCCGCCCTGCCACTGTTCGGGGCGCAGGGCGAGTGGATCGGCGCCCGCGGCGTCTGCCGCGACGTGACCGAACAGGTGCTGCGCTCCAACGAGCTGGCCCGCATCCGGAACCGTGAGCGGCTGCTGGGGCACATCGTCCATACCCTGCGTGACCGGCTCGACGCGGCGGAAGCGCTGGCCGTCGCCGCCGCCGAGACGGCGCGGGCGCTCAGCGCCGACGGTTGCCGCATCTACCGGGCGGAGGAGGGGGGCGGTGGCATACCGGGCGGCCGTGTCGCCCTGTCGCTGGTCGCCGAGTTCGGGGCGGCCTTGCCGGAGGTCGGGGCCGCGCTGCTCGACCGCATCGTCAACAGCGAGGGGCTGGTGACCGACCGGCTGGGCCACGTGCAGCTGATCGGCGAGCGGACGGAATACCGTCAGGCGGCGAACGGCGCCCTGCTGGTCTGGCGCGCCGGCGATTCGGAGCCCTGGGACGATGACGACCGTCAGCTGATGTCGGGAGTGGCCGACCATATCGGCATCGCCCACGCCCATCTCGCCTATCAGGAGCGGCTGCGCCGCCTGTCGGAGCGCGACGGGCTGACCGGCCTGTTCAACCGCCGCACCTTCTTCGAACGGCTGGAGGAATCGCTCTCCCGGCCGGACAGCGGACCTTCGGCCCTGCTCTATGTCGACCTGGACAATTTCAAGGCGGTCAACGACCTGCACGGGCACCAGCAGGGCGACGCCGTGCTGAAGGCCATCGGCACGCTGCTGACCACCGGGGTGCGCCCGGGTGATCTGCCGGGCCGTCTCGGCGGCGACGAATTCGTGCTGTGGCTTGGCCGCACCGACGAGGATAAGGCCCGCATCGTCGCCGAGCGGCTGCTGAACGGCATGCGCGATCTGGCCCACCTTTCGGCCAGCCCCGAAAAGCCGCTGGGCCTGTCGATCGGCATCGCCGTTCACACCCCCGGCCGCGGCGAGTCCGTGCGGGAGTTGACCGACCGCGCCGACGCTGCCATGTACGACGCCAAGAAGAGCGGCAAGGGCCATTACGCCCTGGCCCCCGCCTATCAGGCGGCCCCCCAGGCGTCTTCTTCCGATGTTTCCGCCACGGAGCCGACCCCGTGACCCCGCCTGCCGCCCAGCGTCCCGAAGCCTTCGACCCCGCCGACTATGAATCCGCCAAGCGGATGGTGCAGAGCGAGGATCCGGCGGTCCGCCGAAAGGTCGCCGAACATCCCAAGACCCGTCCGGAACTGCTGTATTTCCTCGCCGCGGACGCCGCGGCCGAGGTTCGGCGGGCCATCGCCACCAACGCCGGCACCCCGCGGCAGGCCGACCTGCTGCTGGCCAAGGACCGCGAGGTCATGGTGCGGCAGGCGGTGGCGCGGAAGATCGCACGCCTGCTGCCGGAACTATCGGCCGACCAGGCGACGCAGATCGAACGGCTGACGGTGGAGTGTCTGGAAACGCTGGCCCGCGATCAGGCGACGGAAGTGCGCGGCATTCTGGCCGAGGCGTTGAAGGACCTGCCCAACGCCCCGCACGGCGTCATCAACCGGCTGGCCCGCGACGTGGAGCTGTCGGTCTGCGCCCCCGTGTTGCAGCATTCGCCGATCCTCACCGAAGAGGATCTGACCGATATCATCATGAAGGGGCCGGTGCGCGGCGCGATGACCGCCATCGCCAGCCGGCAGAACGTCACCGCCTCCGTCGCCGATGCCATCGCGCGGTCGGACGACGAGGCGGCGGTGACGGCGCTGCTCGGCAACGCCTCGGCCCAGATCCGCGAAGAGACGCTCGACCGCATCCTCGATCAGGCGCCGCAGCACGAGCCCTGGCACTCGCCGCTGGTCCGCCGCCCGCGGCTGCCGGCGCGGGCGGTGATGCGGCTGGCCAGCTTCGTCGCCGACAATCTGCTGAAGGTCCTGCAGGACCGTGACGACCTTGCCCCCGACGCGGCGCGCGGGCTGGTGGAGGCGGTGCGCCAGCGGGTGGAGCAGGCGGCCGGCACCGCGTCCGGCCTGCCGCCCGGTCCGGTCGATTTCGGCGAGGAGGCGGCCGGCGGTGCCGCCGCCGGGCCGGAGAAGCCGGTCGAACGCCCCAGCGACAAGGCGGCGCGCCTGAACAAGGAAGGCAAGCTGACCGAGAAGCTGATCGAGGGTTCGATGGTGGAGGGCGACCGCGGATTCGTCATGGCGGCGCTGGCGGAGCTGTCGCAGATCCCGCTGCCGGTGGTGGACCGCATCGTCGCCACCCATGCGCCGCGCGCCGTCACCGCTCTGGTGTGGCGCGCCGGGCTGACCATGCGCTTTGCCCGGCAGGTCCAGTTGAGGCTCGCCCAGATTCCGCCAAAAACAGCGCTTAATGCTCGCGACGGCACGCACTATCCGATGACCGACGAAGAGATGCGATGGCAGCTCGAATTCTTCGGCGTCGAGGCGAAGGCGTGACGTTTCCAACCGTTTTCGGGTTCTCTCCGGTATGCGTGTCGCCTTTCTCGCCTTCTTCGTCGTCCTGATCGCCGCCGCCACCAGCTTCGCCGCCCCGCCGCGCGAAACGCCGGAGGAGCGCGAGGTCGCCGCCACCTTCGACGCCGCCCGCAGTGCGCTGGCCGAAAAGCGTGGATCGGCGGTGATCCCGCTGCTGACCCGCAATTCCGTCAAGTCGCTGGAATCGGTGCGCGATGCCGCCCGCCAGCCGGGGGACGCGCCGTTGCAGCGGCTGGAACCGGCGGAGCGTTTCGCCGCCATGGGGCTGCGCCGCTATCTCGGCCCGGCGGAGTTGCGCCGCATGTCGGTCGGCGACATCGCCAACCACGCGCTGGCGGCCGGCTGGCTCGGCCCCAACATGATCTCCCGCAGTTCGCTGGGGCCGGTGCGGGTGAAGGGCGACCGGGCGTCGGGCCTGCTGATGGTCGACAACCGGCCGGCGCTGGTGCCGGCGGACTTCGTGCGTGAGGGCGGGGCTTGGCGCATCGACCTCGCCAGCGTCTTCACCTTTGGCAGCCAGATGCTGAAGGGGTTCGCCGCCATGGCCGGCAAGGACGAGACCGCCTATATCGGCGACCTGCTCGACCGGCTGCCGGCCAAGCCGGGGGCGATGAAGGCGCACTGAGCGGGGCGGGGACACTGCGTCCGGCCTTGATCCCTATGTCTTTAATCCTTTTGTTTTTATCCCTCCGGCCGCGTCCATCCGCGCGATTGCGGCGACTCGGGCGATTGCGTAGACTCGCGTCCGCTTCCACCAAGTGTTGGCGCCGACGATGACCGCACCGGAAGAGTCCACTCCCTCGCCAGCCCCCGGCCGGACCGTGCCCTGCGGCGCCCGCTTCCGCGCGGCCGTTCTGGAGCTTGCCGCGACGCGCGGGGTTGGAGTGCCGATGCTGGTGGCCGCCGCCCTGCTGCTCGCGCCGGAGCGGGCCGCCGATCCGGGCCTGAGCGACGCCGATGGGGAAGGGGCACTGGAGGTGGGGGAGGCGAGGGCGTCCGATCCGGCAATTCGCAGGGCGCTGGCTGCCGCCTTGGCGCTGGCCGATCCGGGCGCCCGCATCCTGCCGGGCGAGGATGTCCGCCGGCTCGAGACCGCGGTGGAGACGCTGGGCTACCGCAACAAGACGCTGGCCCATGCGTTGCAACGCCTGTCCTTTCAGCCGCTCGACGGCCGCATCACCGAAGTGCGCGACGCCGCGCAGCTGTTCGGCTTCGTCAATGAATGGTGCTTCGACGAGGATCAGGTACGGCGGCGCTTCCGCGAACTGGCGCCGGTCTATCATCCCGACACCGGCATCGTCGCCTGCCGCGAGCGGATGGGCCAGCTGATCGACGCCCGCAACCTGCTGGTCCACCATGTCCGCAGCGTCTACGGCTCCGGCGACTGGATGGCGAGGCGGCGCGGACCTTCCGCCTGAAACCGCCCGAACCGATTTCAGCCCGCCAGTCCGATCGCCTCCTCGACGATCGCCTGATCCATCGTGGCGCCGTCCAGCAACGCGCCGGTCAGGTCGGCGCCGGTCAGGTCAGCCTCGCTGAGGTTCGCGCCGGAGAGATCGGCACCGGCCAGATTGGCGCCGGCGAGGTTGGCCTTGCGCAGATCGGCCTTGCACAGCAGGGCCATGCCCAGCCGGGCGCGTTGCAGGTTGGCGCGCCAGACATGGCCGCTCATCGTCTGGATATGGACGGGACCGAGCTGGGCGCCGGTCAGGTTGGCGCCGGTCAGGGTGGCGCGTTCGAAATTCACCCCGCGCAGATCGGCCTTCGAAAGGTCGGCCTTGCGCAGATCGGCCAGCGACAGGTCGGCGATCGCCATCGCCGCGCCGGACAGGTTGGCGCCGCGCAACGCGATGCATTGCAGGATCGCCGCCGACAGGTTGATGCCGTCCAGCTTGCGCCCCGACAGGTCCAGCGCCGACAGGTCGGCGCGCTTGCCGGCCTTGCCGCCGCTGTCGATCCAGGTCAGATGCTCCATCAGCATCTCGCGCAGGTCGTCTTCCGGATTCTCCAGGGTCTTGGCCAGCACCGCGGCCTGAAGGTTGGGAGAGCGCATCTGCGCCGCGTCCAAAATGGCGCCGATCAGGGTGGCGCCGCTGAAATTGGTGCGGTTGATGGCGCAGCCGGTCATCACCGCACCGGACAGGCGGGCGCCCGACAGGTTCGCCTCCGTCAGGTCGGCGTCGGTCAGGTCGCAGCCGGTCAGGTTGGAGCCGGTCAGGTTGGCCCGCATGAATTTGGTGCCGCGCAGGATGGCGTCGGTCAGGTCGGTCTGCATGACAAAGGCGTTGGCGACCTTGGCCCGCGACAGGTCGGCGCCGCGGATGGTCGCCGCCGTCAGCTCCGAGGTCAGGACGGAATCCTGGTAATCGTGCGCGAACATCTCACCGCTGGCGTCGTAATGCAGCAGCGTGCCGTCGCGCAAATCGACCTCCACCAGCGTCGCCTCGCTCAGCACCGCGCCGCGCAGGCAGGCGCCGCGCAGGTCGGCCCGGCGCAGGTCGGCCTTCTCGAGATTGGCGAGCCGCAGGTCGGCGGCATAGAGATTGGCGTTGGCGAGGTTGGCGCCGGTCAGCCGGGCGCTGAACAGCTTGGCGCCGGACAGGTCGGCGTCGGACAGGTCGATGCCGGAGAGGTCGAGATGCGACAGGTCGCGCATCTTCAGGTTGGCGCGCACGCCGCCCGGCTGGCTTTTGCGGAACGCCTGGTGTCGCAACAGGATCGCGTTGAGCTGGCTCTGGCTCAGCTTGGTTCGCGGGCTGTTGGACCCAAAGCCCTGGGCGGACGACATCGCCTGCATACCTTCTCTATTTGGTAACCCATAATCCGGAAGAGTCGCCAAAAATTGGTTAAGCCTCGACGGTTTGTGACAAGGTTGGGACTGATAACTGCGCCCCGGCAAGGCAGACCTTCGTCTGGCGGCAAAAGACCGCTTGCGACGGTTGACTCGGCCTGCCGGCTTCTCTATGGTCCGCCGACCTGTCTTCCGCAAAGCCGATAGACCGGGTACCCCGGCCCCATGCCGGGTATCTCCGCCAGTCCGCGAAATTCGCGCACTGGCGCTTTCGTGCTTGTGCGGGTGGCGGCACCGACGCTGGACCCGGAACTGGGGAACGAGTATCGCATGTTCGAAGGCCTGACCGGACGCCTGGGCGACATCTTCGACAAGCTGCGCCGCCGTGGCGCGCTGACCGAGGAGGACGTCTCCGCCGCGCTGCGCGAAGTTCGCGTGGCGTTGCTGGAGGCTGACGTCGCGCTGCCCGTCGTCAAGCAGTTCGTCACCCAGGTGAAGGAACGCGCCGTCGGGCAGGAGGTGCTGAAGTCGGTCACCCCCGGCCAGCAGGTCATCAAGATCGTCCACGACAACCTCGTGGAGATGCTGGGCGAAGGCTCCGAGATCAACCTGAACGCCGCCGCCCCGGTGCCGATCCTGATGGTCGGCCTGCAGGGGTCCGGCAAGACCACCAGCACCGCCAAGATCGCGCTGCGCCTGAAGACGAAGGACCGCAAGAAGGTCCTGATGGCCTCGCTGGACGTCCGCCGCCCGGCCGCCCAGGAGCAGTTGAAGGTCCTCGGCGAGCAGACCGGCGTCGCCACGCTGCCGATCGTGCCGGGCCAGGATCCGGTCGCCATTGCCAAACGCGCCATCGAGACCGGCCGTCTCGAAGGCTACGACGTCGTCATGCTCGACACCGCCGGCCGCCTCGCCATCGACGAGGAGCTGATGGCGGAGGTCGCGGCGGTCCGCGACGCGACGAAGCCGGTGGAAACGCTGCTGGTCGCCGACGCGATGACCGGCCAGGACGCCGTCACCGTCGCCACCAATTTCAACGACAAGGTCGGCATCACCGGCATCGTGCTGACCCGCATCGACGGCGACGCGCGCGGCGGTGCCGCCCTGTCGATGCGCCAGATCACCGGCAAGCCGATCAAGCTGCTGGGCGTCGGCGAGAAGATCGACGCGCTGGAGCCCTTCCACCCCGACCGCATCGCCGGCCGCATCCTCGGCATGGGCGACGTGGTGTCGCTGGTGGAGAAGGCCGTCGAGACCATCGACAAGGACGAGGCCGAAAAGCTCGCCCGCAAGATGGAGAAGGGCCAGGGCTTCGACCTCGACGACATGGCGATGCAGCTGAAGCAGCTCCGCAAGATGGGCGGCATGTCCGGCCTGATGGGAATGCTGCCGGGCATCGGCAAGATCAAGGACCAGCTGAAGGACGCCAACGTCGACGACGGGATGATCAAGCGCCAGGAGGCGATCATCTCCTCGATGACAAAGGCGGAACGCAAGAACCCCGACCTTATCAAGGCTTCGCGCCGCAAGCGCATCGCCGCCGGTTCCGGCACCTCGGTGCAGGAGGTCAACAAGCTGCTGAAGCAGTTCGAGACCATGCGCGGAATGATGAAGCAGGTGCAGAAGCTTGGGAAGAAGGGGATGCTGCGCGGCGGCCTCGGAAACCTGCTGCCGAAGGGACTCGGCGGCTTCGGCGGGAAGGGGCCTTTCGGCTGACCCGACCGCCTCATGGAATCACCTGATACCTGTTTGACTTGAGAAGAGAAAGTTTCGACCAATGGCTCTGAAGATTCGTCTGGCTCGCGGTGGTGCGAAGAAGCGTCCGTTCTACTCGATCGTCATCGCGGACGCCCGCAGCCCGCGTGACGGCCGCTTCATCGAGAAGATCGGCACCTACAACCCGATGCTGCCGCGCGAGCACGAGCAGCGCATCATCCTGAACGCCGAGCGCGCCAAGCATTGGCTGTCGGTCGGCGCCCAGCCGACGGACCGCGTCGTGCACTTCCTGGCCACTGCCGGCCTGGTCGAGAAGCCCGCCGTCCGCGAGACCCCGAAGAAGTCGGCTCCGAAGGCCAAGGCGCAGGAGCGTCTGAAGGCCGAGGCCGCCGCTGCCGCGGCCGCCGCGGAAGGCTGAGCTTGAGGTCAGGGTTGAGGTCGTGACGACGTGCCGGGTGCTCCTTCGATGACCGCCAAAATCTGTGTTGGCCAGTTCGCGGGATCGCATGGCGTGCGGGGGCTGGTGAAGCTGCGCAGCTTCACCGCCGAACCCGCCGACATCATGACCTACGGCCCACTGTCGGACGAGAACGGCGCCCGCCGCTTCACGGTGACGCTCCAGGGCATGGTCAAGGACAACTTCCTGGCCAAGGTCGACGGGGTGACCAGCCGGGAGCAGGCCCAGGCGCTCGCAGGGGTGCGGCTCTATGTGGACCGTGGCGCCCTGCCGGCGACGGAGGACGAGGACGAGTTCTACCATGCCGACCTGATCGGCCTGCGGGCGGAACTCGCCGACGGTTCCGTCTACGGCACGGTGAAGGCGATCTACGATTTCGGGGCCGGCGACGTGCTCGAAATCCGGACCGCTGGCGGGCCGCTGGAGATGCTTCCCTTCTCCAAGGCCTGCGTGCCGGTGGTGGATGTCCGGGGTGGGCGCGTCGTCGTCGATCTTCCGGCCGTGATCGAAGCCCGCGAGGGTTCCGGTGACGGGGCGGAGGAAGGGGAGGAGGACGGGGACCAGGGCGGGGAGACGGGGCCGTGAACCACGGCGCCGACGGTCCGCGGGTCTGGACGGCCAAGGTTCTGACGCTGTTCCCGGAAATGTTTCCGGGGCCGCTCGGCCACTCGCTGGCCGGCAAGGCGTTGGAAAATGGAGTCTGGGCGCTGGAATCGGTGGACATTCGCTCGTTCGCGCGCGATAAACACCGCTCCGTCGACGACACCCCCTTCGGCGGAGGGGCCGGCATGGTCATGCGGCCCGACGTGCTGGACGCGGCCTTGGCCGCGACGGCGGGACCTGTGGGGGCACCGGGACGCGGCCGGGCGATCTATTTGTCGCCTCGCGGACGGGTGCTGAACCAGGAACTGGTCAAGGAGCTGGCAGCCACCCCGGTGGTGACGCTGCTCTGCGGCCGGTACGAAGGGGTGGACCAGCGGGTCCTCGACGCGCACGGCCTCGAAGAGGTCAGCCTCGGGGATTTCGTGCTGTCCGGCGGGGAACTCGCCGCGCTCAGCCTGATGGATGCCGTGGTGCGCTTGCTCCCCGGCGTCATGGGCAACGTGGAGACGGCGGGCGAAGAGAGTTTTGAACGGGGGTTGCTCGAATACCCCCACTACACCCGGCCGGCGGTCTGGACCGATGGACAGGGTGTGGAACGCGCGGTGCCGGACGTTCTGCTGTCCGGTCACCACGGCAAGGTCAAGGCCTGGCGGCTGGCCGAGGCGGAGAGGATCACGGAGGCCCGACGGCCGGACCTGTGGTCGCTCTACCAGGCGGGGCGTCCGGCAGAAACTGTTACGAACAAGGGTCGGCGGCAGGCTCGCCGGCGCGACCCGAAACCGGAGTGACGGTCCGCCGCGAGGCGCGCCGATAGAAAAGGGGTAGTGCTATGAACCTGTTGCAGCAGCTCGAGCAGGAGCAGATCGAGAAGGCCCTCGGTGGCAAGACGATCCCGGAGTTCTCCTCGGGCGATACCGTCCGCGTGAACGTGAAGGTCGTCGAAGGCACGCGCGAGCGCGTCCAGGCCTATGAGGGCGTCGTGATCGCCCGCAAGAACGCCGGTGTGAACAGCTCCTTCACCGTTCGCAAGATCAGCTACGGCGAGGGCGTGGAGCGCGTGTTCCCGCTGTACTCCCCGCGCATCGACTCGATCGAGCTGGTCCGCAAGGGCGCCGTCCGCCGCGCCAAGCTGTACTATCTGCGCGATCTGCGCGGCAAGGCCGCCCGCATCGCCGAGCGCACCACCGGCCGCGGCATGGTCAACGGCCGCCGGGCTGCCGAGTAAGGCGCCTTCCGGTTCGTTTCAGGTTCATAGATCCGGCGCCCGGCCAGTCGGCTGGGCGTCTTCTTCCCGTCACCATCAGAAAAGCTTGAGGAGTAGGCGCCATGAAGCGCACGTTCCAGCCCTCCAAAATCGTGCGTAAGCGTCGTCATGGCTTCCGCGCCCGCATGGCCACCGTCGGCGGCCGCAAGGTGATCGCCCGCCGCCGCGCCCGCGGCCGCAAGGTTCTGAGCGCCTGATCCCCGCGATGGCGGCGCCGGACCGCAGGGTCGGGCGCCTGATGCGGCGGCCGGAATTTCTGGCCGTGGCCGGGACACGGCGCAAGCACGTGGCTCCCGGCCTGATCCTCCAGGTGCGCCGGCACGACGACAGGCAGCGGCCCGCCGAAGGCGGTCCGCCCATCCGTCTGGGTTTGACGGCGAGCCGCAAGGTCGGCAACGCGGTGGTGCGCAATCGCGCCCGCCGCCGTTTGCGTGAGGCCGCGCGGCAGATACTGACCGTCCACGCCGCGCCCGGCCACGACTTCGTCCTGGTCGCCCGCGGCGACACGGCCGAGCGGCCGTGGACCGACCTTCTCGGCGACCTGACCGCCGGGCTGAAGCGCCTCGGCCTATGGCGCGAGGCGGAAGGGTAGGGGGCCCGCGACGTCATGTTTCGCATCGCCGGCCTCAGCCCGCTCGCGCATCTGCTCCGCGCGCTCGTCTATCTCTATCGCTGGACCTTGTCGCCTTTCGTCGGCTGGCACTGCCGTTTCCAGCCGACCTGCTCCTGCTACGCCATCGAATCGCTGGAAAAGCACGGCGCCATCCGGGGGGGATGGCTGACGCTGCGCCGGCTCGGGCGTTGCCATCCCTGGGGCGGGTCGGGCTGGGATCCCGTGCCCGATCCCGTTCCGCCGCAGGCGGGCAGAGTGCCGCATCGCTGCGGTCCGCGGGAAAAGGGGCATGCGGCGGTTGCCCAGCCCGGCGAAAACCCGTAACAAGGCCGCGCACACGCCGCCCTTCTTTCAAAGGCCCCACGGCAACCGGGACGCCATGACCGACCAACGCAACCTCATCATCGCGATTGCCCTGTCGATCGCCATCCTTCTGGGCTTCCAGTATTTCTACGAGAAGCCTCGGGTGGAGCAGCAGAAGCAACTCGCCGCCCAGCAGGCCGCCCAGACGGAGCAGTCGGTGCCGGTGCCGGCCCCCGGCGTGCCCGCCCAGCAGCCGCCCGCCACGGCCGAGGTCGCGAAGGAGCGCCCCGAACTGCTCGCCGAGCAGATGGCGGCCGGCACCCGCGTGAAGATCGACACGCCGGCCCTGCACGGCTCCGTCAATCTCGTCGGCGGCCGCATCGACGACCTGACGCTGGCGCAGTACCACGAGACTCCGGATCCCAAGAGCCCGGAGATCGTGCTGCTGGCCCCGGCCGGCACGCCGGCCGCCTATTACGCCGAGTTCGGCTGGGTGCCGCAGGGCGCCGGCATCGCCACCCCGACGGCGACCACCCGCTGGACCGCCGACGGCACCGCACTGACCCCGGAAAAGCCGCTGACCCTGACCTGGGACAACGGCCAGGGCCTGGTTTTCGAGCGCAAGATCGCCGTCGATCCGGACTTCATGTTCACGGTGACCCAGTCGGTCCGCAACACCGGCGCCAACCCGGTCACCCTGCTGCCCTACAGCCTGGTGTCGCGCACCGGCACGCCGCACACCTCGGGCTACTACATCCTGCATGAGGGTCCGCTCGGCGTCTTCAACGGCTCGCTGACCGAAGAGAAGTACGACGACGTCCGCAAGGCCGGCTCGATCGCCAAGGACACCACCGGCGGCTGGATCGGCATCACCGACAAGTATTGGCTGGTGTCGCTGGTGCCCGACCCGAACGAGAAGGTCACCGCGCGTTTCCTCTACAACCAGGTCGCCAATTCCGACCGCTACCAGACCGACACGATGGGTGCTCCGGTCACGGTGGCGCCGGGCGCCTCGGTCGAGAACACCGGCCGCCTGTTCGCCGGCGCCAAGCAGGTGAAGCTGCTCGACAGCTACTCCGAGAAGCTGAACATCAAGAACTTCGACCTCGCGATCGACTTCGGCTGGTTCTACTTCCTGACCAAGCCGTTCTTCTACGCGCTGGATTTCCTGGGCCGTGTCATCGGCAACTTCGGCATCGCCATCCTGGTGCTGACCGTCTGCGTCAAGGCCGTCTTCTTCCCGCTCGCCAACAAGTCCTATCAGGCGATGAGCAAGATGAAGGCGCTGCAGCCCAAGATGCAGGAGCTGCGCGAGAAGTTCAGCGACGATCAGGCGCGGATGAACCAGGAGCTGATGGCGCTGTACAAGCGCGAGAAGGTCTCCCCGGTTTCCGGCTGCCTGCCGATCCTGATCCAGATCCCGGTGTTCTTCTCGCTCTACAAGGTGCTGTTCGTGACCATCGAGATGCGGCATGCGCCGTTCTTCGGCTGGATCCACGACCTGTCCTCCCCCGATCCGACCAACCTGTTCACGGCGTTCGGCCTGATCCCGTGGAGCCCGCCGACCATGCTGCATCTCGGCCTGTGGCCGCTGATCATGGGCGTGACCATGTGGTTCCAGCAGAAGATGAACCCGGCGCCGCCGGACCCGGTCCAGCAGAAGGTGTTCCAGTTCCTGCCCATCGTCTTCACCTTCATGCTCGCCGGCTTCCCGGCCGGTCTGGTGATCTACTGGGCCTGGAACAACACGCTGTCGGTCCTGCAGCAGTGGACCATCATGAAGCGCATGGGCGTGAAGGTCTGATCCGTCAGGCTTCCATCCCTCTGCCCAATGTCTGAGACCTGCCGCCGGCAAAGACCCTTGACGGGCCTCTGCCGGCGGTATGTTTTTTAGCCGATCAAAACGAGAGCGCCCGCCATGACCAGCCCCGACACGCCGACCCCCGACACCCCCAGCATCGTTTCAGGCTTCGACGAGGCCGCGCTGGAGGCCGGGCGGCTGCTGTTCGCCAAGGAGTGCGACTTCGTCTGGGGCGCCAACGCGCTGAACCAGCTGCCGGAGGCCGACCTGCCGGAGGTCGCCTTCGCCGGGCGGTCGAATGTCGGCAAGTCGAGCCTGGTCAACGCGCTGACCGGGCGCAAGACGCTGGCCCGCACCTCCAACACGCCGGGCCGCACCCAGCAGCTCAACTTCTTCAACCTGGGCAACCGGCTGAAGCTGGTCGACATGCCCGGCTACGGCTATGCCAAGGAATCGAAGGAGAAGGTCGAGGCGTGGAACGACATGGTCCGCCGCTTCCTGCGCGGCCGCGTCACGCTGCGCCGGGCGCTGGTGCTGATCGACTCGCGCCATGGGCTGAAGCCCAACGACCATGAGATCATGGAGATGCTCGACCGCACGGCGGTGCCCTACGTCGTCGTGCTGACCAAGGCGGACAAGGTGAAGCCGGCGGAGCTGGACAAGGTCCGCCGCGACACCCAGGCGGGGCTGAAGAAGCACCCCGCCGCCTTCCCCGACATCCACGTCACCAGCTCCGAGAAGGGCGTCGGCATCGCCGAGCTGCGCGCCAGTCTGGCGGCGCTCGCCCTCGGCGCCGAATAAGGCGGGGCGGCGATGGGCGGCTTCTCTCCCGCGCTGCTGTTCCTGACGCAAGCCCTGCTGCTGATCGCCGGGCCGTTCCTGCTGTGGCGGCTTGGCGGCGGGCGGCACATCGCCCCGATGGTGGTCGTTCAGATCCTGTTCGGGGTGGCGCTGGGGCCGTCGCTGCTCGGCCGGCTGGTGCCGGACCTGTGGGGCGTGCTGTTCGCCCCTGCGGCGCTCGCCCCGCTGTCAGGACTGGCGCTGATGGCCGTGGTGTTCTTCGCCTTCCTGACCGGCCTGCACCTGGATCCCGCCGAGTTCCGCGGGCGGGGCGGCGCCTTCGCCACCGTGGCGCTGTCGAGCATGCTGGTGCCGACCCTGCTGGGCGGCGCCCTGGGCTGGTGGCTGGCCGGCGCCTTTCCCGGCATGACCGGGCCGCGCGCCACCCCCGGTCTGTTCGCCGCCGGATTCGGCATCTGCGTCGGCGTCACCGCGCTGCCGGTGCTGGGCGCCATCCTGCGCGAGATGGATCTGCTGGGCGACCGGGTGGGCCGGCTGGCCCTGGGCTATGCCGCGGTGAATGACGCTCTGCTCTGGCTGCTGATCACCGCCGTCCTGGCCTGGTCGACGGCGGATGGCGGCTCCCCCTGGACGGTCGCCCGGGTGGGGCTGCTGGGCTTCGCCTATGTCGGGGCGACGGTCCTCGTCGTGCGTCCGCTGCTCGACCGCCTGTTGGAGCGGGTGGCGCCGGACGGGCGGATGGGCGACACCGCGGTGGTGGTGACCTGTGCGGCGCTGCTGGCCTCGGCCGCGGTGACCGAACTGATCGGGCTGCACTATATCCTGGGCGCCTTCATCGCCGGCAGCGCGATGCCGCGCCGCTACGCCGCGGCGATCCTCGACCGGCTGGAGCATTTCGCCACCCTGATCCTGCTGCCCTTCTTCTTCACGCTCACCGGGTTGAAGGTGAATCTGACGCTCGACGACCCGGCGCAATGGACGGTCTTCGCGCTCGCCAGCCTGGCCACCCTGGGCGGCAAGATGGCAGGCACCGCGCTGCCGGCCCGATGGACCGGAGAAAGCTGGCCGGACGCGCTCAAGCTCGGCGCGCTGATGCCCTGCAAGGGGCTGATGGAGGTGATCGTGTTGACCGTCCTGCTGGAGGCGGGCGTGCTGTCCGGCCCCTGTTTCTCGGCGATGGTGCTGATGGCGGTGGCGGTTACCGCCCTGACCCAGCCGATGACGTGGCTGGTCGGCTGGCGGCGTCCGGTCCCGGCTGCGGCCGGCGGCCCTCCCGGGGGCATGTGACCGATAAATTGCCCCCTAGGCAACCGGCCGGCCTTTCCGTTAAAGAAGCCCGACACTCCATCCCGACAAAGGGCATCCTCCCGTGCAGACTCCCACCCGTGACGAGTGGCTCGCCAAGGCCCGAACCCTGTCCGAAGCGCTGCCCTACATGCGCCGCTATGCCGGGAGCACCTTCGTCATCAAGTACGGCGGCCACGCCATGGGCGACGCCAGCCTGGCGGAGCTGTTCGCGCGCGACATCGTCCTGCTGAAGCAGGTCGGCATCAACCCGGTGGTCGTCCACGGCGGCGGGCCGCAGATCGGCCAGATGCTGGAGCGGCTGAAGATCAAGTCCAGCTTCATCGACGGCCTGCGCGTCACCGACAAGGAGACGGTCGAGGTGGTCGAGATGGTGCTGGCCGGCTCCATCAACAAGCAGATCGTCGCCGCCATCAACAGCGCCGGCGGCCGCGCCGTCGGCCTGTCGGGCAAGGACAGCAACCTGATCACCGCCCGCCGGCTGGAGCGCGTGCAGCGCGATCCCGACAGCAACATCGAGCGGGTGCTGGACCTCGGCTTCGTCGGCGAACCCTACAAGGTCAACCCGGAGATCCTGCAGGCGCTTGCCAAGTCGGACGTCATCCCGGTGATCGCGCCGGTCGGCTTCGACGTGAACGGCGACACCTACAACATCAACGCCGACACCGCGGCCGGCGCGGTGGCGGCGGCGGTGAAGGCGGCCCGCTTCTTCCTGCTGACCGATGTCGCCGGCGTGCTCGACAAGGAAAAGAAGCTGATCGAGAAGATGTCGCTGGCCGATGCCCACAAGGCCATCGCCGACGGCACCGCCTCGGGCGGCATGATCCCGAAGATCGAGACCTGCATCGGCGCGGTGGAGCAGGGCGTCGATGCCGCTGTTATCCTGGATGGCCGCGTGCCGCATGCGCTGCTGCTGGAGATCTTCACCGAGGGCGGCGCCGGCACCCTGATCGGCAAGGCCTGACGCCAGTTACGGGGACCCGATGAGCGACCTGCGCAAGGACCTGCTCCGCCAGATGAAGGCCATCCGCGACAGGATGGATCCGAAGCTGGTGGAGCGCGTCAAACTGGCGGCATTGGGCAAGGTCCCCTATGACAGCGACGCGGCGAAGGAGGCGGTCGGTCACTTCCTCGACGCCAAGCGGGACGGGGGAGCCTTCCGCCGCAAGCTGGAGCAGGCGCTGAAAGCCGAGGGTGCGGCGCTGGACATCGACGAGGGGGAGAAGGCGCCGCCGTCCGGGAAGCCGGGGCGCGGCGGTCGAGTCACATAGATTTTAGTGCTCTGCCTGCCCTCGTGGTCGGCGGTGAACATTCGCCGGAACCCGAATCCTTGACAGGGTCATTCGGGATTCAATCTGCGTAGAATTGCCTGGGAGGCGGGCATGGAGGCGGGCGGAGTTCCCTTGAGCCGTTTGCGGACGGTGCCGGCGGACCGGCTTGCCCGCCTTCTCGGTGGCGAGGCGCCCCAGACCATTGCCGCGGTGCTGTCGGTTCTTCCAACCGACCTGGCGGCCGAAACGCTGACGGCGTTGGACGACCACCTTCAGCCGCTTGCCGTACGCTGCCTGTCGCACACACGGCGGCCATCGCCCGCCGCGCTCGCGCTTATCGACCAGGTGCTGACGACGGCCGCGTTTGCCGATTCCGCCATCGGGTCGGAGTCCCTCGCCCGCATTCTCGATCATGTGGCACCGGAACGGCGGGACGCGCTTCGTGCTGCCGCCGATTCCGTCCCCACGGATAGCGTCGTCATGCCGGGCACAGCGGAGCAGGATGCGGAGGTGGGATGGACCCCGCCTGTCCTGCCACCAGGCTTGGCCGCCCTGCTCCAGAACAGGCAGGTTTTGGTGGAGCGCCTGCCGATGCTTGAGGTGGTGCTTGACCGTTTCGTGCGCATGCTTGGCACCTCCCTGCGCGCCTATAGCGGTGGGCCTGTCGATGTGGCTCTGGTGAGCATGCGGTCGGTGCGCTTTGGCGACTGGGTCGATGAAGAGACTGGCAACCGGCCGCTGATCCCGTTTCGCGCGGATCCCTGGAACGATTACGGGCTGCTCGCCATCGACCGGGCCTTTGTCGAGGCGTTGGGAGAAGTCCTGCTCGGGGGTGATCCGGCCGATGTTTGCCTGCGCGTTCCGTCGCGGGTTCTCAGCAAGCTGGACCTTGAGTTGACAATGGAAGCGGCCCGCCGGCTGCTGGGTGAACTCGGAGCGGCTTTCCGGCCGGTGGCCACGGTGCGTTTCGATGCGGACCGCGTCGAAACATCCCCGCGTTTTGCGATCATCTCCCGACCGGCCAGCGGCTGCATGTGCGTGCGGATCGCGGCCTATCTGGATGGGCGGTCCGGCGGTCTGGATCTGCTGCTGCCCTATGGACTCCTGGAGCCGGCACGCCCACAACTGCGGTCGATGTTTACCGGAGAACGCTTCGGCAACGATCCGTTGTGGCGCCGCCACCTGCAGCGGGAGACGCTGCAAATCCTGACGACCGTGCAGGCCGTGGTCGGTACGATGCGGCTGCCTTTATCCGATCTGCTGGCGGCGGCGCCGGGGACGGTCTTCGCCGTCGATGGCGATGGGGTCGATGGCGATGGAATTGTCCGCGTCGAGGTGGCGGGCCGCTCACTGGCAACCGGCCGGCTCCGTGCCGGCGGGCGGCGCTGGAGGGTCGTCGTCGCCGCCGAGCCGGATGACCAGGAATTCCCCGGTCAACTCCCGCAAATCGCGGCATCGGCGGCGAAAGCCGGAGCCACGCCGGCAAGCTCCACCCTGCTTGAGGTGGATGTAACGCTTTCGGTCATCGTCGGCACGGCGGAACGGCGGTTGGCGGACATTCTGGCGTTGACCCATGGCGGCGTGTTGGAATTGGACCGTCCGGTCGAGGCGCCGGTTGATGTTTGTGTTGAAGGACAGCCGGTTGCTCATGGCGAACTGGTTGTCGTAGATGGAGGGTTTGGGGTGCGTCTGCTGGAAATGGCGAGAGCGCGGGTGTGATCCCGTCGATCATGTCGCAGTTCTGCCGCTCCGGACGGACGATGGATAAGCCGAGTTCAAAGCCACGCAAGGAGCGCAGGCTTGCTTCATGTCTTTGTCAATGACGGCGGTCTGCTGCGCTGGGCCAGGGAGGCCGCGGACGAGGCGGTGCCGCTGCCCGAGACCGCCGTCTGGCTCGACCTGATCAACCCGACGCCCGACGAGCTGGCGCGGGCGGAGGCGCTGATCGGCACCGGCCTGCCGACTCGCGAGCAGATGGCGGAGATCGAGGAGTCGAGCCGCCTGCGCGTGGCCGGCGGGGTGCTGACCATGACCGTCACCGCGCTGGTCTGGGCCGACACCGACGAGCCGCGCATCGCCACCGTCAGCTTTGTGCTGGCGGGGCGGCGGCTGGTCACGATCCACGACATCGATCCGCAGGCCCTGCTGGCCTTCCGCCGCCGCGCGACCCATGGCGAAGTGTCGGCCGCCCGGGGGGAGGTCGTGCTGGCGGCACTGGTGGATGGGATGATCGATCGCACCTCCGTCGTGCTGCGGCGGACCGGGGTGGAGTTGGACACGCTGAACCGCCGCTATTTCCGCGGGCGCAAGCTGCGGTCGCGCGGCGAGACGCTGGACGACGCCCAGACGCTGAAGCGCATCGGCCATGCCGGCCATCTGATCGGCAAGGCGCGGATCAGCCTCGCCAGCCTCTCGCGAATGACCGATTTCCTGGCGCGCGGCGACGGCTGGAACGCCGGCAAGGCGACGCGGCGCTGGGCCAAGACCGCGCTGCAGGATCTGCGCGGGCTGGACCAGTATGCCCGTTTCCTGTCCGGCAAGGTGGCATTGGCGCTGGACACCGCGCTGGGCCAGATCAACGTCGAGCAGAACGAGATCGTCAAGATCGTCTCGGTCCTGACGGTGCTGCTCTATCCGCCGACCCTGGTCGCCAGCATCGGCGGCATGAATTTCACCGACATGCCCGCGCACGGCTCGCCCTTCGGCTATGCCGGCGCCTTGGGGCTGATGCTGCTCTCGGCGCTGCTGCCGATGGTCTATGTGCGGCTGAAGCGCTGGATGTAACGCGTTTCCACAGTGCGGCAGGCGGATCGTCCGCGGTGCTTTCCTTTTGACAGGGACGTCCGCCGACGGCAGGATGGGCGCATTCCAGGGGGGTCCCGACAGGGGGCTGAGATACCAACGGCCGACGGCGCAACGCGCAGCCGGCAGCGTGGTGACCCTTCGAACCTGATCCGGGTCATACCGGCGAAGGGAGGGACCTCGTGACGGGCCGAATCTCGCCCCGTCCGGCCGTATCGGCCCCGCCATGCCGGGGAAACCAGTCTGGGGTACGGCCCGCACGAAGATACCGCACCTCCGTCCGCAGTCCCGGGTTTGTCCGCCCAACTCCGACGGAGAAACCCAATGCCCAAGGACTTCAACGAGACCGCCATCCGCATTTCGACCGGCCCGCTGCCGTCGTCGCGGAAGATCCATGTGTCCGGCACGCGCTTTCCCGATCTGCGCGTCGCCCTGCGCGAGATCGCGCTGTCGGGCGGCGAGCCGCCGCTGACCGTCTATGACGCGTCCGGCCCCTACACCGACGAATCGGTCGCCATCGACGTGCGGGCCGGACTGGCCAAGCACCGCCGCGACTGGATCCTGGCGCGCGGCGATGTCGAGACCACCGACGGCGACGTTCTGCGCGCCAAGGATGGCGGTGCCGTGACCCAGATGGCCTATGCCCGCGCCGGCATCGTCACCGCGGAGATGGAATACATCGCCGTCCGCGAGAACCTGGGCCGTGCCGCCGCCCTTGACGCGGCGCGCGACGGCGAGGATTTCGGCGCCGAAATCCCGGACTTCATCACTCCGGAGTTCGTTCGCGACGAGGTGGCGCGCGGGCGGGCGATCATCCCGTCCAACGTCAACCACCCCGAGTCGGAGCCGATGATCATCGGCCGCAACTTCCTGACCAAGATCAACGCCAACATCGGCAACTCCGCCGTGACCTCCTCCATCGAGGAGGAGGTGGAGAAGATGGTCTGGTCGATCCGCTGGGGCGCCGACACCGTGATGGATTTGTCCACCGGAGCCGACATCCACCAGACCCGCGAGTGGATCCTGCGCAACTCCCCGGTCCCGATCGGCACTGTGCCGATCTACCAGGCGCTGGAGAAGGTGAAGGGCAAGGCCGAGGATCTGACCTGGGAGCTGTTCCGTGACACGCTGATCGAGCAGGCGGAGCAGGGCGTCGATTACTTCACCATCCATGCCGGCCTGCGGCTGGCCCATATCCCGCTGACGGCGAAGCGGGTGACCGGGATCGTCTCGCGCGGCGGCTCGATCATCGCCAAATGGTGCCTGGCGCATCATCGCGAGAATTTCCTCTACGACCATTTCGCCGACATCGTCGAGATCTGCCGGACCTACGACGTGGCGCTGTCGATGGGCGACGGGCTGCGGCCGGGCAGCCAGGCCGACGCCAACGACGCCGCCCAGTTCGCCGAGCTGGAAACCCTGGGCGAGTTGACCAAGGTCGCCTGGGCGCGCGACGTCCAGGTGATGATCGAGGGGCCGGGCCATGTGCCGATGCACAAGATCAAGCACAATGTGGAGAAGCAGCTGGCCCTGTGCGGCGAGGCGCCCTTCTACACGCTGGGGCCGTTGGTGACCGACATCGCGCCGGGTTACGACCACATCACCAGCGCCATCGGCGCGGCGATGATCGGCTGGTTCGGCACGGCGATGCTCTGCTACGTCACGCCGAAGGAGCATCTCGGCCTGCCCGACCGCGACGACGTGAAGGCCGGCGTCATCGCCTACAAGATCGCCGCCCATGCCGCCGACCTCGCCAAGGGCCACCCGGCTGCGCGGCTGCGCGACGACGCCATGTCGCGTGCCCGTTTCTCCTTCCGTTGGCGCGACCAGTTCGCCCTGTCGCTCGATCCCGACACGGCGATGGCCTATCACGACGAGACCCTGCCGGCGGAGGGCGCCAAGACCGCGCATTTCTGTTCGATGTGCGGGCCGAAATTCTGCTCGATGAAGATCACGCAGGAAATCCGCGACGCCGCGGCGTCCGGCATGGCCGAGATGTCGCAGAAGTTCCGCGAGGCGGGCGGGGAGATCTACCAGCCGGCGGCGGAGTGAGCGTGGGGGAGGGGGCGGCCCGCCCCCTCCGTCAGTCCGCGTAGCGGATCCCCAGCACTTCGACCTGTTCCAGTCCTGCCGGCGTGCGCACGTCCACCAGATCGCCCTCCCGCGCCTTCAGCAGGGCGCGGGCCATGGGGGAAATCCAGCTGACATGGCCGCGGTCGGGATCGACCTCGTCGGCGCCGACGATGGTGATCGTGTTCTCCGACCCATCCTCGCGGGCGTAGGTGACGGTGGCGCCGAAGAAGACCTGCTCGCGGTTCTTCTGGTCCTGCGGATTGACCACCACCGCCGATTCCAGCCGCTTGTTCAGGAAGCGGATGCGGCGGTCGATCTCGCGCAGGCGCTTTTTGCCGTATAGATAGTCGCCATTCTCGGACCGGTCGCCGTTGCCGGCGGCCCAGGACACCACCTCCACCACCTTCGGCCGCTCCACCCGCAGCAGGTGGCGCAGCTCCTCCTGCATGCGCTGGAAGCCGGGCGGGGTCATGTAGTTCTTGAAGCCCTGCGGCAGCGGTGCCGGATCATCGAGTTCGTCGAGATCGTTGTTGGGCGGCGTGTCGCTCTCGCGGGTGAAGGCCTTGCTCATGGTCCGACCTGTCCTGTGGCAGGGATTATAACGTCCGGGAAAAGGAAAAGGCGCCTTGCGGCGCCTTTTCCCGTTTCAGAGCGTCCGGTGGGCCGTTCGGCTTACCGCTTCCACCAGCCGCGGCGCGGCTTGGCGTCGTCTTCGCCGTTGGCGGCGGCCGGTCCGCTGGCGGCTTCGGGAGCCGGAGCAGGAACCGGGGTCGGGGCAACGGCCGGTGCGGTCTCCGCCGGGGCCTCGGCAGCGGCCTTGCGCTTGCGCGACGCCTTCTTGGCCGGAGCCTTTTCGGTCGCGACCTCCACCGGGGCTTCGGCGGCAGCGGCAGCCTTGCGCTTGCGGCCCTTGGCAGGGGTTTCGGCGGCGGGGGCTTCGACAATCACCGGAGCAGCCACGGGGGCGGCCTCGGCCGGAGCTTCGGCGGCAGCCTTGCGCTTGCGCGTCGCCTTCTTGGCCGGCACAGCCTCGGCCGCGGCTGCCACCGGCGCTTCGACCGGAGCGGCGGCCTTGCGCTTGCGACCCTTGGCGGGGGCTTCGGCAACCACGGGGGCGACCACGGCAGCAGCCTCCACCGGAGCTTCGGCGGCAGCCTTGCGCTTGCGCGCAGCCTTCCTGGCCGGAGCCGGAGCGGTCACCGGTGCGGGCACGTCCTCGGACGTGGTCGACGGAGCCGTTTCGCCAGCCAGGATCCAGTCGAGGTCGGTCGCTTCGGTCGAAGGCTGAACCGGAGCGGTCGCAACCGGGGCGATCTCGGCCGGAGCAGTCCCGGCCGGAGTCGGGACGGGCTGCTCGGCCGCATCCTCCTCACCGCCTTCCAGGCCCTCCGCACCGTCACGGCGCGACCGGCGGCGGCCGCCGCGCTTGCCGCGGCGGCGCTTCTTGCGGCCATCGCCGTTGCGGTCGCCGGCATCCGCACCGGTCTCGTCTTCGCCCTCATCCTCGTCGTCACCTTCGGTGTCGTCGGCCATCGACCCGGAAGCGGGCTCGGAGACGGCTTCACCGCTGATCGCCTCGGCGGCCACTGGCAGAGCGGCCTCCTGATCGGCCTCGTCCGTCTCGGTCTCACCGTCGGCGTTGTCGCCTTCGATGCGGCCTTCCTCACGGTCACGGCCGCGGCCACGGCGGCGGCGGCGGCGGCGGCGGCGATCGTCGCCACTGCCCTCGCCATCGGAGCCGGCGGTCTCGGTGCGTTCGCCGGACTGCTCGGCCTGGGCGGTTTCGACCTCGGCCTCCGGCTCCTCCACCGGCTCGACCGGCTCGGCGGCGAGCGCGCGGTCGGTCTCGGCCATCACCCGGTCGGCGCTGACCAGCGGACCGTCCTCGTCGGGCAGGCGGGCCTTGTTGCGCTCCAGACGGTGGTCCGGGGCGATCAGGGTGTCGTCGGCCTGGACCATGACGCTGAAGGCGTGACGCTCTTCGATCTTGGCCAGCTCACCGCGCTTCTGGTTGAGGATGTAGAGCGCGATGGAGGTCGGGACGTAGATGGTGATCTCGGCCGACCGCTTGCGGATGCCCTCCTCCTCGATGGCGCGCAGGACGTGCAGCGAGGCGGATTCGACCGAGCGGACGACGCCGGTGCCCGAGCAGTGCGGGCAGCGCTCGAAGTTGGTCTCCAAGAGCGACGGGCGCAGACGCTGGCGCGACAGCTCCAAGAGGCCGAAGGCGGAGATGCGGCCGAGCTGGATGCGCGCCCGGTCGTTCTTCATCGCCTCCTTCATGCGGCGCTCGACGGCGGCGTTGTTCCGCGGCTCCTCCATGTCGATGAAGTCGATGACGATCAGGCCGGCCAGATCGCGCAGACGCAGCTGGCGCGCCACCTCGTCGGCAGCCTCCAGGTTGGTCTTGTAGGCGGTCTCCTCGATGTTGCGCTCGCGGGTCGATTTGCCGGAGTTGACGTCGATGGAGACCAGCGCCTCGGTCGGGTTGATGACGATGTAGCCGCCGGAGCGCAGCTGCACCACCGGGCTGTGGATGGCGTCGATCTGCGTTTCCACCTGATAGCGGTGGAACAGCGGGATCTGGCTGTCGCGGTACAGCTGGACGCGCTGGGAATGGCCCGGCATCAGCATGTCCATGAACTCGCGCGCCGTGCGGAAGCCGGCCTCGCCCTCGACCCAGATCTCGTCGATGTCGTTGGCGTAGAGGTCGCGGATCGACCGCTTGATCAGGTTCGCCTCTTCATAGATGAGGCAGGGCGCCGACGACTTCAGCGTCTGTTCGCGGATGTCGTCCCACAGGCGCAGGAGATATTCCAGGTCGCGCTTGATCTCGGGTTTGGAGCGCTCCAGACCGGCGGTGCGCAGGATCACCGCCATGCCGTCGGGAATGTCGAGATCCGACAGGATTTCCTTAAGGCGCTTGCGGTCGGCCGGGTTGGTGATCTTGCGGGAAATCCCGCCGCCGCGGCCGGTGTTGGGCATCAGGACGCAGTAGCGGCCGGGCAGCGACAGATAGGTGGTCAGTGCCGCACCCTTGTTGCCGCGCTCTTCCTTCGTCACCTGCACCAGCATGACCTGCCGGCGCTTCACCACTTCCTGGATCTTGTAGGAGCGCAGCGGGCGCGAGCGGCGGCGCTGGGTCTCCGCCTCCTCATCCTCGTCGCCGCCGAGCGTGTCGGGAGCGGCGGCGGACGGGGCGGCCTGCTCTTCACCGGCTTCGGCGTCCTCACCGTCCTCGTCGCCGGCCTCGTCCTCGGACGCCTCGGGGGCGATGGGGGAGGGCATCGGCGACCATTCCTCGACCACCTGCTCGGGGCGGATCGGCTCGGCCATCACGGCGCCGTCGGCGGCGGCCTCGGCCCGGGCTTCCGCCTGCTCCTCCAGCCGGCGTTCCTCGGCCAGCAGGGCCTCGCGGTCCGCCATCGGAATGCGGTAATAGTCGGGATGGATTTCGGAGAAGGCGAGGAAGCCGTGGCGGTTCCCGCCATATTCCACGAAGGCCGCCTGGAGCGAAGGCTCGACCCGCGTCACCTTCGCCAGGTAGATGTTGCCCTTCAGCTGCTTGCGGCTGGCGATCTCGAAGTCGAGCTCTTCCAGCCGGTTCCCACTGACCACGGCAACCCGGGTCTCTTCCGGGTGCGTGGCATCCACCAGCATGCGCTTGGCCATATACGGTCCTCAACGGCGCGACCCAGGGAACCCGCGCGACCGGTCGGGCCGCCTGGACGCAGCGTCTGTTGTGGGCGAAGCATACGGCACTGCGGACCGGAACCGCCGAACGGCGCTGACGAGAGCAGCCAGGACGGCCCGGTCGACACGTGCCGGGCTGCCGCCTTGCGGCCACAGCCAGCTTCGAGGTTTCGTCCTCTCACCGCCAATCCGAACGCGCCACCCTGCGACGTCCCTCCGGCGCGGATGGCCGGACAGGCGGTGTCGAGGGCGACGCCGCAGCCCCTTGGGTAGGCCCCGTGACCGGCGATCGGCTGACCTTTGGATCGATGGGATCGATGTCCGGGGATCAGCGAATCGGCGCTCACCTTGGGAGTCCGACCCTGGCCTGGCGAATTGCGGTCTGTCGCAAAGATACCATAGACAAGCGGTCCCTCTTGCACAACGCGGAAATGCGCCGATTCGGCGAACAAGTTCACCACCGGGAAGCGGGGGCGCACCGTTCCACCGCGGCAACCCGTCAGGGTGCAGGTCCGGCTATGGCCGCGCCTGCCGCCATGCCCACTGTTGCAGGAACGGCACCCCCGCCCGGAATTCACCCGCAGTCTGACGATCCGCGTTGAGAGCGTTGAATTGGCTGGGCTATAGCTGACCGTCAGTCGCCCCGTTCCGACGCATACTTCTGCCGCCGAGGAGATTTGATGCCACGGCCGCCCAGCCTGCCCGCAGCCGCCGCACCCGACCGTCTGCCGCCTGCCGCAAATCTGCCGCGCGGGCCGGGGGTGCGCTTTCTGGCGCGAGTTCTGCCGGTTCTGTTGGCGCTGCTGCTCGGCTTCGGCGCAGCCGGGACGGTGGCCGGAATGGCGAAGGCGCAGACGACCGCGGCCCTGCCGGCGCCGCCGCCACGCACGGCGGTGGTCGACGCCCGGCTGGGCATCCATCCGGACAAGACCCGCTTCGTGCTGGAGCTGAGCGATGCGGTGTCCTTCACCGTCTCGATGGCCGCCGATCCCTATCGCGTCATCGTCGATCTGCCCGACCTGATCTGGCCCGGCGGATCGCTGCCGGTGGAGGGCAAGGGGGTCGTGGCGCGCTACCACCATGCGGCGGGCGGCCCGCGCGGCACGCGGCTGACCTTCGAGACGGTCGGCCCGGCCCGGCTGCGCGAGGGCTACATGATCCCGGCGCGGGACGGCCACCAGCCGCGCCTCGTGCTCGACCTGGAAAGGACTACGCCGGCCGAATTCCGCCAGCTTGCCGCGGCCAGCGGTGGGAGGGACGGGGCGAAGGAGGTCGGAACCAGGACCCCGTTGACGATGAGTTCGATCGTCTCCTCGGCGATGGCGATTCCGGTTCCGCAGCCGTCGCCCCAGCAGCAGGCGGTTCCCCCGTCCGCTGTCGAGTCAAACGGTACCGTCACGGCCCCGCCGCCCTTCGCGCCGCTGCCGCCGATCCCGCCGGCCCAGCTGATCCCGGCCGCTCTGCCCGCCGCTCCGCCGGTGCCGGACAACAAGCCGCCGACGGTGACGGAGAAGCCGCTGATCGTGCTCGACCCCGGCCATGGCGGCCAGGACCCCGGCGCCATCGGCGTCGGCGGCATCTATGAGAAGGACATCACGCTCGCCACCGCCAGGGAGGTGAAGCGCCAGCTGGAGGCGACCGGCCGCTACCGGGTGAAGCTGACCCGCGACAGCGACGTGTTCATCCGGCTGCGCGACCGCGTCGCCATCGGCCGCGAGGCCGGGGCCGACCTGTTCATCTCACTGCATGCCGACAGCATCAGCAGCGCCGACATGCGCGGCCTGTCGATCTACACCCTGTCCGACAAGGCCTCCGACCGCGAGGCGGAAATGCTGGCGGCCAAGGAGAACAAGGCCGATGCCCTGGTCGGTCTCGACCTGTCGGGCGAGAACCAGCTGGTCGCCAACATCCTGATCGATCTGGCCCAGCGCGACACGATGAACCATTCCAAGCGCTTCGCGACGCTGGCGCTGCAGGCGCTGGGCCGCGACGTGCCGCTGATCTCCAGCCGGCCGCACCGTCAGGCCGGCTTCGCCGTGCTGACCGCGCCCGACGTGCCCTCGGCGCTGATCGAGATGGGGTACCTGTCTAACCGGCAGGACGTCGGTCTGCTGACCTCCGGCGCGCATCGCGAACGGCTGGGCAAGGGGCTGGCCCGCACCATCGACGGCTATTTCCGCTGGCTGCACGGGTCACAGCGCAGCTGAAGCGCGGCAGCGGAGGGCTTACCCCTTCCGCGCCGGCAATTTCTTGAACGCGCCCTCTGCGCGTCACATTTTCCTGACATGACGGGAACGGGGGCGGCACTTCGCCGCGCGGCGGTGTAGGATGCGCCGCCCTGTCAGGCATGGCTGCGATCCGGACCCGGAAAGGGACGGGCTTCGGCCACGCCGTTCGTCGTTTCTTGCGGGATTGGTCATGCGCCTTCTTCTGTCCTTGCTGATGGCCTTCGTGATGCTGGTTCTTGCCGGCGCCGGAGGGCTGGTCTTCCTGTTCGAGCATTACGACCACGACCTGCCCGACTACACCAAGCTGGCCAACTACGAGCCGCCGGTGACCACGCGCATCTATGCCGGCGACGGGCGCCTGATGGCCGAATTCGCGTCGGAACGGCGCATCTTCGTGCCGATCGACGCCATGCCGCGCATGGTCATGAACGCGTTCATGGCGGCCGAGGACAAGAATTTCTACGGCCACCAGGGCGTCGATCCCATCGGCATCCTGCGCGCGATCCTGACCAACATCGAGAATTTCGGCCGCGAGCGCCGGCCGGTGGGCGCCAGCACGATCACGCAGCAGGTCGCCAAGAACATGCTGCTGACCAACGAGGTGTCGTTCGCCCGCAAGATCAAGGAGGCGATCCTGGCGGTCCGCATCGAGCGGGCCTTCACCAAGGACCGCATCATCGAGCTGTACCTGAACGAGATCTTCCTGGGCAACCGCTCCTATGGCGTGGCGGCGGCGGCGCTGAACTACTTCAACAAGGCGCTGGACGAGCTGAGCATCGAGGAGGTCGCCTTCCTGGCGGCCCTGCCCAAGGCGCCGTCCAACTACAACCCCGACCGCCAGCACGACGCCGCCGTCGCCCGCCGCAACTGGGTGATCGGCCGCATGGCGGAAGACGGCTACATCACGCCTGAAGAGGCGAAGGCCGCGCAAGGGCGCCCGCTGGTCACCCGCAAGCGCGACGAGCAGGAGGTGGTGACCTCCGAATACTTCTCCGAGGAGATCCGGCGCGAGCTGGTGAAGCTCTACGGCGAGCAGGCGCTGTATGAGGGCGGGTTGTCGGTCCGCGCCTCGATGGACCCGGTGCTGCAGGCCACCGCCACCAAGGCGCTGCGGGACGGGCTGATCGCCTATGACCGCCGCCATGGCTGGCGCGGCCCGGTCGCCAAGATGGAGAATTTCGACAACTGGCCGAAGAAACTCGCCGCCATGCCGCCGCCCGCCGGGGCGGAGGGCTGGAAGCTGGCGGTGGTGCTGAAGGACGACCAATCGGACGGTCTGGACATCGGGGTGGCCGACGGCACCCGAGGCCGCATCCCGCTGTCCGAGCTGCGCTGGGCCCGCGCCTCCAAGGACGGCGACGTCGCCGGCCCGGCGATCCGCAAGCCGTCCGACGTCGCCAAGCTGGGCGACATCCTGCTGGTCGAGGCGGTGAGCGGCCCGCCGGCCAAGGACGAGGACGAGAAGCCGGCGAAGAAGACCGACAAGGCGGGTGCCAAGGAGCTGCCGCCGGGCAGCTACGGCTTGCGCCAGATCCCGCAGGTGCAGGGCGGCCTCGTGGCGCTCGACCCGCACACCGGCCGCGTGCTGGCGATGGTCGGCGGCTTCTCCCCCGCCATGAGCGTGTTCAACCGCGCCACCCAGGCGCTGCGCCAGCCCGGCTCGTCCTTCAAGCCCTTCGTCTATCTGACGGCGCTGAACCAGGGCTTCACCCCGTCGTCGCTTGTTATGGACGCACCCTTCTCCTTCGATCCGGGCGGCGGGCAGCCGGTCTGGCGGCCGGAAAACTACAGCCACGAGTTCTACGGCCCGACCCCGCTGCGCGTCGGCATCGAGAAGTCGCGCAACGTCATGACCGTCCGCCTCGCCCAGCAGATCGGCATGGACAAGGTCAAGGCGCTGGTCGAGAAGTTCGGCATCGTCGACAACCTCCAGCCCTACCTGCCGATGTCGCTGGGCGCCGGCGAGACGACGGTGCTGCGGCTCGCCACCGCCTACGCCATGCTGGACAATGGCGGCAAGCGGGTGGTGCCGACCTTCATCGACCGGGTGCAGGACCGCAACGGCAAGACCGTCTTCCGTCACGACAACCGTTCGTGCGAGGGCTGCACCAACGTCAGCTGGAAGGACGGGATGGCGGTTCCCGGCGTGCCCGACACCCGCGAGCAGGTGAACGACCCGCGCACCACCTACCAGATCGTCTCGATCCTGGAAGGCGTGGTCCAGCGCGGCACCGCGGCGGCGCTGAAGTCGCTGGGCAAGCCGCTGGCCGGCAAGACCGGCACCACCAACGACAGCCACGACGCCTGGTTCATGGGCTTCTCGCCCGATCTGGTGGTCGGCACCTACATTGGCTTCGACCAGCCGCGCTCCCTGGGCGGGCATGAGACCGGCGGTTCCGCCGCGGTGCCGGTGTTCAAGGAGGTCATGCAGGTGGCGCTGAAGGACAAGCCGGCGACGCCGTTCCGCGTGCCGCCCGGCCTACGCCTCGTCCGCGTCAACCCGGCCAACGGCCAGCTGGCCCAGTTCGGCGACAGCCGTGCCATCTGGGAAGCCTTCCTGCCGGGCACCGAACCCAACCCCGACCAGCCGCAGGTGGTGCTGGACGGCTCCTCGCAAGGTTCCGGCGCCATGATGGGCGGCGACCCGAACGCCGCGGGCTTCGGCGCCCAGCAGCCGGGCATACCAGCCCCGCCGGCTGCGGCGACCCTGGGAACGGGCGGTCTGTACTGAGACAAAAGAGAAAGGGGCGCCCGACCGGGGCGCCCCTTTTCCATGTATCCGGCTTTCCGATGGCGGAGGGGGACCCGGCTGCGACGATCAGTGCGTCGTGTTCCCCGTCCCGGACAGCGACGCCATCGCATCGACCGGGCAACTGCCGAGCGGACGCAGGTCGCGTTCCATCGCCGCGAACATCGCGCGCACGCCATCCTCGTTGACGTGCAGGGCATCCATGAACAGTTCGTCCCTGGTTACGGCGCGGCGGGCGTCGATCACAGTGACGCCGGCGGGCAGACGGCCCTTGAGTTCGGCGAAGAAGGCATCGAAATTCTTCAGCTTGCCGGCATAGGTCGGGAAATAGGGGGTGATGACCACCGCCACCCGGGTGCCGTGCGCCTGCGCGCTGGTGACGATGTGATCCAGCGCCTGCCAGTTGGCGTCGTCGGCGGTCATCATCTCCTCCGGCGCGGCGGCGAGCTGCAGCTTCATGGGCTCGGGGATGGCACCCACCAGCGTACGGTCGGCGGCGGGCTTCATCAGGCCGGCGATCAGCCGCATGGTCTGGTTGTTGTTGAAGGTCATCAGGTTGAAGGCGTGGTTCGCCGTCCACAGCTCCTGATTTTCCCGGCGGACGAAGGCGTCGATGCGCGGCGAGTAATAGGCCAGCAGCGGCAGGTCGGCGAGGTCGTGCGGGTTGTCGACCACGCCGGTCGGCTCCAGCACCAGCAGGCGCGGCGCGCCGTGCCGCTCGACATAATCCTCCCACAGCAGGGCGGACAGGACGGTGGGCGCCCCGCCCATGCCGAGGTTCAACGCCCGGCCGCAGGTCATGTCCTGCAGGGCCGAGACCGGGAAATGGTTGTCCGCCCGCGAATTGCCGAGCACGAGAACATCGGCCGGGCCGCCGGTAGGGGCGCTGGCAGGGCTGCCGGCCGGACGTGGCTCCGTGGTGAGGGCGGCCTTCACCAGCAGGGCGTTCGGCTGGTCGTCCTGCTTGGCGGGCGGCTTGATGCCCGGCTTGGCGGCCGGTGCGGCCTCCGGTTCGAACGGGCGGTAGACGGTCATGAAGCGGTCGCTGGAACGCAGCAGCAGATCGCCCAGCGCCGAGGCCAGAACCCGGTCCATCGCGGTGACGGTGGCGAGGATCAGCGCGATGCAAGCCAGAAGGCGGTACATGGGGAGGTCTCCGTCCGGTCAGAACTGGAAGTAGATGAAGGCGTGGTTGGCGAAGCTGCCGAACAGCAGCATCACCAGGATCAGGGCCGAGCAGGCCATCGAGCGGGCCACAACATTGGTCCCGGCATAGCGGCGGCCGGCGCCGCGCTCGACCAGCGCATCGACCAGCAGAACGATCAGGCCGGTGACGGCGACGCGGATCAGCGAGCTGGCCTGCTGGTTGCCCTGCTGGAGGCCGAAATCGCCGTTGCCGATGATGCCCAGGATGGTCCAGACGGTCTGCAGGTTGTCGGCGCGGAAGGGCAGCCAGGTCAGCGTCACCACGATGAAGACGAGGCCGATCATCACCAGCCGCCCGGCGGCCAGCATCGGGCCGCTGAGCCGCACCGGGCTGGCGGCGGCCAGCCGCCGGGCGCCATCCTCAACCAGCATCAGGCCGCCATGCAGCGCGCCCCACAGCACGAAGGTCCAGTTGGCGCCGTGCCAGAGGCCGGAGATCAGCATGGTGATGACGACGTTGCGGATGCGCAGCCAGCGGGTGCGGCTGCCGCCCATCGGCACATAGACGTAGTCGCGGAACCAGGTGGACAGCGAGATGTGCCAGCGCCGCCAGAAGTCGCGCATGCCGGTGGCGAAGTACGGCCGGGCGAAGTTCTCGCACATGGTGTAGCCGAAGATCTGCGCCAGCCCGATGGCGATCAGCGAATAGCCGGCGAAGTCGCCGTAGATCTGCAGGGAGAAGCAGAACAGCCCGATCACATGCTGGAGCGCATTGAAGAACTCCGGCTGATGGAAGCGGGCGTCGACCACCACGGCGGCGTTGTCGGCCAGTCCGATCTTCAGGAAATAGCCCCAGATCACTTTTTCCAGCCCGGCGAAGCGTTCTTCGAACGGAATCTCGCGCGGGCGCTGCTGGATTTGCGGCAGCAGGTCGCGCGCCCGGACGATGGGGCCGGCCACCAGCTGCGGGAAGAAGGCGACGAAGGTGGCGTAGCGCATCAGCGAGCGTTCGGGCTGCTTCACCTCGCCGGTGTAGAGGTCGATGCCGTAGCTGAGGTTCTGGAAGGTGTAGAAGGAGATGCCGACCGGCAGCAGGATGTCCAGCGTCCGCCGCCCGATCTCCACCCCCAGCGAGGCCAGCGCGATCTCCGCGCTGTCGGCGAAGAAGTTGTAGTATTTGAAGAAGAACAGCATGCCCAGGTTGGCGCCCAGGCTGATGAACAGATACATCTTCTTTGTCTGGCGGTCGGGCGAATCGGCGATCTTCAACCCGCAATAGAAGTCGATGAAAGTGCTGAGCGCCAGCAGCCCGCAGAACCGGTAGTCCCAATAGCCGTAGAAGATGTAGCTGGCCGCCAGCAGGAAGGGCGTGAAGGCGCGCGTCCGGGCCAGCGCCATGAAGCCGGCGCTGAACACGGTGATGAACAGCAGGAAGTTCAGGCTGGTGAAGCTCATCGTGCCCCCGGCAGAGGTGATCGCGCGTCCATGCATTCGCGCAAGAATGGCCCTGCGCGGAATCGCGCAAGAAAGGCGAAGAACGGGGCAGAAGATAACCTCGATTTCGGGGAATTCCCGCTGCCGCGGTAGGGTTGTGGGGCCGGATATGGGGCGTACTCTGAAATGAACCGTCCCGATGATTCCAACCGCCTAGGACCTCCAGGCAGGGGCTGGGCCATACTCGAAAGTGGCAAGCCCTCCCAGTGCGGCCCCCCGGCCGGCGCGGCGCCGTTCATTAAGAGGGTGCAAGGAGGGGGGCGAGCGGCTACATATGCAGCCGACACATCCTTCAACTCTGGCTGACGAGGAGGCACCGCCATGCGGGCCGAGATCGAAGCGGCCGCCGGCGAGATCAGAGAATCGCTGGCGCTGCTGAGGAGGCATCTTTGACTGGGACAATGCACTGCGGCGTCTCGACGAACTGAACAACCTCGCCGAGGATCCCAAGCTTTGGGACGACCCGGCGCGGGCCCAGACCATCATGCGCGAGCGCACCCAGCTCGACACCTCGGTCTCCGGCTACCGTTCGCTGGAGCGCGACCTGTCCGACAGCCTGGAACTGATCGAGATGGGCGAGGCTGAAGGGGACGCCACCGTCGTCGCCGATGCCGAGGCCCAGCTCTACGGCCTGCGCGACCGAGCCAACAAGCTGCAGATCGAAAGCCTGCTGTCGGGCGAGGCCGACGCCAACGACTGCTTCGTCGAGGTGAATGCCGGCGCCGGCGGCACGGAGGCCCAGGACTGGGCGCTGATGCTGATGCGCATGTACACCCGCTGGGCGGAACAGCATGGCTACAAGGCCGACTGGCTGGATGAGACGCCGGGCGAAGAGGCCGGCATCAAGTCCGCCACCGTGCAGATCAAGGGTCACAACGCCTATGGCTGGCTGAAGACCGAGGCCGGGGTGCACCGTCTGGTGCGCATCAGCCCGTTCGACAGCCAGGCGCGGCGCCAGACCAGCTTTGCCGCCGTCTCGATTTCTCCGGTGATCGACGACAAGATCGACATCGAGATCAACGAGAAGGACTGCCGGATCGACACCTACCGGGCGTCGGGCGCCGGCGGACAGCACATCAACAAGACCGATTCGGCGGTGCGCATCACGCACATCCCGACGAACATCGTAGTGAGCTGCCAGCAGGAGCGGTCCCAGCACAAGAACCGCGCCAAGGCGTGGGACATGCTGCGTGCCCGCCTGTACGAGCGGGAGCTGAAGATCCGCGAGGATGCCGCCGCCGCGCTGGAAGCCACCAAGACCGACATCGGCTGGGGCCACCAGATCCGTTCCTATGTCCTGCACCCCTACCAGATGGTGAAGGATTTGCGGACGGATGTGGAGACCTCGCAGAGCCAGGCGGTGCTGGACGGTGCGCTCGATCCCTTCCTGGAGGCGGCGCTCGCCTCCAGGATCAAGGGGCAGAGCGATGACGCGCACGCCGCCGGGGGCTGACGGCGCGGAACGTCAGGAAGGGCGGTCGCTTGCGGCCGCCCTTTTCGATTCCGTGCGTTTTGAGGACGGCCTTCTTTGGAATGGCCATTCTTTGGAATGGAAGGTGAGGCTCGGCTGTTTCAACAGACTGCTACTCCAACGATCCGGAGCGACCGATCCATGAACAGACTTCTTCTTCGGGCCCTGAGCGGTGTCGTTCTGTGCGGCGCCACGCTGCTGGCGACCCCGGCCTTCGCGGCCTGCGATACGGACAATCTGCCGGACGAGATGCGCCGGGCCTTCATCTCCGGCGCCCAGGAGGCGCTGAACGACCATGGCTTCAACGCCGGGTCGGTGGACGGCAAGATGGGATCGCGCACCCGCACGGCGATCCGCTCCTACCAGCGCGCGGCGAAACTGCCGGTCGACGGTTGCGCCACCCAGGGCCTTCTCGATCACCTGAATTTCAGCCAGCCCAAGATCTACGGTCCCAACAAACCCCGCTGATCCAGCCTGTTGGTATCAGGCCAGCATGTCGAGCAGGCGCCGGCTGTTCTCCTGCGTCGCCTTCAGCACCTTGGCGTTCGCGGCGAAATCCACCTGTGCGGAGGTCAGGTCCAGCACCACGGCCGGGTCCAGGTTGCCGGCCGCGATCTGCTCCGACGCCGCTTCGGTGCGCGCCTGCGCGTCCTGCAACCCGTCGACGGCGCTGGCCTGCGGGCGGTAGGGCGTGGCGGTGCTGGCCGATCCGATGTCCATGCTGCGGTGTCCGGCTGGTTGAGCGGTCAGGATAGCGAGGAGAGGGTTTAGGGTTGGTGAATGGGGGCATGCTCCCCCAGCCGTCACCCCCCAGCCGTCATCCCTCCGACAGCCAGTCCGCCAGCCGCCCCAGAAACGCCGTGGCCTCCGCCGGATGGCGCAGGCTCCAGGTCGCGGCCGTCGCAGCCGGACCGTCCATAACCCGGATGCCGATCCCACCGCCGCCTCCGCGGTCCGCCAGGGCACGGAAAGCGTCCTCATCGGTCTCGTCGTCGCCGAGATAGACCGGCATGGTGCCGTCGCCTTCCAGGTCCAGCGCCTCCAGCAGGGCGAGCACGGCGCGGCCCTTGTCCCAGGGCAGGTTGGGGCGAAGCTCGAACAGTTCCTTGCCGCCGGTCATGCGCAGACGCGGTTGGGTTGCCACGACTGCGCGCACGGTGTCGGCGACCAACGGCTTTTCGGGTGGGGCGACCTGACGGGTATGGATGGCGATGGCGAAACGCTTGCGTTCCACCAGGGCATTGGCGATGCCGCCGAGCCGGTCGCGAAGAAGCCGTTCGGCGGTGTCGAGATCGGGGACATACTCCACCCCCACCTGCCGGCGCAGGTTTGGTCCGCGCAGGTCGAAACCGTGGCTGCCGGCATAGACCAGCCCGTCCACCGCCACCATCGCGGTCAGATCGTCCAGGTCGCGGCCGCTGACGAAGGCGACCGGGCAGAGCGCCGACAGCCGTCGCACCACTGCGCGAGCCTCGTCGGGCATCACCGCCAGTTCGGGACGTGGGGCGATCGCGGCCAACGTCCCATCATAATCGAGGAAAAGGGCGGGCGTACGACCGTCCAGCGATGTGGCGAACCTGTCGAACTCCGCAAAAGCGGATGGAGGATGGAGGGTCAAGGCTGGATCCTCAGCACCGGTGCCTGTCGGGATGCGGTGGCCAACCGGAGCCGGCACGCCGCCGTTGGGTAACGGCCGGGGTGCCCAGGCGGTTTGCGTCCTGACGAACGGAATGGTCTTGCTGTGACCATTGCGCAACAGGCCCCTTCAAAAGCTGCGGCCCCACGCAGGGGCCGGCTTTGGGGGTTGCGATACCCCCGTGTTCTGGTACTGTTGCAGTGCAGCAAGCGATTGCTGCTTCGCCCTTCTTGGGCGTTTCCTCCCTAAACTCAAGGCCGCTGTCTTCAGCGGCCTTTTTCTTGCCAGAAAGCGCCTGGGGAAGGCAACCCCTGACAAAAGTCATAGCGCTGCGATTTTTCTGCGCGAAATCGACGGTTTGACTGAAGCGCGGGCCGGCGGGGCGCGGCCGGCGGGCGGACCCAACCCCTGATCTTCGGCCTTGCGGCGTCAGTAAATCTTTTTCTTACAAAGAGTTGGCAGGATCGGTCTTCAGTTTGCCGGTCCGGGTGGTCAGCCCAGGGGCCGTTGTGCCGCTCGCGGTTCGATGTGGCGCGGCGGAATTGCCGATGCCGGCCCTCCATGAGATTTTTTTCGTGCGACGACGCAAGGGGGGCGAAAAACCGCCGCAGGGGAATGGAAGCTCTGCCCCCCACGCGCGAACTGTCGTATAGATCGGATTGAAACGCCTATCCGCCGCCATCCACAGGAGCCACTCCCATGGACATCGCCATCATCGTCCTCGCCGTCGCCTTCTTCTTCTGGCAGACCATCTCCGACTGAGTCGGCATCGCCCGATCCGGTGAACGAAAAGGGCGGTCCCGCGGGGCCGCCTTTTTTCGTCTCGCCGATAAGCGGAAGCGTGTCTCAGTCGGCAGCGATGGGCGGTTCCAGCCGGGCATGGGCCGTCGCGATCAGTTGCAACGTCTCCATGATCGAGCCGATCGCCTCGTGCAGGTCGGCCTGATCGTCACCGGGCAGGGTCGCCAGCACCGTTTCAAGTTCCACGGCCGCATCTTGCAGCCTGGCGCAGGCGTGCTCCAGATGGCGGCAGGTGCCCTGGCCGGTAGCTGGCTCACCTCCACCGGCATCATTTGCAGAATGCAAACGCGTCGCCGGTTTTCCGGCCCGCGTCGCGTTCCGGTTTGCAAAATGCAAATGAACGCCGTTACCCGTGGCTCGCGTCCCAAATTTCTTCCGCATCATGGGCGTATCCCCGTTCGGTCCGAGCGGGGAATGCGCAAGTCCCGTGCCATCTTGTGACCGCTGGTTGCGACCACCGGCTTAAAGTGGTGATGCTCAGTCCGGCCAGAGGCGGGCGGCGCCGCGCATGCCGCTTTCCGCGCCATGGCGGGCAATCGCAATGCGGGTACGTGGCTCGGCCGCCAGCGTCCAGGCGCCCCAGCGCCGCGTCACCGTCTCGCACAGTCCGGGCAGGGCGGACAGGCCGCCGCCGACCACCACCATGTCGGGGTCCAGCAGGTTCAGCACCGGCGCCAGCGCACGGGCCAGCGCGTCGGCGTGATGCGCAAGGGTTCCGGCCGCTGCGGTATCGCCGGCCAGGGCGCGAGCCGCGATCTCCGGCGGGTCCAGCATTTCACCGTCGAGGTGGCGGTGCAGGCGCGACAGTCCGGCTCCGCACAGAATGGTTTCCAGGCAGCCGGGCTTGCCGCAGCCGCAGACCGCCGGCGGGCCGTCAGCCTCTTCGCGCCAGGGAAGCGGCGCGTGGCCCCATTCGCCGGCCAAACCATTGGCGCCGGGCAGGATGCGGCCATCGACGACGATGCCGCCGCCGACTCCGGTGCCCAGGATGACGCCGAACACCACAGGGGCGCCGACGGCTGCGCCGTCCGTCGCCTCCGACAGTGTGAAGCAGTTGGCGTCGTTGGCGATCCGCACCGGCCGGCCGATCCGCCGTGCCGCGTCCGCGGCGAAGGAATGCCCTTCCAGCCAGGGCAGGTTGACCGCCCGCACCCGGCCGGCGATGGCATCGACCACGCCGGGCAGGCTGATGCCGATGCCCCCGCCGCCGTCGCTGCCCGCCGGATCGATGGCGTCCACCGTCTCCGCCAGCGCGTCGAGCGTCGCCTCATAGCCGCGGGGGGTGGGGCGGCGGTGGCGGGCCAGCTCCGTCCCATCCCGGTCCAGCGCAACGGCGGCGATCTTGGTGCCGCCCAAATCTATTCCAAGCTGCATAACCGTCTTCGTCCGGATGATGGGGAGGCGTGGATTTCGGGGGCAACCCTATACCCCTCCCCCATCTGGCGGACCAGGGTCGCTTTCGCGCCGGAAGGGTCAGTCCACCCACCCCGGAAGAGAGGGGGCAGCCGCCCTTTGATCCGTGGGGGCTTGGGGGGCGCATCACTAGAGTCACCTGAGCGCATCCTTCACTGATCGGCGTCTCGAGATGTCCATGGACCGTTCTGCCCCGAAACATTCTTCGCGCGCCCGGCGCGCCGCTCCGGGCCACCACGATCCCGCCTGCGAATCCGTCGGCAATACGGCTGCCGAGATCCGCGATGGACTGGTTCTGGCCTTCCTGGCCCGCAAGAGGCTTCTGGTGCTGGTGGGCGACGCCGGGTCGGGCCGTCCCGCCCTGTTCCGCCAGCTGGTCGAGCATGTCGAGGCCGATGGCGCCATGGCGCTGCCGGTGTCGGCATCGGTCGGCGCGGAGGTGGAGGATCTGGTCGCAGCCGCCGGCACCGGCGCACTGCCTGATCTGGCCGTGGGGGAGGATGGCGGCGAAGCCGATTTCGATGCCCTGATCGCGGCGCTGGAGGAACGGCTGGAGCTTGCCGGGTCGGGCCTGCTGGCGGTGGACAACGCCGCCGTCCTGGCGCCGCCGGTGCTGGCCGATCTGGTCGATCTGACGCGGGCGGAGACGCCGGCCGGCCGCTTCATGCAGGTGCTGCTGTGCGGCACGCCCGAACTGGAAGGGACGCTGGCGCGTGCCGGGCTGACCGACGAGCTGCGCGATCTCGGCGTGATCTACCGGATGACGGCTGGCGCCGGCTTCGTCGACGATGGGCGGGAGGTTCCCCCGGCGCCCCGTCCGGCGCCGGTCCTGACGGTGCCGCCTCCGGCCTCGTCCCAGGCTTCGCCCCGGCAGGCTCCGGTGCAGCCCGCCGCGATTCCGCCCGCGAACGACTGGTCGGTGGGCCAGCCCCAGGAGGGTCGGCGGCAGGACGAGCGCTGGCAGGACGGCCAGGACTGGACCGACCGCGGCGTCAGGCCCATGGCCGGGCCGGCGACGGGTGCGGAGATGCCAGGGCAGGGCTGGCCGGCGGACGGCGGTCAAACTGGTGCCCGAAGCCACGCGATTCGCGCGCCACGCCGGACGGCGCTCTATGCCGGTGCGGCGCTGACCACGCTGGTCCTGCTGGGGGCCGCCGGCGCCGCCATCGCCACCGCCGTGCCCGGCGTCTTCCCCGACCGTGCCCTGGTGCTGGTCGAGGAGGGCTGGAACCGGACCCGCGATGCGATCGAGCGTACCGTGCAGGGCCTGACCGGCGCCGCTGCGTCGGCTGGCGGCGAGCATGCCGGCAATCGGCAAGCCGCGGCCCTTCCCCCTGCGCCCGCTTCCGAACCGACGGCTTCCGCTGTGGTGGCTACCCCTGTGGCGCCGGCCGGTCCCTCTTCGGCCGCGGCACTTCCAACCACCCAGACGATCGCCCAGACCGCCGCGCCGCCACCCGCGGCCGGCACCCAGACGGTGTCGAGGACGGTGGCGCCCTCCTCTCCGGTGGCCACCCCAACGGCGACCGCTCCGGTCGAGACCGCGGCCTTGCCGCCGGCCCAGCCGCAGCCTCCGGCCGCAGCCAAGCCTCCCTCCGCGACGGGCAATACGGAGGCGGCGCCGGGCGTCGCCTCGCTGCCGCCGCTTGAGGACCCGTCGGCGACCGCCGCCGTTCCCCTGGCGCCGGCTGCCGCGGTTCCGGACGCCGACACCGTCCAGCGCGTGCGGGCGATGGTCGACCAAGCCCGCCGCCAGATTGCCGGCAAGCGCCTGACCACCCCGCCCGGCGACAACGCCTATGAGACGGTGCAGCGCATCCGTCAGATCGCGCCGTCGACGCCGGAGGCGGCGGAGCTGCTGACCACCATGACGGACACCTACCGCCGCTGGGCGATGCTGGCGGAGCGCGACGGCGACTGGTCGGAGACGAAGCGCTTCTACGAGCGGGCGCAGATGATCTCGCCCGACAGTCCCGATCTGGCCGAGCGGATCCGTGCGGCGAGCGAGCAGCGCACCTATAGCGGCCCGTCCACCGGCCCCGCATCCGGGACCGCGGTCGGCAGCGGCGCCGGAAGCTCCACGGCACCGGTCAACGCGACGCCCGGCCTGGGCGACCGCGAGTCGGTCCTTGCCCTGCTGCGCAACCCGGCGGAACTGTCGCGCACGCTGCAGGCCGGCGCCAGTGCCGACACGCGGCTGGACAACGGCAAGACCCTGCTGATGATCGCCGCCGAACAGGGGCTGACCGATGCGGTGCGCGTGCTGCTGGACCGCCATGCCCGCACCGACCTGCGCACCTCCGACGGCGCCACGGCGGTGATGTATGCCGCCTGGGGCGGGCATGATCCGGTGGTCCGGGCGCTGGCCGATGGCGGCGCCGACCTCGACACCACCAACAGCGACGGCAAGACCGCGCTGATGGCCGCCGCCGCCCGCGGTCATCAGGATGTGGCGCGGTCTTTGATCCAGCGCGGGGTTATGGTCGACCGCACCACCGCCTATGGCTGGTCGGCGCTGATGTACGCCGCCAACAACGGCCACGAGGCGGTGGCGAAGCTGCTGCTCGACAGCGGCGCCAACCCCTACCGCATGGATGCCAACGGCAACTCCGCCCTGACCCTCGGCGCTCTGCAGGGCCATGTGCAGGTGGTGGAGGCGCTGAAGCCGCGCTGATCGCCGACGGTCCTACTGGTCGAGGCGGACGGAGCCGCGCCACAGCCCGGCGCTCTGTCCGCCATTGGCGTAGTGGAAAATGCCGGGGCCGTCGGGCTGGCCGTTGCGGAACCGTCCGGCGAACCGGCTGCCGTCGGTGAAGGTCATGACGCCGAAGCCCGACATCAGGTCGCCGGACCATTCCCCTTCATAGGTCTGGCCGCTGACGAAGTGGTAGACGCCGGTCCCCTGTCGGATCGGCCGGCCGAGTGCGGAATTGGCCCCGGAATTGGAGGTCGCCTGCGTCCAGGCCCCTTCATAGCGGTCGCCGCCGGCAAAGCCGTAGCTCCAATACCGGCTGTCGGGACGGCTGCGCGCCCGCTCCGCGGCGGTCCGGGCGTCGCCGAGCGCCCGCATCGCCTGCTGCTCCGCCTCCACCGCCGGGCTGTCCTGTCCGGCCGGGCCGACTCCCGAGGGGCCTGCTCCTGATGGGGCGGTGGGGAAGCCGCGCGGCTGCTCCGTCTGGATCGGGTCGGAATTGCCGGCGGCCGAAGACCCGATGCCCTGGTCCGCCCCCTGCATCTGGCCGGGATCGCCGGAGGAGGGGCCGGCCTCGACCGGGCCGCGGCCGCGCGCAGCGAGCGGCGACGGGTCGGCCCAGCGGGCGGCAAGCGTCCCTGCGGTGAGATAGCCGGTCCGGCCGGCCGTATCGCGCACGCGCAGCCAGCTTCCCTCGGGGACGGCCTCCAGCACCGTGACTGCGCTGCCGACCGCCAGCTGGGCGATGCCGCGCGCGCCGACCGCCGGCCGGTCGAACAGGGTGCCCGCCTTCGCCATCTCGTATTCGCCGGGGGGAAGGGTGGGCGTGGTCACCGACGGCGGTTCCTTCGCCGGGGCGGTGTTGGACAGGTTGGTGCTGGACGGCGCGGCCGGCGGCTTGGCGGGAGCGGCGGCGACGGCCGGTACCAGTACCAGATTGCTGCCCAACCGGTCCTGCAGCCACGGCAGTTGGCGGCCGTCGCTGCGCTCAGCGACCGCACGCGCCACCTCGGCCAGCGAATCGCGGAAGGCGACTCCGGGCTTGACCATCTCGCGTGCCAGCGCGGCGGTGAAGGCATCGGGACCCTTGCCCGATTTCGCCGGCACCGGCGGCATACCCGGACGGTGGGCGTAGACGACGAACAGACCGTCGGCCTCCATCGGCGTGCCCAGCGCTCCGCCGCCCACCCGTTGTGCCAGCGCTTCGGCGATGCCGGGATCGATCACCACGATCGCCTTGCGTCCGCTGTCCCGCAGGTCGCTCAGCACGCCGTCGAGTTCCACGGCGGTGCGCGGCAGATCCTCCGCACCGGTGGGGGCCGCGTCGGCGGGCAGCAGAAACTCCCGCTCTCCCAGCCCGACCGCCAAACCGGTGTAGTAGACGAAGCCGAGGTCGGCCCCCGACAGCGCTTCGCGGAAGCGCTCCAATGCCGACTCCATGGCGACCCGCCCGGCATTGTCGGCCCGCGTCACCGAGAAGCCGGCGTTGCGCAAAGCCGAGGTCATGGCCGAGGCGTTGGCGGCCGCCTGATCCGACCGGCTGTCGAGCGCGCTGTAGCGACCGTTGTCGATGACCAAAGCCACACGCTTTCCCGTGTCCGCCAGTGCGCCGCCGAAGGGCAGGGCGGCGAGCAGCGCCGCCGTCAGGACGGTCGCCTCGAGGCGGCGCCTCCAGGGCCCGGCCGGGCGGTGGGCTGCGTGGCATTTGGGCAGGGTCGCGGTCTTCGTCGTCACGGCGGTCCATCCTTGCATAGCCGCGGCAGCTCCTTGGCATCGGAACGGGCACGGGCATGACCCTGTGCGCCGCCCATCGCCGGGAAGCGTACCGCAGCCGGGAGCATAGCCTTTTCCGCCATCCGGGAACCCCGCTCATTCGGGGCGCCGGACCATGGCGGCGTTACCCCGCGTGGACGATGGGGCGACCGGCGACCTTCGGCGCTTCTCCGGCGGTGGCGGGGGGATCGGCATGGCGATCCGGCGAGGTATCGCTTTCCCTTCGCGGCGAAGCCGCCTATATGACGCTCCTTCGCAGACAACGAGGTTCGCCATGCCGCCCGCCAAGCCGTCCGCCGTCCGGATGTCCGACACTGAAATCGCCCGTGTGCAGATGTATCTGCGCAAGACTCTGGGCAATCCCAAGATCGTGATCGAGCCGCCGGCCAAGCCCGGCCAGTCGGCCGAAGTGACGGTGGATGGCGAGTTCTTCGGCACGCTGAACCGTGACGAGGACGAGGGCGAGGTGTCCTATGCCCTGAACGTCGTCATCCTGGAAGAGGACCTGCCGGAGCCGCCGGCCATTCCCCGCCGCTGATCCGCCCCCGACGCCCTAGCGGCTGCGAGCGCGAAGCTCCGCCGCCAGGGCGGCCAGCAGGGTCTGCCCGCCCGACAGGGTCAGGCCACGGACCAGGACGATCGCCTTGCGCCCGCCGCGACGGTGCATGACCAGCCGCACACTGCGGCTGCCCGCGGCCTTCAGTTCCGCCTTCACCGCGTCGTTCGGTGCCACGTTGCCGACGACGAGATTCATCTCCGTCTTGTGGCGGTAGTCGTGCGCCGGATCGATCCAGGCGACGAACAGCGGCTTGCCGCCGACCATCGGATAGAGCGCCAGATCCCGGATCGTCTCGTGCGGATGGATGCGGGCGCCGTCAATGGTCAATCCACGTGCCGTCACGCCCAGCCGGACGGCGCGGCGCTGCACCGTCTCCGACAGCATCACCACCCACAGCAGCAGAACCGGGACCGCACAGAAGACGGCCAGCCATTGCAGCATGCCGGACAGTTCGTCGGGCGCCAGACCGGCCCCGGCGATGAAGCCGGTCGCCAGCAGCCCCGCGATCAGCAGGTAGCGCGTGCGGATCACCGGCGTCAGCACCGGCGTCGCCACGAACACGGCACCGGCCGTGCCATCCTCGCGCGTGATCTCCAGACTGGGGGGCGGCTTGGCGGCGGGCATGTCGCGGGGATTTCGCTGAAGGGGCGTGATCCTGTTCCGGCGGGGCGCCGTCCGTCCAGTCCTTTCGCCTCCGAATTTTCCATCGGCGTCCTGCACCAGCGCCGCGTGTTCGGGCCTCAGACCGGAGGGCAGGGCTTTTGCAACCCTGGTGCCTCAATCGGGGCGGTGATAGTTTGCGGGTTGGACGATTTCTGACCGATCCGACAAGACCGACCTCCGAATCCGTGTTGCGAAGGACGCCGCCCGTGACCTCGCCAAATCCGCTCGACGTCCGGGAGGCGACCGCTGCCCGGCAAGGCTCGGACCGGGCCGCTTCGGCCATGTCCCCGGTGGTGGTCGAGGCGCGCAGGCTTTCGCTGGTCTATTCCACCGCGGACAAGCCGGTCACGGCGCTGAGCGAGGTCGACCTGACCATCGCCAGGGGCGATTTCGTCTCCCTGATCGGTCCCAGCGGCTGCGGCAAGACCACGCTGCTGCGCGTGATCGCCGACCTGGAGCGACCGACCTCCGGCCAGATCGCCATCGAGGGCATGACGCCGGAGCAGGCGCGGCTGAGGCGGCTCTATGGCTACGTCTTCCAGGCTCCGGCGCTCTATCCCTGGCGCACGGTGGAGCGCAACGTGATGCTGCCGCTGGAGATCATGGGGATCGCCCGCGCCGAGCGGCAGGCGCGGGCCCGCGAGCAGCTGGAGCGGGTCGGCTTGGTCGGCTTCGAGCGCAAGTTCCCCTGGCAGCTGTCGGGCGGCATGCAGCAGCGAGTCTCCATCGCCCGCGCGCTGGCCCTCCAGCCCGACCTGCTGTTGATGGACGAGCCCTTCGGCGCGCTGGACGAGATCACCCGCGACCATCTGAACCTGCATCTGACCCAGCTGTGGCGGGCGACCGGCAAGACCTGCGTCTTCGTCACCCACTCGATCGCCGAGGCGGTGTTCCTCTCCACCCGAATCGTGGTGATGAGCCCGCGGCCGGGCCGCATCCTCGACGTCATCGACTGCGACAGCCTGCCGCGGGAGCGCACGCTGGACATCCGCGAATCGCCGGAATTCGCCGCCATCGCCCACCGCGTGCGCGAGGGGCTGAAGGAAGGGCACAGCTACGATGATTAGGCGTGCGCTTCCCGTCACCGTGATGACGCTTCTCCTGCTGGCGGCGTGGTATGTCGGGGCGGCGTGGCTGAACTGGCCGCAGGCGGCGGAGACGCTTACCCGTGCCGGCAGGTCCACCGGATTCGGCGATGTGCTGGCCCAGGCCTATGCGATGAAGCGGCCTATCCTGCCTACCCCCGATCAGGTGGTGGCGGAGTTGTGGAACTCCCTGACCGGCTATGCCCCGTCCAGCCCGCGCAACCTGCTGTTCCATGCCTGGGTGACGGCGGAGGCGGCGCTGACCGGGCTGGCGATGGGACTGCTGCTGGGCATCCTGCTGGCCGCCGGCATCGTCTACACCCGCACCCTGGAGGCCAGCCTGCTGCCCTGGGTGATCGCATCGCAGACCATCCCGATCCTGGCCATCGCGCCGATGATCGTCGTCATCCTCGGCAACATCGGTCTGACCGGGCTGCTGCCGAAGGCGGTGATCTGCATGTATCTCTGCTTCTTCCCGATCACGGTGGGCATGGTGAAGGGGCTGCGCTCCGCCGATCCCTTGTGGCTCGACCTGATGCGGACCTATTCGGCGAGCGGGATGCGCGCCTTCTGGTCGCTGCGGCTTCCGGCCTCCATGCCCTTCCTGTTCGCAAGTCTCAAGGTGTCGGTCGCCATCAGCGTGGTCGGCGCGATCGTCGGCGAGTTGCCGACCGGCGGGCAGGCCGGGCTGGGTGCGCGCCTGCTGTCGGGGTCCTATTACGGCCAGACCGTGCAGATCTGGGCGGCGCTGATCATGGCCTCGCTGCTGTCGGTGGCGCTGATCGCCGTTGTGCGAGGTCTGGAACTGGTCCTGCTGGGCCGGGCGGGTGCGCGGTGAGCGATGTGACGACGAACCCCTACCGCACCAGCCTGCGCACGGCCGCCGATTGGGGGCTGGTCGCCGTTGCCCTGCCGGCGCTGGCGGCGCTCGCCCTGCCGCTGGGCGTGCGGAATGGTGCCATGCTCGGCTGGCTCGGCGGCACCATGGCGCCGCTGTTCCTGATCGGGGCGGTGCTGGCGGTCGTAATCGGCCGTTCGGCGCCGAAGCGGGTCTGGGGGGCGTGGGTGGAGCTGGCCGGCGTGGCGCTGGCGTGGCTGCTGCCGGTTCATCTGCTGAACGAGGGGCTGGACCTGTCGGCCGGCTGGGGTGTGTGGCTGTTCCTGCTGGCGGCGACGCTGCTGCTGTGGCGGGTGATGGGGGTGCTGGCCGGAGTGCCGGGCTGGACCCGATCCGTCATTGTGCCCGGCCTGTTCGGGCTCGGCCTGCTGGTGGGGTGGGAGGTGCTGGTCCGCGGTTTCCAGGTGCCGGCGATCCTGCTGCCGCCGCCCAGCCGCATCGCCGCGGCGCTGGCCGCCAATGCGCCGGTGCTGTGGGACGATTTCCGCCAGACCGTGCTGACCTCCGTCCTGCGCGGCTACGTCATGGGCTGCGGCGCCGGCTTTCTGGTGGCAATCCTTGCCGACCGCGTGCCCTTTCTTGCCCGCGGATTGCTGCCGCTCGGCAATCTCGCCAGCGCCATTCCGGTGGTGGGCATCGCGCCGATCATGGTGATGTGGTTCGGCTTCGACTGGCAGTCCAAGGCGGCGGTCATCGTGGTGATGACCTTCTTCCCGATGCTGATCAACACGCTGGCGGGCCTCGGCAATTCGGAGCGAATCCAGCTCGACCTGATGCGCAGCTACGCTGCCGGCTACGGCCGCACGCTGGTCAAGCTGCGGCTGCCCAACGCGCTGCCCTTCCTGTTCAACGGCCTGAAGATCAACTCCACCCTGGCGCTGATCGGCGCAATCGTCGCCGAGTTCTTCGGCACGCCGGTGGTTGGCATGGGCTTTCGCATCTCGACCGAGGTGGCGCGGATGAATTTGGACATCGTCTGGGCCACCATCGCCGTGGCGGCGCTGACCGGTTCCGGCCTCTACGGTGTTCTGGCTGTGCTGGAGCGGGTGACGACGGCGTGGCATCCGTCGATGCGGCAGCGGTAAATCTCCTCGCGTGACGCTGGCACGGCCATTGCTTTCATCCCGCCATTCCAATTGGCTCGGGAGGTGGGCATGGCCGACATCGTCGTTCTGAAGCATGTCCGCCTGACGCGGGCCCTGCAAGCCATCGAGATGGCCGCGGTCTCGCTCGACAGCGAGCTTGCCGCCCTGCGTACCGCCGGACAGGCCGGGCTGCTGGGCGACCATGCCGAGGAAGCCACGCTTCTGCGCACCTATGTCCGTACCCTGCGCGTCCTGTTGCAGACGATGACCCCAGACGAGGTCGACGAGGCGGGACTAAGCGAGCGTCATGCCCTGGCGGAGGCCGCGGTCGGCCGCTGCGCCGCCGCTTTGCGCGTGCTGGACCTGCCGGCGGGTGGCGGGCCGGTTACCAGCATCGCCTGACGGACCCTGTCGCGAAGCCGACAGCGCCTTGACGCCTTCCGGCCACTGCCATACTGCCGTATGGCTGGAATGCGGGACGGCTTTCTCCCTCTCCGCCGCCGGAACGCCGCGCTATAGTGGCAGGCCCAACGAACAGTCGGATCCCACCGACATCGGGTGCAGGCATAAAAGGGCGCGATGAGGCTTCTCGTTTCCGATCTGATCCACCGCTACGACGATCTGACCGTCCTCGATGGCATCGACCTGACGCTGGCGGAGGGCGAAATCCTGGCGGTGATCGGCCCCAGCGGCTGCGGGAAATCGACGCTGCTCGGCATCGCCGGCGGCATCGTCGCCCCGACGTCCGGCAGCATCCGGGTGGAGGGTGAGGTGCCCGACGGCTGCCTCAACCCGATCACCTTCATCTTCCAGGACTTCGCCCTGCTGCCCTGGCGCAGCGTGGAGGACAATGTCGCCCTGGTGCTGGAGCATCACCCGCTCTCCACCGCTGAGCGGCGGGAGCGCATCGACGGCGGCCTGCACCGCATGGGGCTGTGGGAGTTCCGCAAGGCCCTGCCCAAGCAGCTGTCCGGCGGCATGCGCCAGCGGGTCGGCATCGCCCGCGCGCTGGCGGTGCGCCCGGCCATGCTGCTGCTGGACGAGCCGCTGTCGGCGCTCGACGCCCAGACGCGCGAACTGCTGATGGACGATTTCCTGGAGCTGTGGCGTCGGGAGAAGACCACCGCCCTCTACGTCACCCACAATCTGGACGAGGCGCTGCGGCTGGCCGACCGTGTCTGCGTCCTGAGCCGGCGTCCCGGCCGCATCCGCGAACTGGTCACCATCGAGGAGCCGCGTGAGCGTCGGCAGGAGCCGTCGGCCCAGGCCCATCTGGCCGAGGTGCGCGACCGCCTGTGGCACCTGATGAAGGCCGAAGCCCAGATGGCCGACCGGGAGATCGCCCGTGCCTGACAGCCTGAACCCGACCGCCGTTCCCGTGGCCGCCTCTTTGGGCCAGCCTGTCCGCTTCCGTGGCGGCGGCTTCACCGTGAAGCGCCATCCGTGGGCGGCGCTGGCCGCCTTCGCCGTGCTGATCGGGCTGTGGGAGGGGGCGAGCCGCCTCGGCCTCGCCAGCCCGCTGTTCCTGCCGCCGCCGAGCGCGGTCGCCCATGCGCTGGCCGGCATGGTGACGGACGGCTCGTTGTGGCTGAACCTGAAGGCCTCGCTGGGGCGCATCGCCGTCGGCTGGGTGCTGGGCACGGCGGGCGGCATGCTGGTTGGATTCGCCATGGGCATCTTCTCCACCGCCCGCGCGGTCGGCGTGCCGCTGGTGTCGGCCTTCTTCCCGATCCCGAAGATCGCGCTCCTGCCGCTGTTCATCCTGTGGTTCGGCATCGGCGAGCCGTCGAAATTCGCCACCATCGGCTTCGGCGTCTTCTTCCCCACCGTCATCGCCACCTACAGTGCCATCGATTCCGTACCACGCAACCTGATCCGCATGGCGCAGAGCTTCGGTCTGCCCTGGCGGTCGATCCTGCGCTCCATCGTTCTGCCGGGCGCCCTGCCGGGCATCCTGGCCGGCTTCCGCATCACCGCGTCGATCGCCCTGATCCTGGTGGTGGCGGCGGAGATGATCGGCGCGGAGTACGGCATCGGCGCCTTCGTGCTGATGGCCGGCAACCTGATGCAGACCGACACGCTGCTGGCCGGCGTGCTGGTGCTGTCGCTGATGGGGCTCGCCATCGGCACCGTGCTGTCGCAGCTCGAACGGCGCCTGCTGAACTGGCGCTGAGCGTCTGAGCGTCTGGCCCAAGAAACCTGAACCATCCATCGGGAGGATTTCCGTCCATGACCGCCGCCATGACCATGGCCCGCCTCACCCGGCGCGCCCTGATCGCCACTGTTTCCCTGGCCGCCGGCGCGGCCTTCACCGCCGGCACCCTGATGTCCGCCGCGCTGGCGCAGCCGCTGGAGAAGGCGACGGTCGGCGTGCTGGCGCTGTCGTCGTCCGGGCCGATCTTCATCGCCAAGGCGAAGGGCTATTTCGAGAAGGAAGGGCTGGACGTCGAGCTGAAGATGTTCACCTCGGCCCAGCAGGTGCCGGTCGCGGTGACCTCGGGCGATGCCGATTTCGGCGTCACCGGCCTGACCGCCGGCTTCTACAACCTCGCCTCCAAGGGCGCGGTCACCATCATCGCGGCGCAGAGCCGCGACGAGCCGGGCTTCCCCTTGAGCGCCTATCTCGCGACCAACGCCGCCTATGACGCCGGGCTGAAGACGCCGGCCGACCTGAAGGGCAAGCGGGTCGCCATCACCACCGTCGGCTCGACCTTCCACTACATGATCGGGCTGCTGGCGCAGAAGCACGGCTTCACGGTCAAGGACGTGACCATGGTGCCGTTGCAGGACGTGCCGAAGATGGTCGCCGCCTTCAAGGGCGGGCAGGTTGACGCCATCATCGCGCCGTCCACCGTGTCGCGGCAGCTGGTGGCCGACGGCGCCGGCAAGATGCTGGGCTGGGTCGGCGACGAGACGCCTTGGCAGCTCGGCGCCCTGTTCACCGCGCCGAAGACGATGAAGGACCGCCGCCCGCTGGTGGAGAAGTTCGTCCGCGCCTACAAGACCGCGCTGGCCGAATACCACGCCGCCTTCAACGGCAAGGATGCTTCGGGCAATCTGGTCAAGGGCCCCGGCTACGACGAGCTGCTGGGCATCATCGCCGACGCCACCAAGCAGAAGCCCGACATCGTTGCCGCCGGCCTGCCCTACGTCGATCCGCAGGCCCGCCTGCTGGTGGACGACATCGTCAACCAGGTGAAGTTCTGGCAGTCCGAGGGCCAGGTCGACAAGGCGCTGGACCCGAAGTCGGTGATGGACCTCAGCATCGCCGGGCAGTGAGCAGCGGGGGAGGGGAGCGGTCACACCGCCAGATAGGCCGCCCTCACCCCGTCATCCGCCATCAGCCCCGTCATCGTGCCGGTCCAGCGTGGACGGCCGGTCTCGATGACGCAGGCGCGGTCGGCGACCGCCGAGGCGAAGGACAGGCTCTGTTCGGACAGCAGCACCGACAGCCCCTCCGCCTTGAGGCGCCGCACCGCCTCGGCCATCTGCCTGACGATCAGCGGCGCCAGCCCTTCCGACGGTTCGTCCAGCAGCAGCAGCGACGGGTTGCCCATCAGCGTGCGGGCCAGAGTCAGCATCTGCTGTTCGCCGCCGCTCATCCGGGTGCCGCGGCGGCCGCGCATCTCCGCGAGGTTGGGGAACAGGGCGAACAGCTTCTCAGGCGTCCAGGCCGGGGCGCCGGGGCGGGGCGGCTGGCGGCCGACCTCCAGATTTTCCTCCACCGTCAGGTCGGCGAAGATGCGGCGGTCCTCCGGGACATAGCCGACGCCGAGCCGGGCGATGCGGTGGGCGGGCAGGGCGGACAGGTCGCGCCCGTCGAAGCGCAGGGTCGCGGCGCGCCGCTCGACCAGCCCCATGATCGCCTTCAGCGTGGTGGTCTTGCCGGCGCCATTCCGGCCCATCAGCGCCACCACCTCGCCGCGGCCGACGGTCAGGGCGATGCCGTCGAGGATGTGGGCGCGGCCGTACCAGGCCTGGAGGCCGTCGATCGTCAGCAGGGGTTCGCTCACGCCTCGCCTCCCAGATAGACGGACTGCACGCGGGGGTCGGCGCGCACCTGATCCGGCGAGCCCTCCGCGATCAGCCGGCCGCGGTCGAGCACCAGCACGCGGGTGGCGTGGCCGAAGACGGCGTCCATGTCATGCTCGGTGAACAGCACGGCGAGACCGCGTTCGCGCACCAGCTCTGCCGTCAGCTCCATCAGGGCGAGGCGCTCGGCGGGCGCCATGCCGGCGGTCGGCTCGTCCATCAGCAGCACCGTCGGCTCGCTCGCCAGCGCCATCGCCAGTTCGACCCGCTTCACGTCGCCATAGGCCAGCACGCCGCAGGGGCGGTCGGCTTGCGCTGCCATGCCGACCCGCTCAAGCAGGGCCAGCGCCGGCTCGCGGAACTGGAGGGCGGCCGGGCGCCACAGCCCGAACAGCCGGCGGGCGCGCGACAGCAACACCATCTGGACATTTTCCGCCACCGTCATCGAGGCGAAGGTCGCGGTGATCTGGAAGGTGCGGCCCACTCCCAGCGCCCAGATGCGCCGGGGCGGCAGCCCGACCAGCTCCGTGCCGTCCAGCCTGACCGATCCGGAATCGGGCCGAAGCTGGCCGTTCAGCAGGTTGAAGCAGGTGCTCTTGCCAGCGCCGTTCGGGCCGATCAGAGCCAGCAGGTCGCCGGAGCGCAGGGTGAAGGATACGCCGCCGACCGCCTGCACCCCGCCGAAGGAGCGTTGCAGGTCGCGCACCACCAGTTTGCTCATGGGCAGTTTGCTCATGCCCGCCTCCGCACGAAGGAAGACCGCAGGCCGGACAGGAAGCCGACGATGCCCCTGGGGAAGACCAGCACCAGCGCGACGATGATCAGGCCCAGCACCAGCCGCCACCAGTCGGTCAGGCTCATCACCTCGGATTTGAGCAGATGGAAGACCACGGCTCCGGCGAGCGGCCCGGCGACGGTCTGGATGCCGCCCATCAGCACCATCACCAGCGCATCGACCGATTGCGGCACCGCCAGCAGGGTGGGGAAGACGCTGCCCTTGGCGAAGGCGTAGAGCCCGCCGGCCAGACCCGCCGCGCTGCCGGCCAGCACGAAGGCCATCCATTGGAAACGGCGCACGTCGATCCCCACCGATTCGGCGCGGAGCCCTGAGTCGCGTCCGGCCCGCAGCGCATAGCCGAAGGGGGCGAAGGCCGCCCGGCGCAGCAGCCACAGCGTCCCGCCGCACAGAGCCAGCGTCAGCCAGTAGTACGCCGCCTTGCCAGCCGCCCAGGACGACGGCCAGACGCCGAGGATGCCGTTGTCCCCGCCGGTCACCGCATACCATTGGAAGGCGATCGACCAGGCGATCTGGGCGAAGGCCAGCGTCAGCATGGCGAAATACAGTCCCGACCGCCGCACGCAGAACCAGCCCGCCACCAACGCCCCCAGCCCGGCCAGCACCGGCGCCCCCGCCAGAGCCAGCGGCATCGGTGCGCCCATGTGCTTGACCAGCAGGGCCGAGCCATAGGCGCCCAGACCGAACCACGCCGCATGGCCGAAGGAGACCAGCCCGCCCAGCCCGATCAGCAGATGCAGGCTGGCGGCGAACAGAGCGAGGATCACCACCTCGGTCAGCAGGATCAGCGCATAGTCGCCGGCGACCAGCGGTACGGCAGCCAGCAGCGCCAGCAGGGCGAGCGCCCAGGACCCGGTATGGCCCCCAGTGGACAGCGGCACGGTCACTGTGGCCGGGGCGGTCGGCGGCACCTCCTCGGCCCGGCCGAGCAGGCCGTGCGGGCGCAGGACCAGAACCACCGCCATGAACAGGAAGACCAGCACCAGCGTGATCTGCGGGAAGACCAGGATGCCGAAGGCCTGCAACTGCCCGATCAGCAGGGAGGCGAGGAAGGCGCCGGCCAAGCTGCCCATGCCGCCGACCACGACGACGACGAAGGCCTCCACCACGATGGCCATGTCCATCTGCAAGGTCACCGCTTCGCGCGGGACCTGCAGGGCGCCGCCCAGCCCGGCCAGCGCGCAGCCCAGGAACAGCACGCCGGTGAACAGCCGGGCAGGATCGACGCCCAGCGCGCTGGCCATCTCGCGGTCCTGCGTCGCGGCACGCACCAACGTGCCCCAGCGGGTGCGGTTGAACAGCAGCCACAACAGCCCGAGCACCAGCGGCCCGAGCCCGATCAGCACGAGGTCGTAGAGCGGGAAGGGCTGGTCGAGGATGTCGATGGACCCTTTCAGCCCCGGCGCGCGGCGGCCCAGCAGATCCTCCGGCCCCCAGGCCCAGGCGGTCAGGTCCTGCACCACCAGCACGACGCCGAAGGTGCCCAGCAGTTGGAACAGCTCCGGCGAGCGGTAGAGCCGACGCAGCAGCCCGATCTCCATCGCCGCGCCGAGGACGCCCATCGCCAGCGCTGCGGCGGTCACCGATCCCCAGAAGCCGGCCGGCGTGCCGCCGAACCGCTCGATCAGCGACCAGCCGGCATAGGCACCGACCATGTAGAAGGATCCGTGCGCGAAATTCACGATCCGCGTCACGCCGAACACGATGGTCAACCCCGACGACACCAGGAACAGCGTCGCCGCGGTCGCGAGGCCGCTGAGGGCCTGGACGAGGAGGAAGGACATGAGGCGGAGCGCCGGAAGCCCGGCGCCTTACTCCGCGGGCCGCATCTTGCGCGCCGCGTCGTCAGGCGGCAGGTAGTTGGCGCCGTCGGCGTAGTGCCAGTCCTTCATGGTGCCGCGCCCGTCCTTCAGCGTGGTGGTGCCGACATAGGCGCCCATCGTCGCCTGATGGTCGGACGCGCGGAAGGTCACCGGGCCGACCGGGCTGTCGATGGTCAGGCCGGCCAACGCATCGACGATCGGTTCCGCATTGGCCGACTTGGCCTTGGTGATCGCAGCGGCGACCGCCTTCATGGTGATGTAGCCGACGATGGAACCCGCCTTGGGCGATTCCTTGAAGCGCGCGGTGTAGGCGGCGACGAAGGCCTTGTGGGCGGGGGTGTCGATCTGCTCCCAGGGATAGCCGGTGACGATCCAGCCCTCCGGCGCCTCGTCCTTCATCGGCTCCAGATATTCCGGCTCGCCGGTCAGCAGGCTGACGATCTTGCGGTTGCGGAACAGGCCGCGGCCCTCGCCCTCGCGCACGAACTTGGCGAGATCGGCGCCGAAGGTGACGTTGAAGATGGCGTCGGGCTTGGCGGCGGCCAGGGCCTGCACGGTCGGGCCGGCCTCCAGCTTGCCCTGCACCGGCCACTGTTCGGCAACGAACTCGACGTCCGGGCGTTTCTCCTTCAGCAACTGCTTGAACCACGCCACCGCCGACTGGCCGTATTCGTAGTTGGGGGCGACGGTGGCCCAGCGCTTGGCCGGCAGCTTCGCCGCTTCCTCCACCAGCATGGCCGCCTGCATGTAGGTGCTGGGGCGCAGGCGGAAGGTGTAGCGGTTGCCCTTGGACCAGGTGATGGCGTCGGTCAGCGGCTCGGCGGCGACGAAGGGCACCTTGTTGCGCGCGGCGAAATCGGCGACGGCCAGCCCGATGTGGGAGAAGTAGGTGCCGGCCAGCACGTCCACCGCCTCGTTCGTCACCAGCTCCTGCGCGACGCGGACCGCATCGTCGGGCTTGCCGGCGTCGTCGCGGGAGACGACCTGCAACTCGCAGCAGCCGATCACGCCCCCCTGGGCGTTGATCTCCTCCAGCGCCAGCTGCCAGCCCTGGCGGTAGGGGATGGTGAAGGCGGGCAGGCCGGTGTAGCTGTTGATCTCGCCGACCCGGACCGGCGCGCCGGAGAAGGTCACCGGCGGCTTTGCGGGTTGGGGCGCCGATTGGGCCATGGCCGGGTTGGCGGCGATGCAGAAAGAGACGGACACGGCGGCGAACAGAGCGGCCGGGCGGAGAACCTTCGCCAGCGGCGAGGCGGTCGGGTGGCGGTGCTTCATCCTGCGGGGACCCCGGTTCGTAAGAGACCAGCGGCGTGTCCGGGTCGCGGTGCGACGCAACACACCGCGTTCATAGCAAAACCGGCGCAAAAGTCACCGCCTGATCGGGGTTTTCCCGCGATTGCGCCTACATCAGGCGGGCCAGCAGCGCCATGAACTGCACCCGCTCCTCCTCGCTCAGCGGCGCCAGCGTGCGTTCGTGCGCGGCGGCGGCGTTCGCCATCAGGTCGATGACGAGGGCCTGACCAATCCGCGTCAGCCGGACGCTTGTGCGGCGGCGGTCCTGCGGGTCGGGCTGGCGTTCGACCAGAGCCCGTTCGACCAGCCGCAGGATCACGCCCTGGGTGGTCGCCGGGTCCATGTAGGTCAGCCGGCCGAGCTGGTTCTGCGACAGCGGCCCCTCGGCATGCAGGGTGGCGAGCGCCGACCATTGCGTGGGGGTCAGCAGCTGATCGCCGATCAGGTCGATGAAGATCGACGAGGCGCGCTGGTGGGCGCGGCGGAGGCGGTGGTGAACCTGGCCGGCCAACTGGTAGTCGTCGGGAGGCAGTCGTCCGAAGTCGTCCATGGCGGCGGGCCCGTGGTTCGCGCCCGCCTTCGGTCCGGGGCGAAGGCTGGGGCGGGCACGGACCGCCGCTCCCGGCTGCGTGGGCAAAGGCGGTGCGGCGTTTCCCGCCTGTCACAGCCCAATGCGTCCATTATGCGTTCCTCATGGAAAGGATAGAAAACGCAATGCCCACAGTGCAACCTTCGCAGATGCGGCATAGAGCCACAGGAATGCGCATGACGGCGCGCGAGTAACAAAAGAAGCGTCGCGGCTCGAAAAATAAGCGGCGATCCGGATTTGCGGAAATTCCGGCCATCTCGACGGCGGACTCATGAGAATGGCGCCGCTATGCGCTTCGCTGGGCGTCACGTCTCGTCATCTGTTCTTTTTCAGGGAGTCCGTTTGGGAGGATAAGTATCGGGCGGAGCGGTCTTCTCGTTCGGACTGGCGGCGGGGTCGCCTTCGGGGGGCGTCACACCGCCCGGCGTATAGGGCGGTGTGGTGGCGTCGGGGGGGCGCTTGGTCGAAGGCGGCGGGGGTGGTGTGTCGAGTCGGCGTGTCATGCGGCACCTTGTCCGGTCGGGGATCGTCATGAATAACCAAGTGCCGGCCGGGCGGTTCCAAAGCAGGAACCAGGGGGCATCGTCAGTTCCGCCTTGCGGATCTATGACCTTCATCTTAAGACCGTTTAAAAAAGCCGCCCGGATCAAGCGGGTCATCGCCGCCGCCATCATTGACGGACCACCAGCTTTTGTTGCGTCCACACCACAGGACCCGGCAAAAGCAGCGGTGCATGGGCTTCACTGTTGCGTAAGAAGCACGGTTTGTTGTGTCTTTGCCGAGGATGCGTCCGCGCCGGCTCCAGACCATCGTGCTGGTGCCCGGACATGTCCCACCAAGGAGCCGGACCCCCGGCCCAGTGAGCCGACCGAACCCAGCCAAGCGCGGTGACTCCATGAAGACCAGCACCCTTTCCATTCTCGCCCTCGCTCTCGCCTCGACCGGGCTGACGTCGCTTCCCGCCGCCGCCCAGGACGACCTGCAGCGTGGCGAAACCGTGCTGGAGCGTCGCCGGCCGGAGCTGGAGCAGCTCGGCGTCCGCGCCGGTTCCTTCCTGTTCCTGCCGCGGGTGGAGGCCGGCGCCACCTATGACACCAACGTCTACGCCACCCGCGACAACCACGAGGACGACGTCATCTGGACGGTGCGGCCGCGGCTCGACATCAAGTCGGACTTCTCGGCCCACGCGCTGAACTTCTCGGCCTCGGCCGACGCCGGCCGCTACAGCGACCACAACCGCGAGAACTACACGGACTATGCCGTGCAGGCCGACGGTCGCTTCGACGTGAACAAGGGCGGCGCGCTGGACGGTCAGCTGTTCCACCGCCGCAACCACGAAGGCCGCGGCGACATCAACAGCCTGCAGGGCTATGCCGAGCCGGTGACCTACCTCACCAGCGGCGGCGAGGCCGGCTATACCCAGCGCTTCAACCGCCTGCGTGCCCGCGTCTCGGGTTCGGCCCAGTATATTTCCTATGACGACGTCGACGTGATCGGTGGCGGCGTCGCCCGCCAGGGTGACCGCGACCGCTGGGAATACGCGTCGGTCGGCCGCGTCGGCTATGAGTTCATCGAAGGCTATGAGGCCTTCGTCCAGGGCACCTATTCCTGGACCCGCCACAAGAACGACCGCGATGCCTTCGGCATCGACCGCGACTCGGATGGGTACGAAGTGGTGGGCGGCCTCGCCACCCAGCTGACCGGCCTCGTCACCGGCGAGGTCTTCGCCGGCTATCTCGTCCGCAACTACAAGGATTCGCGGCTGGAGGACTTCAGCGGCCTCTCCTTCGGCGGGCGGGTTAACTGGGCGGTCACGCAGCTGACCGGCCTTAGCGCCACCGCCAGCCGTCAGGTGCGCGAGACCTCGGCCAGCCCGGGCCTTGGCACCGCCTCCAGCTACACCCGTACCCTGGTAGCCCTGGGCGTCGACCACGAACTGCTGCGCTCGCTGGTCCTGAACGGCCGGCTGCAGTACCGCCAGGACGATTTCAACGGCAACGACCGCAACGACAAGGTCTATACCGGCAGTGTCGGCGGCACCTACCAGATGAACCGCTATCTGTATCTGACCGGTGGCTACACCTATGAAAAGCGCAATTCCAACCTCAGCGCCGCCGAGTACAGCGACAACCTGATCTACCTGCGGGTCGGCGCCCAGATGTAGTTCCGGATGTAATCCGGCGGAATCGGATCGTCCGACCGGGAAAGTCCCGGCCGAAGGTCCTAAAGGTTCCGCTGAACAGGGCAGGGCGTCCGTCCTATGACGGGCGCCCTTTTCTTATGCCTGCTTTTGCTATGGCCGCCGATGTACTGGCGGGATCCGAAGGCGGTAATTCCTCTCCACTTTTTCCCAAGCGCTTGCGAGTTGCTAGTCTCCACCCGAATTCAGGTGCGTGACCAAAGGGCGCCGCTGCAAGGCGGCCGGCGGATGGGGCGGTTCCCTTGGAACAGCTCCATCGAACAGGGCCGGACCGGCGCTGTGGCAGGCATCCACCAGCCAGGGAAAGGGTTTTAGGGATGAATCGACGTCATGTGATCCGTGCGCTGGGCCAGGGGATCGGGTTGGCCGCGCTCGCCGTTGCCATGGTCGGCTGTGCCGGCGGCAATGACGCGCCGATGGAGACCGCCAGCGCCGGTCAGATCGGCGAGTACCGTCTCGGCCCGGGAGACGCCCTGCGCGTCATCGTGTTCGGCGAGGAGCAGCTGTCCGGCGAATTCCGTGTGGACGGCACCGGCAAGGTCGCCATGCCGCTGATCGGCGAGGTCTCGGCCAAGGACCGCAACACCCGGGACCTGGAAAAGGAAATCGCCACCCGTCTGTCCGCCGGCTACGTGAAGGATCCGAAGGTCAGCGTCGAGGTGCTGAACCACCGGCCCTTCTTCATCCTGGGCGAGGTGCGCAACCCCGGCCAGTACCAGTATGTCAACGGCATGACTGCCCTGTCGGCCGTGGCGATGGCCGGCGGCTACACCTACCGCGCCAAGGAGGATTACGTCCTCATCACCCGTGGAAGCGATCCCAAGAAGGAAATCCGCAAGGCTCCCATCACCACCTCGGTGATGCCGGACGACGTGGTCCGTATTCCGGAGCGCTATTTCTAAGCCACGCTTTCCCAGGACCGGCGGCAGAACGCCGAATCGCGAAAGCCCGGCCGGGGGATGACCCGGCCGGGCTTTCTGCCGTTTTGGGCCTCACCTCCGCAGGCAATCAGCGGGAGGTGATCAGGTTTCGAGCGTGTCGCCGCCCTTCTTCTGACCCGGCGGGGTGCGCTGGCCGCGGGGTACGACCGCGTCGCGCGACGGACTGTGCGGCGGAGTGGTGCCGGCTGCCTCGTCGTCTGTGCCGAGTGGAGCCGCCGCGGGATCGGTGGCTGGAACCTTGTCGCCGGTCAGGCCTTGGTCGATGTCCGCGCGCATCCGATTGGCCTCCGCGCTGGGCGTGGTGGGCCTGTCACGGCCCGACTCGGGATGCTGGGGCTTGGTCATGGGCGGCCTTTCGCACAAGCTGCTGGGAAGGGCATTTGATGCCTTCTCCAACCGCCATGCTGTGCTGCGGGTTCCCTGGCGGGAACGCTGGTAGGAGCGGTCCTTGATTGAACAGCTTCGGAAGGGCCGGAATTAGGGGAACGGTCCTCTGTCTGGAAGGACGTCCAGCGGCCGATGAGGCACAACGAAACGGCCTAGCGCGATGACGCTAAGCCGTTGGAAATGCCTGTCGATGGATGGTGCCGGATACAGGAATCGAACCCGTGACCTTCTGATTACAAATCAGCTGCTCTACCAGCTGAGCTAATCCGGCGCGCCCGTCGTTCGGCGGACGCACACCTTAGCGTCCCTTTTTCGCCTAAACAAGCACTTGGCGTGCCAACCCCAATCCTGCGTCATTCCCGCAGGCGGGCAACTTCGTACAGTGCCACCGCAGCGGCGTTGGAAACGTTGAGGCTGCCGACGGGGCCGCCGGTGGGAAGGCGGGCGATGGCGTCGCACCGCTCCATGGTCAGCCGGCGCAGGCCGCTGCCTTCCGCACCCATCACCAGCACCGTCCTGCCGGTCAAATCCAGCTTCGCCAGGGTCGAAGGGCCCGACTCGGCCAGCCCGACCGACCAGAAGCCGTTCTGCTGCAGGTCGGTCAACGCCCGCGCCAGATTGGTGACGCGAACCAGCGGCACAGCCTCCAGCGCTCCGGAAGCGCTCTTGGCCAGCACACCCGTCGTCTCCGGCGCGTGGCGTTCGGTCACCACCACGGCGCGGGCGCCGAACGCGGCGGCGGAGCGCAGGATGGCGCCGACATTGTGCGGGTCCGTCACCTGGTCGAGCGCCACGATCACCGCCGACTGCTCCGAGTCCAACTCGTTGCAAAGATCCTCGATCCCCAACTCAGGCAGGGGAGAGGCGTCGACCACGATGCCCTGGTGTACGGCGCCGGGGGGCAGCATCCGCTCAAGCTCCATCCGGTCGGCCGGAGAGGCTTCCGGACGCTGCAGCCCCCGCGCCCTCGCCGCCGCGAATGCCGGTTCCAGCGCCGCCCGGCCCGAATCGGTGGCCAGAAGACGATGGATGCGCCGTTCCGGATTGGTCCAGGCTGCGGCCACCGGGTGCAGCCCGTACAGCAGAACGCCGCGCGCGGCAGGCGCCCGCCCCTTGGACGATCCCCGGCGACCCCGCCCGGACTCGTCCGCATGATCCGGCCTCGGCGCGCCACCCTGCTGCGCCCTGGCGCCGGAACGCTCGGAGTTGTGGTCGGATTGGCGGCTGGAGGTGGGGCCGGAGCCGGGATGTCTGGAGCGCGTCATGATACCCACGAAGAAGGGGAGGGGGCCGCAGCGGACTGCGGCCGAATTTTTTCTGGTGTGAACCGCTTAACCCGTGTTGACAAGGTCTGAAAAATTCGCATATTGCCGAACTCCGCGGCGGGCACTGCCAAGCCGCGGACTGGAAGGGTGGCCGAGTGGTTAAAGGCAGCAGACTGTAAATCTGCCCGCGTTAGCGTACGCTGGTTCGAATCCAGCCCCTTCCACCACTACTTTCCACGGCTTGTCCGTGATCGCGTTTGCCCCGGACGGTCGCGCCGGCGGGATGCTTGCGGGTGTAGCTCAATGGTAGAGCAGAAGCCTTCCAAGCTTACGACGGGGGTTCGATTCCCCTCACCCGCTCCAATCCCGCGTGCGCCACGGAAAACCGATCTCGGCCGGGCCATTGTGTGCGTCCGGAACGTCGGGAACGAAAGACCAAAGCGATGGCGAAGGCAAAGTTTGAGCGGAACAAGCCGCACTGCAACGTTGGCACGATCGGCCACGTCGACCACGGCAAGACGTCGCTGACGGCGGCGATCACGAAGGTGCTGGCGGAGTCCGGCGGCGCGACCTTCACCGCTTACGACCAGATCGACAAGGCGCCGGAAGAGAAGGCGCGCGGCATCACGATCTCGACGGCGCACGTCGAGTACGAGACGACCAACCGCCACTATGCGCACGTCGACTGCCCGGGCCACGCCGACTACGTGAAGAACATGATCACGGGCGCCGCCCAGATGGACGGCGCGATCCTGGTCGTGTCGGCCGCCGACGGCCCGATGCCGCAGACCCGCGAGCACATCCTGCTGGCGCGCCAGGTCGGCGTTCCGGCTCTGGTGGTGTTCATGAACAAGGTCGACATGGTCGACGATCCGGAGCTGCTGGAGCTGGTCGAGCTGGAAGTTCGCGAGCTTCTGTCGTCCTACCAGTTCCCGGGCGACGACATTCCGATCACCAAGGGTTCGGCCCTGTGCGCCCTGGAAGACCGTCAGCCGGAGATCGGCCGTGACGCCGTCCTGGCGCTGATGAAGACGGTCGACGAGTACATCCCGCAGCCGGAGCGTCCGAAGGACCGTCCGTTCCTGATGCCGATCGAGGACGTGTTCTCGATCTCGGGCCGCGGCACCGTGGTGACCGGCCGCGTCGAGCGCGGCATCGTGAAGGTTGGTGACGAAGTCGAGATCGTCGGCCTGAAGGCGACGGTGAAGACGACGGTGACCGGCGTCGAGATGTTCCGCAAGCTGCTCGACTCGGGCGAGGCCGGCGACAACATCGGCGCGCTGCTGCGCGGCACGAAGCGTGAGGACGTCGAGCGCGGCCAGGT
>NZ_RWIJ01000024.1 GCF_019805165.1 Azospirillum sp. 412522
CCCGCCAAGGCCGCGCCGGCCCGTCCGGCCGCCAAGGCTCCCGCCGGCGCCGACCGCCGCAAGGGCGCCAAGATGACCGTGTCGCAGGCGCTCAGCGACGATGGCGGCGACCGCACCCGGTCGCTGGCCGCCGTCCGCCGCGCCCGCGAGCGTGAGCGCCTGCGCCAGATGAGCCGCCAGGAGACGGCGAAGGTCACCCGCGACGTCGTGCTGCCGGAAGTCATCACCGTCCAGGAGCTGGCCAACCGCATGGCCGAGCGTGGCGCCGACGTCATCAAGGCGCTGATGCGCATGGGCGTGATGGCGACCATCAACCAGACCATCGACGCCGACACCGCCGAGCTGCTGATCACCGAGTTCGGCCACCGCGTCCGCCGCGTGTCGGAGTCCGACGTCGAGATCGGCCTGCGTGCCACCGAGGAGGAGGGCGCCATCCTGGTGCCGCGTCCGCCGGTCGTCACCATCATGGGCCACGTCGACCACGGCAAGACCTCGCTGCTCGACGCGCTGCGCCAGACCGACGTGGTGTCGGGCGAGGCCGGCGGCATCACCCAGCACATCGGCGCCTATCAGGTGCAGCTGGAGTCGGGTGCGAAGATCACCTTCATCGACACGCCGGGCCACGCCGCCTTCACCGAGATGCGTGCCCGCGGCGCCAACGTCACCGACGTGGTCGTGCTGGTGGTCGCCGCCAACGACGGCGTCATGCCGCAGACGATCGAGGCCATCCGCCACGCCAAGGCGGCCAAGGTTCCGATCATCGTCGCCATCAACAAGTGCGACCTGCCCGATGCCAAGCCGGAGCGCGTCCGCCAGGAACTGCTCCAGCACGAGCTGGTGGTCGAGGAGATGGGCGGCGACGTCCTGGACGTCGAGGTGTCGGCCAAGGCCAAGCGCAACCTCAGCAAGCTGGAAGAGGCCATCCTCCTCCAGGCCGAAATCCTGGAGCTGCGGGCCAACCCCGAGCGCGCCGCCGAAGGCGTCGTCATCGAGGCGAAGCTGGAGCGTGGCCGCGGTTCGGTCGCCACCGTGCTGGTCCAGCGCGGCACGCTGAAGGTCGGCGACGTGTTCGTGACCGGCGCCGAATGGGGCCGTGTCCGCGCCCTGATCAACGACCGCGGCCAGACCGTCAACGAGGCGGCCCCGGCCGTTCCCGTCGAGGTGCTGGGCCTGAACGGCACGCCGATGGCCGGCGACGACTTCACCGTCGTCGAGTCCGAAGCCCGTGCCCGCGAGATCGCCGAGTTCCGCCAGCGCAAGAAGCGCGAAGCGGTGGTGGCGGCCTCGGCCCGCGGTTCGCTGCAGGACATGTTCAGCCGCATCCAGGCCGGCGAGGCCAAGGAACTGCCGGTCGTCATCAAGGGCGACGTGCAGGGCTCGATCGAAGCCATCGCCAGCTCGCTGGAGAAGCTCACGGCCGAGAACACCGAGGTCAAGGTCCGCGTCCTGCACAACTCGGTCGGTGCGATCAACGAGTCCGACATCACGCTGGCCAATGCGTCCAACGCGATGATCATCGGCTTCAACGTCCGCGCCAACCCGCAGGCCCGCGACCTCGCCAAGCGCGACGGCGTCGAGATCCGCTACTACTCGATCATCTACAACGTGATCGACGACGTGAAGGCGGCGCTGACCGGTCTGCTGTCCCCGACGCTGCGGGAACGCTTCATCGGCTACGCGACCATCCGCGAGGTGTTCAACATCACGAAGGTCGGCAAGGTCGCCGGCTGTATGGTCACGCAGGGCACCGTCAAGCGCGGCGCCGGCGTCCGCCTGCTGCGCGACAACGTCGTCATTCACGAAGGCACGCTCAAGACGCTCAAGCGCTTCAAGGACGAAGTCAAGGAAGTGCGCGAGGGTTACGAGTGCGGCATGGCCTTCGAGAATTACGACAACATCCAGGCCGGCGATCAGATCGAAGCTTTCGAGATCGAGGAAATCGCTCGCGAGCTGTGACCTGTCCGGTTCGCCCGATCCCTTCCGGCACCCGCCGGGATGGATCGGGCGGCCCTTCTTGGCTTTCAGGGGCGCGGGATCCATCCTGCGCCCTGTTCCTATATTGGGGTGGGAGACCGATGCCTCCCTCCAACCCCCTTGTGATCGGCCGGAGAGCTGGAACAGCCCGGCCAAGTGACACGACGAAAGACACGTACCATGGCCAGCAAGAAGCGCGGCGCGTTCATCGCCGGCAAGCCCCCGTCCCAACGGCAACTGCGCGTCGGCGAGGAGTTGCGCCACGCCCTGGCCGACCTGTTCCGCCGCGGGGACTTCCACGATCCCGAACTGGCCTCGCTGAACGTCACGGTCACCGAGGTGCGGATCAGCCCCGACCTGTCCAACGCCACCGTCTTCTATTCGACGCTGGGCGGCGAGCGGATGGAGGAGGCCCAGGTCGCCCTGAAGCGGGCGGCCGCCTTCCTGCGCGGACAGGTCGCGCGCATGGTCAACCTGCGCCATGCCCCGACGCTGAGCTTCGAGGGTGACACCTCCTTCGACTACGCCCATCGCATCGACAGCATCCTGCACAGCCCGGAGGTCGCCCGCGACCTGAGCGGCCATCCGCTGGGCCGCGTCAACGGCGACGACGACCATGACGAGGATGAGGACGACTCCTGGGACGAAGAGGGGGATGAGGACGGCGACGACCTCGGCCCCGATGAGTCTGAAGAGGACGACGACCTCGAAGACGAGGATCGCGCCATGCTCGACGACGAAGACAAAGGCGAGGAAAAGGGCGAGACCAAGGACGAGAGCCGGGGCGGCCGCCGTGGCTCGTAAGCGCAAGGGCACGCCGATCCATGGCTGGGTGGTGCTGGACAAGCCGGAAGGCATGACCTCCACCCAGGCGCTGTCGAAGGTGCGCCGCCTGCTGAACGCCGAGAAGGCCGGGCATGGCGGCACGCTGGACCCGCTGGCGACCGGCATCCTGCCGATCGCGCTGGGCGAAGCGACCAAGACCGTCTCCTATGCCATGGACGGCGCCAAGACCTACCGCTTCTCGATCCGCTGGGGCGAGCGCACCACCACCGACGACCGCGAGGGCGCGGTGATCGACCGCTCCGACCGCCGGCCGACCACGGCAGAGGTCCGCGCCGCCCTGCCCGCCTTCCTCGGCGAGATCCAGCAGGTGCCGCCGCAGTTCTGCGCCATCAAGATCGACGGCGAGCGCGCCTACGACATCGCGCGCGAAGGCGACGCGGTCGATCTGGCCGCCCGCACCGTGCGCATCGACCGCTTCGAGCTGGTCGAGGAACCGGATGCCGACCATGCGGTGTTCGAGGTCGATTGCGGCAAGGGCACCTATGTCCGCTCGCTGGCCCGCGACCTGTCGGAAGCGCTGGGCACGGTCGGCCATGTCGGGCTTCTGCGCCGTCTGCGCGTCGGCTCCTTCACGCTGGACCGGGCGATTTCCCTGGACGAACTGGCCGCCATGGAGCAAGGTGCGGCCGTCGAACGACTTCTGTTGCCGATCGAGACCGCGCTGGACGACATCCCGGCGCTGGCCCTTACGGAAGCGGAAGCGCACCGACTGAGGCACGGCCAGACGGTCGCCCTCCTCACCCGGCAGGATCGTGAACGGCTGATGGCGGTTCAGGGTGCTGACGGTGGGGATGGTACCGTCATTGCGCTTTTCGGCGGAACGCCGGTGGCGTTGGCCCGTGTCGAGGGGGCGGAAGTCCGTCCGGTGCGCGTGCTCAACCTCACGTGATTTAGGAGACCCCGATGTCGATTACGCCCGAGCGCAAGCAAGAGCTGATCAAGGAATATTCCCGCGGCACCAACGACACCGGTTCGCCCGAGGTCCAGGTGTCGATCCTGACGGAGCGCATCAGCAACCTGACGGATCACCTGAAGGGCCACAAGAAGGACTTCCACTCCCGCCGTGGTCTGCTGGTGATGGTCGGTCAGCGCCGCCGTCTGCTCGACTACCTGAAGAAGAAGGATCAGTCGCGCTACGCTACGCTGATCGAGCGTCTGGGCCTGCGCCGCTAACGGCTGCGCCGTCCCGCTGACGGGTTCGGGTTCCCCCCTGGCCGGCCACCGGCCGGGGGTTACCCACCGGAACAGCGGAACAAGGGAAGCCCAAGGGAAGTCTTCGTTCACCTGTACCGTTCCGGAACACCTCATTGGTTATTGGCAATAGAAACTCGATCTTGAGCGTTTCGTGATGGACAGGCCGGCCCGTTTATTCGGGGACCGGCCTTTTTTGCGTCAGCGGCGCTTACATCTTGATTGATTCGATCCTGTTGTCGAACACCACACCTCCAGTTTTCTCGCGGGGTCCTACGACCGATGGCCCCGGCCTTGGGCGGCAATCCGGCCGTCGCAGGGTGTCGGATGGAAGGAAAGAATCCATGTTTACTGTTCATCGCAAGGAAATCGAGTGGGGCGGCCGCAAGCTGGTCCTGGAAACGGGCAAGATCGCCCGTCAGGCCAACGGCGCCGTGCTGGTCACCTATGGTGACACCACCGTCCTGTGCACCGCCGTCGCCGCCAAGGCGCCGAAGCCGGGCGTCGATTTCTTCCCGCTGACCGTCAATTACCAGGAAAAGGCCTTCGCGGCCGGCAAGATCCCCGGCGGCTTCTTCAAGCGTGAAGGCCGTCCGACCGAAAAGGAAACGCTGGTCAGCCGCCTGATCGACCGTCCGATCCGTCCGCTGTTCGCCGACGGCTTCCGCAACGAGACGCAGGTCGTCTGCACCGTGCTGAGCCACGATCTGGAGAATGATCCGGACATCGTGGCGATGGTCGGCGCCTCGGCCGCCCTGACGATCTCCGGCATCCCGTTCCTGGGTCCGATCGGCGCCGCCCGCGTCGGCTACAAGAACGGCCAGTACATCCTGAACCCGACCATGGACGAGGTCGAGGACACCGATCTGGATCTGGTCGTCGCCGGCACCACCGAAGGCGTGCTGATGGTCGAATCGGAAGCCAAGGAGCTGACCGAAGAGGTCATGCTGGGCGCCGTCATGTTCGGCCACACCAACTTCCAGCCGGTGATCGGGATGATCATCGACCTGGCCGAGGAAGCCGCCAAGGAGCCGTGGGATCTGCCGGAGCCGGCCTATGACCGCAAGGCCCTGAAGGCCCGCCTGCGCGAGACCGTCGGCGCCGCCGTCGAGGCCGCCTACACCGAGACGGTGAAGCAGTCGCGCTACGAGAAGGTCGGCGCCGCCAAGGCGAAGGCGCTCGAGACGCTGGCCGAGGAATTCGACGCCCAGTCGATCGGCTTCGAGTTCAAGGAGCTGGAGGCCGACATCCTGCGCGGCGCCGTCCTGAAGACCGGCCGCCGCATCGACGGCCGCGACACCAAGACCGTGCGCCCGATCGTGTCGGAAGTCGGCGTTCTGCCGCGCGCCCACGGCTCGGCCCTGTTCACCCGCGGCGAGACCCAGGCGCTGGTCGTGACCACGCTGGGCACCAGCCAGGACGAGCAGATCATCGACGCGCTCGAGGGCGAGTACCGCGAGCACTTCATGCTGCACTACAACTTCCCCCCGTACTCGGTGGGTGAGGCCGGCCGCATGGGCAGCCCGGGCCGCCGCGAGATCGGCCACGGCAAGCTGGCCTGGCGCGCCATCCACCCGCTGCTGCCGAAGAAGGAGGACTTCCCCTACACGCTGCGCGTCGTGTCGGAAGTCACGGAGTCCAACGGCTCCTCCTCGATGGCCACCGTCTGCGGCACCTCGCTGTCGCTGATGGACGCCGGCGCGCCGCTGGCCCGTCCGGTCGCCGGCATCGCCATGGGCCTGATCAAGGAAGACCACGGCTTCGCCGTCCTGTCCGACATCCTGGGTGACGAAGACCACCTGGGCGACATGGACTTCAAGGTCGCCGGGACGGAAGTCGGCGTCACCGCGCTGCAGATGGACATCAAGATCACCTCGATCACCGAGGAGATCATGAAGATCGCCCTGGGCCAGGCCAAGGACGGCCGCCTGCACATCCTGGGCGAGATGTCGAAGGCGCTGACCGGCGCCCGCGAAGGCGTCAACGAGAACGCCCCGCGCATCACCGTGATCAACATCCCCAAGGAGAAGATCCGCGACGTGATCGGCTCCGGCGGCAAGGTGATCCGCGAGATCGTCGAGCAGACCGGCGCCAAGATCGACATCGACGACGACGGCACCGTCAAGGTCTCGGCCGTCGACCAGAAGAAGTCGGACGCCGCCATCGAGTGGATCAAGGGCATCGTCGCCGAGCCGGAGATGAACGTCGTCTACACCGGCAAGGTGGTGAAGGTCGTCGATTTCGGCGCCTTCGTGAACTTCCTGGGGTCGCGCGACGGCCTCGTCCACATCTCCGAGCTGGCGCAGCAGCGCGTCGGCAAGGTGTCGGACGTCGTGTCGCAGGGTGACCAGGTGAAGGTCAAGGTCATCGGCTTCGACGACCGCGGCAAGGTCAAGCTGTCGATGAAGCAGGTCGACCAGGCCACCGGCGAGGACCTGACGAAGAAGGCGGAGTGATCCGCCGATAAGGTTCGGGAACGTCGGGCAACCGCCCGATGACTCCCGCCATGAAGAGGGGCGCTTCCCATCGGGGAGCGCCCCTTGTCATTATGAGTCCTCCCTTTCTTTTCGCAGTTCCCGATGTCGCGCGCCGAACGTCTCCTCGATCTGATGCAGCTTCTGCGGCGGCATCGCCAGCCGGTCAGCGGACACGCCTTGGCAACCGAACTCGGCGTGAGCCTCCGCACGCTCTACCGCGACATCGCCACGCTCCAGGCCCAGGGGGCGATGATCGAGGGGGAGCCGGGGGTGGGCTATCTGCTGCGCGCCGGCTTCCTGCTGCCGCCGCTGATGTTCACCGAGGAGGAGGTCGAGGCGCTGGTGCTGGGGTCGCGCTGGGTGGTGGAGCGCGGCGACAGCCGGCTGGGCGGGGCGGCGCGCGACGCGCTCGCCAAGATCGCCGCGGTGCTGCCGCCGGACAGGCGGGAGGGGCTGGACGGCTCCGCCCTGCTGGTCGGTCCCGGCGAACCCATCCCGGTTGGGGACGCCGAGCTGGCGGCCATCCGCAGCGCCATCAGGGCCGAGCGCAAGCTGGAGATCTCCTATCGCGACCGCGACGGGTCGGAAAGCCGGCGGACCGTCTGGCCCTTCGCGCTGGGCTTCTTCGACCGGGTGCGGGTGATGGTGGCGTGGTGCGAGCTGCGCCAGTCCTTCCGCCATTTCCGCACCGACCGCATCCTCGCGCTGACCGCCAGCGAGGCCCGCTATCCCCGCCGCCGGCAGGCGATGCTGAAGGAATGGCGCTCGGCGGAGGGCATCCCGCAGCGCTGACGGCATGCTGACGGAAACTGTCAGCATGGAAGCCTAGTCTTGGCTTTGACGGTGAGGGCGCCGAACGGACCGCCTCACCCCAATCCTTCAAGACCGGAGCCGACCATGACCGCGACCCAGACCGCTGCTGCCAACCGCGCCGCCGTCCTTGCCCTCGATTTCGTCCTGCTCCATGTCGATAGCCCGGCCGCCAGCGCCGCCTTCTATGCCGACCTGCTGGGCCGGCCGCCGGTGGAGGCCTCGCCCACCTTCGCCATGTTCAAGGCGGGGAACGGGCTGATGCTGGGCCTGTGGTCGCGCCATACGGTGGAGCCGGCGGCGACCGCGCCGGGCGGCAGCGAGATCGCCTTCACCGTCGCCGACGAGGCGGGCGTGCGCGACCTGTACGCCGACTGGAGCGCCCGCGGCCTGACCGTCCTGCAACCGCCGACCGCGATGGATTTCGGTCATACCTTCGTTGCAAGCGACCCCGACGGCCACCGCCTGCGCGTGTTCGCCCCCCACCGGGAAGACGCCAGCCAGGACGAACAGGTGCGGTCGTGAGCGGCGGCAACACCCGCACCGATGCTCCGATAGCAGCCTGGATCGCCGTGGCCTGTGCCGAGCATGTCCGGCGCGGCCGGGCCGGCGGCTTCATGCAGGTCTGCCACGGCAAGGCGGCACCGCTGCGGCGGATCCAACCGGGCGACCGGGTCGTCTACTACTCCCCCACCGACCGGTTCGGCGCGGCGGACGGGCTGAAGTCCTTCACCGCCGTCGGCACCCTCCTGCCGGGCGAGCCTTACAAGTTCGACATGGGCGGCGGCTTCGTCCCCTTCCGGCGCGACGTGTCCTGGTGGCCGGCGGAGGAAGCGCCGATCCAGCCGCTGCTGAACCGGCTGGAGCTGACCGCCGGGGTGCGGAACTGGGGCTATCCCTTCCGCTTCGGCCTGCTGCCGGTCAGCCTGCGCGATTTCGACCTGATCGCCGAAGCGATGCAGGCGGCGGTGCGGGAGGGTATGGCCGCCTGAGCCGGAAAAAATCACCGGCGGACGGGATGAAAATCTCCGCCGCCGGCGTCCTGCAACGAGCAAAACAAGCGTTACCCAGGGTCTGAGGCGCCTCATACCTTGGTGTCAGAGTACGAACGAATGGCGGGTCCGCCTGACCGAGATCAAGGCGAAACCCCTCGCAGTCCGCCATACATGCGCTTATATCGTCCGCAAGCCTGACCAAGGTCACCTGTACCGGGGCCATCGTTCTATGCATCGTTTCGCCAACCCCGCCCGCTTCCTGCGCCTGTCGGCCGTGCTGCTGCCGTGGTGCGCCGGGGCGACCGTGATCCTGACGATCCTCGGTCTGTGGTTCAGCCTGTTCAGCTCGCCGCCCGACTACCAGCAGGGCGAGACGGTGCGGATCATGTACATCCATGTCCCCGCCGCCTGGATGAGCCTGTTCGTCTACACCAACATGGCCATCGCCGCGGCTTGCGGCCTGGTGTGGAAGCACCCGCTGGCCGATTTGTTCGCCAAGGCCGCCGCCCCCATCGGCGCCGGCTTCACCTTCGTCTGCCTGGTGACCGGGTCGCTGTGGGGCGCGCCGATGTGGGGAACCTGGTGGGTGTGGGACGCCCGGCTGACCAGCGTGCTGATCCTGTTCTTCCTCTATCTCGGCTACATGGCCCTGGTGAACGCCTTCGACGACCCGCAGCGCGGCACGAAGGCCGGCAACGTCCTGCTGCTGGTCGGGATCGTCAACGTGCCGATCATCAAGTTCTCGGTCGACTGGTGGAACACCCTGCACCAGCCGGCCAGCGTCGTGCGCATGGGCGGCCCCAGCATCGATCCCAGCATGCTGACGCCGCTGCTGGTGATGGCCGGCGCCTTCACCGCCTATTTCCTGTCGGTCGTGCTGCTGCGCGTGCGCACCGAGATCGCCCAGCGCAAGATCCAGACGCTGCGGCTGTCGGTAGCGGGCGATGGTACCGTCCATGACGGGATGCGGGGGTAAGGACGATGAACGAGTTCCTCCATATGGGCGGCTACGCCGCTTATGTCTGGCCGGCCTACGGCATCGCCGCCATCGTCCTGCTGGGGCTGCTGGTCGCCACCTGGAAGGGGCTGCGCGACGCCGAGGCCACGCTGAAGGCGCTGGAAAGCGCCCGGCCCGCCCGCCGCCGCACCCGCAATGCTGGCCGGAAGACGGCCGAACAGAGCGCCGGAACGCCGGCGGAAGCGAGCGAAGGATGACCCGCAAGAAACGCCGCCTCTACATGCTGGGCCTCGCCCTTCTCGGGCTGGGTTCGGCGACCGCCCTGGCGCTGACCGCCTTCCAGGACAACATCGTCTTCTTCTACAGCCCGAGCCAGCTTCAGACGCAGCAGGTCGGCGACCGCAATTTCCGCTTGGGCGGGCTGGTCGAGGAAGGCAGCGTGCAGAAGCAGCCGGACGGCGTCACCACCGCCTTCCGCGTCACCGATACCGCCCACACCGTGGACGTCCGCTACCGCGGCCAGCTGCCCGACCTGTTCCGCGAGGGCCAGGGCGTGGTGGCGGAGGGCCGGATGACCGGCGGCGTCTTCGTCGCGCGCGAGGTGCTGGCCAAGCATGACGAGAACTACATGCCGCCCGAGGTGTCGGAGGCGCTGAAGCAGGCCGGCGTCTACAAGAACCCGGCCGAATCGGCGACGAAGACCGCGAAGAAGGAGTAGCGGGACCGTGATCCCCGAACTCGGCCATTACGCCCTGGTGCTGGCGCTGTTCGTCGCGCTGGTGCAGTCGGTGCCGCCGCTGGTCGGCGCCGCCACCCGCAACGCCGCCTGGATGAACGTCGCGGTGCCCGCCGCCATCGCCCAGATGCTGCTGGTGCTGCTCGCCTACGCCGCCCTGACCTGGGCCCATGTGGTGTCCGACTTCAGCGTGTTGAACGTGGTGCAGAACAGCCACTCGGCCAAGCCGATGCTCTACAAGGTGTCGGGCGTCTGGGGCAACCACGAGGGGTCGATGATGCTGTGGATCGTCATGCTGACGATCTTCGGCGCCGCCGTCGCCCTGTTCGGACGTAACCTGCCGCCGACGCTCAAGGCACGGGTGCTGGCGGTCCAGGGGCTGATCGGGGTCGGCTTCCTGCTGTTCATCCTGATCACCTCGAACCCCTTCATCCGCGTGGTGCCGGCGCCGATCGACGGCAACGATTTGAACCCGTTGCTGCAGGACCCCGGCCTCGCCTTCCACCCGCCCTTCCTCTATGCGGGCTATGTCGGCTTCTCGATGGCCTTCTCCTTCGCCGTCGCCGCCCTGATCGAGGGGCGGGTCGATCCCGCCTGGGCGCGCTGGGTACGGCCCTGGACGCTGGCGGCCTGGTCGACCTTGACCATGGGCATCGCCATGGGCTCCTGGTGGGCCTATTACGAGCTGGGCTGGGGCGGCTGGTGGTACTGGGACCCGGTGGAGAACGCCTCCTTCATGCCCTGGCTGGCCGGCACGGCGCTGCTGCATTCCGCCATCGTGGTGGAGAAGCGCGACGCGCTGAAGAGCTGGACCATCCTGCTGGCCATCGTCACCTTCTCGCTGTCGCTGATGGGCACCTTCCTGGTGCGCTCCGGCATCCTGACCTCGGTCCACGCCTTCGCCGTCGATCCCAAGCGCGGCATCTTCATCCTGGTGCTGCTGGCGATCGCCACCGGCGGCTCGCTGCTGCTCTACAGCCTGCGGGCGCCGACGCTGAAGGCGGGCGGGCTGTTCGCGCCGATCAGCCGCGAAGGGGCGCTGGTGCTGAACAACCTGCTGCTGTCGACCGCGACGGCGACGGTGTTCATCGGCACGCTCTATCCGCTGTTCCTCGACATCATGAAGCTGGGCAAGGTGTCGGTCGGCGCCCCCTTCTTCAACGCCACCTTCCTGCCGGTCGCCATCCCGATGGTGGTCGCCATGGTCGTCGGCCCCTTCCTGTCGTGGAAGCGGGCGGATCTGGGGGCGGCGCTGACCCGGCTGTGGGTGGCCGGCGTCGCCGTGGTCATCGCCGTCGCCGTCACCGCCTATGTCAAGGCGGGCGGCGGGCCGCTGCTGGCGCTGGTCGGCATCGGCCTCGCCGCCTGGGCCTTCGTCGGCTCGCTGGTGGAGTTCGCCGACCGCATCGCCCTGTTCCGCACCTCGTTCAGGAACAGCTGGAACCGTGCCGTGCATCTGCCGCGCAGCGCCTGGGGCATGACCATCGCCCATGCCTGCCTCGGCCTGTCGATCCTCGGCATGACCGGCACCTCGGCCTGGCAGACCGAATCGATCAGCGCGATGAAGCCGGGCGACCGGGCCAGCGTCGCCGGCTACGAGTTCCAGTTCGACGGCGTCGGGCTGGTCGACGGCCCGAACTTCAAGGCGGAGCGCGGCGTCTTCACGGTGACGAAGGACGGCCAGCGCGTCGCCACGCTGGAGCCGGAACGCCGCAGCTACAGCACCACCCGCATGACCACCACGGAATCGGCCATCCACACCACGGTCTTCTCCGACCTGTATGTGGCGCTGGGCGACCCGACGCAGAACGGCACCGCCTGGATCGTCCGCATCTACCACCACCCGCTGGTGCCGTGGATCTGGATTGGCGGGGTCGGGATGATGCTGGGCGGGCTGGTCAGCCTGACCGACCGCAGATTCCGCATCGGCGCGCCCGAACGCCGCCGCATGGCCGGCAAGACCGGTGGAAAATCGGCTCCGCTGCCGGCCGAATGAGGACGAAGACACGATGCGCCGCCTTCTCTACCTGCTGCCCTTCCTGCTGTTCCTCGGGGTGGGCGTGGCCTTCTACCTGGGGTTCGAGCGCGACCCGCGCGACATCCCGTCGGCCCTGATCGACAAGCCGGCGCCGACCTTCGACCTGCCGGCGGTTCCGGGACAGCCTGCCACCGGCGGCCTGTCCTCCGCCAAGCTGACCGGCGACGTGACGCTGGTGAACGTCTTCGCCTCCTGGTGCATCCCCTGCAAGGCGGAGCATCCCGTCATCACCCGCCTGTCGCGCGAGCAGGGGGTGACGGTCTTCGGAATCAACTACAAGGACAAGCCGGAGGACGCGCTGACTTGGCTGTCGCGCAACGGCAACCCCTATGCCGCCATCGGCGCCGACCAGGACGGCCGGGTGTCGATCGACTGGGGCGTCTACGGCGTGCCGGAGAGCTACCTGATCGACCGCAAGGGCCGCATCCGCTTCAAGCATGTCGGCCCGCTGACCCCGCAGGTGGTGGAGGAGCAGATTCTCCCGATGGTCAAGCATCTGAGGCAGGGCTGATGAAGCGCCTCCTCCTCGCCGCACTGCTGGCGCTGTCCACTCTTGCTCCCGCCCTGGCGGTCCAGCCGGACGAGGTCCTGCCCGATCCGGCGCTGGAGACCCGCGCCCGGGCCATCAGCCAGGAGCTGCGCTGCCTCGTCTGCCAGAACCAGTCGATCGACGACAGCAACGCGCCGCTGGCCCGCGACCTGCGCCTCCTGGTGCGCGACCGGCTGAAGGCCGGCGACAGCGACGACAAGGTGATGGAGTACGTCACCGACCGCTACGGCGACTATGTGCTGCTGCGGCCGCCCTTCAAGGCGACCACGCTGGTGCTGTGGGTCGGCCCCTTCGCCGTGCTGCTGCTGGGCGCGGCCGGCACCTTCCTGTTCCTGCGCGGGCGGCGCGGCGTGGCCGCCGGCGCCGACACCGCCCCCCTGAGCGCGGATGAGCGGCGGCGGCTGGACGCCCTGCTGCGGAAAGACGACTGATGCTGTTCTGGATTTTCGCCGCCGTCCTGACCGCCGCCGTGCTGCTGCTGCTGGTGCCGCCGCTGCTGCGGTCGGCCGGATCCGCCCGGGCCCCCGACCGCGAGGAGTTCGACCGCGAGGTCTACCGCGACCAGCTCGACGAGCTGGAGCGCGACCGCGGGCGCGGCCTGATCAATGACGCCCAGGCGGAAGCGGCCAGGGCGGAGATCGCCCGGCGCATGCTGGCGACGGCCGATAAAGATGGGGCGGAGAAGAGCGGCCCGTCCGGCGCGGCGGTCACCCCGCGCAGCGCCCGCGTGCTGGCCGTGCTGCTGGCGCTGGTGCTGCCGGTCGGCGCGCTCAGCGTTTACGGCATCTATGGCCGTCCCGACCTGCCGGCCCAGCCGCTGGCTTCGCGCAACCTGGAGCAGGAGCGCGGCGGTCCGCCCAAGAGCGTGCTGGCGGCGATGGACAAGCTGAAGGCCCAATTGGCGGAGAACCCGAACGACCAGCAGGGCTGGCTGATCCTGGGGCAGGCCTATGCCAAGATGAACCGCAACGCCGAGGCCGCGGACGCGCTGCGCCATGCCGCCGCCCTGAACAAGGACGACGTGGAACTCCAGGGACTGTTCGGCGAGACGCTGGTCTCCGCCAACGACGGCATGGTGCCGGAAGAGGCGGTGGCCGCCTTCGACGCCGTGCTGGCCAAGGAACCGAAGGACCCGCGCGCCCGCTTCTTCGCGGCGCTTGCCCGCTTCCAGGCCGGCGACCAGCAGGGGGCGCTCGACCGCTGGAGCGCGCTGATGGCGGAATCGCCGGCCGACGCGCCGTGGGTGCCGGTGGTGCGCGACCAGATCCGCGAGGCCGCGGTGGCGCTGAACCTCGACCCCGCCAAGGTGACGCCGCAGCCACTGCCGCCGGAGCAGAAGGAGCAGGCGGCACAGGCAGCGCCGAACGCTCAAGCCGGCACCCAGGGCAATGCCCAAGGGCAGGACGAGATGATCCGTGGCATGGTCGCCAGCCTCGCCGCCCGGCTGGACGCCGATCCGTCGGACGTCGACGGCTGGCTGAAGCTCGCCCGCTCCTATGGCGTGCTGGGCGAGACGGCCAAGGCGCTGGACGCCGCCGGCAAGGCGCGCGAACGGGCGCCGGACCGCGCCGACGTGCAGGTCGCCTATGCCAACGCCGTATTGCAGACCCAGCCGCGCAACGAGACGCCGAAGCCCCTGCCGGAGGAGGCGACCTCCGCCCTGCGGCTGGCGCTGAAGGCGGAGCCGGAGAACAAGGACGCGCTGTGGCTGCTCGGCCTCGACGCCATGATGTCGGGACGCCGGGACGAGGCCGCCACCCATTGGGGTAAGCTGATCGCCCAGTTCAAGCCGAGCGACCCCGAGTACACTCTGCTGAAAGGACGTTTGGACGCGTTGAAGGCGGGCGGCTGACCCGCAACGCATATCGGCAAGGAGAGGTTTGGTTGCCCCACAAGATCGACAGAGACACGCGCCTGTGCATCTCGCTCTCGGGCCGCCCGAGCAACATCGGCACGCGTTTCCACAATCACCTCTATGACGCGCTCTCGCTGAACTACGTCTACAAGGCGTTCACCACCAACGATCTTCCGGGCGCCATCACCGGCATCCGGGCGCTGAACATCCGCGGCTGCGGCGTGTCGATGCCCTTCAAGGAGGCCTGCATCCCCTTCCTCGACGAGCTGGACCCGTCTGCCGCCGGGTTGCAGTCGGTCAACACCATCGTCAACGACACCACCGAGGACGGCGGCAGCCGCCTGCGCGGCTACAACACCGACTATCTCGCGGTCCGCACGCTGCTCGACCGCCACGACGTCTCGCCCGGGCTGCCCTTCGCGCTGCGCGGCAGCGGCGGCATGGCCCGCGCGGTGGTGTGCGCGCTGCGCGATTCCGGCTTCACCAACGGCACGCTGATCGCCCGCAACGAGGAGACCGGCCGCCGGCTCGCCGACGAGTACAGCCTGCCCTGGCAGCCGGACACCGCCGGCATCGCCGAGGGGTCCCTGCTGGTCAACGTCACGCCGCTCGGCATGGCCGGGGCACCGGAGGCCGACGCCCTCGCCTTCGAGCCGGCGCTGGTCGCGGCGGCGGCGCAGGTGTTCGACGTCGTCGCCATGCCGGCCGAGACCCCGCTGATCCGCGCCGCGCGCGAGGCCGGCAAGCCGGTGATCACCGGCGCCGAGGTCATCGCCCTGCAGGCGCTCGAACAGTTCGTGCTCTACACCGGGGTGCGTCCGACCGACGAGCAGGTCGCGGCGGCGGCGGCCTTTTCGCGGGCATAGGCCGGGGCGGCCTTTTTCTGCGCGCCTTTTTCTTTGCGCCCTTTTTCCATGCCGGGCGGCGACACACATTGACAGGGGCGGGCCGGCGGGCTTTATCCGTCGGTACCGCCCTTTTCATTTCCGCAGAAGGTTCCGCGCCGATGACCCGCAGACGACTGCCCACGCCCGACGAGCGGCGCCTGTGGCGGATCGCCATGCGCGACGCCGAACCGATGCCCGGCCGCGCCGTAGAGGTGGAGGCGGAACCACTGGCGACCATGGCGGAGCTTGTCGAGGAGCCGGTGGCGACCAGTCTCGCCCCGCCGCCGACGCCGCGCCAGCATCCCGCCCCGCCCCGCCCCGCCCGGCATTCCCAGCCGCCGCTGACACCCGGATCGACCGCCAACATCGACCGCCGGACCGGCGACCGCTTCCGCCGCGGCGAGCTGGAGATCGACGGCCGCATCGACCTGCACGGCATGACCCAGGCCCAGGCGCACACGGCGCTCGCCTCCTTCGTCCACCGCGCCTGGAACGAGGGCCGGCGCTGCGTGCTGGTGATCACCGGCAAGGGCAGCTTCGGCAGCCTGGGCGTGCTGCGCCAGGCGACCCCCCGCTGGCTGGGGGATCCGGCCCTGCGCCCGATGGTGCTGGCGATCCAGCCGGCCCAGCCGAAGGACGGCGGCGACGGCGCGCTCTATGTCTTGATCAAACGGCGGCGCGACCGTAAGGACTGAGTCCCAAACAGTCAGGGACTTCACATGACCCCGTTCGGCGAACGGGTCCGGTCGCTGCGGGACGCCAGGGGCGTGACGCTGAAGCAGATGGCGACCGACCTGTCCATCTCGTCCGCCTACCTGTCGGCCCTGGAACATGGCAAGCGCGGCCAGCCCTCCCCCCAGCTGGTCCGGCAGATCTGCGCCTATTTCGGCATCATCTGGGACGAGGCGGAGGAGCTGGAACGGCTGGCGGATCTGTCCCACCCGCGCGTGACGGTGGACAGCTCGGGCCTGAGCGCCCGGGCGACGGAGCTAGCCAACCGCCTGTCGGAGTGCATCGGCGATCTGGACGAGGAACGGATCGAGGCGATCCTGGCGATTTTGGACGCGGTGCCGCCGAAGAAGGGGACGCGGCGCCGGGTCGGGGTGCGCCGGCGGTAGGCGTCCCCCTGTCCGGAAAGGGAGGGGGTACCGGGGTGCGCCGCTCAGGCCTTGCCGATCATCCGCCCCAGGTCGCGGCCGGCGAACAGGTGGATGTGCAGGTGGGGCACTTCCTGGTGCGCCGCCTCGCCGCAGTTGGACAGGATGCGGTAGCCGGGGCCGTCGGCGCCGACCATGCGGGCGACCTCGCCCACCGCGCGGAACAGGCCGGCGATCTCCGCCTCCGAAGCATTGGCGGTGAAGTCGTCCAGGTCGGTGTAGGCGCCCTTCGGGATCACCAGCACATGGGTCGGCGCCTGCGGGTCGATGTCGTGGAAGGCCAGCGCGTGGTCGGTCTCGTGCACCTTCTTGCACGGGATTTCGCCGCGCAGGATGCGGGCGAACACGTTGTTGGCGTCATAGCTCTTTGCCATCGCATGCGTCCTCTTGGTGGGGAGTCCCGGTCGGGCCCTGCTCAGACCTTGGCTCAGGCCTTGCGGGACTTCTTCTCGTCGATGCCGCTGGTGCCCTCGCGCTGGGCGAGCCTGCTCCAGACTTCCGCCGGATCCAGCCCGGTGTCGGCCCACAGCACCAGCAGGTGATAGAGCAGGTCGGCCGATTCCGCGGCCAGCGCCGCCTTGTCGCCGCGCACCGCCTCCAGGATCGCCTCCACCGCCTCCTCGCCCACCTTCTGGGCGATCTTGGCGGTGCCGCGGCTGTAGAGCTTCGCGGTGTAGGAGGTCTCCGGATCCGCGCCCTTGCGCGCCTGCACGGTGACGAACAGGCGGTCGAGCACTTCGGCTCCCAGCGGGATCCCCGGCGGCATGGCCGGGGCCTTCTCGGCCGCCTTTTCGGCGGCTTTCTCCGCGGCCTTCTTCTCACCCATTCGTCGTCTCCAGCGCCTTGGCCGGGCGCACCGGAATGCCGGCGGCGGCGAGCGCCCCCTTGGCCTGCCCGATGGTGTAGGTGCCGAAATGGAAGATCGAGGCGGCGAGCACCGCGGTGGCGTGGCCCTCGCGGATGCCCTCGACCAGATGGTCGAGCGTGCCGACGCCGCCGGACGCGATCACCGGGACGCGGATCGAGTCCGCCACCGTGCGCGTCAGCTCCAGGTCGAAGCCGCTCTTGGTGCCGTCGCGGTCCATCGAGGTCAGCAGGATCTCGCCCGCCCCCAGCGATTCCATCCGCTTGGCCCACTCCACCGCGTCGATGCCGGTGGCGTTGCGGCCGCCATGGGTGAAGACCTCCCATTTGCCGGGAGCGACCTTCTTGGCGTCGATGGCGACGACGATGCACTGGGCGCCGAACTTCTCGGCGCCTTCGCGCACGAACTCCGGCCGGTGGATCGCCGCGGTGTTGATCGACACCTTGTCGGCGCCGGCCAGCAGCAGCTTGCGGATGTCGTCCACCGTGCGCACGCCGCCGCCGACGGTCAGCGGCATGAAGACCTGCTCCGCCGTCCGCCGCACCACGTCGAAGATGGTGTCGCGGTTCTCGTGGCTGGCGGTGATGTCGAGGAAGGTCAACTCGTCGGCCCCCTCGCGGTCATAGACGCGGGCCTGCTCCACCGGATCGCCGGCATCGACCAGATCGACGAAGTTGACCCCCTTCACCACCCGGCCGTCCTTGACGTCCAGGCAGGGGATGACACGCATCTTCAGCATCAGTCGGCGTCCTCGACGGCGGGGGCGGAGAGCAGGGCGAGCGCTTCCCTAGGGTCGATCCGGCCGTCATACAGCGCCCGGCCGCAGATCACGCCCTCGATCCCGGTGTCCTCCTCGACCTTCAGCGCCTTCAGGTCCTCGATGGACGAGACGCCGCCGGACGCGATGACCGGGGTGGTCAGGTGGAAGGCGAGGTCGGAGGTCGACTCGACGTTGACGCCGCCCATGGCGCCGTCGCGGTTGATGTCGGTGTAGATGATGGCGGCGACGCCGCAATCCTCGAACTTCAGCGCCAGATCGAGCGCCTTGATGTCGGAGGTCTCGGCCCAGCCGGCCACCGCGACATAGCCTTCGCGCGCGTCGATCCCCACCGCGATCTTGCCCGGGAACTCGCGGCAGGCGGCCTTCACCAGCTCCGGATCGCGCAGCGCCACCGTGCCCAGGATGACGCGGCTGATGCCCTTCTCCAGCCACATGGCGATGGTGTTCAGGTCGCGGATTCCGCCGCCGAGCTGCACCGGAATGGTGACCGCCTTCAGGATGCTCTCGACCGCCGCGCCGTTCACCGGCTTGCCTTCGAAGGCGCCGTTGAGATCGACCAGATGCAGCCATTCGAAGCCCTGGCTCTGGAACAGGCGGGCCTGTTCGCCGGGATCGGTGTTGAAGACCGTGGCCTGGCTCATCTCGCCGCGCAGCAGGCGGACGCAGGCACCGTCCTTGAGGTCGATGGCGGGATAGATGATCATCGCGGGCGTCTTCCTATGGCGTGGCTGGCGGTTATTGGGCTGGCGGTTATGGCGCGGGCGGCTGGGAGGCGGGATCGAGGTCCTTGCAGTAGAAATGTCCCGCGAGCGGCTTGCCCTGCACCAGCGCGTAGAAGGGATGGGTGCCCCAACGCCGGAAGCCGAGCGATTCATAGAGCGCGATGGCCGCCTCCTGCGTCGCCCGGACATCCAGGTTCAGCACCCGGAAGCCGACGGCGCGCGCCTCCTCCACCACCGCCATGGTCAGGCGGCGGGCGAGGCCGTGGCCGCGCGCCCAGGGGGCGACGAAGCTGGTGGTCAGCTGGGCGGCATGGGCCTGCGCCTCGTTGTTGCGCGGCGGCTTGACCAGCTGGGCGGATCCGGCCACCACGCCGTCCAGGCGGGCGACGAACAGCACCCGTTCCGGCACCACCAGCACGCCCTTCCAGAAGCGCTCCATCACGTCGCGCGGCGGCGGTTCTACCCAGCCGAAGCCGCCGCCGGCACGGATGGCGTCGTCGGCCGCGTCGCACAGGTCGTGCAGGTCGGCGGTCTTCAGCGCATCGACCTTGTCGATGGCGATCTCGGCCATCGGCTCAGACCTTCCAGCGCAGGAAATTGGCGATCAGCGCCAAGCCGGTCGCCTGGCTCTTCTCCGGGTGGAACTGGGTGCCGACCAGATTGTCGCGCCCGACCACCGCGGCGAAGGGGCCGCCATACTCCGCCGACGCGATCAGCGTGTCGGGATCGGCCAGCCTGAACTGGTAGGAATGGACGAAATAGGCATGCGCGCCCTCCGGCAGCCCGGCCAGCAGCGGATGCGGACGGCGGAGGTTCAGCTCGTTCCAGCCCATATGAGGGATTTTCAGGGCCGGGTCGGACGGCTCCAGCGTCACCACCTCGCCCGGGATCCAGCCCAGCCCCTCGGTCACGCCATACTCGCGGCCACGCTCGGCCATCAACTGCATGCCGACACAGATGCCGAGGAAAGGACGGCCGCGGCGATGCACCACCTCCTCCAGCGCGTCGAGCATGCCGGGGACCTCCGACAGGCCGCGCTTGCAGTCGGCGAAGGCGCCGACGCCGGGCAGCACCACGCGGTCGGCCCGGCGGACCGCGGCGGCGTCGGAGGTGACGAGGACGGTGTAGGAGGCTTCGGCTTCGCCGGCCGCGCGCTCGATCGCCTTGGCGGCGGAGCGCAGGTTGCCGGAGCCGTAATCGATCAGCGCGACCGTTTCCATGGACGTGACAAACCTTCCGAAAGGACGGTGGAGGGGGAGGTCAAATCCCCGCCGTCAGAGCGATCCGCCGAGCGTGCCCTTGGTGGAGGGCACCGCATCGCGCTTGCGCGGGTCGATCTCCACCCCGGCGCGCAGCGCGCGGGCAAGCGCCTTGTAGCAGCTTTCCACGATGTGGTGGTTGTTCTCGCCATACAGGTTCTCGACGTGCAGGGTCACGCCGGCGGCCATGGCGAAGGCCTGGAACCATTCGCGGAACAGCTCGGTGTCGAAGTCGCCGATCTTGTCGCGGGTGAAATTCACCTTCCAGATCAGGTAGGGCCGGTTGGAGAAGTCCAGCGCCACCCGCGTCAGCGTCTCGTCCATCGGGACATAGGAATGGCCGTAGCGCTGGATGCCCTTGCGGTCGCCCAGCGCCTTCGCCACCGCCATGCCGATGGCGATGCCGGTATCCTCGGTGGTGTGGTGGTAGTCGATGTGGAGGTCGCCGTCGGCCAGGACCGTCAGGTCCATCAGGCTGTGGCGCGACAGCTGTTCCAGCATGTGGTCGAGGAAGCCGACCCCCGTCTTGACGTCGTAGACGCCGGTGCCGTCCAGGTTCAGCGCGACCCGGATCCGGGTCTCCGTGGTGTTCCGCTCGATCGAGGCGCGGCGGCCGCCGTTGGTGGGGGTCTGGTCCATGGCGGTTTTGTAGCAGGAAGCATCCCCCCACGCCAGCATCCGGCACGATTGAGGCGCGGGCTGTCCATTCCGACGATTGTCCTACGGACGTGTGCGGGGTACAGTTCTATACACTTACTGCGTGCATATCCGCTTATGATGACCCGCCCGCGCCGCGCCCCCGCCATTCTGTTCCTTCTCCTGGGCCTGCTGCCGGCCGGCTGCGGCGACCTGTCCCCGCCTCCCCCAACCGGCAAAGCGGCCCCACCGGTCGCCGCCGGGACTACGGCGCCCTTCCGTTTCGGCGAACTCTCCATCGGGTCGATGCGGCGCGGGATGCAGATCGGCCGCTATGTCTGGGGCATCGACTGCGCCCCGCCCTATGACGACGTCTATTGGACCAGCGGCGTCAACATGCGGCGCGGCTCCACCTTCGACGAGCGGTTCGCCGAGGCGATGACCGCCGCCGGCTTCGACGTGGTCGGCCGGCCCGGCGGTCCCGACACCCCCGACGGCAACCGCAGCCGCGCCCGCTTCACCGTCCAGGGCGATTTGCGCGACGTGCGGCTGGAGTTGTGCCACCGCACCAACTGGCTGACCGGCAGCAGCAAGGGCAGTTCCGGCACCGGCAGCGTCAAGGTGGAATGGACGGTCTACGACTCGCGCGGCGGCGGGCTGGTCCACCGTCTGGTCACCAGCGGGGTCACCGCGCAGGAGCGCGGCGTGCCGCAGGGCGACACCCTGCTGGTGGAGGAGGCCTTCGCCGCGGCGGTCGAGGCGCTCGCCGCCGACGCCGGTTTCCGCGCCCTGCTGTCGGGCGGCGCCCTGCCCGTCCAGTCCCAACCCCAGCCATACTTGCAGTCCCGGGCCGCGGCTCCGCCGGCAGTGCTTCCCGTGGCGGCACGGGCCGGATCCGGCCCCACGCCGCTGATGCCGGACGCCCCGCCCCCTGTCCTGGCTGCGGGGACCGCGGCGTATCGTCAAGGCCGTCTGCCGTTGCAGACTGCGACTGGGGCCGGATCCGGCCGGCCCGCGGCGGCGAGGGTGCCGGTGGGCGAGGCGCATGGGCTGGTGATCGGCGAGACGGATGTGTCGGGCGAGGCGCAGGCGGTTCTGCTGGCTCCCCTGCCCGGAGCCAACCCCACCGTCACCGTGCGGCCGGCCCGTGGGGTGGAGCTGACCGGCTGGGTGCTCGGACGCGATCCGGCCAGCGGCTTCGCCCTGGTCCGGGTGCCGGCCCGGCTGCCCGCCCTGCCCGTCCGCACCGCGGCACCGCGGGTCAGCGAGCCGGTCCGGGCGGTTCCCGGCGGACGCGGGAAGGAAATCCCCGGCATCGTCGCCGGGCTGGCCTCCGACGGCGGGCGCGGCGCCACGCTGATCCAGGCGGATCTGGCCTCCGCCGTGCTGGTCGGCGCGGTGACCGAGGCGGGCGATCCGCTGCTGGACGGAAGCGGGGCGCTGGTCGGGGTGGCGCCGTCCGCCGTCCGCTCCGCCGCCGCGCCGGCCGGGCTGGCCGAGTTCCTGGCGCTCGGTCCGCTGCTCGACCGGCTGGGAGCAGATCCGGCCGGGCCGGCGCCGGGGCCGACGCTGTCCGGCGCTTCGCCCGAACCGGGCAAGGCGCGCCGCGCCGGCCGGGCCGCGCCTGGGTGGGAGGAGGATGCGGCCGATGGGACGCCGGATAGGACGCCCTATGGCGACATGCTTGACGGCGACCTGGCCCCTCCCACATAGACCGGATGCCCTGCCGCCGCGCTTCGCAGGGGCCGAAGCCCTGAAACGGGACGGCTCCCGGCGGCGGGAGGCTCCCTTTTTTCCCCCCAGCATGGTTTCCGCATGACCTACCCAGCGTCCAATTCCCATGATCCCATCCAGTGGCACGGCACCACCATCCTGTCGGTGCGCAAGAACGGTCAGGTGGTGATCGCCGGCGACGGGCAGGTCTCGGTCGGCCCGACGGTGATGAAGGCCAACGCGCGCAAGGTCCGCTGGCTGGCCGGCGGCACGGTGATGGCGGGCTTCGCCGGCGCCACCGCCGACGCGATGACCCTGTTCGAGCGGCTGGAAGGCAAGCTGGAGCAGTATCCCGGCCAGCTGACCCGCGCCTGCGTCGAGATGGCCAAGGACTGGCGCACCGACCGCTACCTGCGCCGGCTGGAGGCGATGATGGCGGTGGCCGACAAGAGCGTCAGCCTGGTGCTGACCGGCAACGGCGACGTGCTGGAGCCGGAGGACGGGCTGATCGGCATCGGCTCCGGCGGCTCCTACGCCCTGTCGGCGGCGCGCGCGCTGATCGACATCGACGGGATGGACGCCGAGGCGGTGGCGCGCAAGGCGATGAGGATCGCCGCCGGCATCTGCGTCTACACCAACGAAAACGTCACCCTGGAAAAGCTGTGAGCGCCATGAGCCAGACCACATCCGTTTCCGCCGACACCGCCGCCTTCAGCCCGCGCGAGATCGTCTCCGAACTCGACCGCTACATCGTCGGCCAGAACGAGGCCAAGCGCGCCGTCGCCATCGCCCTGCGCAACCGCTGGCGCCGGCAGCAGCTGCCCGAGGGGCTGCGCGAAGAGGTTCTGCCCAAGAACATCCTGATGATCGGCCCGACCGGCGTCGGCAAGACCGAGATCGCCCGCCGCCTCGCCCGGCTGGCCCAGGCCCCCTTCCTGAAGGTGGAAGCCACCAAGTTCACCGAGGTCGGCTATGTCGGCCGCGACGTCGAGCAGATCGTCCGCGATCTGGTGGAGGCCGCCATCGGCCTGACCCGCGAGCGGCTGCGCAAGGAGGTTGCCGCCAAGGCGGAGCTGCGGGCGGAGGAGCGCGTGCTCGACGCGCTGTGCGGCGACAGCGCCAGTGCCGACACCCGCGCAAAGTTCCGCAAGATGCTGCGTGAAGGCACGCTGAACGACAAGGAGATCGAGGTCCAGGTCGCCGACACCGGCGCGCCGGCCGGCATGCCGACCTTCGACATCCCCGGCGTGCCGGGCGGCCAGATGGGCATGCTGAACCTGAACGACATGTTCGGCAAGATGATGGGCGGCCGCACCAAGACCCGCCGGATGAGCGTGGCCGAAAGCCATGGCGTGCTGATGGCCGAGGAGTCCGACAAGCTGCTGGACCAGGAGAAGGTGGTGGCCGAGGCGATCCGCGCGGTCGAGCAGAACGGCATCGTCTTCCTCGACGAGATCGACAAGATCTCCGCCCGTTCCGACGCCCGCGGCGCCGACGTCAGCCGCGAGGGCGTCCAGCGCGACCTGCTGCCGCTGATCGAGGGCACCACGGTCTCGACCAAGCACGGGCCGGTGAAGACCGACCACGTCCTGTTCATCGCGTCCGGCGCCTTCCACGTCGCCAAGCCGTCCGACCTGCTGCCGGAGCTGCAGGGCCGCCTGCCGATCCGCGTCGAGCTGAAGGCGCTGAGCCAGGACGACTTCAAGCGCATCCTGACCGAGCCGGAAGCCAGCCTGATCCGCCAGTACAAGGCGCTGATGAAGACGGAGGAGGTCGATCTGGTCTTCACCGACGACAGCATCGACGAGCTGGCGCGGCTGGCGGCGGAGATCAACGGGTCCGTCGAGAACATCGGCGCGCGGCGCCTGCACACGGTTCTGGAGCGGCTGCTGGAGGAGATCAGCTTCGCCGCCAGCGACCGCGCCGGGGAGACGGTCACCATCGACGCCGCCCTGGTGCGCGAGCGGGTCGGCGGGCTGGCGAAGAACGCCGATCTGTCAAAGTTCATCCTGTGAGGATATGGGGGGCGTCCGCTCGGGCGCCCCTCTGCTTCACGTGAAACATTGCGCAGGGATTGCCCTGCCCGCCCCCTACCCTCCTGCCGCCACCTTCACGCCTTTCGGCAGCAGCAGCACATAGCTCCCACGGCTCTTCATCAGTCCGGCCCTGTGCTCCGCCTCCGGACCATGGCCCCAGAAGACGTCGCCACGCACCGGCCCGCGGATCGCTCCGCCGGTGTCCTGGGCGACCAGCAGCCGTTGCAGCCGCTGTCCGGCATCGACCGGGTCCTCGGCATCCAGCCACACCGGCACGCCATAGGGCATGAACTTCGAATCGACCGCCAGGCTGCGGCCGGGCGTCAGCGCCACGCCCTGGGCGCCGTTCGGGCCGTCGCCGCTCAGCGGCTGGAAGAAGACGTAGGACGGGTTGACGTTCATCACCGCCGCCGCCTGATCGGGATGCGCCAGCAGCCAGTCGCGGATGGTCTGGAGCGAGACCTCCTCGCGCTTGAGCGCGCCGCGGTCGATCAGTTCCTTGCCAATGGCGACATATTTGTGGCCGTTCTGGGCGGCGTAACCGACACGCGTCTCGCTGCCGTCCGCCATCCGGATCCGGCCCGACCCCTGGATTTGCAGGAAGAAGGCGCCGATCGGGTCCTTTACCCACACCAGTTCCAGCCCCTTGCCCTTCAGCGATCCGGCGACGATGGCGGCGCGGTCCTCGTAGGGCTTCAGCTTGCCGTCGACCACCCGGCCGGCGGTGCGCTCCCCCTTCCAGCGGTCGGAGAAGTCGCCGAGATCGACCATCACCAGATCGGGCGGCCGGCGGTAGAGCGGCACCGGATAGGCAGGATCCGGGCGCAGGCTGCCCTCCAGCTCGGCTTCGTAATAGCCGGTGAACAGGCCCTCGCGGGTGCCGTTGTTGCCGGCGGCGTAGGGGGTGAAGGTCGTTTCGAAGAAGGTCCGGGCCGCGGCATCGTCGCCGGGCGGCAGATCCGCCAGCCGGGCGCACGGCCCATGCCAGTCGGCGATGGTGCCCGCCACCCCGTTCGGCCCGACCGTCCGGTCGGCAGGCAGCGTCCTGAACCGCGCGCAGGAGCGGGCGAGCGCCGGGATGGCCTGGGCGACCGGGTCGGTGCGCCAGCCGGCCAAGTCGGCAAAGGACAGCGGCGCCAGGGTCAGGGCGTCGGGCGGCGGCTTGGCCTCTTCCTTGGGAGCGCAGGCCGAAAACAGCAACGCCATCGCCCCGAGGAGGGCGATGGCGCTGAAACCGGTACGGTGATGGAAAGCCATTCCTGGTGATCGTTCCTTACTGGGCCTGCCGCACCTCGACCAGCGCCCAGTTCGGGTCGCGGGACCGGAGGTTGCGGGCGAAGGTCCAGACGTCGGTGTTCTCCACCAGCGCCTTGGGATCGCCGTCGACGATGGTGCCGTCGCGGTCGCGCACCACGTTCACCTGATCGGAGACCAGACGGACGGTGACGCGGGCGGTACGGCCGGCATCCAGCTTCGCTTCCACCACCTCGGCCTCGCGCACCTGCTCGATGCGGGCCTCGTGCTGCTCGCCGGCGGCCTGACGGTCGCGGATGACGCGGGCGAAGCTGTCATAGACGTCGTCGGCCAGCAGCGGGCGCAGCGTCGCGGTGTCGCCGCGGGCGAAGGCGTCGACGATCATGGCGAAGGCGGCCTTGGCGCCGTCCAGGAAATGCTTCTCGTCGAAGGTCGGGTCGGCGGCCCGGATCTGGTCGATGGAGGCGGCCAGCGACAGCGGCTCGTCCGAAGCCGGCACGTCCGCGCCGGGTGCGACATCGGGCCGCGCCCGGCTGCGATCCGGCATGGAGACGACATTGTCGGGCTTCGCGGCGCCGGGGGCCGGAGTGAAGGGGTTGGAGCGCTGCCGCTCCTCCCCCGTCCGGCGGCCGAGGACGCTGCGCAGCCGATAGACGAGGAAGGCCGCGATCATCGCGAAGATCACGATCTCGATGAACACGAACCCGTCTCCCATCATCTGTTCCTTCCAAGACAACTTGTCGTGAGCCCAAGACAGCTTGTCATGAGCATTGTGCCGGGGCGAAATCGCCGGCGGATCCGGCCCGCCCCTGGACCTTGCCGCTGGGCGGCATTACGTGTTGTTTGCCCGCCAGCAACGGCCGATTGGATCAGGCGGCCGGTGTTTCCGCCGGACGACCTATCCAAACCTAGATAGGGGCAGCGAGCCCGAAGAGCAAGGACACCATGAATCCCCTGTTGTTGATCCTTCTTCTGCCGATCCTGGAGATCGTCGGATTCATCCAGGTCGGCGATTGGATCGGCGCCGGGCCGACCATCGGTCTGCTCGCCCTGTCGGCGGTGGTGGGCGTCCTGCTGGTCCGCCACCAGGGCCTGGCCTCGCTGAGCCGCGCCCAGGCGGCGGCGGCGCGCGGGGAAGCACCGATCGGTACCGTGCTGGACGGCTTCTGCGCCGTGCTGGCCGGCATCCTGCTGATCATACCCGGCTTCCTGACCGACATCCTGGGCATCGCCCTGCTGATCCGGCCGCTGCGCCGCGGCGTCGGCCGCTGGCTGCTCGGCCGGCTGGGGACCGGAATGCCGGTCTTCACCACCAGCTCCCGTGGCGGTTTCGGGGCCGGTTTCGGCGGCGCCAATTCCGGCAACCAGGGCTTCGGCCGCGGGGATTTCGGCAATGCGGATTTTGGGGCCGGCGGTCCGCGCCGCGCCGACGATCCCTTCCGCCCCGCTTCCGGCGCGCCCGGCGTCATAGACGGGGATTTCCGCGACGTCACCCCGGAGGACAAGGGCGGCGAGGACCGCGACGCGCCGCGTCTGACCGATTCCCAATGGGGCAGGCACCGGCCGGACGGGCGGCGCTGAACAGCCATTCAAGCAACCGGCCGGCCGGCGGTTTCCGTTGGCAGGACGGACCGATCCGTGATAGCCAGCCCCCTTGGGCGAAGGCACAACCGTCGCGAACCAAACCCTGTCCCCTCACATCCGGGCCGGCCCGCCGCTCCCGCCCCTTCCCAAGCCGGGAAGCGGCCGGGAAGAGGGCCGGCGATTAGGAGTCCGTTATGTCCGATCAGATGAGCAACGGCGCCGAGCAGCAGGCGTCCTCGCTGCCGATGCATGTCCTCGCGCAGTATGTGAAGGACTTCTCGTTCGAGAACCCCAACGCCCCGCAGAGCCTGCTGCCCAACCAGCCGCAGCCGCAGGTCAACATCGGCGTCGACGTCCAGGGCCAGAAGGTCGGCGACGACATCTACGAGCTGACGCTGAACCTGCGCTGCGAAGCCCGCCAGGGCGAGTCCGTCGCCTTCCTGGTCGAGCTGGCCTATGGCGCCCTGTTCCAGTTCCCCGGCCTGCCGGAGGAGCATCACCGCCCGGTCCTGATGATCGAAGGCGCCCGGATGATCTTCCCGTTCGCCCGCGCCATCGTCTCCAGCGCGACCCGCGAAGGCGGCTTCCCGCCGCTGATGATCAACCCGATCGACTTCGCCGAGCTGTACCACCGCCAGTCGGCCCAGCAGGCCGAGCAGCCGCAGCAGCCGCCCTTCTGATCCAGACCGGATCCCAGGGAGCCGAAAAGAAAAAGGGCGGGCGGCCGAAAGGCCCCCGCCCTTTTTCCATGCGCTGTCCGAACCGCCTGTCACTTCCCTCGACCGTCATCCCCGCCTTCGCGGGGATGACGCTTCCTGAAGCTCCAGGCCAGGGACCGGCAGATCCGGCCCCGGATCCGGTCCTTACTGGTTCATGCTTTCGAAGAACTCGTTGTTCGACTTGGTGTGCTTCAGCTTGTCGACCAGGAAGTCGACCGCGTCGGTCACGCCCATCGGCATCAGGATGCGGCGCAGGATCCACATCTTCGACATGGTGCCCTTGTCGACCAGCAGCTCCTCCTTGCGGGTGCCCGACTTGGAGATGTCGATGGCCGGGAAGGTGCGCTTGTCGGAGAGCTTGCGGTCCAGCACGATCTCCGAGTTGCCGGTGCCCTTGAACTCTTCGAAGATCACCTCGTCCATGCGGCTGCCGGTGTCGATCAGCGCGGTGGCGATGATGGTCAGCGAGCCGCCCTCCTCGACGTTGCGGGCGGCGCCGAAGAAGCGCTTGGGCCGCTGCAGGGCGTTGGCGTCGACGCCGCCGGTCAGCACCTTGCCCGACGACGGCACCACCGTGTTGTAGGCGCGGGCCAGGCGGGTGATGCTGTCGAGCAGGATGACCACGTCGCGCTTGTGCTCGACCAGCCGCTTGGCCTTCTCGATCACCATTTCCGCGACCTGGACGTGGCGGGTCGCCGGCTCGTCGAAGGTCGAGCTGATGACCTCGCCGCGGACCGAGCGGGCCATGTCCGTCACTTCTTCCGGCCGCTCGTCGATCAAGAGGACGATCAGGTAGGCTTCGGGGTGGTTGGTGGCGACCGAGTGGGCGATGTTCTGCAGCATCACCGTCTTGCCGGTGCGCGGCGGCGCCACGATCAGCCCGCGCTGCCCCTTGCCGAGCGGAGAGACCAGATCGACGATGCGGCCGGTCAGGTTCTTCTTGGTCGGATCCTCGACCTCCATCCGGATGCGTTCCTCCGGATAGAGCGGCGTCAGGTTGTCGAAGTTGATGCGGTGACGGACCTTGTCGGGCGCGTCGAAATTGATGGTGTTGACCTTCAGCAGGGCGAAATAGCGCTCACCGTCCTTGGGCGAGCGGATCTGCCCTTCCACCGTGTCGCCGGTGCGCAGGCCGAAGCGGCGTACCTGGCTGGGACTGACGTAGATGTCGTCGGGACCCGGCAGATAATTGGCCTCCGGCGAGCGCAGGAAGCCGAACCCGTCCTGCAGAACCTCCAGCACGCCGTCGCCGAAGATCGGAATGTCGTTCTCGGCCAGCTGCTTCAGGATCGCGAACATCATGTCCTGCTTGCGCAGCGTGCTCGCGTTCTCGATCTGCAACTCCTCCGCGAAGGCCAGCAGTTCGGCGGGGCTTTTGCACTTCAGCTCTTGGAGATGCATCGGATTGCCTGTGAAATCGTCATGCGGGGGAGTGGCCTTGGGGGTGGGGTATGCCGAATGGTCCGCCGACGGCGGCAGGGGGGCGGTTGGCGGCGGTCGCCGCAACGCGGTCGCGTCGGGTGGGCAGCGGGTGGCGCTTTGACGATTGCGCCCCAGGGCGTCCGGAAAATGGTCGCACGGAAGCGGATCGCCAGCCACCAGGCCCGGCTCAGGAACAGAGCGTCGGATCGGCAGATGAGGGCGTGGGAGGCCGCGGGGCGAAAACCCCGTGGTCCTGACATGGTTATCGGATCGCTACGCGCAAGTCAAACGAAAGCGAAACCGTCGAAGGTCGCGGATTCCGCTTTTTCCGGGGGGTGGAACAGCGGGGATTCACCTGCCCGCCGGTCAGAAGGGCTTCACGACGACGAAGATGACGATGCCGACCATCAGCAGCGTCGGCACCTCGTTGGCGATGCGGTAGAAGCGCTGCGGCCGGGTGTTGCGGTCCTCCGCGAAGTCCCGGCGCCAGCGGGCCATCATCATGTGGCTGGCGGTCAGCAGCAGCACGAACAGCAGCTTGGCGTGCAGCCAGCCCTGCTTCATCCATTCCGGCGTCAGCACGATCATCGTGATGCCGAACACGTAGGCCGCGATCATCGCCGGGTTCATGATGGCGCGCAGCAGGCGGCGTTCCATCACCTTGAAGGTCTCCGACGTCTCGGATCCGGCCGGCGCCTGGCAATGGTAGACGAACAGCCGCGGCAGGTAGAGCAGCCCCGCCATCCAGGCGATGATGCTGATGACGTGCAGCGCCTTGATCCATTCGTACAGCACCGGGCTTGTCCCCTCTTTCGTTGCGGTTCGGCCGTTGCAGCTCAGCCGTCGCGGTTCAGCGCCGCGCCTGCGGACAGCCGGAGAAATTGGACGGGCAGATCCGGTCGCCCTTCTGCGAGCAGACCGCCGCCTTGCCCGCGACGGTGTGCCGCACCAGCTTGGCCAGCCCGTCGATGAAGCCGGGATGCACCCCCGCCGTCGGCACGCGGGTGAAGTGCGGCACCCCGGCCTCCTTGGCCAGATGGCGGTATTCGATCTCGATCTCGACCAGCGTCTCGGAATGCTCCGACACGAAGGCCATCGGCACTACCAGGATCGGCACGCCATCCTGGCCGGCACGGCGGATTTCGGCGTCGGTGCTGGGGCCGATCCACTCCATCGGGCCGACACGGCTCTGGTAGCAGTTGACCCAGTCCAGATCGTCGATGCCCAGCGCCGCGGCGATGGATTCGGCGGTGCGCTCGCACTGCCATTGATAGGGGTCGCCGGCTCCGACCACCTTCTTCGGCAGCCCGTGGGCGGAGAACAGGACGCGCGGCCTGCCATGGGCCCTGGCCGCCTCGTACAGCGGACGGATCAGGTCCGCCGTCGCGTCGATGAAGCCGGCCTGGGTCGGGTAGCAGCACAGCAGCTTCGTCGGCGCCGTCAGCCCGACGGTACGCGCCGCCTCATGCCACGCCTTGGCGCTGGACGCCGTCGTCGTCGTGGAGAATTGCGGGTAGAGCGGCAGCAGCACGACCAGATCCGGGTCGTAGGCCTTCACCCGGGCGGCCGTCTCGGCGCTCATCGGGTGCCAGTAGCGCATGGCGATGAAGACCTTGGTCTCCGCCCCGTCCGCCGCCGGATCCGCCCCCAGCACCCCTTCCAGCGCCGCCGCCTGGGCTTCGGTGTTCTCCAGCAGCGGCGACCTGCCGCCGATCTGGGCGTAGATCGCGGTCGCCGGCTTGGCCCGCCGCCCGCTGATCAGGCTGGCGATCAGGAAACGGAAGGGATTCGGCAGGCGGATGATGGCCGGATCGGCGAACAGGTTGAACAGGAAGGGCCGCACCGCCTCCGGCGCGTCCGGACCGCCGAGGTTGAACAGCACGACGGCGACACGCCGCGGCCGGGTCCCGGATGCGGTGGTGGACGGGGCGGCGGTCTGGGGGAATGGCTGGCTCATGGTGCCCGCTAAACTGGAGCGTCGCCGTCCCGCTGTCCAGACCCCTGGCGCCGCTTTTTCAGCCCTTCAGGGCCGCCTTCCCGATTGCCGGCCCAAACTCCGGAAACCCGCCTCAGCCGCGCTCCGGCCACTCCCGAAGGAGGCGGGTCAGCTCGGCGACATGGTCGGGCGGGGTCGACTGGATGACGCCATGGCCCAGGTTGAACACGAAGGGCCGGTCGGCCAACGCCTCCAGGATTCCCCGCGTGGCGGTGGCGAGCGCCCTGCCGCCGGTCGCCAGCATGATCGGATCGAGATTCCCCTGCACCGGCAGCCGCGTCTGCAGATGGCGCGCCGCCCACACCGGCGGGACCGTGGTGTCGAGCCCGACGGCGTCGACGCCGGCGTCGCTGACATAGTCCTCATAGGCGTGTCCGGCACCGCGCGGGAAGCCGATGACCGGCGTGTCCGGGTGCTTCGCCTTCACCAGTGCGACGATCCGCCGCGTCGGCTCGGTGACCCAGCGGCGGAACTCGGCCACCGGCAGGACGCCGGCCCAGCTGTCGAACAGCTGCACCACCTCGGCCCCGGCCTCGATCTGGCGGCAGAGATAGTCGGCGGTCACCTCGACGATCAAATCGATCAGCCGGCCGAATCCCACCGGGTCGCCGTAGGCCCAGCGCTTGACGTGCGCATACTCCTTCGACCCCGCCCCTTCGACCATGTAGCAGGCGATGGTCCAGGGCGCCCCGGCAAAGCCGATCAGCGTCGTCTGCTCGGGAATCGCGGTGGAGAGCCGGCGCACCGTCTCGTAGACCGGCGCCAGCGTCTCGTGGAAGCGGTCGCGCGACAGCCGTTTCAGGTCCTCGACGTTGCGGACCGGATCCAGCTTCGGCCCCTCCCCTTCCAGATAGGCCAGCGGCTGCCCCAGGGCATGCGGCACCACCAGGATGTCGGAGAACAGGATCGCCGCGTCCATGCCGTAGCGGCGCAGCGGCTGCAGCGTCACCTCGACGGCGAAGTCGGGATTGTAGCAGAGGTCGAGGAAGCTGCCCGCCTTCGCCCGCAGCTCGCGATACTCCGGCAGATAGCGCCCGGCCTGACGCATCAGCCAGAAGGGTGGACGCGACCGCACCTCTCCCGCCAGGGCGGCGAGCATCGGCTTCAGGGCGGGCTTGGAAGCCCGATTCTGGCTGTCGGAGCTGGTGGCGGACAAGGCGGTGCGTTCCCCTGGATTGCGAATCTGGAATTTGGGACTCTGGATCCCTGCGATTCCAGCGCCGATTCCGCGCCGGATTCCGGGACGGCTTTATCCCCTCTTCTTCACTATATTTTTTAAAGGGAGAAAGGAAGAGGATGAGGTGGATGGCTGTGGATAACGGTGATCCCCGACAGACGGGAATCTATCCACAGATCCGGGGGCTTATGCGGCCTTGTGCGCGGATCTGTGGACGATTCGGAGCACTACCGCCGGAAACGGCGGAAATGCTATAGCTGGACGAACGGGAGTCCCGTGGATAACAGGGCGGACAGGGCCGGATCTTCCCAGCTTCCGAAGCGGTCGGCGGAGTTGTTCCGCGCTTGGCCGTAACGGGGAGGAGGAGTCCCCCGGTCGGGATGAAACGCAGGCGGATCCGGTTGTCCACAGATCTGGGCCGGGTTCTCCACAGAATGTTGGGGACGGATGAAAGAGTTCCACCTACATCTCGTGTCCGATGCGACGGGCGAGACCATCAACAGCGTGGCGCGCGCCTGCGTCATCCAGTTCGACGACGTGCGGCCGATCGAGCATTTCTGGAATCTGGTGCGGACCGATCGCCAGCTCGACCTCGTGCTGGAGGGAATCCGGGACAATCACGGGCTGGTGATGTTCACGCTGGTCGACGAGACGCTGCGCCGCCGGCTCCAGGATTTCTGCCGCGAGATGCAGGTGCCCTGCATCCCCGTGCTCGACCCGCTGATCAACGCGCTCGCCGCCTTCCTCGGCGTGGAATCGCAGCGCCAGCCCGGCCGCCAGCATGTGCTGGACGCCGAGTATTTCAGCCGCATCGACGCCGTCGATTTCGCTCTGTCCCACGACGACGGCCAGTCGAACTGGGACCTGCACGAAGCCGACGTGGTGCTGATCGGCGTGTCGCGCAGTTCCAAGACGCCGACCTGCATCTATCTGGCCAACCGCGGCATCAAGGCGGCCAACATCCCGCTGGTGCCCGGCAGTCCGCTGCCGGCGGAACTCGACATGCTGACCCGGCCGCTGATCGTCGGGCTGACCAAGGACCCCGACCGGCTGGTGCAGATCCGCCGCAACCGGCTGAAGCTGCTGAACCAGGGCGAGGGGTCGAGCTACGCCGATCCCGAACTGGTCCGCGCCGAGGTCCAGGAGGCGCGCCGCCTGTTCAGCCGGCGCGGCTGGCCGGTGATCGACGTCTCCCGCCGCTCCATTGAGGAAACGGCGGCCGAGATCATGATGCTGCTCGCCCGCCGCCAGAGCGCCAACTTCAGTCCCGAGGGGAAGAAGATATGAGCGCGCCCCTGCTGGTGCTGGCGTCGGGCTCGCGCACGCGGGCGGCGATGCTGGAGCGGGCCGGCGTGACCGCCGTCCTCGACAGGCCGCTGGTGGACGAGGACGAGGTGAAGGCCGCCGGCCGGGCGGAGGGCGTTTCCGCCGACATCGTCGCCGAGGCCCTGGCCGAGCTGAAGGCCCAGCGCATCACCCGCCGCCATCCCGGCGCGCTGGTGGTCGGCGCCGACCAGATGCTGGAATGCGAGGGGCGCTGGTTCGACAAGCCGGCCGACCGCGCGGCGGCGCGTGACCAGCTTCTCGACCTGCGCGGCCGGACCCATCGGCTGGTCAGCTGTGCGGTGGTGGTGCGCGACGGCGAGCGGATGTGGCACCGGATCGACAGCGCCCGGCTGACCATGCGCAACTTCTCGGAAAGCTTCCTCGACGACTATCTCGACCAGGCCGGCGACGAGGTGCTGCACTCCGTCGGCGCCTATCAGCTGGAGGGGCTGGGGGCGCAGCTGTTCCACCGGGTCGAGGGCGACTTCTTCACCATTCTCGGGCTGCCGCTTCTGCCGCTGCTCGGGTTTCTGCGCGTGCATGGGGTGGGCAGGGAATGACGGCGGTTCGTTCGAGCAGCGGCGGGACTCTCAGCGGCAAGGCGAAGATCGCCGGCGTGATGGGCTGGCCGATCGGCCATTCGCGCTCTCCCCGGCTGCACGGCTTCTGGCTGCGCCAATACGGGATCGACGGCGCCTATGTGCCGCTGGCGGTGGCGCCGGAGCGCGCCGAGCAGGCGATCCGCGCCCTGCCCGCCCTGGGCTTCCGCGGCTGCAACGTCACCGTCCCGCTGAAGGAGATCGCCTTCCGCGCCGTCGACCGGCTGGACCAGACGGCGCGGCGGATGGGCGCGGTCAACACCATCGTGGTGGCGGAGGACGGCGCGCTGGAAGGCGGCAACACCGACGGCTTCGGCTTCCTCGAGAATCTGCGCGCCGAACAGCCGGACTGGATGGCGGACAGCGGGCCGGCGGTGGTGATCGGCGGCGGCGGGGCCGCCCGCGCCGTGGTGGTCGCCCTGCTCGATGCCGGGGCGCCGGAGGTCCGTCTGGTCAACCGCACCCGCGCCCGTGCCGAGGAGCTGGCGGCGGATCTGGCCGCCGCCGGGCTGAATGGCGCCGGGCCGAACGGGGGCGTGACGGTGGTCGACTGGGTTTCACGTGAAACAGCCCTCGACGGCGCGGCGCTGCTGGTCAACACCACGACCCAGGGCATGGCGGGGCAGCCGGCGCTGGATCTCAGCCTGCGCGCCCTCCCCGTCTCGGCGGTCGTCAACGACATCGTCTATGTGCCCCTGGAGACGCCGTTGCTGGCCGAGGCCAGGACGCGCGGCAATCCGGTGGCCGGCGGCATCGGCATGCTGCTGCATCAGGCGCGCCCCGGCTTCAAGGCCTGGTTCGGCGTCGAGCCGCAGGTGACGGCGGATCTGACCCGCTTCGTCCTGGAAGGCTGAGGCGCCGGCCGTGATCGTTCTGGGCCTGACCGGCTCCATCGGCATGGGCAAGAGCACCGCCGCCCGCATGCTGCAAGGAATGGGCGCGCCGGTCTGTGATTCCGATGCGGTGGTGCATCGGCTGATCGGCCGTGGCGGCCGGGCGGTTGCGGCGATCGAGTCCGCTTTCCCCGGCGTGGTGGCCGACGGCGCGGTCAGCCGGCCGGCGTTGGGCGCCGCGGTGTTCGGCGACCCGGCGGCGCTGAAGCGGCTGGAGGCGATCCTGCACCCGATGGTCCAGGCGGCGCAGCGCGACTTCCTCGCCCGCGCGGCGCGCCGGGGGGCGAAGATCGCCGTGCTCGACATCCCGCTTCTGTTCGAGACCGACGGGCAGCGCCGGGTCGATGCGACCATCGTCGTCTCCGCCCCCTTCGCCGTCCAGCGCGCCCGCGTGCTGGCCCGGCCGGGCATGACGGCGGAGAAGTTCGCCGGCATCCTCGCCCGCCAGATGCCGGATGTGGAAAAACGGCGGCGTGCCGATCATGTCGTGCCGACCGGGGCTGGTCGGCTGGTGACGCGGCGGGCGCTTCAGGGCATTGTGCGGGATGTGGCGAAGCGGCCGGGCCGGCACTGGCCGCCGCGCGGCTATCAACCAGGGCAGATCCATCATGCGTGAAATCGTTCTCGACACCGAAACCACGGGCTTCAAGCCGGAGGAGGGCCACCGGCTGGTCGAGATCGGCTGCATCGAGCTGGTCAACCACCTCGCCACCGGCGAACGCTTCCACGTCTATCTGAACCCCGAGCGCGACATGCCGCCGGAGGCCTTCGCCGTCCACGGGCTGAGCACCGAGTTCCTGGCCGACAAGCCGCTGTTCAACGACGTCGCCGCCGACTTCGCCGCCTTCATCGGCGATGCGCCGCTGGTGATCCACAACGCCGCCTTCGACATGCACTTCCTGAACTGGGAGCTGAAGATCGCCGGCTACCCGGTGATGCCGAAGGACCGCGCCATCGACACCCTGCTGATGGCCCGGCAGAAGTTCCCCGGCTCGCCCGCCACGCTGGACGCGCTGTGCAAGCGCTTCGGCGTCGACAACTCCAACCGCACCCTGCACGGCGCGCTGCTCGACGCCCAGCTGCTGGCCGAAGTCTATCTGGAGCTGCTGGGCGGCCGGCAGACCGGCCTGTCCTTCGCCGGCGGCCCGGCCTCGAAGGGCGGCGTTGCCAGCCCGGTGCGCATCGACCGCCCGTTCCGCGAGGCCCGCGTCTTCGCCGTCAGCGAGGAGGAGACCGCCGCCCATGCGGAGATGCTGAAGAAGATCAAGAACCCGCTCTGGGCGGTGGAATAACGGGGTGGAATGAAGGAAGTGGAGTGAGGGGGCGGATCCGGCTCTCCGCCCCCTCGACCCGCCCTTTTGACCCCAGGTCTTACGGAACCAGGACCGTCGATCCGGTTGTCGCCCGCGATTCCAGTGCCCGGTGCGCGTCGGCGGTGTCCTTCAGGGCGAAGCGCTGGTTGACCGTGAAGGTCACGCCACCGTTCTTCACGGCGTCGAACAGGTCCGCGGCCGAGGCCATCAGATCCTCCCGCTTGGCGGTGTAGGTCGCCAGAGTCGGCCGAGTCACGTAGAGCGACCCCTTCGCCGCCAGCAGCCCCAGATCCAGCGGGTCCGGCGCGCCCGACGCAGCGCCGAACAGCACCATCAGCCCGCGCGGCCGAATGCAGTCCAGCCCCTTGAGGAAGGTCGTCCTGCCGACGCCGTCATAGATCACCGGCACGCCCTGCCCGTCGGTCAGCTCCTTCACCCGGACGACGAAGTCCTCGCGGGTGTAGTCGATGGTGTGGTGGCAGCCATGGGCCTTCGCCAGTTCGGCCTTCTCCTCCGACCCGACGGTGCCGATCACCGTGACGCCGAGATGCCGCGCCCAGGAGCACAGCAGCAGCCCGACCCCACCGGCGGCGGCCTGGACCAGGATGGTGTCGCCGGGCTGGACCGCATAGGTGCTGCGCAGCAGATACTGCGCGGTCAGACCCTGCAGCAGCGTAGCGGCGGTCGCCTGCTCGTCGAGCCAGCTCGGCAGCGGCACCAGCCGGTCGGCGGCGATCAACCGGCTCTCGGCATAGGCGCCGATCGCCATGGCGTAGCCGACGCGGTCGCCGATCTTCAGCGTGGTGACGTCCGGCCCCAGCGCTTCCACCACGCCGGTGCCCGCCATGCCGATCACCGCCGGCAGATCCGGCAGCTTGTAGGCGCCGGAGCGGTGGTAGGTGTCGATGTAGTTCAGCCCGACGGCGGTCTGGCGGATGCGCACCTGGCCGGGACCGGGTTCTCCCACCTCGATCTCGTCCCAGCGCAGAACCTCCGGCCCGCCATGCTCGTGGATGCGGATCGCGTGAACCATGGTGGTTGGTTTCCCTTTTCGTTGGTCGTTGAGGTATCGCCCGGCCCTCAGAGCAGCGCGAACTGCTCCGCTGCCGCGCCGTTGCCCTGCCCCACCCCGGCATGGCGGCGCTCCAGCGCCAGCAGCCAGGCCTTGGTGTCCAGCCCGCCATGGCCGGAATAGCCGCCGGGCGCCCCGCCGCTGGCCAGCACCCGGTGGCAGGGGATGATGATCGGGATCGGGTTGGCGCCGCAGGCTCCGCCCACCGCGCGCGGCCCGCTGTCCAGCATCTTCGCCATTCCGCCATAGGTGGCGGTGCCGCCATAGGGGATCGCCAGCATCGCGTCCCACACGCTCCGCCGGAATTCGGTGCCCGCCGGCTTCAGCGGCAGGTCGAAGCGCTGGAGCCGCCCGGCGAAATAGGCCTCCAGCTGGCGTGCCGTCTCGACCAGCATGGCGTCCGGCTCGTCCCGGTCGAAGCGGCCCCAGCCGACCGACGTGAGGGCGGATCCGTCCCCGGCCAGCATCAGGGGGCCAAGCGGGCTGTCGATCGAAAGACTCGGCATGGTTTCCTCCCCAAAGAGATCGGCGTCCGATCAGCCGTTCGTCGTCAGAAGCGCCGCCAGATCCGCCGGTGCCGTCACCGGGGCCGAGCAGGTCATGCCGCGGCAGACATAGGCGGTGGCCGCCCCGTCGTGCATCCGCTTGCCCTGCGCCGGATGACCGGCGGGCAGATCCGCCCCCGGCGTCAGCACGGTCAGGATACGGTTGGGCAGCGAGCGGTCGAGCACGGCGCGGCGCAGCGCCTCGGTCTCCGCTGCCTTGGGCGGGCCGACGATGACGATCTGCAAGGGCACCGTCATCAGCTCCACCGCGTTCAGGAAGGTCGGCAGCGGGAAGAAGTTGCGCGCCAGCTCGCCGGAGAAGGCGGTGGCGAGCGCTTCGGCCCTTTCGCGATACTCCTCCTCGCCGGTGCGCTGGAACAGGGTGGTCAGCACCGCCAGCAGGGTGCCGTTGCCGCTGGGGGTGGCGTTGTCGGAAGCGGTCTTGGTGCGGACGATCAGCCCCTCGGCATCGTCGGCGGTGAAGAAATAGCCACCGCTGGCGCCGTCCCAGAAATGGGCGTCGAGCGTCGCCACCCAAACCCGGGCCTGATCGAGCGCCGCCGGATCCCCGGTCGCCTCGTGCAGGGCGAGCGCGGCACGGGCCATCTGGGCGTAGTCGTCGAGCATGCCTGCATGCTTGCCCTGGCCGTGGCGCCAGCTATGGCAAAGCCGCCCGTCCGTGTCCATCCGGTCGCGGACGAAGGCGAAGGCACGGCCGGCGGCGTCCAGCCAGTCCGGCTCATCCAGCGCCAGGGCGGCATGGGTCAGCGCCGCGATCATCAGGCCGTTCCAGTCGGCCAGCACCTTGTCGTCCCAGCCCGGCCGGACCCGCTTGGCCCGCGCCCGCAGCAGGATGTCCCGGCCCTTGGCGAGCGTCGCTTCGGTGGCCTCGTCGGCGAGCGTCAGGCCGCCCAGCCGGTTCAGGATGGTGACGCCCTCCCAGTTGCCCTGGGGCAGCACCTCGTAAACGCGTTTAAACGTCGCCAGCCCGTCGGCGCCCAGGGCCGGGCCGAGCAGCCGGTCGACCTCCTCCTCCTTCCAGATATAGAAGAGTCCCTCCTCGCCCTCGCTGTCGGCGTCCAGCGTCGCGGCGAAACCGCCGCCGTCGGCGATCATCTCGCGCAGCAGCCAGCCCACCGTCTCGCGGATGCGGGTCTCCAGCAGCGGGTCGCGCGTCTCCTGCCAGACCAGCGTCATCAGGTCGAGCAGCTCGGCGTTGTCGTAGAGCATCTTCTCGAAATGCGGCACCAGCCAGCGTTCATCGACCGAGTAGCGGGCGAAGCCGCCGCCGAGATGGTCGTAGATGCCGCCCTGCGCCATGTTGGCCAGCGTGTGGGTCACCGCCTCGCGGAACGGTTCGCGCCCGGTGCGCTGCCAGGCCCGCCACAGCAGTTCGAACAGCGGCACCTGCGGGAATTTCGGCGCGCTGCCGATGCCGCCATGGATCGGATCGACCTCGCGCAGCAGCCGTTGCGCCACCTGATCCAGCATCCCGGCATCTATGGCGCCGGCCGAGCGGTTCTCCCCCATCCCGGCGAGGGCCGATTTCAGCGCGCCGACATTCTTGCCGACCTTGTCCGGCTCATTGGCATAGGTGTCAGCGATGCCGCGCAGAACGTCGGGGAAGCCGGCGCGGCCATAGCGTGCCGTTGGCGGGAAATAGGTGCCTCCCCAGAAAGGCTCTGCATCCGGCGTCAGGAACATGGTCAGCGGCCAGCCGCCCTGCTGCCCCAGCAGCGCCAGTGCCGACTGGTAGATGGTGTCGAGATCCGGCCGCTCCTCCCGGTCGACCTTGATGTTGACGAACAGCTCGTTCATCAGCCCGGCGATCTCCGGATTCTCGAAGCTCTCGTGCGCCATCACATGGCACCAGTGGCAGGCGGCGTAGCCGACCGACAGCAGCACCGGCTTGTTCTCCGCGCGCGCGCGGGCGAAGGCCTCCGGTCCCCAGGCCATCCAATGGACGGGGTTGTCCTTGTGCTGGAGCAGATAGGGGCTGGTTTCCCGGCTCAGCAGGTTCGCGCCCAACGGAGTGGCGGGCATGGCGGTGTCCGATCTGTTGGTGTGTCTTGACTCAATAGGTGGCGCCGGGGTGGCGTTGCGCCAGTGCATCCTATCTGTATAGTGGGGCATGAGCCACCGCGGCGCTCAACCCCAAAATCAACGCGGCCGATGCCCGGACAGAGGCCTGGACCGGCGCCCGGCCCTGGAGGGGTCCCATGAAAATCACCGTCGACATCGACTGCACCCCGGACGAGGCCCGGCACTTCCTGGGCCTGCCCGACGTGAAGCCGATGCAGGATGCCATGATGCGCGAGATCCAGGAACGGATGCGCGCCAACCTCCAGGCGATGGACCCGGAGACCATGCTGAAGACGTGGCTTCCCGCCGGCATCCAGGGCATGGAGCAGATGCAGAAGATGTTTTGGTCCCAGATGGCCTCGGCCCTGGGACAGGAAGGAAGAAAGTGACCGACCAGCCTATCGAATCGCAGAAGCCTTACTTCGAAGCCCATGTCTTCTGCTGCACCAACCGCCGCCCCGACGGGCACAAGCGCGGCTCCTGCGCCGCCCACGGGTCGGAGAAGCTGCGCGACTATATGAAGGCCCGCGCCCGCGAACTCGGCTTCGACGGCAAGGTGCGGATCAATTCCGCCGGTTGCCTCGACCGCTGCGAACTGGGGCCGACGCTGGTGATCTATCCGGACGGCGTCTGGTACACCTACCAAAGCACCGGCGACATCGACGAAATCCTGCAGACCCATCTGGTCGAGGGCCGCCGCGTCGAGCGGCTGATGCTGACGACGGAGCAGCGGGAGCTGCGCCCCGAGCAGCGCGGCTGACCCGACGGCGATGTTCCACACCGGATTGTCCGCCACCATCTACGCGCTCGCCACCGTCCCCGGCCGGTCCGGTGTGGCGGTGGTCCGCATTTCGGGGTCCGAGGCGGGATCCGCCCTCGCGGCGCTGACCGGCCGCGCCCTGCCCGAACCACGCCGCGCCGTGCTGACCAAACTGCGCGACCCGAAGACCGGCGACGCGTTGGACGACGCGCTGGTTCTGCGCTTCACCGCCCCCGCCAGCTTCACCGGCGAGGATGTGGTGGAGCTGCATCTGCATGGCGGCCGGGCCGTCGTCACCGGCGTGATCGAGGCGCTCGCCACCCTGCCCGGTCTGCGACTGGCCGAACCCGGCGAGTTCACCCGCCGGGCCTTCGAGAACGGCAAGCTCGACCTGACCGAGGCCGAGGCGGTCGCCGACCTGATCGACGCCGAGACCACCACCCAGCGCCGGCAGGCCTTGCGGCAGATGGAGGGCGCGCTGGGCCGGCTCTATGACGGCTGGCGCGAGCGGCTGACCCGCGCGCTCGCCCACATCGAGGCCGACATCGACTTCGCCGAGGACGACCTGCCCGGCGGGGTCGCCGACGCCGTCCGCCCGGTGATCGCCGGGCTGGCCGATGAGATCGCCGCGCATCTTGATGACGGCGGCCGTGGCGAACGGCTGCGCGAAGGGCTGCACATCGCCATCGTCGGCGCACCGAACGCCGGCAAGTCGAGCCTGCTGAACGCGCTCGCCCGCCGCGACGCCGCCATCGTCTCCGCCCGGGCCGGCACCACCCGCGACATCATCGAGGTGCATCTCGACCTCGGCGGCTACCCCGTGGTTTTGGCGGACACCGCCGGCCTGCGCGACGCCGCCGCCGACGAGGTGGAGGAGGAAGGCATCCGCCGCGCCCGCGACCGGGCCTCCCGCGCCGACGTGAAGGTCGCGGTATTCGATGCCGCCACCCTGCCCGATCTCGACCCGGCGACGCTGGACCTGATCGACGGTGACACGGTGGTGGTGTTCAACAAGACCGACCTTGCGACGGCTGCCGATCTGCGGCCGGATCTGTCGCCGATCCCGGTTTCCGCCCGGACCGGCGAGGGGCTGAAAGTGTTGGAAGAAAAGCTGTCGGAATTCAGTGCCGACCGGCTTGCCATCGGTAGTGCGCCGTCGCTGACTCGTGCCCGTCACCGGGCCGCACTAACCGAATGCCGGGAGTCGCTGCTGCGCGCATTGGAGGCGCCGTTGCCGGAGCTGGCGGCGGAGGATGTGCGTCTCGCCAGCCGGGCGCTGGGACGCATCACCGGGCGCGTCGATGTCGAGGATTTGCTGGACGTGATCTTCCGGGATTTCTGCATCGGGAAATAACAGGCGGGAAATGAAGGGCGGGAATGACGGCGTGTTTCACGTGAAACAGGGCTGACCTGCGGCACTTGTCTCCGCCCACCGCCCCGCCTCCCTCTTGGATCCGCGCCGCCGTTCCGCTATGGTCCCGCGCATGCGGAACTTTGATGTCATCGTTGTCGGCGGCGGTCATGCCGGCTGTGAGGCGGCTGCGGCTGCGGCGCGCATGGGTGCGCGCACGCTCCTGCTGACCCACAAAATCGAAACCATCGGCGAGATGTCCTGCAACCCCGCCATCGGCGGTTTGGCCAAGGGCCATCTGGTGCGGGAGATCGATGCGCTGGACGGGGTGATGGCCAAGGCCATCGACCGCGGCGGCATCCAGTTCCGCATCCTGAACCGCAGCAAGGGTCCCGCCGTCCGTGGTCCGCGCGCCCAGGCCGACCGCAAGCTCTACCGGCAGGCGATGCAGGCTCTGCTGGCCGACCAGGAGAACCTGATCATCGAGGCCGGCGGTGCCGAGGACCTGATCGTCGATCCCGACCAGCGGATCACCGGCGTGGTCACCGGAGCGGGCGAGTCCATCCGGGCGGGTGCGGTAGTACTGACCACCGGCACCTTCCTGCGCGGCCTGATCCATATCGGCGAGGAACGCACCCCCGCCGGCCGCGTCGGCGAGGCACCGTCCATCGGCCTGTCCGACACGCTGGCCCGGCTCGGCTTCCCGCTCGGCCGGCTGAAGACCGGAACGCCGCCGCGCCTCGATGGCCGCACCATCGACTGGGATGCGCTGGAGAAGCAGCCGGGCGACCTGCCGCCGCCACCCTTCTCCTATATGACGGAGCGGATCGACACGCCGCAGATCGACTGCGCGATCACCTGGACGACGCCGGAAGCGCATGCGCTGATCCGCGCCAACCTGCATCGCGCCCCGATGTATTCCGGCCAGATCACCGGCACCGGTCCGCGCTATTGCCCGTCGATCGAGGACAAGGTCGTCCGCTTTGCCGAGAAGGAGAAGCACCAGATCTTCCTCGAGCCGGAAGGGCTGGACGATCCCACCGTCTACCCGAACGGCATCTCGACCTCCCTGCCCCGCGACGTGCAGCTCGGCATCCTCGCCAGCATGCCGGGGCTGGAGAAGGTGGTGATGATCCGCCCCGGCTATGCCATCGAATACGACTATGTCGATCCGCGTGAACTGAAGCCGACGCTGGAGACCCGCCGGGCGCCGCGCCTGTTTCTTGCCGGCCAGATCAACGGCACCACCGGCTACGAGGAGGCGGCGGCCCAGGGGCTGATGGCGGGCATCAACGCCGCGCTGGCTGCGGGCGGCAATCCGGACGGCTTCGTGCTCGACCGTGCCGACGCCTATATCGGCGTGCTGATCGACGACCTGATCGGCCGGGGCACCAACGAACCCTACCGCATGTTCACCTCGCGCGCCGAATACCGGCTGCTGCTGCGGGCCGACAATGCCGACCAGCGGCTGACCGACAAGGGCGTCGCCATCGGCTGCGTCGGGTCGGAACGGCGCGATGTCTTCGCCGCCAAGAGCGCCGCCCTGTCCGCCGGCCGCGCCCTGGTCGCGTCGCTGCAGGCGACGCCGGTCGAATTGGCACGGCAGGGCGTCGCGGTGAACCAGGATGGTGTGCGCCGCAGCGCCGCCGACCTGCTGCGCTATCCCGACATCGACCTCGCCGCCCTCGCCCGGCTGTGGCCGGAGCTGGACGGGATCGCGCCGGAGATCGCCGAGCAGCTGGAGATCGACGGCAAATATGCCGGCTATCTCGGCCGGCAGGAGGCCGACATCCGCGCCTTCCGCAAGGACGAGTCGCTCGCCCTGCCCGACGATCTCGACGTCGACGGCATCGGCAGCCTGTCCGCCGAAATCCGCCAGAAGCTGCGCCAGTCGCGCCCGGCGACGCTGGGGGCGGCGGCCCGCATTCCCGGCATGACCCCGGCGGCGCTGGTCGCCCTGCTCCGCCACGTGAAACGCCGGGATGTCGCCTCGTCCGGGGTGGCGGCGGAATGAGCGGCTTCGACGCGGTTTCGTTCCAGGAGGCCACCGGTGTTTCACGTGAAACGCTCGACCGCCTGATCGCCTATGAGGAGCTGCTGCGCAAGTGGCAGCCGAAGATCAATCTGGTCGGTCCCTCCACCCTGCCGGATGCCTGGAAGCGCCACCTGCTCGACTCCGCCCAGCTCTTTCCTCTGCTGCCGGAGGAGACACGGGTGCTGGTCGATCTCGGCAGCGGCGCCGGCTTTCCCGGTCTGGTGCTCGCCATCCTCGGCGTGCCGCAGGTGCATCTGATCGAGAGCGACGTGCGCAAAGGCGCCTTCCTGCGCGAAGTCGCCCGCGTCTGCGAGGCGCGGGTCACCGTCCACACCAAGCGGATCGAGACCGTCACCGGCATCGAGGCCGACGTGGTCACCGCCCGCGCCCTGGCGCCGCTGGCCACCCTCTTCGGCTGGGCGCATCCCTTCCTCGGACCGCGCGGCCGGTGCTTGTTCCTGAAGGGCGCGGCGCTGGACGACGAATTGACCGCTGCAGCGCAATATTGGACACTGGTCCCCGAGCGATTCGACAGCCGCACCGATCCGAGCGGGACCATCCTGCGCGTGAGCCATCTTGAGCGTGCGTGAAGACCGTGCCTGACACCGTTCCCCCGCCCTCTTCCCGCCAACCGGATTCCCGAGAGGCTGCCATGTCCGCCGTCACCCGTCCCCTTGCCCGCGTGGTTGCGATTGCCAACCAGAAGGGCGGCGTGGGCAAGACCACGACGACGATCAACCTCGCCACCGCGCTCGCCGTCATCGGCAAGCGGGTGCTGGTGATCGACCTCGATCCGCAGGGCAACGCGTCCACCGGTCTCGGCATCCCGCGCTCCGACCGCCGCGTCGGCATCTACGACGTGCTGTTCGACGACGTGTCGCTGGAGGAGGCGGCCACCCCCTCCTCCGTGCCGAACCTGTCGATCATCACCTCGTCGGTCGACCTGTCGGGCGCCGAGATCGAGCTGGTCGGCGCCGAGCGCCGAGAGTTCCGCCTGCGCGAGGCGGTCGCCAACAGCGCGCTGGAATACGACTACGTGCTGATCGACTGCCCGCCGGCGCTCGGCCTGCTGACGCTGAACGCGCTGGTCGCGTCGCATGCGGTGATGGTCCCCCTGCAGTGCGAGTTCTACGCGCTGGAGGGCCTCAGCCATCTGGTCCGCACCATCGAGCGGGTGAAGCGCGCCTTCAACCCGAACCTCGACATCCACGGCGTCGTCCTGACCATGTTCGACAAGCGCAACAATTTGTCGGACATGGTGGCGGCGGACGTCCGCGGCTTCTTCGGGGAGAAGGTGTACGACACCGTGATCCCGCGCAACGTCAAGGTCTCCGAAGCGCCGTCGCACGGCAAGCCGGTGCTGATCTACGACATGCGCTGCCCCGGATCCCAGGCCTACATCCATCTGGCGGGCGAGGTGCTGCGCCGTGAGAAGAGACTGACCGCATGATCGACGACACCAAACAAGGCGGCGCCCGCCGCGCCAGCCTGGGCCGTGGCCTGTCCGCGCTGTTCGGCGAGGCGACAGAGGATTACTCGGCGCTCGACAAGGTGCGGCAGTCCAAGCAGGTGCCGATCGAGTTCGTCCATCCCGGCAAATACCAGCCGCGGCGGAGGTTCGACGACGAGGCGATCCAGGGCCTCGTCGAGTCCATCCGCGATAAGGGCATCCTCCAGCCGCTGCTGGTCCGCCGTGATGCCGAGGACGCCAATTCCTACGAGCTGATCGCCGGCGAACGTCGCTGGCGCGCGGCGCAGATCGCCGGCCTGCACGAGGTTCCGGTCATCATCCGCGATCTCAGCGACCGCGAGGCGCTGGAAATTGCGCTGATCGAGAATATCCAGCGCCAGGATCTGACCCCGCTGGAAGAGGCGGAGGGCTATCGCCGCCTGATGGAGGAGTTCGAACACACCCAGGAGGATCTGGCCCGCGCCGTCGGCAAGAGCCGCAGCCATGTCGCCAACATGATGCGCCTGCTGGCCCTGCCTGATCCGGTCAAGTCGATGGTGCAGGACGGCGCGCTGACCGCCGGCCATGCCCGCGCCCTGCTGACCGCCCCGGATCCGGCGGCGGTCGCCCGCGAGGTGGTGATGCGCGGCCTGAATGTCCGCCAGACCGAAGACCTGATGCGCGGCGACCAGCCCAAGGCGAAGAAGGGCAAGGCCGCGCCCGGCGGGTCCGGCGACCTTCCCGCCATGAAGGACGTCGATCTGATCAATCTGGAGGAGGAGATCTCCGCCCGCATCGGGCTGAAGGTCGCGATCAACCCGCAGGGAAAGCGCGGGACGATCACCATCCATTACCAGACGCTCGACCAGCTCGACGACGTTCTGCACCGGCTGGGCGGCGAGGAGTAAAATCAATCAAGATGTAGAGGGCCTACTCGGCGAGTAGGTGCCCGCGTCTCCGATGCGTTATCCCCGCGGAGGCGGGGATCCAGAGTTTCCAGCACAAGCACTTGGAAAATCTGGATTCCCGCCTTCGCGGGAATGACGGCCGAGAGAGGCTCATCGAGCGCCGACTGCCCCCTAACCCCGCACCTTCTCGAAGTCGATGTAGCGATAGAACAGCCCGTTCTCTTCCATGGCTGCGCTCGACCACACTTCCACCCACTCCTCACCGATCGGCGGCATCGTCGTATCGCCCTCCACCGCGCTTTCGATCCGGGTCAGGTGCAGACGATCGGCGATCGGCAGGGTCTCGCGGAACAGGGCGGCGCCGCCGATGACGTGGAGGTCCGTCGCGCCGGACGCCTGCGCCCAGGAGATGGCGCCGCCGAGGCCGGTGAACCAGCGGGCGCCGTCCTGCTCGCCGACCAGACCCTGACGGCTGACAACCAGATTGTCGCGGCCCGGGAGCGGGCGGCGCGGCAGGGACTCCCAGGTCTTGCGGCCCATCAGCACCGGCTTGCCCATCGTCAGCTCCCTGAACCGGCGCAGATCGCCGGGAAGGTGCCAGGGGAGCCGGCCGTCACGGCCAATCACGCCGTTCGTTGCAGCGGCGACGATCAGGCTGATGCGCATGCCCTGCCCTTCCCCTGTTGGAACCATGGGATCTTACCCCAAAAGCGCGCCGAGCACCGCGTTCAGTCGCTGTAGCCCCTCCGATGTCGCAACCACCCGCCCGGTGTCACGGGTGAGGAAACCGCCGTCGATCAGTCGGGCGAGCGCCACCGGATCGGCGAACTCGTCCAGGGTCCGGCCGCTTTCCTCGAGGAGGCGGGCCAGCGGCACCCCTTCGCTCAGGCGCAGCCCCATCATCAGCAGTTCGGTGCCGCGGGCGTCGCGGTCGATCGGGTCCGGGGCGGCGGCGCCATGGCCGTCGCGCTCCACCCGTTCCAGCCAGATTTCCGGGGCGCGGTGGGCGCGGGTGGCGAATTTCCCGCCATCCAATGTCAGCCGGCCATGGGCGCCGGGACCGATGCCGACATAGTCGCCATAGCGCCAATAGGTCAGGTTGTGGCGGCTTTCCTCGCCGGGGCGGGCATGGTTGGAAATCTCGTAGGCCGGCAGCCCGGCCGCCGTCAGCTGGCTCTGCGTCGCCTCGTAGAGGTCGCCGGCCAGTTCCTCGTCGGGCAGCACCAGATCGCCGCGGGCATGCAGCGGGTAGAAGGCGGTGCCTTCCTCGATGGTCAGCTGATAGACCGACAGATGGCCGACGGCGTAATCCAGCGCCCGCGCCAGCTCCGCCTGCCACGCCGCCACCGTCTGGCCGGGACGGGCATAGATCAGGTCGAAGGAGAAGCGGTCGAAAATCCGCGCCGCCAGCCCGATGGCGCCGGTCGCCTCCGCCGCATTGTGCTGGCGGCCGAGGAATTTCAGGCTGGCATCGTCCAGCGCCTGGATGCCCAGCGAGACGCGGTTGATCCCGGCGCTGCGGAAGGCGCGGAACTTGTCGGCCTCGACCGAGGTCGGGTTGGCCTCCAGCGACACTTCAAGCCGGTCGGCGACCGGCCAACGCTGGGCGACGCGGTCGATGACGGCGCCGACGGTGGAGGGTTCCATCAGCGAGGGGGTGCCGCCGCCGAAGAAGATCGAGGTGACGGTGCGGCCGGCGGTCAGGTCGGCGTAATGGTCCAGCTCGCGCAGCAGCCCGGCCCGCCAGCGGTCATGATCGACCCGCTCGCGGACATGGCTGTTGAAATCGCAGTAGGGGCACTTCGACTTGCAGAAGGGCCAATGGACGTAGATGGCGAAGCCGGGGACGACAAATCCAGGATCGGAACCGCTCACCGGAAGCACCGCTCCACCAGCTGGCGGAAGGCGTCGGCGCGGTGGCTCATCTCGTGCTTCTTCGCCGGATCCATCTCGCCGAAGGTCAGGTCATGGCCGTCGGGCAGGAACATCGGGTCATAGCCGAAGCCCTGGGGACCGCGCGGCGGCCATACCAGCGTGCCATAGCAGCGGCCCTCCACCGTCTCGACATGGCCGTCCGGCCAGGCGAGCGACAGGGCGCAGACGAAATAGGCGCTGCGGTCGGTCTTGCCGACAAGCCCATCCTCGACCTTTTGCATCGCCATGGCAAAATCCTTGGACGGGCCGGCCCAGCGGGCGGAATAGATGCCGGGATCGCCGTTCAGCGCCGGCACGACCAGCCCGCTGTCGTCGGCGAGCGCCATATGGCCGGCGGCGGCCGCAGCCTTCGCCTTCAGCTCGGCGTTGGCGACGAAGCTGGTGCCGGTCTCCTCCGGTTCGGGCAGGCCCAGCTCCCCGGCCGAGGTGAAAGTGGCGACATAGGGGCCGAGCAGGTCGGCGATCTCGCGCACCTTGCCCTTGTTGTGGCTGGCGATCACGAGGGTGTCGCCGGTGAAGCGGCGGGGAGCGGACATGATGATGAAACTCCGGCTGAAACGGCCTTACTTGATGCCCAGGACCTGCTTCTGCAACGCCACCAGCTCGTTGACGCCCTTGCGGGCGAGCGCCAGCAGCTCCATGAACTGCGGCTCGGAGAAGGGGGTTTCCTCGGCGGTGCCCTGGATCTCGACGATGCCGGCCTTGCCGGTCAGGACGAAGTTGGCGTCGGCCTGCGCCTTGGAATCCTCGTCGTAATCGAGGTCGAGCACGGCGTTGCCCTGATAGAGGCCGCAGGAGACGGCGGCGACCTGATCGGTCAGCGGCATGGTCTTCAGCGCGCCGATCTGCATCAGGTGCTGGAAGGCCAGATGCAGGGCGACATAGCTGCCGGTGATGGCGGCGGTGCGGGTGCCGCCGTCGGCCTGGATGACGTCGCAGTCGATCTTGACCTGCTTCTCGCCCATCGCCGAGCGGTCGGTGACGGCGCGCAGGGCGCGGCCGATCAGCCGCTGGATTTCCTGGGTGCGGCCGGACTGCTTGCCCTTCGCCGCCTCGCGGTCGGTGCGGCTGTGGGTGGAGCGCGGCAGCATGCCGTATTCGGCGGTGACCCAGCCGAGACCGGTGTTCTTCAGGAAGCGCGGAACCGTCTCGTCGACGCTGGCGGTGCACAGCACATGCGTGTTGCCGAAGCGGACCATGCAGGATCCCTCGGCATAGCGGCTGAAGCCGGGTTCGAGGGAGACGGTGCGCAGTTGGTCGAAGGCGCGGCCGGAGGGGCGCATGGGCATCATTCCGAAGGTCGTTTGCAGTTCGGCGGCAAGCTAACGACTCCGCCCGCCCCCGTCCAGCGCAGTGTCCAGCACGGCGTCCGCGACCGCGGGCGCCCCCGTCGGCACCGGTGCGCGCGTCGCCCGCTCCAGCCACAGGGTCAGCAGCGGCACGGCAAGGCCGATGGCGAGGGAGACGGCCGCCATGGTCGACGCATGCTGCAGCCGCCCGTCGGGCGCGTTGGTCAGGATCTCCGCCGACAGGAAGGCGCCGAAGGCGGAGCTGAGATGCTGGACCGCCGACACCAGCGCCATGAAGCCGGCGCGCTCCTGCGGGTCGGGCACGCGGGAATAGGCGGCGCCGTTGGCGACCATGCGGATGCCGACGAACATCATGAAGAAGGGGAACAGCCCCAGCACCGGCATCCAGGGCCGGTAGCCGATGAATGCGGTGAAGATCACCAGGCTCAACCCCACCGTCGCCGCGAAGGTGACGGCGCCGGAGCCGTGGCGGTCGACCAGACGGCCGGCCCAGCGCGCGGCGACGAAGCTCAACGCGCCGCCGGTCATGTAGACCAGGCTCAGATGGTCGCGCGGGAAGCCGAGATTGCCCTGCACATAGGCGGCGATGTTGGGGACGATCATGAATTGCTGGACCTGCACCAGCGCCACGGTGGCGTAGGCCAGCCAGACCTTGCGGCGCGACAGCAGCGCCGTCATGCGCATCAGGGCGCCCTGCCGCGGCCCGGCGGTCAGGTGACCGCGCTGCGGCGGCAGGATGGCGATGGCGGCGACCGCCACCACCAGACCGGCGAAGGCCACGGCGAAGAAGGGCAGACGCCAGCCGCCATAGAGCGCCAGCTCCAGCCCGACCGGCACGCCGGCGATGGCCGACAGCGAGAAGGCCGACATCACCGTCCCCATCGCCTGCCCGCGCCGCTGCGGCGCCACCTGGTCGGTCACGGTGGCGATGGCGACCGCCACCGCTGGGCCACCGAACAGCCCGGCCAGCACGCGCGCCGCCAGCAGCGACGGAAAGTCCCAGGCCAGCCCGCCGAGCGCCGTCGAGACGATCAGCCCGGCCATCGCGACGGCGAGCGCGCGGCGCCGGTCGAAACGGTCGAGCAGCATCGACCCGATCAGCCCCGCCACCGCGGCGGCGGCGGTGTAGCTGCCGCCGATATAGCCGATGTGCGCCGCCGGGATGTCCAGTGCCCGCGCGAAGTCGGGACCGAGCGGCATCACCATCATGAAATCGAGGATGTTGATGAACTGCACCGCGGCGATGACCAGCGTGATGCGGCGTTCGTTCGGGGTCATTGCGCTGGGGGCGGTGGGGGCCTGGGACAAGGCGGCGGCTCCGGCGGCGGGGGGACAGGACGGAAGGTCGCCTGTCATGCCGCATGGTAGCAGCCGCCGTCCAATCCTCCCAAACGCCGCGGTCATGCAGGGCGAGCGGATCAGATAGGACGTCTTGCCAACTGGATGTGTCGCCAATCGTCAAAAAAATGCATGATTCGTACAAAAAGCGGGTGATCGAGGCTTGGCGAGTTGCGCGTGCGGCGTATACCATCGCGGCCCCACCGTCGGCAGCGCACGCAAAAATGCCCAAAGACGACCGACGGGCAGCACTCCGTTGAGGAACACGACATCCATGTCCGACACCAAGCGCGTCACCGACGAAGAGGCCCTGCTGCTGCATTCCAGCGGCCGGCCCGGCAAGCTGGAAATCACCCCGACCAAGCCGCTGACCACCCAGCGCGATCTGGCGCTGGCCTATTCGCCCGGCGTCGCCGCGCCCTGCCTGCGCATCGCCGAGGATCCCTCGCTCGCCTATGAATACACGGCCAAGGGCAACGTCGTCGCCATCATCTCCAACGGGACGGCGGTGCTGGGGCTGGGCGACCTGGGCGCGCTCGCCGGCAAGCCGGTGATGGAAGGCAAGGCGGTGCTGTTCAAGCGCTTCGCCGACGTCGACGGCATCGACCTGGAGGTCGACACCAGGAACGTTGACGAGTTCGTCAATTGCGTGCGCTTCCTCGGTCCCAGCTTCGGCGGCATCAACCTGGAAGACATCAAGGCGCCCGACTGCTTCATCATCGAGGAGCGGCTGCGCGAGCTGCTGGACATCCCTGTCTTCCACGACGACCAGCACGGCACCGCGATCATCGCCGCCGCCGGCCTGATCAACGCCTGCGACATCACCGGCCGCCGGATCGAGGACGTGAAGATGGTGGTGAACGGCGCCGGCGCAGCGGGCATCGCCTGCGCCGAGCTGTTCTGCACGATGGGTGTTTCACGTGAAAACATCATCCTGTGCGACACCAAGGGCGTGGTCTACCGCGGCCGTACCAACGGCATGAACCAGTGGAAGTCGTCCTTCGCCGTCGATACCGACAAGCGCACGCTGGAAGAGGCGGTGGCCGGGTCGGACGTGTTCGTCGGGCTGTCGGCCAAGGGGGCGATGACGCCGGAGATGGTCAAGTCGATGGCGGCCAAGCCGATCATCTTCGCGCTGGCCAACCCCGATCCGGAGATCACGCCGGAAGAGGTGAAGGCGGTGCGCGCCGACGCCATCGTGGCGACCGGGCGGTCGGACTATCCGAACCAGGTCAACAACGTCCTGGGCTTCCCCTACCTGTTCCGCGGCGCGCTGGACGTCCGCGCCACCACCATCAACGAGGCGATGAAGATCGCCGCCGCCAAGGCGCTGGCGGCATTGGCGCGCGAGGATGTGCCGGACGAGGTCGACGCCGCCTATTCCGGGCGCCGGCTGCGCTATGGCCCGGACTACATCATCCCGGTGCCCTTCGACCCGCGCCTGATCGTCACGGTGCCGGCCGCCGTCGCCCAGGCCGCCATGGAAAGCGGGGTGGCACGCAAGCCGATCCTCGACCTGACCAGCTACAAGCACAGCCTGCGCACCCGCCTGGATCCGACGGCCGACAGCCTGGAGCTGATCCTGGAGAAGGTGCGGACCAACCCGCGCCGCGTCGTCTTCGCCGAGGGCGAGGAGGAGCGGACGATCCGCGCCGCCATGGCTTTCCGCGCCCACGGCTACGGCACGCCGGTGCTGATCGGGCGGGAAGAGGTCATCAAGGAGCAGCTGGCGGCGATGGGCCAGTCCCATGTCCAGTTCGAGATCCACAACGCCCGCCTGTCGGACGCCAACCGCCGCTACGCCGACCACCTGTACCGCCGTTTGCAGCGCAAGGGCGCGCTGCTGCGCGACTGCCAGCGGATGGTCAACCAGGACCGCAACGTCTTCGCCGCCTGCATGGTGGCGCAGGGCGACGCCAATGCCATGGTGACCGGCCTGACCCGCAGCTTCGGCGTTGCCTACGAGGAAATCCGCCGCGTCATCGACCCGAAGGCCAGCGAGCCGGTGTTCGGCCTGCATCTGTTCATCACCCGCAGCCGCACCGTCTTCATCGCCGACACCACCGTCCATGTCCGTCCCGACGGCAAGACCCTGGCCGACATCGCCATCGGCGCGGCGGCCAAGGCCCGGCAGATGGGGCACGAGCCGCGGATCGCGATGCTGTCCTTCTCCAACTTCGGCCAGACGCCGCACCCGAACACCGATCCGCTGCGCGAGGCGCTGTCGATCCTCGACAGCCGCCGGGTCGATTTCGAGTATGACGGCGAGATGTCGGCCGACGTGGCGCTGGACTACCAGCTGATGAAGCGGGTCTACCCGTTCTCGCGGCTGTCCGGTCCGGCCAACGTGCTGATCATGCCCGGCCTGCACTCGGCCAACATCTCGGCCAAGCTGCTGAACAAGATGGCCGGCGGCCAGATGATCGGCCCGTTGCTGATCGGCTTGGACAAGCCGGCGCAGATCGTCACCATGGGCGCCACGGTCAACGACATCGTCACCGCCGCAGCGCTGGCGGCGCATGACTCGATGCCGTGGTGAGGTGAGAAGGGGCCCTCCTCCGTCTATCCCCTCTCCCCCCTGGGGAGAGGGTGAGGGGGACGCACATGTCGGACCATCTTCGGCTGCGCCGAACCCCCTCATCCCGACCTTCTCCCCAGGGGGGAGAAGGAGATCTCGAAGCCTCACACCAGCGCCTTGTAGAAGAACGCCGTATCGCAGAACCCGCCCTCCGGCCACAGGGCGAAGTTCGGGATAACGCCCACTTTCACCCAGCCGGAGCGTTCATAAAGCCGTTCGGCATCGGGCGAGGCGGTGTCCAGCACCAGCAGGGTCTTGCCGGCGGCGCGGGCGGCCTCCTCGGCCGCCTGCATCAGGGCGGCGCCGACGCCGCGGCGCCGGCCCCGGCGGTGAACCAGCATCTTCGACAGGTCGGCGCGGTGCGGCTGGTTCGGCGGCTGGGCGACCACCAGCTGGACGGTGCCCAGCACCCCCTCCCGGTCCTCCGCCACCAGCAGGATGCGCTCGCCCTGCTCCACCCCGGCCGCCACGTCGCTCCAGAAGCTTTCGGCGGTGGCGCGGTCGAGCGGGGCCATGAAGCTGACCGACGCACCGCCCGCCACGCAGTCCAGCAGCACCTCGGTCAATCCCGGCACGGCGGCATGGGCTTCGGCTCCCGTCAGCGTGCGGACCGTCACGGTTGCTTCACCCTCCCCAGTATATCGGCGGGAGTCCGGACAGACACTGTCCATGGTCAGGCTCCTTCAGCGTTTAAAGGCGTTTAAAGCGGGACGCCCATCGGTGGTCAGCGCCACGATGTAGCGGGCGGTCCGGTCGGTCGGATTGTGGAAGCTCGTCGGCCGGTCGAGCCGCATGGCGAGGCAGTCGCCGGTGGACAGGCGGTGCGTCGCCTCCCCCACCGTCAGCTCGATGGTGCCGTCCAGCAGATGGATCTGCTGGTCGACCGCGGCGGCGCGGTTGCCGCTGTCGTAGGAGACGCGGGCGCCCGCCGGCAGCTCGACCTCCACCAGCTCGATCGGCGACGGGAAGCCCGGCGGCGACAGGTTGCGGCGGCGGTAGCCGGTGGCGGGGTCGGTCCAGGCGACCTGGTCGGCACGGCGGGCGACCGGGTCGGCATCCTCGCGTTCGGCCTCCGCGAACAGGGTCGCCAGCGTCACGCCCAGCCCGGCGGCAAGCCGTTCGAGCACGGACGCCGTCGGGCTGCTCTGTCCCCGTTCCACCAGCGAGATCATCGAACGGCTGACGCCCGACCGTTCGGCTAAGGCGTCCAGAGTCAGGCCACGGTCCGCCCGCAGGGCGCGCAGCCGGGTGGCGAGGCGGCTGTCGATATCGTTTCCAGTGTTTTCCATGAAGATAGAATGACCGTCCAGGATATTGGAGTCAATGCCCAGACCCGCAGCCCTGCCACCCAGCCCTGCCGCCCAGCCCTGCCGCCCGGCCCTGCCGATGAATCTTTTATGACCGCCGCGCAGGGGTCGCGGCGATGGTGTAGAAGGGCAGACCACCACTTCCGCCGTTTCCGCCGCCTCTCCCGTCCTCAAAGTCCGGTGCCGTTCCCATGCGCCCGAAGGCGTCGCCGCCCACCCCGCTGTTGACCGCCCTCCTGCTGATGCTGGCGCCGCTTGCCGGCGTGCTGTCCTGGACGGTCTATACCGGGGCGTTGCATGGCGGGCTGGCCCTGGCGGCAGCCGTCGCGGCGCTGGCGGGCGTGGTGCTGGTCCTGCGGACCTACCGCCGCGATGCCGACGCGATGACCGATTACGCCGCCCGGCTGGCCGAGACCGACGAGCCGCTGGCTCCAAGCGGCACGCCGCCGGCCCTGAAGGCGCTGGCCGCCACCATCGGCCGGCTGCACCGGGTCGGGCTGCGGCGGGCCGAAAGCGTACGGATGCAGCTGGACGCCGACGAGGCGGTGATCGACGCCCTGCCCGCCCCGCTGCTGCTGATGGATGCCGACCGGCAGGTGGTGCGCGCCAACCAGACCGCGCGCGAGCTGTTCGGCGACAAGATGGTGGACCGCGACCTCGCCTCGTCCCTGCGCACGCCGGCGGTGCTGGAGACGGTGGATTCGGTGCTGCGCGGCGGCGCGTCCCGCGTCATCGAGTTCACGCTGCCGGTCCCGGTGGAGCGCAGCTTCGAAGCACAGGTGAAGCCCTTCCAGCGGCTGGTGCAGGAACCCGATCCCTCGCTGCTGGACGGCGAGGGCGAGGAGGAGCCGGCGCCGCGCCCGCCCACCGTCGCCCGCATGGCGATCCTGACCCTGCACGACGTCACCGCCGCCCGCCGGTCGGAGCAGATGCGCGCCGACTTCATCGCCAACGCCAGCCACGAGCTGCGCACGCCGCTGTCCTCCCTGCTCGGCTTCATCGAGACGCTGCGCGGCCCCGCCCGCGACGATCCGGAGGCGCAGGACCGCTTCCTGGCAATCATGCACGACCAGGCCAGCCGGATGACCCGTCTGGTCAACGACCTGCTGTCGCTGTCCCGCATCGAGCTGGACGAGCACATGCCGCCCGGCGGCCGGGTCGATGTGGTGGAGGAGCTGGAGAACGTCATCGCCGCGTTGCAGCTGAAGGCGGCGGAACGCCGCATCCGCCTGCGCCTGGAGGCGCCGGAGGATCTGCCGCCCGTCGTCGGCGACGAGGACCAGCTGACCCAGGTCTTCCAGAACCTCGTCAGCAACGCGATCAAATACACGCGCGAGGACACCGACGTGACCGTCACCGTGGCGCTGGCCGACGGGGCGGCGGTCGGCTTCACCGGCCTGCCGGCGGCGGGCGCCTCCGCGAAGGACAAGCATGGCGGGCGCGGCGGGCGCGGCGGCACCGGCATGGTGTCGGTCTCGGTGCGCGACCGTGGCGACGGCATCGCCCGCACCCACCTGCCCCGCCTGACCGAGCGCTTCTACCGCGTCGATGCCGCGCGCTCCCGCGCCATGGGCGGCACCGGGCTGGGGCTGGCCATCGTCAAGCACATCCTGAACCGCCACCGCGGCCGCCTGACCATCGAGAGCGAGGTCGGGGTGGGCAGCGCCTTCACCGTCTATCTGCCGGCGGTTGGGGAGGCCCAATCTCCCTCTCCCCCTCGGGGAGAGGGGCGGGGCGAGGGGGAGACATTGCGTATCGTTCCCAAGGTTCCCGCTGCGCTCCCCCCTCACCCTGACACTCTCCCCGGGGGGGAGAGGGGATTCGGCAGGGGATGAGACTAGCGGTTCGATCTGTGACGCTGTCATGAAAGCGTCATAAAAACGTAATCAATTGGTCGCCCTCCGGGTCTATGGTCCGCGCCATTCCGCCGGACCAGTCTCCGTTTCCTCAAGGAGGGGCACCCGTGACCACCCGGACCCATGTCTTCGCCGCGACCGCCGCCTTAAGCGTGGCCCTGGGCCTCGCCGCCCCGGCCTGGGCGCAGTCGCGCGACCAGATCCGCGTGGTCGGCTCCTCCACCGTCTTCCCCTTCACCACCGCGGTGGCGGAGTCCTTCGGCAAGAGCGGCCGGTTCAAGACGCCGGTGGTCGAATCGACCGGCACCGGCGGCGGGCTGAAGCTGTTCTGCGCCGGCGTCGGCCCGGCCCATCCCGACATCGCCGACGCTTCGCGCCGGATCAAGAAGTCGGAAATCGACCAGTGCGCCGCCAACGGCGTCACCACGATGACCGAGCTGAAGATCGGCTATGACGGCATCGCGCTCGCCTCCTCCCGGAAGGCGGCGCCGGTCTCGCTGTCCACCGTCGTCCTGTGGAAGGCGCTGGCGAAGGAGGTGCCGGTGAACGGCGCCCTGGTCGCCAACCCCTACAGGCTGTGGTCCGACATCGATCCGGCCCTGCCCAGGGCGGCGATCGAGGTGCTTGGCCCGCCGCCCACCTCCGGGACGCGCGACACCTTCAACGAGCTGGCGATGCTGGAAGGCTGCAAAAAGGTCGCCGAGGTCGCCCGGGCGGTTCCCGACGAGACCGCCCGCGAGCGCGCCTGCATGACGATCCGCGAGGACGGCGCCTATGTCGAGGCCGGCGAGAACGACAATCTGATCGTCCAGAAGCTGAGCGCCAACCCCAATGCCTTCGGCGTCTTCGGCTACAGCTATCTCGACCAGAACCGAGACACGCTGCAGGCGGCCAGGATGGACGGGGTGGAGCTGACGGCGGAGACGGTGGCCGCCGGCAAGTACGAGCTGGCGCGCCCGCTCTACGTCTATGTCAAGAACGCCCATGCCGGCGTCATCCCGGGCATCCGCGAGTTCATCGGCGAATACACCTCGGAGCGCGCGATGGGCGACGACGGCTATCTGGTCGACAAGGGCCTGATCCCGGAGCCGAAGGCGCTGCGCGACGTCGCCCGCGTCGAGGCGGTCAACCTGACGCCGCTGCAGTTCTGACCGCCCGCCCTTCTTCCGTCTGAGCGACCCGCATGCAGCTGACTCTCCTCGCCCTGATCCTCGCCCTGCTCACCGTGATCGGCTTCCTGGTCGGCCGGTCGCGCGCGGCGTCGTCGGTCGGCGGGCGGGTGGCGGAGCTGCATTCGGTCCCCGCCTATCACGGCGTCTACGTCGCGCTGTGGGCCGGGCTGCCGGCGCTGCTGCTGTTCGTCGCCTGGACGGCGTCGGAAGGCTGGCTGGCGATGCAGATGGTGCTGTCGGCCTTGCCGGAACGGCTCTTCACCGGCGATGGCCAGTCGGCCGCCCTGCTGAAGGCCGACATCCTCAACCTCGCCCGCGGCATTTCCACCGGGCGCGAGGCCGATCCGCTGGTGATGGAGGCGGCGCGCCGCTACGCCGCCCTGCGCGACCTCGCCGGCTGGAGCCTGCTGGCGGTCTGCGCCAGCCTTGCCGTCGCCGGCCTCTCCTGGGGCCGCCACCGCATCGGCCCGGACCTGCGCGCCCGTCCGGCGGTGGAGCGGGTGGTGCGGGTGGCGCTGGTCGTCTGTTCGCTGCTCGCCATCCTGACCACGCTCGGCATCGTCCTGTCGCTGCTGTTCGAGGCGCTGCGCTTCTTCACCGTGGTCTCGCCGCTCGACTTCCTGTTCGGCACCCACTGGAGCCCGCAGATGGCGATGCGGGCCGATCAGGTCGGGTCCAGCGGGTCCTTCGGCGCGATCCCGCTGTTCGCCGGCACGCTGCTGATCACCGTCATCGCCATGGCGGTGGCGGTGCCGGTCGGGCTGATGGCGGCGATCTACATGTCCGAATATGCCGGGCGCGGCGTCCGCACCTGGCTGAAGCCGGCGCTGGAGATCCTGGCCGGCATTCCGACCGTGGTCTACGGCTTCTTCGCCGCGCTGACCATGGCGCCCGTCGTCCGCTCGGTCGGCGAGGCGCTGGGGCTGGACGTCAGTTCGGAATCGGCGCTGGCCGCCGGCATCGTCATGGGGGTGATGATCATCCCCTTCGTCAGCTCGCTGTCGGACGACGTCATCAACGCGGTGCCGCAGAGCTTGCGCGACGGCTCCTACGGCCTTGGCGCCACCAAGTCGGAGACGATCCGGCAGGTGGTGCTGCCGGCGGCGCTGCCCGGCATCGTCGCCGCGGTGATGCTGGCGGTCAGCCGCGCCATCGGCGAGACGATGATCGTCACCATGGCGTCGGGCCTGACCGCCAACCTGACCGCCAACCCGATGCAGGCGGTGACCACCGTCACCACCCAGATCGCCACGCTGCTGGTCGGCGACCAGGAGTTCGACAGCCCGAAGACGCTGTCGGCCTTCGGCCTCGGCCTCGTGCTGTTCCTCGTCACGCTCTGCCTCAACATGGTCGCCCTGCGGGTGGTCCGGACCTATCGGGAAAAATATGACTGACCTCGTCGAGCGGGACGTGGCGGCCGTGACGCCTTCCCCCGCTTCCTCCCCTGGACCCTCCAGCGCGCCGAAGTCGCGCCTGCGCAGCGAGGCCTTCGCCCGCCGCCTGCGCGCCCGCCATGCGGCGGAGCGCCGCTTCCGGCTGGCCGGTGCGGCGGCGGTGGCGCTGGCGGCGCTGATGCTGGTGCTGCTGCTGGGCTCCATCGTCGCCAAGGGCGCCAGTGCCTTCCTGGAGACGCGGATCCGGCTGGAGGTGACGCTGGACCCGGCGGAGGTCGCCGAGCGCAACTACGCCGTCCCGCTGCGCCGCGCGCTCTACGCCCAGTTTCCGCAGGTGACCGACCGAGCCGGCCGCCGCGTGCTGAACGACCTGCTGTCGTCGGGCGCACCGTATGAGCTGGAGGCGATGGTGGCGAAGAACCCGGCGTTGGCCGGGACGACGCAGACCGTCTGGGTCCGTGCCGACGACCAGATCGACCAGCTGGTGAAGGGGGCCTACCGCCGTGACCTGCCGGAGAGCGGGCGCGGGATCAGCGACGCCAAGGTCGCCGCAGCCGATGCGCTGCTGGCGTCCGGCGCGCTGGCGCAGGGCTTCAACACCACGCTGTTCACTGCCGGTGACAGCCGCGAGCCGGAACAGGCCGGCATCGGCGGCGCCATCGCCGGTTCGCTGCTGACCCTGCTGGTGACCATGGCGCTGTCGGTGCCGACCGGCATCGCCGCCGCGGTCTATCTGGAGGAGTTCGCGCCGAAGAACCGCTGGACCGACCTGATCGAGGTGAACATCAACAACCTCGCCGCGGTGCCGTCGATCATCTTCGGCCTGCTGGGCTTGGCCGTGTTCCTCGGGTTCTTCGGCATGCCGCGCTCGGCCCCGCTGGTCGGCGGGCTGGTGATGGCGCTGATGACGCTGCCGGTCATCATCATCGCGTCCCGCGTCGCGCTGAAGGCGGTGCCGCCGTCGATCCGCGAGGCGGCGCTGGGCATCGGCGCCTCGCCCCTGCAGACGGTGCTGCACCATGTGCTGCCGCTGGCGCTGCCCGGCATCCTGACCGGCACCATCATCGGCATGGCCCGCGCGCTGGGCGAGACGGCGCCGCTGCTGATGATCGGCATGGTCGCCTTCGTCGTCGACATCCCGCACGGGCTGACCGACAGCGCCACGGTTCTGCCGGTGCAGATCTACATGTGGGCCGACAGCCCGGAGCGGGCCTTCACCGAGCGCACCTCGGCGGCGATCCTGGTCCTGCTCGGCATCCTGATCCTGCTGAACGGCGCGGCCGTGATCCTGCGCAAGATTTTCGAGAGACGGTGGTGAGCGTCATGAGCATTCAGAACCAGCTGAAGCTGCGTCCCCATGCCGACGACCGTCCCGGTCAACGCTCTGGCGCCGACTTGCCCAACAAGATGACCGCCCGCGGGGTGAAGGTCTTCTACGGCGCCAAGCAGGCGTTGAAGGGCATCGACCTCGACATCCGGGAAAACCGGGTGCTGGCGCTGATCGGCCCGTCCGGCTGCGGCAAATCGACCTTCCTGCGCTGCCTGAACCGGATGAACGACACCATCGAGGGCTGCCGGGTCGAAGGGCGGATCGCGCTCGACGGCGAGGACGTCTATGGCAAGGCGGTCGATGCGGTGCAGCTGCGCGCCCGCGTCGGCATGGTGTTCCAGAAGCCGAACCCCTTCCCCAAGTCGATCTACGACAATGTCGGCTACGGCCCGCGCATCCATGGTCTCGCTTCCGGCCGCGACGAGATGGACGAGGTGGTGCAGACCTCGCTGAAGCGCGCCGGCCTGTGGACGGAGGTCAAGGACCGGCTGCGCGAACCCGGCACCAGCCTGTCCGGCGGCCAGCAGCAGCGGCTGTGCATCGCCCGCGCCATCGCCGTCAGCCCCGAGGTGATCCTGATGGACGAGCCCTGCTCGGCGCTCGACCCCATCGCGACCGCCCACATCGAGGAGCTGATCGACGAGCTGCGGGCCAACTACACCATCGTCATCGTCACCCACAACATGCAGCAGGCCGCCCGCGTGTCGCAGCGCACCGCCTTCTTCCATCTGGGCGAGATGGTGGAGTGCGACGACACCGAGGACATCTTCACCAACCCGCGCGACGAGCGCACCCAGGGCTACATCACCGGCCGCTACGGCTGAGGCCCGCCCGCCCTTGCCCCACTTCCGCCCCCTTCCCTCCTTTGTTGAAAAGGCTGTGCCATGCCGGTTAACGTCGAGACGCGCGCTGTCAACGGAGCCACCATGAATGCGGCCCTGAAGCCGCTCGTCCTGATCGTCGAGGACGAGGCCGACATCCTGACGCTGCTGAAGTACAACCTGGAAAAGGAAGGCTTCCGCGTCGCCACCGCCAGCGACGGCGAGGAGGCCCTGCTGGCCGCCGGCGAACAGACGCCGCACATCGTGCTGCTCGACTGGATGCTGCCGCTGATGAGCGGGCTGGAGGTCTGCCGCCAGCTGCGCCGCAACGCCAAGACCCGCGACATCCCGATCATCATGCTGACCGCCCGCGGCGAGGAGGGCGACCGGGTGCGCGGCCTGAATTCCGGTGCCGACGACTACATCACCAAGCCCTTCTCGCCGACCGAGCTGGTCGCCCGCATGCGCGCCGTGCTGCGCCGCGCCTCTCCCGGCATGACCGACGAGGTGCTGACCTTCGCCGACGTGACGATGGATCTGGCCGCCCACCGCGTCCGCCGCAACGGCCGGGACGTACATCTCGGCCCGACCGAATTCCGCCTGCTGCGCCACTTCATGCAGCATGCCGGCCGGGTGTTCTCGCGCGAGCAGCTGCTCGATCTGGTGTGGGGCCACGACGTGTACGTCGAGCCGCGTACGGTCGACGTACACATCCGCCGCCTGCGCAAGGCGATGAACGAAGAGGACGAACTGGACCTGATCCGCACCGTCCGGTCGGCCGGCTACGCGCTCGATACCAAGTCGGTGTGAGTCCAAGCCAGGGTGGGGGGTAGGATGGGGCCAAGATCGCCGCAGCCTTGGTGAGATCCCCATGATCCTGCTCTTCACCGATTTCGGGCTTTCCGGCCCTTATACCGGCCAGATGAAGGCGGTGCTGGCGCAGCAGGCGCCCGCCGTCCCGGTCATCGACCTGTTCGCCGACGCTCCCGCCTTCGACCCGCAGCTCTCCGCCTACCTGCTGGCCGCCTACGCCCCGGCCTTCCCGGCCGGCAGCGTCTTCCTCTGCGTCGTCGATCCCGGCGTCGGCACCGACCGGCGGCCGGTGATGGTGGAGGCCGACGGGCGTTGGTTCGTCGGTCCCGACAACGGCCTCTTCGCTTTGACCGCCTGCCGCGCAACGTCGCTAAACGCCTGGAAAATAGACTGGATCCCGGAGCGGCTGTCCGCCAGCTTCCATGGCCGCGACCTGTTCGCGCCCGTCGCCGCCAACCTCGCCACAGGCCGCCCGGTCGAGCGCAGCCCGCTCGATCCCGCCGCCATCGACCGCCCGGACTGGCCGGACGAGTTGCCGCGCATCGTCTATGTCGATGTCTACGGCAACGCCATGACCGGCATCCGGGCATCCGCCCTGCCCGCCGATGCGGTGCTGACCGCAGGCGGAACCCGTATCACCCGCGCCCGCAACTTCGGCGCTGTCGGACCGGGGCAGCCGCTGTGGTATGAGAACTCCAACGGGTTGGCCGAGATCGCCGTCAACCGCGGGCGGGCCGACCGGATGCTGGGGTTGGCGGTGGGCGATCCGGTGACTGTGGAGCCCTGAGCTAAAAGAAAACCGCCCGGAAGCGGGGGGCTTCCGGGCGGCTGCTGCGTCGATCAGGTGCTTGTCCGATCAGGCGTCTCGGGATCAGTCGTTGTTGCGCTGGCCCAGGAACTGCAGCAGGAACTGGAACAGGTTGATGAAGTCCAGGTACAGCGTCAGGGCGCCCATCAGGGCCAGCTTGCCGGTGCTCTCGTGATCGTAGCCCTCGGCGTAGCTTTCCTTGATCGCCTGGGTGTCATAGGCGGTCAGGCCGGTGAAGATCAGCACGCCGATGGCGGAGATCGCGAAGTGCAGGGCCGGCGACTGGAAGAAGATGTTCGCCAGGCCGGCGATCACCAGGCCGATGACGCCCATCATCAGGAACGAGCCCATCTTCGACAGGTCGGCCTTCGTGGTGTAGCCGTAGAGGCTCATCGCCAGGAAGGTCGCGGCGGTGACGAAGAAGGTCAGCGCGATCGACGCCCCGGTGAAGACCAGGAAGATGGCCGACATCGACAGGCCCATCGCGCCGCAGTAGGCCCAGAAGATCATCTGTGCCGATGCGAAGGACAGGCGCTGGATGCCGAAGGACAGCACCATGACGAAGGCCAGCGGCGCCAGCATCACCACCCACTTCAGCGGCGTGCCGAAGATGGCGGCCATCATGGCCGGGCTGGACGACACGAGCGCGGCGACCAGACCCGTCAGGATCAGGCCGGCACCCATGTAGTTGTACACGCGCAGCATGTGCTGGCGCAGGCCTTCGTCGAAGTATCCCCGATCTGTCGCGCGGCCTGCGGTCGCGAAGCGGTTATAGGTCGGGTCTGCCATGGTTTGGTTTCCTCGGTGGAATAGGGTGATCCCGTCGCAGGACATATTGGCGAGTCTGTCAGGCGGTTCAATAGGAATCGGCGACGCTTTTTCCAGATGAAAAAGCTTTCACGATTCGTTTTTCCTGCGGCTTCATGACACAGCCATCACTCGTTCCGAAGCAATGGCGCCGAAGGCTGTCCCAAAGCCCGCCAAGTACCATAGAACCCGAAGGCCAACGTGATCGCCGTGCTCAGCAAAGCGGTGGTCACGACAGCCGAGGGGAGGAAGCTCCATTCCCAATGCATCAGGAACTTCAGCACCGCCCAGGCGGTCAGGGTTCCGATGATGCCGGCGATCGCCGCGGTCAGCAATCCCAACAGCCCGTATTCCAGCAGGAAGGCGCGCAGCACGTCGCCGCGCGTGGCGCCCAGCACCTTCAGCACCACCGCGTCGTAGACCCGGCGGCGGTGGCCGGCGGCGACCGCCCCGGCCAGCACCAGCGTGCCGGCGGCCAGCGTGATGCCGGCAACGATGCGCACGGCAGTGCCGATATGGCCCAGCATCTCCGCCACCGTGTCGAGCGCGTCCTTCACCCGCACCATGGTGATGTTGGGGAAGCGCTGCAGCACGGCGCGCTGCACCTGCGTCTCGGCATCCGGCGTGGCGCGGACGGTGGCGACCCAGGTCTGCGGCGCCCCTTCCAGCGTGCCGGGGGCGAAGACCATGGTGAAGTTGATCGCCATGCTGCTGAAATCGGCGGAGCGCACGTTGGCGACCTTCGCCTCGATGCTGCGGCCCAGGATGTTGATGACCATCGTTGCGCCCGGACCGATGCCGAAGGCCTCGGCGACGCTCTGGTGGATGGAGATCAGCGGCGGACCGGCATAGTCGGTCGGCCACCAGCTGCCGGCGGTGACGGTGGAATGCTTCGGCAGCGTCGCCGAATAGGTGATGCCGCGGTCGCCGGCCAGGATCCAGGCCTGTTCCGGGTTGACAAGCGCCTTTTCGGCGTCCTGACCGTTCACCCGCTCGATCCGGCCGCGCAGGCTCGGCACCGCCTCGAAGGCGCTGGCGCCGGGGACGGCGGTGACGAGGTCGCGCAAGGGGTCGAACTGGTCGCGCTGGATGTCGACGAAGAAGAAGGCGGGGGCGTCCTGCGGGATCGTCTCCGACACCCGGCGCGAGAAGTTGCCCTGGATCAGCGCGATGGCCACCAGCACCGTCAGGCCGAGACCGAGCGACAGCACCACCGCCGCCGTCGGGTTGCCCGGCCGGTGCAGGTTGGCGAGCGCCAGCCGCAGCCCCGGACGCCGGACGCGACCAAATTTTCCTTGGCCCACCCGCGCCGCTCCCCAGGTGACCAGGGCGGCGGCGGCGCGGAAGGCGAGGAAGGTGGCGATGGAGCCGCCGACGAACCACAGGGCGAAGATCTTGTTGTGCGCGGTCAGCACCGCCAGCCCGGCGAGCGCCGCGGCCGACACGATCATCGCGACCGTGTAGGGCGTGCGCGGCCGGCCGCCGGCCGGCGCGATCACGTCGCGGAACAGCGCGCCCGCCGGCACCTCGCGCGCCCGGCCCAGCGGCCACAGCGAGAAGGTCAGCGCCGTCAGCACCCCATAGAGGGCGGCGAGCGCCAAAGCGCCGGGATAGACGCCGATATGGGCCGACACCGGCAGCACGCCGTCGAGCAGACGGCCCAGCGCCAGCGGCGCCACGGCGCCCAGCGCCAGCCCGATGACGATGCCCAGCAGGGCCAGCGCCAGGATCTGCGCCAGGTAGAGCTGGAAGACCAGGGCGCCGGGCGCGCCGATGCACTTCATCATGGCGATGGTGCGGGCGCGCGAATCGAGATGGCTGCGCACCGCGTTGCCGACCCCGACCCCGCCGACCAGCAGCGCGGTCAGCCCGACCAGCGTCAGGAACAGCGTCATGCGGTCGATGAAGCGCTCGATCTGCGGCGAGGCGTTGGTGAAGTCGCGCATCCGCCAGGGAGCGTCGGGGAAGCGGGCGCGCAAATCCTCCTGCCACGCCTTGAGGTCGGTCTCCGGCGGCAGCGCCACCTTGGCGCTCCACCAGGTGAGACTGCCGGGTTGCAGCAACCCGGTGTTCGCCAGCGACGGCAGCGCCACCAGCAGGCGCGGCCCCAGCGAGAAGGCGTTGGAGGAGGCGCGGTCGGGCTCGCGGTCCAGCACGGCGGCGACGCGGTAGGCGCCTTCGCCGACATGGATGGTGTCGCCGGGCTTCACCCCCAGCCGGTCGACCAGGCTGGCCTCCACCACCGCCCCCCAGCGGCCGTCCTTTTGGGCTAGCGCGTCCCGCAGGTCGCCGCCACCTTCCAGCGTCACGGCGCCGTAGAGCGGGTAGAGGTCGTCGACCGCCTTCAGCTCGACCAGCGAGGAGCGGACATCGTCGTCGGCGCGGGCCATCGCCCGCATCTCGGCGGAGGTCGACACCCGGCCGCCGGCCTTCAGCGCCGCCATCTGGTCGTCGGCCGGCGGGGTGTAGAGTTGCCGCAACGCGACGTCGCCGCCGAGGATGGAGCGCCCGTCGCTCGCCAGCCCGTCGAGCAGCCCGCTCGACACCGACTGCACCGCGGCGATGGCGGCGACACCGAGAGCGAGGCAGGCGAGAAAGACCCAGAACCCTTTCAGGCCGGTGCGCAGCTCCCGCCGGGCAAGGCGGAGCGCGAGGTTGAGGTTGGTCATCGCGTGACCCTCCCCCACCCGCGCCGATCCCCTCTCCCCCCCGGGGAGAGGGTTAGGGTGAGGGGGATGCATGGCGAGGAGTATGTTGGTGAAAAGCACGTTGCGCGCCGAGCAACGCCACGCCGTGCATCCCCCTCACCCCGACCCTCTCCCCCGGGGGGAGAGGGAGAAACGCCCCGCAGAAGTTCACCCATCCCCCTCACTCCCCCGCCGCCTGGAGCTTCGCGTGCCTTGCCGCCTGCCCGTCGTCGGCGATCCGCCCGTCCGCCAGCCGCACCGTCCGGTCGCAGCGCGCGGCGAGGCTCTGGTCGTGGGTGATCAGCACCAGCGTCGTGCCCCGGCGCTCGGCCAGATCGAACAGCAGCTTGACGATGGTGGCGCCGGTGTCGATGTCGAGGTTGCCGGTCGGCTCGTCGGCCAGCAGAAGCGACGGCTCGGTGACGAAGGCGCGGGCCAGGGCGGTGCGCTGCTGCTCGCCACCCGACAACTGGCCGGGATAATGGTGGATGCGATGGCCCAGCCCGACCTGCTCCAGCCCGACGCGGGCGCGGTCGAAGGCGTCGGCGACCCCGGCGAACTCCAGCGGGATGGCTACATTCTCCAGCGCCGTCATCGTCGGCACCAGATGGAAGGCCTGGAAGACGATCCCCACATGCTGGCGGCGGAAGCGGGCCAGCCCGTCCTCGTCCAGCTTCCCGAGATCCTGGCCGGCGACGCGGACGAGGCCGCCGCTGGGACGCTCCAGCCCGGCCATCACCATCATCATGGTGGACTTGCCGGAGCCGCTGGGGCCGACGACGCCGACCCGCTCCCCGGCCGCCACCTGAAGATTCACGCCGCGCAGGATGTTGACGGGTCCGGCGCCGCTGTCCAATTTCAGGTGGACGTCGTCGAGTTCAACGATGATTTCGTTTGAAGACCGGGCGATGGAGTTTGACGACGTTGCAGGGGACTGAGCCTTGGACATGCGACACTCGCACAAGCGGAATGGACCATCGCCATATGGCACGACCCGCCGGGCTTTCAACACGGGCGCCCTTGGCGTGGCGCTCGCCTTTCTTCTCGCCGCAGGGGCATCGATGACCGTTCCGACCCGCGCCGACGCCGCGCAGCCGGTGAAGCTGCTGGCGCTGGGCGACAGCCTGACCGCCGGCTACGGCTTGCCGGAACCGCAGGGCTTCACCCGGCAGTTGGAGAAGGCGCTGGCGGCCAAGGGCTACAGCGTCACCGTCGTCAATGCCGGCGTGTCGGGCGACACCACCGCCGGCGGCCGGGCGCGGCTGGACTGGGCGCTGGCCGACAAGCCGGACGCCGCCATCGTCGAGCTGGGCGCCAACGACATGCTGCGCGGGCTCGACCCCGGTCAGGCCAGGGCCAACCTCGACGCCATCCTGAAGACGCTGAAGGAGCGCAGGATCCCGACGCTGCTGGCCGGCATGTTCGCCTCGCCCAGCCTGGGCAAGCCCTACACCGACCAGTTCAACGCCATCTACCCGGATCTGGCGAAGACCTACGACGTGCCGCTCTATCCCTTCTTCCTCGACGGGGTGGCGTTGCAGCAGGCGCTGATCCAGCCGGACGGGCTGCATCCCAACGCCCAGGGCGTGGCGGTGATCGTCGAGCGCATCCTGCCCTCCGTCACCGCCCTGCTCGACGGCCTTCCCAATATCGGCAAGACTGCCGACCAGAAGACTACGGAAAAGCCCGGAGGCTGAGCCATCATGACCGTGACCCTGGACAGCGACACCCGCTTTCACGCCGCCTGCGCCGCCGGGGCGGAGTGGGGAGCGACGGTCAAGGCCTGCCTCGACCGGCTGGGGCCGGTCGCCGGCTGCAACCTGGGCTTCCTCTATCTGACCGACGGGCTGGCGGAGCACGCCACCAGCATCGTCACCCTGCTGCGCGGCGTCACCGGCATCCGCCATTGGGTCGGCACCGCCGGCATCGGCGTGATGGCCAACGGCGACGCCCTGTTCGACGAGCCGGGGCTGGCGATCATGGCCGCCCGCCTGCCGGAGGACAGCTTCCGCCTGTTCCCCACCCTGACCGACGGGCTGGAGCCGCTGCGCGGCAGCGCCGGCGGCTGGCTCGACAGGCATGGCGCGGCGCTGGCGCTGGTCCATGTCGATCCGCACCATGCCGACATGGCCGGGCTGGTGTCGCGCCTGTCGGAGGAGGCCGGCGTCTTCCTGGTCGGCGGCCTGACCGCCTCGCGCGGGGAGTTCCCGCAGATCGCCGCCGGGGCGGAGGATGGCGACCCGGTGAGCGAGGGCGGCGTGTCGGGGGTGCTGTTCGCGCCGGACCTGCCGGTCGCCACCGCCCTGACCCAGGGCTGCCGCCCGATCGGGCCGACCCGAACCGTCACCGCCAGCGACGACAACGTCATCCTGGAGATCGACGGCCGCCCGGCGCTCGACGTGTTCAAGGAGGACATCGGGCCGGAGCTTGCCGCCGACCTGCGGCAGGTCGCCGGGGTGATCTGCGCCGGGCTGCCCATCGCCGGCTCCGACATCCAGGACTATCTGGTGCGCGACCTGATCGCCATCGACCCGCGCGCCGGCTGGCTTTCCATCGCGGAACGGGTGACCACCGGCCAACCCGTGATGTTCACCCGCCGCGATGCCGACACAGCCGCCGCCGATATGCGCCGGATGCTGGACAGCCTCAGGAAACGGGTGAAGGTGACGCCGAAGGGAGCGGTGTATGTCAGCTGCATCGCCCGCGGTCCCAGCCTGTTCGGTGCCGCCGATGCCGAGCTGTCGATGATCCGCGAGACCTTCGGCGACATCCCGCTGACCGGTTTCTTCGCCTCCGGCGAGGTGTCGCACAACCGGCTCTACGGCTACACCGGCGTGCTGACGCTCTTCCTCTGAAAAGCCTCTTCGAATAAGGAACGTTCCGGATGCAGTATCGTCCGCTCGGCCGCACCGGCCTGTCGGTCAGCGCCATCGGCCTCGGCACCATGACCTGGGGCCGCCAGAACACCGAGGCCGAAGGCCATGCCCAGATGGACGCGGCGCTCGACCGCGGCATCAATTTCTGGGACACGGCGGAGATGTACGCCATCCCACCCACCGCCGACACCTACGGCAAGACCGAGGCGGTGATCGGCAGCTGGTTCCAGTCGCGCGGCAAGCGCGACAAGGTGATCCTCGCCAGCAAGATCATCGGCCTGCCTGCCGGCGGCTTCGGCTGGATCCGGGAGGGCAAGTCGCGGCTGGACCGCGCCAACCTCTTCGCGGCGGTGGAGGCCAGCCTGTCGCGGCTGAGGACCGACTACATCGACCTCTACCAGATCCATTGGCCCGACCGCGTCACCAACCGCTTCGGCGTCCGCACCTACCGCCACAAGCCCGAGCAGGACGGCGTGCCGATCGAGGAGACGCTGGCGGCGCTGGCCGAGCTGGTGCAGGCCGGCAAGATCCGCCATGTCGGCCTGTCGAACGAAAGCCCCTGGGGCGTCATGCGCTGGCTGCGCGCCGCTGAAACCGCAGGGGAGTTGGCCGGCCTGCCGCGCGTCGCCTCGATCCAGAACGCCTACAACCTGCTGAACCGGACCTTCGAGAACGGCCTGTCGGAGGTGTCCCTGCGCGAGGATGTCGGCCTGCTGGCCTATTCGCCGCTGGGTGCCGGAACGCTGACCGGCAAGTATCTGAACGGCGCCGTGCCGCCGGGCAGCCGCCGCGCGCTCGACCATCGGCCATCGCGCTATGCCACCGTCAACGCCGACGCGGCGACGGAGGCCTATCTGGACATCGCCCGCCGCCATGGGCTGGCGCCCAACCAGATGGCCATCGCCTTCACGTTGCAGCAACCCTTCGTCACCTCGTCGCTGATCGGGGCGACGACGATGGAGACGCTGGTCTCCAACATCGACTCCCTCTCCCTGACCCTGTCGCCGGAGGTGCTGGCGGAGATCGACGCCGTGCACAACCGCATGCCGGATCCGTGCCCGTAAGCTGTCGTGATGCCTGCCCCCTTTTTCCGAAAGGGGGCGGGTGGTCGCAGCAACCGGCCCTTGCAGTAACTCTGCCCCTGCAGTAACTCTGGAGGTGCCCATGCTCCGCCTGTTCGTCGCGCTCGACCTGACGGAGGAGGTGCGCCGGCGTCTGGCCGGGCTGGCCGGCGGGGTGCCCGGGGCGCGCTGGACCGATCCTGAAAACATGCACCTGACCCTGCGCTTCATCGGCGAGGTGCCGGAGGATCAGGCGATGGACATCGACGCCGCCCTGGCGGAGCTGCGGGCGCCGGCCTTCCCGCTCACCCTCGACGGGGTCGGCGTGTTCGGCGCCGGCCGCAGGGCGCGGTTGCTGTGGGCTGGGGTGGAGCGCAGCGAGGCGCTGGCCCATCTCCAGGCCAAGGTCGAATCCGCCATCGTCCGCTGCGGCCTGCCGGCGGAGGAACGGAAATTCTCCCCTCACATCACGCTGGCCCGGCTGAAGGACGCGCCGGCCGACCGTATCGGCCGCTTCCTGTCCGACCGCGGCCTGTTCCGCGCCGGACCGATGCCGGTCGATCACGTCACGCTCTACCGCAGCCATCTCGGCAATGGCGGAGCCGTCTATGAAGCGTTGCGGGATTATCCGCTGGATGATGGTGCGGCCGGCGGCACCGCCTAGGCGACGATGCTGTCCCAGGGATCGGAGTCGGTTCCGGGCTTGGCCCCGGCTTCCGCCCCGGCCTCGGTCGTGGCGTCGCTGATGACCACGCGGTCCTTGCCGTCCTGCTTGGCGCGGTACATGCGCTGGTCGGCCAGTTCCACCAGCGATTCCCAATCGGCGGCGCGGTCGGTGGTCTGTTCGGCGATGCCGATGCTGGCGGTCTGCAGGGTGCCGTCCGGCCGCTTGCCGAAGCCGGCGCGGCGCATCCGCTCCACCGCCATCAGCGCGCCGGCCATCGAAGTGTCCGGCATGACGACGAGGAACTCCTCGCCGCCCCAGCGGACCAGCGCGTCGGACTGGCGCAACAGGCTGCGGATGGTGTTGGCGGCGTGTCGGAGGACACGGTCGCCCTCCTCGTGGCCATAGCGGTCGTTGACCGCCTTGAAGTCGTCCAGGTCGACGAAGATCGCCGCCAGCGGCTGCGCCGCCCGTTCGGCATGGGCGACCTGGAGTTTCAGCAACTCCTCGCCGATCCGGCGGGAGAAGGCGCCGGTCAGCGCGTCGTGCGCCGCCTGCTCCAGCAGGGCGATCATGAAATGCAGCTGGCTGATCGCCGCCAGCGTCGCCACCACCGCGATCAGCGCCAGCAGCCACAGCGCGCTGATGTAGGACGGGAACGGCATCACCAGCGAGCCGTAGAAGCCGGCGGCCAGATGGGCGCCCAGCATCGGCGTCGCGAACAGCGCGCCCTCCAGCGCGGTCAGCGGGAAGACGCTGAGGCCCGCCACCATCACGAAGGGCAGATAGCCGTAGCCGGCGCTGACGGCGATGCGCAGGTCGTCGACGCCCTGGTTGTAGAGCAGCGGGTGCGAGATGGCGAAGAACAGCGTCGGGATCGCCAGCAGCGCCGCCAGCCGTCCCCAGGCGCAGGTCATGTCCTCGCACGACCGGCGGTCGAAGGCGAGCGCCAGGAAGGCGGCGCTGGCGGTCAGGCGCAGCAGGATCAGCCAGATCGCCAGCGACCATTCGAAGACGGTGACGTCGATGGCGATCCACAGCGGCGTCAGCACGCCGAAGATCAGCGCCACCATGCGCACGCGCGACTGGATCATCGCGGCGCGGCGGCGCTGCAGGATCGGCGTATGGCCGGACGGGTGGATCAGATCGGGCAGTTCGTCGCCGCGAACGAAGGCGTCGACCAGCGCAGCGAGAAGCCTTTCAACCCGCATGAGGCAGCCCGCCGCCGGCATCGGCCGGACATATCGCCAATCGATTAAGCATGAAAAGTGATTACACGGGCATGACAGCCCCTTCAACGGCTTTCGCGCAGGAATGGTCGCCGCACCATCGGAAAACACGGAAAGATCCCGGCATGCGACAAAAAGTTGCGGGCGGCGCGTCATCGACACACCGCCCGCCCGAAAAGCCTGCCGCAGTGAAATCCCGGCCGCGGATCAGTCCTTCAGGTCTTCCCAAAGCTCCTTCACCTTGGCGAAGAAGCCTTCCGACTGCGGGTTCGAGCCTTCCTTGGCGGCGCCCTCGAACTCGCGCAGCAGTTCCTGCTGGCGCTTGGTCAGGTTCACCGGTGTCTCGACCACCGCCTGGATGTACATGTCGCCGCGCTGGGCGCTGCGCAGCACCGACATGCCCTTGCCCTTGATGCGGAACTGGTGGCCGGACTGGGTGCCGGGCGGCACCGTCACCTTGGTGCGGGTGCCGTCGATGGTCGGCACCTCCACCGACCCGCCGAGCGCCGCCGTGGTCATCGGGATCGGCACCCGGCAGTGGATGTTGGCGCCGTCGCGCTGGAAGATCGGGTGCGGCCCGATGGCGAGGAAGATGTAGAGGTCGCCGGCCGGCGCCCCGCGCAGTCCCGCCTCGCCCTCGCCGGCCAGACGGATGCGGGTGCCGTCCTCGACCCCGGCGGGGATGTTGACCTGCAGGGACTTTTCCTTGCGCAGCCGGCCGGAGCCGCCGCAGTTCTTGCAGGCGTCCTTGATGACCTTGCCGGCGCCGTGGCAGCCGGGGCAGGTCCGCTCGATGGTGAAGAAGCCCTGCTGCGCCCGCACCTTGCCGTGGCCCTGGCAGGTCGGGCAGGTGATCGGCTGGGTCCCCGCCGCGGCGCCGGAGCCGTTGCAGCTGTCGCACTGCACGGTGGTCGGCACGCGGATGGTGGTCTGGGTGCCTTTGAAGGCGTCCTCCAGCCCGATCTCCAGGTTGTAGCGCAGGTCCTGGCCGCGGCCGGACGCGCCGCCGCCGCCGCGGCGCCCGCCCATGAACTCGCCGAACATCTCGTCGAAGATGTCGGCGAAGCCGCCGCCGCCGCCGAAGTCGAAGTTGAAGCCGCCGGCCCCCGCGCCCGCGCCCGGACCACGGCCACCCTCGAAGGCGGCGTGGCCGAACCGGTCGTAGGCCGCGCGCTTCTGATCGTCCTTCAGGACGTCATACGCTTCGCTGATTTCCTTGAACTTCTGCTCGGCGTCCTTGTCACCCTGGTTGCGGTCCGGGTGGTACTGCATCGCCATCTTGCGATAAGCCTTCTTCAGCTCATCCGCGCTGGCGCTCTTCGCCACACCGAGCAGCTCGTAATAATCCTGTTTCGCCATGGGGGCCGACCGCCTTTGAGTCGTTCTGGTCCAAACTGTCCGCATCGTGCCGGAACCTGACCCCAGCATACCGAAGGCCCGCCGCCGGGAAAAGGCGGCGGGCCATCGATGCTCGCGTCAGGTCCGTATCAAAAAGAAGCTGGCCGGTGTCAGGCCGACTTCTTCTTGTCGTCCTGGACCTCTTCGAAGTCGGCGTCGACGACGCCCGGCTCGTTCGGCTGGGCGCCCGGCGCCTCGCCGCCCGCGCCCGGGGCCTCGCCCTGGCCGGCCTTGTACATCGCCTCGCCCAGCTTCATCGAAACCTGGGCCAGCGCGTCGGTCTTCGCCTTGATGCCTTCCAGATCCTCGCTGTCCAGCACCGACTTCAGCTCGGCGACGGCAGCCTCCGCGGCGGTCTTGTCGGAGGCCGGGATCTTGTCGCCGTTCTCCTTGATGGTCCGCTCGGTGGTGTGGATCAGGGCGTCGGCATGGTTGCGGGCGTCGACCAGCTCGCGGCGCTTCTTGTCGTCGGCCGAGTGGGCCTCGGCGTCCTTCACCATCTTCTGGATGTCGGCGTCCGACAGGCCGCCCGAGGCCTGGATGCGGATCTGCTGCTCCTTGCCGGTCGCCTTGTCCTTCGCCGTGACGCTGACGATGCCGTTGGCGTCGATGTCGAAGGTCACCTCGACCTGCGGCACGCCGCGCGGGGCCGGCGGGATGCCGACCAGATCGAACTGGCCCAGCATCTTGTTGTCGGCCGCCATCTCGCGCTCGCCCTGGAAGACGCGGATGGTGACGGCGTTCTGGTTGTCCTCGGCGGTCGAGAAGGTCTGGCTCTTCTTCGTCGGCACCGTGGTGTTGCGGTCGATCAGGCGGGTGAAGACGCCGCCCAGCGTCTCGATGCCCAGCGACAGCGGGGTGACGTCGAGCAGCAGGACGTCCTTGACCTCGCCCTTCAGCACGCCGCCCTGGATGGCGGCGCCGATGGCGACCACCTCGTCCGGGTTGACGCCGCGGTGCGGCTCACGGCCGAAGAACTGCTTCACCGCGTCGATGACCTTGGGCATGCGGGTCATGCCGCCGACCAGGATCACCTCGTCGATCTCGCTGGCCTTCAGGCCGGCATCCTTCAGGGCCGCCTTGCAGGGCTCGATCGTGCGCTGCACCAGCTCGTCCACCAGGGCTTCCAGCTTGGCGCGGGTCAGCTTGATGTTCAGGTGCTTCGGACCGGTCTGGTCGGCGGTGATGAAGGGCAGGTTGACTTCGGTCTGCGTGGTGGACGACAGCTCGATCTTCGCCTTTTCCGCGGCCTCCTTGAGGCGCTGCAGCGCGAGCTTGTCCTTGCGCAGGTCGATGCCCTGCTCCTTGTTGAACTCGTCCGCGAGGTACTCGATGATCCGGCTGTCGAAGTCCTCGCCGCCCAGGAAGGTGTCGCCGTTGGTCGACTTCACCTCGAAGACGCCGTCGCCGATCTCCAGCACCGAGATGTCGAAGGTGCCGCCGCCCAGGTCATAGACCGCGACGGTGCCGGACCCCTTCTTCTCCATGCCGTAGGCCAGAGCGGCGGCCGTCGGCTCGTTGATGATGCGCAGGACTTCCAGCCCGGCGATCTTGCCGGCGTCCTTGGTGGCCTGGCGCTGGCTGTCGTTGAAGTAGGCCGGGACGGTGATGACCGCCTGCGTGACCTTCTCGCCCAGATAGTTCTCGGCGGTCTCCTTCATCTTGGTGAGGATGAAGGCGCTGATCTGGCTGGGGCTGTACTTCTTGGAGTGCGCCTCGACCCAGGCGTCGCCGTTGTCGCCGGAGATGATGCGGTAGGGAACCAGGCCCTGGTCCTTCTTCGTCAGCGGATCGTCGAAGCGGCGGCCGATCAGACGCTTGATGGCGAAGAGGGTGTTTTCCGGATTGGTGACCGCCTGGCGCTTGGCGGGCTGGCCGATCAGCCGCTCGCCGCCTTGGCTGAAGGCGACCATGGACGGCGTCGTCCGCGCGCCCTCGGCGTTCTCGATCACCTTGGCGCTGCCGCCTTCCATCACGGCGACGCACGAGTTCGTGGTGCCGAGGTCGATACCAATCACTTTGCTCATGTTCAGCCTCTTTCGTTCGGCAGATGCGTGGCGGCCCGTCTGGTCCGGCACCGCCGCGATCCCCATAGGGTCGGTGAAACGTCGGTGGAGCGCTTGGGGGTCCGGATACCGGGGACCGATGCCCCCGGGTCCGGCCCGTGCTGGCGGAGATATAGGCGGAGCCGTTTCGGGCTGCAACAGGGTGGCGCGCCTTTCGACCCGCAAAAGCGGGGAAAAATCGGTGCGGGGACATCCGTTGCCGCCCCGGCATCATCCCGCTGCTCTTCCCAATAGAATACTGGCGTATTCAAGCAGGCGATGACGAGTATCCCGATATTCACCCACCGCTGATTCAAATCGTCACAGATGTTACAAGTGATTAATGCTTCGATTGTGAACTAGCCAAGGAAGTTAACCTTTCATTAACAAGCATTGGCGTGCAAAGTACGGAAAAATCAATTCGCAGTTGCTATGATTACTCACGGTCCGGAGAATCTAATAGTGAAAGCCGAAAGAGAATATGCTATCTCCATTGTGGATAGGGGATGACCGCAAGGGGAGGGGCCGGCAATGCTGCCGATGCCGCCGCCGGTGCACGCGGTTCCCCGGCGATGCTGGTCACACAGGTGTGAAAGGGAAGCGCGATGATGGACGAACGACGCGATGTGGCCCTGGCCATCAAGTCCTGCCTGGACAGCCTGATGAGCGATGCGACGCGGTGCGATCTGGACGATCTGGTGCGCTTCCTCAGCCTCGCCGCCCTCGCCGCGGAGGAGGCCGCTGTGGCCCACGACCCTCATTCCATTCACATGAAGGCCCTGATGGCCACCGGAGCCGGCCACTGCTGACCGGCGGTCGCCGGTCGGTTCATGCCCGGCAGTTCAGTCCCGGGGCGTGAAGGCGGGCGCCCTTCCGCCTTGCGCCATTTCCGTCCCTACAATATCCCGGCGTTGCGGATGGCGTCGTCGATCCGGCCCAGCATTTCGGCGCAGGATTCGTCGCCATCCATCAGGTCGGGCAGCGCGAAGCTGAACATGGCGACCGCGGCGACAGGTCCGGTCGCATCGGTGCGCTCCGCGCCGACCAGCCACAGGTAATGGGTCTCCGCCCGGCCGTCCTCTTCCGTCCGCATCATCGCCTGGGCGATCACGGCGCCGTCGGCCCGGCTTTCCACCGTCCGGTCCCCCGCCCGCTGATCCTGCGGCCTGACGAAACGCAGCGCCATTTCCTGCAGCGTGGCGGCGGTGCCGCCGGAGTCCGGCCGCGGCGCCACCCGGTCGGTCACCAGCCGCAGAACGCCCGCGGCCGGCGGCGGCGGTCGGAAGGTGCCGACCGGCTGCCCTTCATGCTCCTCCACATCGACGGCCCAGCCGGCCGGCAACCGGAACCGCACCGTGTCGGCCCAGCCGATGTCGGAGCCCTGCCCGTTCCCCTGCCCGCCTGCTGAATAGGTTTCGTCGGCCATCGCCCGCTCCCGAAGATTGGCGCGTGCCCGTCTGCGGCACGCCGGGACGGGCACCATAGGCGGCGCCAGTCCTGCCGCCAATGACCGATTGGCGATGACGGAATGGACGATGTGGGCAGACCGCGCGGGATGACCGGTGCGGCCTGCCGTTCCGCGACTTATTCGGGGATCAGGAACTGCACGCCCAGCCAGCGCCAGCGGCCGTCGGCGGCCGGCAGGGTGCAGTTGACGCGGGCGCGGCCCGGCGGGAAGGGATCGCGGATGCGGACCTCCACCCGGTCCTCGGCGATGCGCTCCAGCGCGGTGCGGCCCTGGCCGGTGGCGAAGCAGGCCAGCCTGGAGCTGTCGCCCACCCCGTCGGCGATGGTGAAGCCCAGCGGCGGCGGATTGACGGTGACCAGCGGATCGTCGGGAGTCAGGTCCGACACCGGCAGCGGCAGCGCGTTGGCCGCCAGCTCGAACCGGTCGGCGCTGCCGTAGGTCTCGTTCATGAAGAAGCGCGGCAGGCTCCAGGGATCGGCCTGCGGGTGCAGAACCCCCGACTGCTGGCCGAAGGCGGCGGTGAAGCCCTGGTCGATCACCAGCTGCCGCACGGCCAGCGAATATTCGCCCTGCGGATAGGAGAAGATCGCCGGGCGCCGTCCCAGCTCGGTCTGGAAGCGGTCGGACATCCGGCGCAGGTCGGCGGCCACCTGATCCGGGCTGCGCGCCAGCATCGACTGGGTCGAGGTGCCGAGCGCCCCGATGGTGACGCCGGCCGCCGCCATCTGCCGGATTTCGCTCCAGGTCATGTGGGTGGGGGAGCCGCGGTCCACCGGGTCGGTGGCGACGAACAGGGTGAAGGGCAGTCCCGCCGCCTTCAGCCGCGGCCAGGCCTCGGTATAGGCGGAGCGGCTGGCCTCGTCGATGGTGATCGCCACCGTGCGGTCGGGCAGCGGCTTGCCGGTGCGCAGCGCCTCCAGGATCCTCGGCAGCGGCAGGACGTTGTAATCGCCGTCGGTCAGCTCGTCCAGATGGGCTTCGAACTGGTCGATGCGGATGCTGATCGAGGGATTCTGGTCCTCGCCGAAGCGGTCATAGGCGAACACCACTGCGCTGGCGCCCGGCGGAGAGGCGGAGTCGGCGGCGGCGGGCCGGGATACCGGCACGAACGCGGTCCAGACGGACAGCGCGGCGGCGGCGAGTATCGTGACGGCACGACGGAACGGCATGGCGCCCTTGCTGAAAAGGCTGATCGGGGCGACCTTCGCCCCAACGCAAATGGTGTGCCATAGTCTCCGTCCTGCGAACAAGCGCCGACCGCCGCTTTCGCGCGGAGGGCAGCGATGCGGTGCGCGCGTGCAACAATGGAACGCCGCCGGCGTAGCACAAGCCCCGGTATGGGGAGCGGGGCGGGGCCGCCCCTGCCCCTACATCAGCCTGCCGCCTGCCGCCGCGTCGGTCAGCAGCGGATAGCGCCCGGCATCCGGCAGCTGGTAGTGCCACCATTCCGACGGGTAATGCTCCCACCCGGCGCCGGCCATCACCCCCAGCAGCAGGGCGCGGTTGCGCTGCTGTTCGGTCGTCAGGTCGCTGCGGCCATGGTGCGACCGTTCGGTCATCGCGTCGAAGCCGGTGCCCATGTCCAGGGGCAAGCCGGCGCCGTCCACCAGCGTCAGGTCGATCGCCACGCCGCGGGTGTGGTTGGACCCCAGCCGCGGGTCGGCGATGTAGGTGGGATCGGGGAAGGCGTGCCAGAGCTTCCATTGCGCCTCCGCCGGGCGGAAGGCATCGTACACCCGCAGCCGGCAGCCGATGCCGCGGGCCAGCCGGATGGCGTCGCCCAGCCGGCTGGCCGCGTCGGGGTGCAGCAGGCACACCGCCGAGCGGTAGATCGGCGCGCCCGACAGGTTGTCGGCGGTGGCGTAGAGAAGCTCCAGATCGATGTCGAAGGCAGGAGGCGTGATCTCGGTCAGCATGAAGAGGGCAACCGTCGGCGTGTGGGGAAGACGAACGTCCTCTAGCATGGCCGCGGCGCCGTCTGCCATGGTCTCTGATCCGCCATCCCTGCACCGGCGGGTGCTTTCTCCGGGAGGACGCCTGCCGGGATGGCGATCCATGGAAGCTTGGCCTGCGTATATGAACCGGCCGTCCGCGCGACGCTGCGGCCAAGGAAGGTGGGGTGATGAAGGTTCTGGGTCTGGATACGGCCACATCCGGCTGTTCGGCGGCGGTGTGGGAAGGAATTGTCGGTGCTGACGGCCTGGACGTTGATGGCCGGGACGCCGCCGGCCGGGCCGATGGCGCGCGCGTGACCTTCCGGCGCAGCCCCCCGATGGCGCGCGGTCAGGCCGAAGTGCTGGTGCCGCTGGCGCAGGAGGTGCTGGCCGAGGCCGGGATCGGCTTTGCCGATCTCGACCGCATCGCGGTCACCGTCGGGCCGGGCGCCTTCACCGGGTTGCGCATCGCGCTGGCCGCCGCGCGCGGCATCGCGGTGGCCCAGGGGCTACCGGTGGTCGGCGTCACCAGCTTCGACGCCATCGCCCACGGTGTGCCTGCCGCCGAGCGTGCCGGCCGCTTCCTGCTGGTCGCCGTCGACAGCCGGCGGGCCGAACCCTTTCTGCAGTTGTATGACGCGGCGCTGGCCCCCGTCGGCGATCCGGCGATGCCCGACCCCTCGGCGATCCCCGGCTGGCTCGACGCGCTGTACCCGTCCGGGCCGCTGCTCCTGGCCGGCGACGCGGCGGCGGCGCTGGTTCCGCTGCTGGCCGGGCCTTTGCCGGGCGGGCGGGCCGACCTCGTCGTGGCGGCCGGCGACGGGTTGCCGGATGCCGCGGTGGTGGCGGCGCTGGGCGCCGTCCGCCCCGCCGGCCTGGCCGTCGAGCCCTTCTATCTCCGCCCGCCCGACGTCACCCTGCCGAAGACGTCGGGAGCCGGGACGGTGCCGGGAGCCGCGGCATGACCGCAGCCGCCATCCGCCTCCATCCAGCCGGTCCGCTGGAAGCCGGAGTGGTCGCGGCCCTGCAGCAGACCTGCTTCCCCGACGATCCGTGGGACGAGGGGTCGGTCGCCACCCTGAGCGCCCCGCCGTCCGGCTTCGCGGTCGTGGCGCTCGATGCGCGGGACGAGCCGGTCGGCTTCGTCATGGCCCGCGTCGCGGCGGAGGATGCGGAGATCCTCGCCATCGGCGTGCTGCCGCAGGCGCGCCGCGGCGGCACCGGCCGTCTGCTGGTCGAGGCCGCCGTCACCGGGTCGCGAAACCTGGGGGCGACTGCGTTGTTTCTTGAAGTCGCCGAGGATAACCCGGCGGCTTGGAGTCTATACAAGGCCAGCGGCTTTTTTTCCGTCGGACGCCGCCCCGGATACTACAAACGACCCGATGGACGGGTCGCCGCGCTTGTCCTGCGCCGCAATCTTGACGGGGCATAGGGGTTAATTTTTCCGCACCATCAGGCGGTGTACTCCATTCGGCTCATCCATTCGTTCGGGGTGCACAGACAGAATGCTGTGACCCAGTTCCATCAAGGATCGTGGAACGTTTTCCAAGGGTTCGCCGGCATTCAGCCGGACTTCGAGTGTCTGCCCCGCGTCCATCCGCTCCACCATCAACTTGGTCTTGACGAAGGTTAACGGACAAACCTGCGAGGTGATGTCGAGAAACAAGTCTGCGGAGATTTTTTCGGTCACCGATTCCTCTTTGTTTCAAAGGATGGATATTGCACGGCGCAGAAAACCTCTTTATATGGTGAGGTACGAATGCCGCGGAGCAAGCTTACATGAGCAACGGGTCCCCTTCCAACGCGCTGTTGTCTCTGACCACGGAGATCGTGGCGGCGCATGTCTCCAACAATACAGTCGCACTGACCGATCTTCCGACTCTGATCGAACAGGTCTACAAGTCGCTGGCCAACGTCGGCACCGAACCGGTGGTGGCCGAGGAGCGGCCGCAGCCTGCCGTGCCGATCAAGAAGTCGGTCACGCCGGACTATATTGTGTGCCTGGAAGACGGCAAGAAGCTGAAGATGCTGAAGCGCCATCTCAAGACGGCGTACAATATGACCCCAGAAGAATACCGTGACCGCTGGGGCCTGCCGACCGACTATCCGATGGTCGCCCCGAACTACGCCCGCCAGCGCAGCTCGCTGGCCAAGCAGATCGGTCTCGGCACCCGCGCCCGCCGCGGCGCCTGAGGAGTTGGGGGGTCCCGCAGGGCGGACCGGCGCCGTGATGCGCCGCCACCCTTGCCCGTCCCCTCGTCCCTTGCCTTTCCCTTTCATGGCCGTTTTCGCGGACACCGCGGTCGGCCCGCCGGCATCCTCCCAAAGGCGTTCTCAAGCCGGGCATTCCTGAACCGGCCAGACGCGCCGGCCGGGCAGCAACCGGCGGCTCCGGACGAGGGCGCTTGCCCGCTGCGCGCTACGATGTCGGTTGACCGGCAACCGGCGGATCGTGTTATGCCTTGTGGAGCGTGCGACGCCGCCGTCCCGCCCCGGCCGCCCGATCCTGGCGGCGGCAGACCGGCGCGCCGCACAGTCCCGAACCATCGCAGCGGACCGTCGACATGGCTGATGCAAGCTTGGACCAGCCGGGCATGACCCGGACTAGCCCGGAGCGGCGCGAGACGTCCGCACCCGATGCTGCCGGTGTGGATGCCGCCGGCGTGATCGAAGCCGGTGGGGAAAGGCTGGCGGACGGCATCCGCCTGGGCACGCTGGAGGTGCGGCTGGCCCGCTCGGCGGAGGAGATCGACTGGGCGCAGGCTTTGCGTTACCGCGTCTTCTATGAAGAGATGGCGGCGGTCCCCACCGACGCGATGCGGGCCCAGGGCCGCGATTTCGACGATTACGACGGCGTCGCCGACCATCTGCTGGTCATCGACCATGCCCGCGGCAACGGTCCCGACATGGTCGTCGGAACCTACCGCCTGATCCGCCGTCCCGCTGCCGAGAAGGTCGGCCGCTTCTATTCCAGCGATGAATACGACATCAGCCGTCTCGCCAGCTATCCGGGCGAGGTGCTGGAACTGGGGCGGTCCTGCGTCGATGCCGGCTATCGTTCGCGCGGCAGCATGCAGTTGCTGTGGCAGGGCATCGCCGCCTATGTGTTCCAGCACGACATCGCCCTGATGTTCGGCTGCGCCAGCCTGCCGGGCACCGATCCGGATGCGCTGGCGGAGCCGCTGTCCTACCTCTACCACCATCACCTGGCCCCGGCGGACCTGCGGGCGACGGCGCTGCCGGAACGCTTCGTCTCGTTGAACCGCATGCCGAAGGACCAGATCGACCCGAGGCGGGCGCTGAACATCCTGCCGCCGCTGATCAAGGGCTATCTGCGGCTCGGCGGCTTCATCGGCGACGGTGCCGTGATCGATCATCAGTTCAACACCACCGACGTCTGCATCGTGGTGAAGACCGATCTGATCACCGACAAGTATGCTAAGCATTACGAACGTCGCAGCCGCGACAGCCAAGCCGGCTGAGGCAACCATGACCCGCACCGCCCGCGCCCTGGGGTCGTCCGGCCGCGGCGCCCTGCGCCTGACGGTCTATCTGCTGTGGACGCTGCTGCTGATTCCGCTGCAGGCCCTGGCGGTGGCGCGCGGCTGGCGCCTGTGCCGCACCCTGCCGGCCTTTTATCACGGCGTCTGCACCCGGCTGATGGGGCTGGACGTGGTGGTGCGCGGCCGGCGTGCGGCCGACGGGCCGGTGCTGTTCGTGTCCAACCACTCCTCCTATCTGGACATCACGGTGCTGGGATCGCAGATCCCCGGCTCCTTCGTCGCCAAGTCGGAGGTCGGCAGCTGGCCCTTCTTCGGCCTGCTGGCCCGGCTTCAGCGCACGGTGTTCGTGGAGCGCAAGGCGCGCGCCTCGGTCGACAAGCAGCGTGACGACATCGGCGGCCGGCTGGATGCCGGCGACAGCCTGATCCTGTTCCCGGAAGGCACCTCCAGCGACGGCAACCGCACCCTGCCCTTCAAGACCGCCCTGTTCGCCGTCGCCGCCCGCCGCATCGACGGCCGTCCGCTGACGGTGCAGCCGGTCAGCGTCGCCGCCACCCGGCTGGACGGCATCCCGATGGGCTTCGCCTTCCGCCCCTTCTATGCCTGGTACGGCGACATGGATCTGGCGCCGCACCTGTGGCAGGCCTTCCGCCTGGGCGGCATGACGGTGGAGGTGGAGTTCCACCCGCCGGTGACCATCGACGGCTTCGGCAGCCGCAAGGCGCTGGCCGAACATTGCCAGCGCGTGATCGCCGACGGCGTCGCCCGTGCCATTTCCGGCCGTCCCGACGCCCTGCCGGCTGCGGTTGCCACCGATGCTGCCGTCACTGCCACGCCCGCGCCGGCGGTTGCCGATCCTGCGCCCGGGAGTGCTTGATTCCGCTCTTGTATCCGCCGCGGCAGTCGCCTATAAACAGCGGGCGCGCGGGTGTAGCTCAATGGTAGAGCAGAAGCTTCCCAAGCTTACGACGAGGGTTCGATTCCCTTCACCCGCTCCAAACGCCATGCTGGCTGCATGGAAGCCGGCGTAGGACCGGTCAGGCTCCTGAAAATCTGAAATTCCAGAAATTTGAAATTTGAGACGAGCGGTTCGCGCCGATGGGTGCGGATGGGCGCTCTCTTTTGCGTTGGCGGTTCGCCGATGGCGCAATTGCGGTGTCGGGCCGCGTCCTCGAAGCTGGGCGGTATTGTCCGTCGGCCAGAGGGAGAACGTCCATGCCGCCGATCGAAAGAGCCCGCAGGCTGAGCCGTTCCCTGCAGGCGCGCTTCCGCATCGACCTGTTCTCCGCCCTGGTGGAGCGCGAGTTCGAACGGCGTCTGGCGGAAGCCATTCTTGAGGCGGAACGCGACGCCTACCGGCGTGGCCGCCAGGAGGCGCAGGCGGGGCTGAACGCCGGTGAGCTCAGTCCATCTCCGCGGCCGGAAGCGGCGGCGCGGCCGGATGGCCCGCCCATGACCATGTGAGGCCGGCGCGCTCGGCGCAGGCATAATGCCAGGGGTTCTGGTCGCCATGTCCCGCCCAATGCGGATCGCCGGCACGGATCGGCCGTCCGCAGGAACAGCACAGCGGGCCGTTGCGGGCAGCGCGGCCACCATGCGTGCGCGATACGCCGCTCCTGGTCGACTTCGGCTTCGGTTCCCAGCCCAGCGAGGCGGGATGCCGTCCATACAGCGCCATGGTGGTTCCCCCAGATTGCGCAGATCGCGCCAGTTTGCCCAGAGTGCGGATGATCCCCCGATCCCGGTCCGGCGGCGCTGGATAAGGATTCCCTCGATAACCATGCCATCGCGACGGGCCGAGAATGCCGCCGCGCGTCGCCGTTGCCAACGGCAAGGATGGACAGGATCCAACCCGAAATCGTTGGGACAACACTTGGCCAACCCTTCAACACCCTTTCCGTCACAGCACCGCCAGACAGAGGACACACAATAATCACCGGTTTTTACGGCGTGCTCCACATGGTTGCGCCGGCCGACTGTCGGGGATTCCACAGCGGTCGTCTTTTCGTCTGTTTCCGGTCACATCGGCGTTCATATCTGCTTAACCGTCCGGGACTAGCGTCCGCCGCCTTCGCTGCACTGCGGCATGTTCTTCATGCGAAGGCGCTCCATGACGGCATTTCTGCTGGATTATCTTCCGACCTTTACGGCCCACGCCTTCCCCCTCTCGCCGGTTGCTGCAACCGGCATCGCCGGGCTGTCGGCCGCCACGCTGTCGACGCTGCTCGGCGGCCGGCGGGCGATCCTGCTGGCGCAGGCGACGGCTTCCTCCCTCTTCCTGGTGCATTTCCTGCTGCTGGGTGCCCATACCGGCATGTTGATGTGCGGGCTGGGGTTGATCCAGATGGCGGTGCGCATCCGCCGGCAGCCCGGCCGGACGCTTCGCCTGCTCTACGGGCTGACGGTGCCGGCGGCGCTGGCCGTGGCGGCGCTGAGCTGGCAGGGGCCGATGTCGGCCTTGTCGGCCACCGGCTTCCTGTTGGCGACGCTCGGCCGCTGGCAGAGCGCGGTCGGGCGGATGCGGCTGTTCTTCATCATGGCGACCCTGGTCGGGGCGGGACACAATCTGCTGGCGGGGTCGGTCTTCGGGCTGGTGTCCGACGCGCTGGGCCTCACCGGCCATGGCGTCGGCCTGTGGCGGGCCGGGATGTTCCGCGGCCGTCCGTTCCTTGCGCGTACCGCTTCCGGGGTGACGGCATAAGACGCCCGCGCCCGCCCCTTCCATCTTGTCGCTCCAGCTTCGTCGCTCCGGGAGTGCTTCCGTTGGCTGGTGGGAACATTCGGCCCCGCGTCCGGGTTGTGGCACCGTAGGGGACGCATGGGAGGATCCGGCGCCATGGAAAAGAACGAGATCGTCGATACGCTCAACGAGTTGATCCGCATCGTCGAGGACAGCCATGAAGGCTACCGGCAGGCCGCCGAGTCCGCCGAGGACGAGGATCTGAAGGCTCTGTTCAACGATCTCGCCGCCCAGCGCGGCGCCATCGTGCGCGAGATCCAGAGGCTGGTCGCCGAACAGGGCGGAGCGCCGGACATGGGCGGCACCATGCTGGGCGGCGCCCATCGCTTCTTCCTGGAACTGAAGTCGGCCGTGCTCGGCCATGACCGTGCCGCCATCATCACCGAGGTCGAACGTGGCGAGAGCGAGTGCCTGCGCCGCTATGACGAGGCGATGGCCAAGGAGCTTCCGCTGCCCATCACCGCGGTGATCGCCCAGCATCTGGACCGCATCCGCGTCGACCGTGACCGCATGGCGGCCCTGCGCGGTGTGGTGGCTTGATGATGCGTCGCAGCATTGCGGGTGGGGAAAAGCGGGCGTAGGCTTTTTTCAGTGGCTGCAACGAGTTGGTACGGCCACACGACCCGATGCGAACGCCTCGACATGATCATGGCGCCGTATCGCAAGCTCCTGCCGAGCATCCGGCTCCGGTGGCCGGATGTCCACTCCACCTGGACATGGATTGATGAACAGCGACAAACCGAAAGACGCAGAACCGGTTGGCAACGATCTGGTGACGAAGGGCGCCTTCGCCCTGTACCGCGCCGAGAATGCCCACCGCGTGTCCGAGTTCGAGAAGTCAAAGAATGCCGAGGCGGCCATCGCCGCCGATTTCGACGCCTACCGCACCCGCTATCTGCGGAAGTTCAAGGACATCTTCGACAGCCTGTCCGAACAGGGCCTGACCGTCACCCGCGCGGTGTGACCGGCCCTTTCGGCCACGTAAGGCGGAGCGACGGCGCCCGGCCCGGCTAAGGGTGGCGGGGCGCCGTCCCCATCCGCCGGCCGATCCCGTTTCCCGATCCCGCCGCCCATCCTGCCGCCACATCGGATTGCGGTTTGAAACGAATGGGAAAGCTGCCGGGCCGCCGCTATACTGTGCGGCATGGCCCGTATGCTGTTCCTCCGCGATATCGACGCCGACGTGCAACTGCGCTGCCGCGCCTGCGGACATGGCGGCGTGCTGCCCCGTGCCATGCTGGAACGGCGCTTCGGTCCCAATTACCCGGTTCTGTCGATCGCGCCGCATTACCGCTGCTCGCGCTGCGACTCCCGCGACATCGAAAGCCGGCCGATCCTGGCCGCTCCGCCGGTCGACACCCCGTCGGCTTCCAATGACGAGCCGTCCTTCGATGCGCCGCTGGCTGCGCTGAACGGCCTGCTCGCTTCCCTGCGCGGTGGAAGCGGACCGGAGCGGACGGCCGATGCGGAGCCTCCCGCCCCGCCTCCCCCCGCCCCCGTCCCCGATCGCGGCAAGCCGTTGTCGGAGCGTCCGCTGTCCGACCTCGTGGCCGACGGTCCGGGGGACGAGGGGGCCGCTCCGCTGTGGGAACCGGTTTCGCTCGCCGACATGGCGGTCCGCCTGGTCCGCGCCGCGCCGGCCGAAGAGTGGGACGACGAATGGGACGACGAGCCGCCGGCAGGCGATGCATCGGCAAACCATGCCAGGGCTGCGGCCAATGACGCGTGGATCGAACCCGGCCGCGAGGACTCTCCGGAAGATGGCTCCCCCGACGAGGGCGAAGCTCAGGACGGCGATGACGAGACGCTGATGGCGATGCGCCGGCTGCTGGCGCAGGCCTATGACTCCGATGACGACGAGGATGACGGGGGCGGTCAGGCGGACCGCCATGCCGGGCGTGCCGCAGGCGTCGCCCAGCGCCGATCCGACATCCCTGCCGACGACGAGCCGGGATCCGGCTGGGACGACCAGGATGAGGAGGAGCCGCCGGCCTTCTCGCACAAGGCCCTGGTGCGCAGGGATTTCGAGGATGATTGGGGCGACCCGGCGTCCGACCCCTGGAGGGCCGACGCCGGGAACGGCGACCGGGACGATGATTTCGACGACAGGGAACCGGACGGCGTGGAGCCCTCGGAGGACGAGATCCTCTCCTTCGCCATCCGCGACCCGGAAAAGCCCGCTTTCCGCCCGGTCGTCAAGCCTGTGCCGCCGGCGGCCGCCGAGCCGCTGGACTTCGATCAGCATCGCGCCGAACGCCGCGCCCAGCGTCCGCCCCCGCCGCCGGAGGACGAGGAAGGCTACGACCGGACCCTCGCCGCCCTGCGGTCGATGATCGAGGACGCCGCCAACGAACCGGAGGAGGAGGAGGAGGACGCTCCGTCGCCGCCGCGCAGCGGGGGGCGCAACGCCGGCCAGAGCAGTGCCAAGTCGGCCGACAGGCCTGCCCGCCGCGAGGTGGAGGATGATCCGACCCCCGGCCCGATCTCCGGCCCCAACTCCGGCCGGGAGGAGGATGACTGGTCCCTGCCGGCCGGCTGGGACGATCCCGATCCGGAGCCGGACCCCGCTCCCGTCGGCCGCCGTTCCGCCCAGGAACGCGAGATCGAGGAGGCGATGAAGGCCCTGCGCGGGCTGATCGAGGACGAGGTGCAGCCGGCCTCCCCGACAAAGGCCCCCGTGCCGCCGCCTGTGCCGCCTTCCTCCAAACCCCGCACCGGCGGCAAGCCGCGCCAGCCCGTCCGCGGCGGACCCGCCATGCCGGAAGCCGCGCCGCCGGACGCCCGGCCGGACGACATCGCTTCCGGCAAGCCCGCCGGCGAGCCGACGCCGCTCAGCAAGACCATCGCCGCGCTGCGCGGCATGCTGGAACTGGACGGCCGGCGCAAGCGCTGAGACGCGGCGCCGGTCCCGCCGGAGGCCGCTCAGCGGCGCAGGCGCTTCTCCTGCATGATCTCCAGCTGCAGCTGCTGGATCTCGGTCAGCCGCTGCCACTGGCGCTGGATCAGGTAATCCATCTTCTCGTGCAGGTGCCGGATTTCCAGCTCGGCCTTCAGGTTGACTCGGTAGTCGTTTTCCGAGCGCAGCCGGTCCTTCGCCTCCTGCCGCTTCTGGCTCATCATGATGACCGGCGCCTGGATGGCGGCGAGGCAGGACAGCAGCAGGTTCAGCAGGATGAAGGGGTAGGGATCGAAGGCCTTCATGTCGCCTTCGATGATGTTGATCAGCATCCACACGCCCAGGAAGACGGCGAAGGAGATCAGGAAGGCCCAGCTTCCGCCGAAGGTGGCGAGGCCGTCCGACAGCCGTTCGCCCAGCGTGCGGTGGTCGTCGTATTCCTCTTCCGGGTTCTCGGCCAGCGTCTCGTGCCGGGCGAGGCTCTCGGCGACTTCGCGGTCCAGTTCGCTGAGTTCGCCGTGCTCCTCCTTCAAAAGCTCCTCGACATAGAGCGAGCGATAGCGCGCCAGCTCCTGCCGGCTGATCTGGGAGTCGGCCTCCAGATGCGGATGGTCGTGGCGGATGCGGTCGGCCAGACTGGGGCGCAGCGCATCCAGCGCGATCAGGTCGCGCTTGGGCCGGCGCTTGCCGCTGATGGCGCAGGGCTGGCGCTTGGACGCCAGCGTCCCGCCGGCGTCCTCGTGGTCGGCGCCATCCTGCTCGCCGGCATCCTGCTTGGCGGCATCCTGTTTGGCGGATGGGGAGGTCGGCTCCGCGGACTCGTCACCGTCCTGCGGTGGAAACTGATGGTCGGTCATGATGTCGCCCTCCCTGGCCTGCGCGCTCCGGCGCGGCGACTTTATGCCCGATTAGTTTGACAATCCGGTTAAATCACCGACAGGCGAAGACGGCAGGTAAGGAAACGGTCGCCTTGCAAAGGCTGGAAATCACCGGCGCCGGCCCCTGCGTCGGCCAGTCTTCCGCCGGTTCCGGATGAATTCCGCTTCATCCTCGCCGCCGCAATGGAAAAGGGGCCGCCTCGCGGCAGCCCCTATCCTTACCTGAAGGCTTTTGCCGGTCAGCCGATGCGCCAGACGTCCGGGCTGGTCTCCAGCCGCTTCAGCAGGTTGAGGCGCTGCTGCTCGATCTCCTCGGGCAGGCGGTCGCCGAAGCGGTTGAACAGCTCCTCCTGGTCCTTCGCTTCGGCCTCGGCCTCCTTGCGGTCGATGTCCATGATCTTGGCGAACTTGTCGGCCGGGAAGTTCAGGCCCGACCAGTTCAGATCCTGGTAGCGCGGGGAATAGCCGAAGGGCGATTCCGCCACGTCGGTGGCGCGGCCGCGGACGCGGTCGACGATCCACTTCAGCACGCGCATGTTGTCGCCGAAGCCCGGCCAGACGAACTTGCCGTTCTCGTCCTTGCGGAACCAGTTGACGCGGTAGATGCGCGGCAGGCTCTCCACCTTGCCTTCCATCGACAGCCAGTGGTTCCAGTAATCGGCCATGTTGTAGCCGCAGAAGGGCAGCATGGCGAACGGGTCGCGGCGGATGGCGGCCTGGCCGACGGCGGCGGCGGTGGCCTCCGACCCCATGGTCGCCGCCCAGTAGACGCCCTCGCGCCAGTTGTAGGCCTCGAACACCAGCGGGAAGGTCTTCGACAGGCGGCCGCCGAAGATGAAGGCGCTGATCGGAACGCCGGCCGGATCCTCCCAGGCCGGGTCGATCGACGGGCACTGCGCCGCCGGGGCGGTGAAGCGGCTGTTCGGATGGGCGGCCGGCCGGCCGGAGCCGGGGGTCCAGTCCTTGCCCTGCCAGTCGATCAGGTGGGCCGGCGCCTCGTCGGTCAGGCCCTCCCACCAGACGTCGCCGTCGTCGGTCAGCGCGACGTTGGTGAAGATGACGTTGTGGTCCAGCGTCTTCAGCGCGTTCGGGTTCGACTTCACGCTGGTGCCGGGGGCGACGCCGAAGAAGCCGGCCTCCGGGTTGATGGCGCGCAGCGTGCCGTCGGGCTGCGGCTTGATCCAGGCGATGTCGTCACCGATGGTGCGGACCTTCCAGCCCTCGAACTCCTTCGGCGGCACCAGCATGGCGAAGTTGGTCTTGCCGCAGGCCGACGGGAAGGCGGCGCCGACATAGGTCTTCTCGCCGGCCGGGCTTTCCACGCCCAGGATCAGCATGTGCTCGGCCAGCCAGCCCTGCTCGCGGCCCATCGCCGAGGCGATGCGCAGCGCGAAGCACTTCTTGCCGAGCAGCGCGTTGCCGCCATAGCCCGAGCCGTAGGAGACGATGCGGTGCTCCTCCGGGAAATGGACGATGTACTTGTTGTCGGCGTTGCAGGGCCAGGCCACGTCCTGCTCGCCCGGCTCCAGCGGGGCGCCGATCGAATGCAGGCAGGGGACGAAGTCGCCGTCGCCCAGGATGTCCAGCACCTTCTGGCCCATGCGGGTCATCATCCGCATGTTGACCGCGACATAGGGGCTGTCGGAGATCTGCACGCCGATGTGCGCGATGTCGGAGCCGAGCGGCCCCATGCTGAACGGCACCACATACATGGTGCGGCCGCGCATGCAGCCTTCGAACAGCCCGTCCAGCTTGGCCTTCATCTGGGCCGGGTCCATCCAGTTGTTGGTCGGACCGGCTTCCTCGCGGGTGCGCGAGCAGATGTAGGTGCTGTCCTCGACACGGGCGACGTCGCCCGGATCGGAGCGGCAGAGGAAGGAGTTCCGGCGCTTGGCCTCGTTCAGGCGGATGAAGGTGCCGGCCTCGACCATCTCGTTGCAGAGACGGTCATATTCCTCCTGCGACCCGTCGCACCAGTGAACGCGCTCCGGCTTGCATTTCAGCGCGATCTCCTCGACCCAGGCCAGGAGCTTCTTGTTCCGCGTCCGCGTGTTACCAGTCATATCGTCCCTCTCGAAGGCTGGGCCGGTACCGGCGCGCCGGGAATTCCCCATCGGGATCCCGCGGTTGGTCCGGCCGTCTTTGTCCGTTGTCGTGTCAGATGGACGGCGTCCGCCTCAGCGGCAGGACGGTCCGGACGGGCGGCCGGGGTGGACGCCCGCCGCGTTGCGCTGCGCCGGCATGATGCGGCGACGATACGGTGCAAAAGGCGGCCCTGAGGCGACAGGTCTGGGGGCCAAGGCCCCGGACGGGAAACGGGTCGATCCGTTATGGTCCACTGAAGTGTTCTCCTGGTTGCGCGTGCCCGCGCGCCGCGTTCTTGTTTTTGGTGCGGCGCCCGGTGGTGTCGAAGCGACCTCTCGGCTGGTCGTTTATGCTTGCGGCTGGCAGGCCGACGGTTGGCTTCCCGCCTCTCTCGTTGTCGTCTTTTCGACTGACAGGCCTTGTTTTTTCGTTCTGCTCTTCCGGCGTCGGTGTCCGTCAGGCACCTCCGCCGCCGTCTGTTCCGGTTCCAGCCTTTTCGGTCCCGGATGTCGATCCTCCGGGTTCTCCGGACCCGTCCTGCGGCCGGACGAGCCTGTCCAGCATCAGTTTAGCCGATTCGGGGTCCTGGATTCTCTGTTCAAAATCGACGCGGGCGACGTACCCCCCGCGTCGCAGGTCGCATCCCTCCGGGTCGATTCCGGTCAGGGTCCAGTCCTCTCCCCCGCCATCCGTGGCGGGCGCCAGCCGACGGCCGTACCCCTCGCCGTTCAGGCGGTCGAGCAGCGCCGCCTCGCCCGCCGCCAGGGCGGGGGCGGGAACGGGAAGGTCCAGCTCGGCGGCGGACAGCCAGTGGATGCGGCCGAAGCCGGCGACCAGATGGGCGCGCTCCACCGCCACGCGGTAGAGGGCGAAGTCGCCGAAGCCGGCATAAAGGGCGGCGTCGGGATGGCGGCGCAGGTAGCGCTCGCGGTGCTGCGGATCGTCCGACCGCGCCACCCGGCCCAGCACCGACAGGCGGGCGCCGGTCAGCGGCTGCGCCAACCCGGCGGTGCCGTCGAACAGCAACCCGACCCGCCCGTCGGCCAGCAGGTTGCGGGTATGGTCGGCGAGCGTGGAAAGGAGAAGCAGCGGGCTGCCGTCCTGGTCGAACGCCACCAGCACCAGCGAGGGATAGGGCCAGCCGGCCGCATCGGGGCCGGCGCCTCTATCGGCGGCATCCTTGCCGGTGGCATCTTTATCGGCCGGCCGCTGCGCGGTGGCCAGCGCGGCGCGGTCGCAGGCGCGCATCAGGCGCCGGGCGCGCAAGGCCACAGCCGGGACTGCCGGATTCGGGCCGTTCCGGCCGGTGCCCGGCGGCATCGCGTCCTCCGTGCCGTCCGGCGTGGTGCCGGTCGGGGAAGACGCGGGAAGGGCGTTCGAAAAACTCATTCCTGAACGAGTGCGTTCTCCCGCGCGGCACCGTTGTTCGGCGCCGCATTGCCGCCATATTGAACCATGCAAATGCTGCGGGAAAAGAGAAAACTGCCTCTGGTACCTGGACTCTGGCATAAAGTATTGGAATGACCACTCGTTCTATGCCTGATGTTTCCGCTAACATTTCCGGGTTCCCGCAACTCGACCGCCATGACCCGCTTCAACCCGACCGCTTCAACCCGAACCCGCTTCGATAGGATCTGCTACGACCATGGCCCACACCGTCGCCCTGGTGGATGACGACCGCAACATCCTGGCCTCGGTCTCCATCGCCCTGGAGGCCGAGGGCTTCGACGTGCGCACCTACACCGACGGCGCCGAGGCGCTGCGCGGCCTCAGCCAGCGTCCGCCCGACCTCGCCGTGCTCGACATCAAGATGCCGCGGATGGACGGCATGGAGTTGCTGCAACGTCTGCGCCAGACCAGCCAGATGCCCGTCATCTTCCTGACCAGCAAGGACGACGAGCTGGACGAGCTGATGGGCCTGCGCATGGGCGCCGACGACTACATCAAGAAGCCCTTCTCGCAGCGGCTGCTGATCGAGCGCATCCGGGCGCTGCTGCGGCGCGAGGCTCTGCGCGGCGAAAGCCCCGAGGCCGACCCCGGCCAGATCATCACCCGCGGCCCGCTGCTGCTGGACGGCGCCCGCCATGCCTGCAGCTGGAAGGGCCAGCCGATCGACCTGACCGTCACCGAATTCCTGCTGGTCCGCGCGCTGGCCCAGCGGCCGGGCCATGTGAAGAACCGCGACCAGCTGATGGACGCGGCCTATGGCGAGCACGTCTATGTCGACGACCGCACCATCGACAGCCACATCAAGCGGCTGCGCAAGAAGTTCAAGGCCGTCGACGCCGACTTCACCCAGATCGAAACGCTCTATGGCGTCGGCTACCGGTACAAGGAATAGCCGGGTGTCCACGCTCGGCGGGGTCGGGGGCGGCGTTGGGGGCGGAAAGCGGCGGAGGCCGGGCGGCGTGTCGCCGCTGACCCTGCGCATCCTCGCGGTCAACGTGCTGGCGCTGCTGGTGCTGCTGGCGGGGCTGCTCTATCTCGGCCGCTACCAGGACCGGCTGATCCAGGCCGAGACCGAGGCGCTGGCGACCGAGGCGCGCATCTTCGCCTCGGCGCTCGGCGAAGGGGCGGTGAACCGCATCCTGACCGCGCCCTCCCCCACCGGCGACGAGAGCGGCGAGCGGTTCGAACTGGCGCCGGAGCTGGCCCGGCCGATGATCCGGCGGCTGGCCGAGGCGACGGCGACCCGCACGCGGCTCTTCGACATCGACGGGCACATGCTGTCCGACAGCCGGGTGCTGGTGGGGTCGCAGGGCCGCATCGAAATCCGCGAGCTGCCGACCCCGCCGTCGGGCGACGCGGTGTCGCGGGCGATCAACGACCTCTACACCCGCCTGGTCGACGTGGTGCCGAGCCGCGAGGGACTGCCGGTCTACCGCGAGCAGCCGGGCCAGCCCAACCCGGACGTGGAGCGCGCGCTCGGCGGCGAGGCGGCGGCCACCGTCTGGCGCGTCGACGGCGCCGCCGGCGACCCGGAGCTGCTGCTGACCGTGGCGGTGCCGGTCCAGCGCTACCGCGAGGTGCTGGGGGCGGTTCTGCTGAGCCGCGGCGGTGGCGAGATCGACCGCGCCATCCGCTCCGTCCGCTTCGACATCCTGCGGGTGTTCGGTGTCGCCCTGCTGGTGACCATCGGCCTGTCCTTCTATCTGGCCGGCACCATCGCCAGGCCGATCCGCCGGCTGGCCCAGGCCGCCGACCGGCTGCGCACCAGCCACGGGCGCCACGCCGGGATCCCCGACCTGACCCGCCGCGGCGACGAGATCGGCGAGCTGTCCGGCGTGCTGCGCGAGATGACCGACGCGCTGTGGACGCGGATGGACGCCATCGAACGATTCGCCGCCGACGTCGCCCACGAGATCAAGAACCCGCTGACCTCGCTGCGCAGCGCGGTGGAGACCGCGGGCCGTGTCAGCGATCCGCGCCACCGCGACCGGCTGATGGCGATCATCGCCGACGACGTGCAGCGGCTGGACCGGCTGATCAGCGACATCTCCAACGCGTCGCGCCTCGACGCCGAACTGTCGCGGGCCGAGCCGGAGCCGGTGGACATCGGCCTGCTGCTGACCATGCTGGCCGAACTGCGCCAAGCGGTTGCCGAAACCGTGGACGAGCGGATGGCGGCCGGGGCAGGTGGCGGGGCAGGTGGCGGGGATGAGGCCGGGCCCGGGACGCCGCGCGTGGTGGTGGACGTGCCGGCGGGCGAGCGGCTGGTGGTGCCGGGGCTGGAAGGGCGCCTGACCCAGGTGTTCCAGAACCTGATCGACAACGCCCTGTCCTTCTCGCCGCCCGGCGGGACGGTCCGGCTGGCGGCCCGGCGCAGCGGCCGCAGCGTCAGGATCGTGGTGTCCGACCAGGGGCCGGGAATCCAGGAAGGCAAGGAGGAGGCGATCTTCGACCGCTTCTATACCGAACGCCCGGCGGGCGAGAAGTTCGGCACCCACTCCGGTCTCGGTCTATCGATCGCAAAACAGATAGTCAGTGCTCACAATGGTTCGGTATTTGCGAAAAATCGTAAGGTATCGGATGGGACTATCGAAGGTGCCGACTTCGTGGTGACTCTGCCTTTGCTATGAGGACCACTGCGGAAATTCATACATCCTTGCCACTATCGGCTAGACAAGCCGTGTCCAAGCATCAATCATGGTCTTGGTCGTTCTCGCTTGTCGGCTGCCGGAGTGGACGGGCTTCATAAGTCCGGTTGTTTGCTTCTGCTTCATACGGCAACGGGAGGGTGGCCGTGCCCCGGAACAAATATGTGGGGTTGCCATGCCTGAGTCCGTTCCGCCCGACTTTTCCATGCATACCCTGTCCTCGAACGGCCGCCGTTCCGCCGCCGGCATCGCCGCCTCCAGTGCCGTCGGCGGCACCGTTCCGGCGGAGGTCGTCGATCTGCGCCGGTATCGGCTGGCCCGCCTGATCCGCGACGCCGGCCGTCAGCAGGGGGAACTGGCGAGGCTGATGCGGGACTCCGCGCAGGAGCGGACCCAGCTTGCGGAAGCCCTGCAGGGGGCGCAGCGCCATCTCGCCAGCATCGCCGACAACTACAAGGTCCTGCTGGTCCGGCTGAAGCGGGAGAAGGACTTCCGCGACGCCTGCCAGGAGGCGGCCGACCTGGACGACCTGGACGAGATGATCCGGCGCCGCGATGCCCTCGCCCTGGAGCTGGAGGCGATCCGCCGCGCTCCGCGCGGTGCCGCCGGCGCCTGAGGATCGCACCGCCAACAGCCGCGCCGGCAATCCCGGTACCGAAAGAACGGTCGGAAGCGGATGGGGGATCCCGGACAGGTTTCCCCACCTGACCCTGTGGGACACCGTTCCGTTTCCATTGACAGAATCGGCGCCACGTCTCACCTTCGCGAGACTATGGTGACGATTCACGGCACCTGCGTCTTGCTCTCCGGAATCGGCGTGCTGCTGCGCGGGGAGTCCGGACGGGGAAAATCGGATTTGGCCTTGCGACTGATCGATGACGGCGCCCTGCTGGTCGCGGATGACCGGGTGGTGCTGGTTGCCGAATCCGGCCGCCTGACCGCCTCTTCCCCGCCCGCCCTGGCCGGGTTGCTGGAGGTGCGGGGCGTCGGCATTCTCCCCGTTCCGTCCACCCGTTCCGCCCCTGTCGGCCTGATCGTCGACCTGCTCCCGCGCCCGGAGGTGGAGCGTCTGCCGGAGGCGCAGACCGGCACGCTGCTGGACGTCGCCCTGCCCCGCCTGGGCCTGCACGCCTTCGACGCCTCCACCCCCGCCAAGATCCGCCTTGCCGCCGCCAGCCTCCGCGGCGGCCGGCTGGAGCGGGTGCCCGCCAGCCTGTCGGTCCTGTCATGACATCGCCCGCCTCCCCGCCTTCCGACGTGCCGACCGACCCTGCCAATTCCGCCGCCCGCGGGCGCATCGTGCTGGTCACCGGCCTTTCGGGCGCCGGCATGTCGGTGGCGCTGAAGGCGCTGGAGGATCTCGGCTACGAGGCGGTGGACAATCTGCGCCTGTCGCTGGTCCCCGCCCTGATCCGGCAGGCCGACCCCAAACGCCGGCCGCTGGCCCTGGTGATCGACAGCCGCACCCGCGACTTTTCCGCGCGGAACTTCCTGGACGAACTGGCCGAACTGCGGGACGACGGCGAACTGGACGTCAGTCTTGTCTTCCTGGATTGCGGCGACGAGGTGCTGCAACGCCGCTTCACCGAGACGCGCCGCCGCCACCCGCTGGCGGAGGACCGCACGGTGCCCGACGGCATCCAGCGCGAACGCTCCCTGCTGTTCCCGCTGAAGGAGGAAGCCGACGTCACCATCGACACGACGCAACTGTCCATTCACGATTTGCGGCGCATCCTGTCCGGACATTTCCGGCGTGACGCCCAGGCAGCCCTGCAGGTGTTCGTGACCTCCTTCTCCTTCCGCCAGGGACTCCCGCGCGAGGCCGATCTGGTCTTCGACGTGCGGTTCCTGACCAACCCGCATTACGACCCGGAGCTCCGGCCGCTGACCGGCCTGCATCCGGCCGTCGCCGCGCGGGTGGAGAGCGATGCCGACTACCCCGCCTTCTTCCGGAACCTGACCGGGCTGCTGCGCCCGCTGCTGCCGCGCTACAACCAGGAAGGCAAGAGCTACCTGACCATCGCCATCGGCTGTACCGGCGGCAAGCACCGCTCCGTCTTCATCGCCGAACGGCTGGCGGCGTGGCTGAAGGAGCAGGGGCTGCGGGTCAACCTGAGCCACCGCGAACTGGACCGGCTGGGGCTGCGGACCGCTGGAGGAATGGCCGGGGGAGCCGCAGGGGCCGGGCCGGCAAATCAGCAGAGCGGCCAGCAGCCCGGCCAACCCTCGGGGATGATGCAAATTGCGCCTTGACGACCATGCGTCCAACCAACGATCCAGATGCGATGCGGGCAGCCGCCTTGCGGCAGCGGCCCTCGCGCAGGTCTCCGGGGAGGACCCAACCTTGAAGGATGTCCCATGATCGGTATGGTTCTTGTCACCCACGGGCGTCTGGCCGAGGAATTCATCGCCGCGCTGTTCCACGTGGTGGGCGAACAGCAGCAGGTGCGCGCCGTGTGCATCGGCCCGGACGACGACATGGAGCAGCGCCGCCAGGACATCCTGAATTCGGTGGCGGAGGTCGATGACGGGTCGGGCGTCGTGGTGCTGACCGACATGTTCGGCGGCACGCCGTCCAACCTCGCCATCTCCATCATGGACAAGGCGAAGGTCGAGGTGATCGCCGGCGTCAACCTGCCGATGCTGATCAAGCTGGCCAGCGTGCGCAAGACCGAGCCGCTCGACAAGTCGGTGATCGCCGCCCGCGATGCCGGGCAGAAATACATCAACGTCGCCTCCACCCTCCTGTCGGACTGACCGCCCGCGATGAGCCACCCCGACGACATGGCGCCCGCCGACGGCGAGATCCGCCGCACCGCCACCATCACCAACCAGCGCGGCCTGCACGCGCGCGCCTCGGCCAAGTTCGTCAAGCTGGTCGCCACCTTCGATGCCGAGATCTCGGTGCGCCGCGGCGAGTCCGTGGTGTCCGGCGAGTCGATCATGGGGCTGATGATGCTGGCCGCCGGTCCGGGGACCAGCGTGGAGCTGCGCGCCAGCGGCGCCCAGGCCGACGCGGCGATGGACGCCCTCCTCGACCTGATCAACCGCAAGTTCGATGAAGAATGACCTGCCCCCCGCCGTCCCGGCCGGCGGCCCGACCGGCGGCCCGGTATCAGGCCCCGACCGCGGCGGCTCCGGCGGAACGCCGTCGCCCGAGCCGGTGAGCGCTTCCGCCAGCGGCTCCGCCGGCGGTTCGGTGCGCGCCCTGCGCGGCCTGGGCGTTTCGCCCGGCATCGCCATCGGCCCGGCCCATGTGGTGGAGAGCGGCGCCGTCGCCATTCCCGAATATGCCGTCGCCCCCGACGCCGTCGAGGCGGAGGTCGCCCGCTTCAACGAGGCGGCGACCAAGGCGCGCCGCCAGATCAAGAAGCTGAAGAGCAAGGCGCTGGTGCTGCCCGACTCGGCGTCGGAGGAGATCGGCTTCCTGCTCGACGCCCATCTGGCGATGGTCACCAACTCGCGCCTGACCCGCGGGGTGGAACACCGCATCAAGCAGGACCGCGTCAACGCCGAGGCCGCCATCCAGGCGGAGATCGCCGCCATCGCCGCCACCTTCGCCGGCATGGACGACGCCTATCTCGCCGGCCGCATCGACGATATCCGTGAAGTCGGGCGGCGGCTGACCCGCAACCTGATGAAGCAGGAATACCGCGCCTTCAGCAGCCTGCCCCCCGGCAGCATCATCCTGGCGGAGGAGCTGACCCCGGCCGACACCGCCCTGCTCGACCCCACCGTCGTCGGCGGCTTCGCCACCGTGCTGGGCGGGGCGGAGGGGCACACCGCCATCCTCGCCCGCTCGCTTGGCCTGCCGGCGGTGCTGGGCGCCCCCGGCCTGCTGGCCGGCGTGCGCAACGGCGTGACGGTGGTGGTCGACGGCTTGCAGGGCCGCGTGCTGATCGATCCGCCGGCCGAGGTGCTGGCCGACTACAGCGAGCGCCGCGCCGCCCGCGAGCGCGAGCGCCAGGGGCTGAAGAGCCTGCGCAAGCTGCCCGCCGTCACCCGCGACGGCACCGCCGTGACGCTGATGGCGAACCTGGAGCTGCCGCGCGACCTCGACCACGCGCTGGAACACGGCGCCCAGGGCATCGGCCTGCTGCGGACCGAATTCATGTTCATGAACCGCGACCATCTGCCCGACGAGGACGAGCAGTACGCCGTGCTGCGCACCATGATCGAGGGGATGGGCGGCCGCACCGTCACCGCCCGCACCATGGATCTGGGCGGCGAGAAGCTGGCCGGCTGGATGGCCGGGCGCTATGGCGAGCCGGCCAACCCGGCGCTCGGCCTGCGCGCCATCCGCCTCGGCCTGCGCGAGCCGAAGCTGCTGGAGACCCAGCTCGCCGCCATGCTGCGCGCCGGGGTCCACGGTCCGCTGCGCATCCTGCTGCCGATGATCGCCTCGGTCACCGAGGTGCAGAAGGTGCGCGAGATGATGGGGCAGGTCGCCCGCCGGCTGCGCCGCCGCGGCGTCGCCATCGCCGACCCGCTGCCGCCGGTGGGGGTGATGGTGGAGGTGCCGGGGGCGGCGCTGGCCGCCGACGCGCTGGCCTATGCCGCCGACTTCTTCTCCATCGGCACCAACGACCTGACCCAGTACACGCTGGCCATCGACCGCGCCGACGAACAGGTCGCCACTCTCTACGACCCGCTGCATCCGGCCGTGCTGCGGCTGATCCAGTTCACGGTGGAGGCGGCCCTGCGCGCCCGCATCCCGGTGTCGGTCTGCGGCGAGATCGCCGGCGACCCGCGCTATACGGCGCTGCTGATGGGATTGGGCGTGCGCGAGCTGTCGATGGCGCCGCTGGCGGTGCCGGCGGTGAAGAAGCGCATCCGCTCGCTCGACCTGATGGAGGCGAGCAAGCGCGCCCGCGTCATCATGGACCAGAGCGACAGCGGCCGCATCGCGACGCTGCTCGACGATTTCAACGCGACCCTGTGATGCCCTGACGGGGCCGTGGAAGAGCGCCGTGGGAAGGGGCAAACGCCTCTTCCTACGGCGCTTTCCGCTACGGCGCCTTCCGCCCCGCCATGTGTCCGAGATAAGCGACGACGCGGTCGAGATCGGCATCGCTCAGCATCGCCGGATCGAAGCCGGGCATCTGCTGGCCGGGCCATGTCCGGACGGAGCGGGGGTCGCGGACCAGCCTCTTCAGCCCGGCGGGCGTCAGGTATTCGGTCGGGTTCATCGGCCGGTTCAGATCCGGTCCCATGGTGGCGCTGCCGCCGCCGTTCAGCGTGTGGCAGGCCATGCACTGGGTGACGAACACCGCCTGCCCCGCGCGGATCGGCGAGTCGGCGGCCAGCCCCGGCTCGACCGCCAGCTGCGGCCAGCGCCGCAGCGGATCGTCGGAGGCGACGATGCGGGCCAGCTGGTAGGGCCACTGCTCGCTGCGCACTCCCGACGCCTCCGGCCGCACCCACACCAGATAGAAGGGGCCGGCGGACATTTCCTTGCCCGGCAGGTTGGGCCAGGGCCGGTCGGCCGGCTCGACCGCCAGGAAGGCGACGGCGCCGTCGGCGCCGGTGCGCAGGCACAGCTCGGGCGGCAGCTGCGCGGTGAAGCCGTCCGACGCCACCCCCTCCAGCACGGTGCCGGGCGGGAATTCAGAAGTGCCGAGCAGGCTGGCGAGCGGCACGGCGCGGTAGCTCATCGGCCGGCCATAGGAGATGTCGGCGGGAACCTCGACGGTCACCGCGTCGGGCCGGGCCAGCAGGGTGTCGCGGTCGAACACCCGTTCGGTCCCGGCGACGGCGATCGTCAGCGCCGGTCCGCCGGCCAGCGCCGGCTGCAGCGGCAGGGCGGCGAGCATGAGAAGCAGGGGAACGAGCAGGCGCCTGGCCCCGCCTCCGGCCATGCGGCCCATCCTGTGCGCAATCGACAGCTTCATCATTCCGGGTCGTCCTCCGCTTCGTCCTCGTCCCACGGGTCTTCGTCGTCCGGGCCGGCGCCCCGCAGGGCGGCGGAGGCCGGTTCCCGTTCCAGCCGCTCGATCTGTTCGGGATGGGTGATCTCGATCATGGGACCGTTGCGCAGCGTGATCCAGCCCCGCACGCGCACCCGCCGGCCCTCGTAGGACAGCGGGTCGAGGCCGGCGCGGGTCACCTCGCGCATCGCGGCGCTGCCGATATGGATGGTGACGTCGTCACGCCAGTCTGCGCCGAAATCCAGGTAGCTCTCCCCACCGCCCTTGGACACCGCCAGCACCACGCCCTCCACCAGCTGGAAGCTGTCGCGGTCGCGGGAGAGCCCGGCCGGATCGGCGGCATCGCGCACGGCATAGACCCGGCTGCGCCACAGCCCGCGCCCGGCATTGCGCGCCGCCTCCTCGCCGGCCAGCAGCTCGGCGGCATAGGCGCGGGCGTCGGGGCGGGTGTGGACCCGCGCCAGCCCGCGGACCAGCAGCGCCGATTGCAGCCACAGCCCGTCCTCCCGCACCAGATGGGCGAGCAGCCGGCCGCGGCGGTCGGCCG
>NZ_RWIJ01000025.1 GCF_019805165.1 Azospirillum sp. 412522
CCCCGACCCTCTCCCCGGGGGGGAGAGGGGGAAAGCAACCGTTCGAACAGATCCTCGCCGCCCATCTGCCCGCCCTTCAGCATCAGCTCCAGCCCGTCGACCGCCGGATCGTCGGCATGGGTCCTGCTGACGGCGACCCCCGGCGCCAGCGTGCAGCGGTAGGACAACCCCCAGCACCCCAGCGCCCGCACCGCGAGGCTGGAGGTGTCGCCGCCGGCAATGCCGACCCGGCGCAGGGCCACCCGCCGCAGCACCGCCGCGACGAAGTCCGCCGTCGCCGCCGCGACCCGCCCGGCCTGCGCGGTGTCCGCCGTCCCGGAGTCCGCCGGTGCCGTCCACACCAGCGTGTGGCGACCGGCCGCCAGCGACGCCGCCACCTCCCCCAACAGCGTTTCCGCATATCCGGGGTCGCCGCACAGCGCCGCCGCATCGGCCTGGATGCGCGCGTAGGACGCCGCCGCCTCGATCTGCCGCCGCGTCACCGGCGACAGGCTGCCCGCCATCAGGAACACCGGCCTGTCCGCCTTGGCCAGCGGCGTCTCCGCCACCGCCCGCGCATCGCAGCCGGCGTTCCAATGCGCGACCAGCGCTTGCGCCACGCTGCTCGGCCCGACCGCCAGCAACGCCTCTCGCTCGGCCCGCTCCCAGATCAGCCGCCCGACGGTGGGCAGATCCTCGGCCCTCGCCACATCCAGCAGCAGCGCCGACGGCCCCTCCGCCACCAGACTGTCCAGCCGCCCGTCGAGCGCATCGCCGTCCAGCCCGTACTCCGGAAAATGCAGCGCCGCCATGCCCCACAGCCCCTGCGCGGCCAGATGCCGGCGCAGGTCGGCCTCCGCCATCGGGGTGACGGGGTGGACGCTCATCGTCGGGTGGCGGTCGATGCGATGGACGGCGCCGCCGGTCCCCGCCGCCGCGAACAAAGTGCTGAACAGGCAATAGCGCCCGATGTTCGGCTGCCCGCCCACCACCGGCCGGAAGCGGTTGGGGAAATGCGGGGCGAGCGTCCGCACCGCCTCGCCGATGCTGCCGACATCGGCCGCGCTGTCGAAGGTGGAGCAGCATTTGTAATGCATCACCGCCACGCCGAGTGCGGCGAAGAAGCGGCCGACCGGCTCCAGCTCCGCCCGCATGGCGTCCGGCGCCATGCTCCGCGCCGCCCCGGCGATCCCCACCGCATCGAGCGGCCCGGCTTCCCCCAACCGGGCGACATCCGGCACGTCGAGGAACAGCAGCGCCCGCTGCCCGGCCTTCGCCAGGGCTGCCAGCGTGTCGGTCGCCCCGGTGAAGTCGTCGCCGTACCAGCCCAGTCGGGGAGTCGCCGCCATCGCCCTCAGCCCTTCTTTCCGAAGAAGTCGAGCGACCGCCGCAGCTCCGGCTGCCCCGCCGCCGCCTCGTCCAGCGTGCGCCCGGCCCGCACGGCGTCCCAGGCCTGCCGGATGCTCCGCACGCCGGCCGCCGGCCCGTCGGGATGGGCCATGATGCCGCCGCCGGACATGAACAGCAGGTCGGCGGTCCCCACCGCCTCCCAGGTGACCGGCACCGTCCCGGCCCATTGTCCGGAGGAGAAGGCCGGCATCACGACGTCGGCTGCATCGGGCGCATCCGCCGCCAGCGGCGCCAGACAGGCCCGCGCCCCGTCGATCACCTCCGCGTCGGGCTGGGCGAACTTGCCGTTCAGCCCGTGGACATGCATGTGGTCCACGCCCGTCAGCCGCCACAGCGCCTGAAAGGCGTCGAAGCCGATGCCGAGCAGCGGATGGCGCGACAGCGCGCCGAAGCCGTTGCGGTGGCCGTGCAGCACCAGCCCGCTGTGCCGGCGCAGCGTCTGCACCGCCGAATAGCCGCACCAGTTCAGGCTGACCATGATGCAGGACCCGCCCTCGCGCTCCACCAGATCGGCGTGGCGGCGCATGGCGTCGGTCTCGTCGGTGATGTTGAAGGCGACCATCACATGCTTGCCGGTGCGGTCCTGGTGGCGGCGCACCCGGTCCATCACCGCCGGGATGCGCCGGGCCAGCGGCGCATGGGCCGGATCGGCGCAGATCTCGTCGTCCTTGATGAAGTCCAGCCCGGCGGCGCACAGCGTGCCGACCAGCTCGCCGGTCTCCTCCGCCGACAGCCCGACATTCGGCTTGATGATGGAGCCGACCAGCGGCCCGTCCGCCACCCCGGTCAGCCGCCGGGTTCCGGCGACGCCGTGGCGGGGCAGGTCGAACTGCGCGCGGTAGGCCTGCGGGATGCGCAGGCTCTCCAGCCGCAGTCCCGTCACCTCGCCCAGGTCATAGAGGTTGCCCGCCACCGTCGCCGCCAGCGTCGGCAGATTGGCGCCGATGTTGGCGGTGGGGAAGGAGATGGTGACGCGCGCCCGCCGCCAGGGTCCTGGATTGCGTTGCCGTTCCAGCCAGGTGTTGGGCAGGGCAGGGGTCTCGGCGACGTCCAGCTTCTCCACCGATTCGACGATGGCGCGGGCGCGGGCGCGCAGGTCGTCGGTCTCGCCATGGACGCGGGTGAAGGTGCCGCAGGACTGCTCCCCCGCCATCACCTCCGCCACCTTGCCCGGGGCGAGGGGGGTTTCGATCAGGTATGTCGCTTCGATGCGGTCGGCGTGCATGATGGCCGCCCCTTACAGCTTGCTCAGGTCCGGGAAGGGCCGCACCGGGTCGCTGCCGTCCCAGCCCATCGACGCCTCGCGGATCAGGTCGAACATCCTGCCCTTCGGCCCGGCGACCTCGGACAGCTCGATCACCGTGCCGGGATGGTATTCGGTGTCGAAATAGATGAAGCGGCCCTTCTCGCCGACCTCGCCGCTCATCACCGGCTTGAAGCCCTGGCCGAGCAGCCGTTCCAGGTCGGCGTCGTAATCCTCGGTCCAGTAGGCGACATGCTGCAAACCGGTGTTCCCGGCCTGGAGGAAGTCGCGGTACATCGACGGCGCGTCGTTGCGGGTCTGGATCAGCTCCATCTGCAGCGGGCCGGAATTGGCCAGCGCCACCGAGTTGTGAACCTCGTAGGATTCGCCGCGGTAGCTGTAGTTCCGGATCGGAACCCGCTCGTTGTAGAACCACGGCCCGATGCCGAGCGTGCGGCTCCAATAGTCCATGGCGGCCTCGATGTCGCGCACGACGTAGCCAGCCTGACGGATCTGGCCGAAGAATCGGCTCATTGAAGGAACTCCGGATAAGAGGAAAACGGGTGGCTTTAACGGGCCCAAAAACCGAGCCCGCTTTCAGCGGGCCAGGAAGCCGGTCGAAATCCAGGGAATGGCGGCGACGATCACCAGCCCGACCAGCAGAGCGCCGACATAGCCCCAGATATGCTTCAGGCCGTCGTCGGGGTTGACCTTGCTGATGGCGCAGGCGCCGTAATAGCCGACGCCGAAGGGCGGGGCGAACAGGCCGATGCCCATGGCGAAGATGACGACCATCGCATAATGGACCTCGTGCACGCCGGCCGCGCGGGCGATGGGGAACAGCAGCGGTCCGAACAGCACGATGGCGGGGATGCCCTCCAGAACGCTGCCCAGGATGATGAAGGCGACGATGGAGATGGCGAGGAAGCCGTAGGCGCCGCCGGGAATGCCGGCCATGAAGCGCGCAAGGTCGGACGAGAAGCCGGACTGGGTCAGGCCCCAGGCCATCGAGGTGGCGCAGCCGACGATGAAGATGATGGCCCCGGTCAGCGACGCCGTCTCGATCAGCATCGGCTTCAGCCGGCGCCAGTCGAACTGGCGGTAGATCAGCAGCCCGACGATGGTGGAATAGGCGATGCCGATGGTCGACACCTCGGTCGCCGTCGCGATGCCCTCGACCACCGCGGCGCGGATGACGAAGGGCAGCAGGATGGCGGGCAGCGCCACCATGGCGAGCCGGGCGATCTCGCGGCCGGGGGTGCGCTCGACATGGCTCAGGTCTTCGCCCCGATAGCGCCGCCAGACCACGAAGCACAGGCAGGCGCCCAGCACCACGCCCGGCAGCATGCCGCCGGTGAACAGCGCGGCGATCGACACGCCGGTGACCGAGCCGATGGTGATCAGCACGATGCTGGGCGGGATGGTCTCGGTCTGCGCGCCGGTGGCGGACAGCAGCGCCACCAGATCGCCGGGAGGGGCGCCGCGCTTCTTCATCTCCGGAAACAGCACCGGGGCGATGGCCGCCATGTCGGCGATCTTCGAACCGGAGATGCCCGACACCAGATACATCGCGCCGATCAGCACATAGGACAGGCCGCCGCGGACATGGCCGAGCAGGCTTGCCAGGAACTGGATCATGGCGCGGGCCATGCCGGTCATCTCGATCAAGAGACCGAGGAAGACGAACAGCGGCACCGCCAGCAGGATCAGGTGGCTCATCCCCTCGTCCAGCCGGCCGACCATCACCAGCAGCGGCGTCGAGGTGGTCAGCGCCAGATAGGAGAAGGTGGCGAGCGCGAAGGAGAAGGCGATGGGCACGCCGGCGAAGACGTTGGCGGCGACCAGCCCGACGAAGAAGATGACGAGGTTCAGCTGCCCCAGCGGCTTCAGCAGCGGCCCGGCGACCCAGAAGCCGGCGACGATGGCGCCGGTCACCAGCGCCGCCGCCAGCACGGTCAGGGGCTTGGCCACGCGCAGCAGCCGGAACAGCGCCGCCACCAGCATCAGCCCCAGCCCGACCGGCAGGGCCGAGGCCCGCCAGGCGTTGGACACCTCCATCGCCGGGGTGGTGATGAACTGCTCCTCCATCGCGTAATCGACGGCGTGGTAGAGCACCAGCGTCAGGAAGGCGATGGGGGCGGTGATGGCGATGCATTCCAGCAGGCTGCGCGCCTGCGGGCCGACGCGGCTGACCAGCCCGGTCATCCGCATATGCTCGCCGCGGCGCAGCGCCACGACGGCGCCCAGCATCGACAGCCACAGGAACAGGATCGAGGCCAGCTCGTCCGACCACACCAGCGGGGTGTGGAACAGGTAGCGGGCGGTGACGCCGGCCAGCAGGACGACGATCTCGACCAGCACCAGAAGGCCCGCCACGACCTCGACCCCGACGGACAGGCCATGGTCGATCCGGCGCAGCAGCGAGGCGGCGCCGCCGGCACCCAGAGTGCCGGGAGGCTCGGCGAAGCCGTGGACCGGCTCGGACATGTGGGACATGGCGGGATGTTCCTTCATGCGGGAGGACCAGGGAGTTTGTGAGTTCCGCTTCTGCCGGCTGTCGTTCCTGCCGTCGCGCACCGGCGCCGACTTGCAGGATGCCGGCACCTTTTCCGGCGTCGTCCCCGCGAAGGCGGGGATCCAGGCTTACCCATTGGTTCTGCTCGGGAAACACTGGATCCCCGCCTCTGCGGGGATGACGGCCGACAAGGGGCTCTGGAAACTCACAGCCTCTGTTTTCAAAGGATCGGCGGTCAGGCGAGCTTGCCGACCGCCTCTTCCAGCAGGCCCCAGGCCTCGTCGCCGAAGCGGCCCTTCCATTCGCCGTAGAAGCCGCTGTCGCGCAGCTTGGCGCGGAAGCTGTCGGGCGACGGCTGGTTGAAGGTCAGCCCCTTCGCTTCCAGGTCGGCCTTGACCGACTGGTTCAGCGCCTTGATGTCGCCGCGCTGCGCCACGCCGGCGTCGTTGATGGCGTTGGCGACGATGGTCTGCATGTCCGCCGGCAGGCCCTTCCAGGCGCGGCCGTTGGCGATGAACCAGAAGCCGTCCCAGATGTGGTTCGACAGCGAGCAGTATTTCTGAACCTCGTACAGCTTGGCGACCTGGATGATCGGCAGCGGGTTCTCCTGCGCGTCGACGATCCGGGTCTGCAGCGACGAATAGACCTCGCTGAACTGCAGGCTGGTCGGGGCGGCCCCCAGCCCCTTGAACATGGCGATGCTGAGCGGGCTGACCGGAACGCGGATCTTCAGCCCGCCCATGTCGGCGGCGGAGTTGATCGCCTTGTCGCCGCTGGTCATCTGGCGGAAGCCGTTGTCCCACATCTTGTCGAAGGCGTAGAGCCCGACCTTGGAGATGGCTTCGCGGACATGGGCGCCCAGCTTGCCGTCCATCGCCTTCCACACCTGGTCGTAGTCGGAGAAGGCGAAGCCGACCGCGTTGATCGCGGCGACGGGAACCAGCGTGGCGATCACCAGGGCAGAGGGCGTGAAGAAGGTCAGGCCGCCGCTGCGCACCTGGGACAGCATGTCGGTGTCGCCGCCAAGCTGGTTGTTCGGGAAGATCTTGACCACGACCTTGCCGTTCGATTCCTTGGCGATCCGCTCCGCCGCCTCGTTGGCGCGGACGTTCAGCGGATGGCTCAGCGGCAGGTTGTTGCCGTATTTCAGCTCGAACTCGGCGGCGCGCGCGATGTGCGGCATGCCGATGACGGCGCCGGCGGCCCCGATTGCAGGCGCGGTGGCAATGGCCTTCAGCATCGTGCGGCGGCTCAGACTGGTCATTTCAAACCTCCCATGGATCACCGGCCGACCTTGCTTTTCCGGCCTTGCGTTTCTGATGTGATCTGATGTCAATTGATGATTGTTGGATGGACGGTATGTCCAGTGCCGATAAGTGTCAAACGACAAAGATGATGGTTTTTGATGGCCTCGATGAAGGATGATCCGGAAACCGCCGTAGTGTCGCGCGGCCTGCCGCGGGTGGCCGACATCGCGCAGGCCGCCGGTGTCTCCACCGCGACGGTCGACCGCGTGCTGAACCACCGGCCGGGGGTGCGTGCAGCCACCGTCCAACGGGTTTTGAAAGCGGCGGCGGAACTGGACTATCTGCCGGAGCCGGACCTCTATGCCGCCGCCGGGCAGAAGCCGATGCGGCTGTCCTTCCTGCTGCCCGCCGGCAACAACCGTTTCCTGACCGGTCTGGGCGAGATGATCCGCCGTGCCGACTCCACCCTCGCCCCGCATGGCGTCAAGGCGCAGGTGGAGTTCATCAAGAGTTTCAATCCGGACCTGCTGGCGCGCAGCCTGTTCCAGCATGGCCGCCGCGCCGACGGCGTCGCCTTCATGGCGCTGGAGCATCCGGCGGTGCGCGAGGCGGTGGACGCGCTGGCCGACCGCAACGTGCCGAGCGTGACGCTGATCTCCGACATCCTGAACTGCCGGCGCGCCGGCTATGTCGGGCTGGACAACCGCGCGGCCGGCCGCACCGCCGGCTACCTGATCGCGCGCTTTTTAAGACACCGTCCGGCCAAGGTGGCGATGATCGCCGGCAGCCTCAGCTACCGCGCGCACGAGGACCGCGAGATGGGCTTCCTCCATGTCCTGAAGGAGATCGCCCCCGACATCGAGGTGGTCGGCCTGCGCGAAGGCCATGACGACGAGGGGAAGAGCTACCGCCAGACCCGCATGCTGCTGGGCCTGCATCCCGACCTTGCCGGCGTCTACAACATCGGTGGCGGGGCGGAGGGCGTGGCCCGCGCGCTGAAGGAGACGCGGCGGGAACGCGAAATGGTCTTCGTCGGCCACGGCCTGACCAACGAGACGCGCGGCCTGCTGATCGACGGGGCGCTGGATGCGGTGATCACCCAGGATCCGCGCAACACGCTGTCGGCCTGCGTCGGCATCTTCACCAACCTGCGCGCCGGCCGCCCGGCCATGCAGGGGGTGGAAAGCCCGAGGGCGGAAGTGATCTTCCGCGAGAACCTGCCGAAGAACATGCTGCCGGACGAATGAAAGGCAAAATCCCTTCTCCCCGGGGCAGGGCAATCGCATATGGAAATTATGATTCTTTCCAAGGAGACTCGTCATGCCCGCGAAGGAGTTTGTGAAGAAATCGGGGGCTCGCTGAGAGAAGCCTCAAGTTTGGACGCCGCCGTGTCGGATCGTGTCTTGGGCCTCTCTCGGCCGTCATCCCCGCGGAGGCGGGGATCCGGGCCCTCCGCTCCAAGTACTTGAAGGGTCTGGATTCCCGCCTCCGCGGGAATGACGAGTGGTAGACGTGTCCGCCTGCCAAATCAGAGCTTTCTCAGATGAGTTTGATTTCTTCACAGGCTCGAAGGCGGGAATCCAGCCATCTCAGCCGCTTTACACGAGAGTTTCCTGGATCCCCGTTTTCGCGGGGATGACGGAAGTCCCTTCATAGGACTCCAGATCTCACATGCGATCGCGCTGCCCCCACGGGGAGAGGGTCACCGGCCGGTCGCGGAAGGAAAGGGGATGCCGGTGATGTCCGCGCAGCGGCTCAGAAGCAAGTCCTGAAGCGCGGGATCGCGGGTGTCCGGATTGGGGTGCCGGCGCTCCATGTGATAGAAATATTCGCCCGACACCCGACCGGCGGCCTCGCCTGCGGCAAGCCAAGCCTGGGTAAGGTGGGCCTGCCTCATGTCGTCGGTGGCGGTTGGGCCGCCCATCCGCGTCTGCACCCAACCGGGCTCAAGCGCGTTCGAGAGAACGCCGGGCCAATGGCGGGCGACGGCGAAGGCGAACATCGCGTTATAGAGCTTGCTCTCGGAATAGGCCTCCGTGCCGTCCCAACGGCGGGTTTCCCAGAGCAGATCGTCGAAGCGGGCCCGGGCGTGGTGATGCAGCGCGGAACTCAGATAGACCAGCCGCGCAGGACGCTCGATCAGCGCCGTGAGGATGTAGGGCGCGATGACATTGACGGCGAAGACATGGGGCAGGCCATCTTCGGTTTCGATACGACGCGGCTCGCGGTAACCGACGGCAACGTTATGGATGACCGCGTCGAAGCGGCCGAGCGTGTTGGCTTCCCCGGCCACGGATCTGGCGCCCGCAATCGTGGCGACATCCCCGGTGACGACGGCCTCCGCAGCCGGCAGCGCAGCCTTCGCGTCGCGAGCGCGCGCCGCATTGCGGGCATGGAGAACGACGGAGTGCCCCTGCTCCACGAGGAGTTGCCCGGCCATCAGGCCAAGGCCTTCGGATGATCCGGTGATGAAAATGCGGTGCATATCGGCTCCTGTTCCAAGCTGACGATGTGCGGCGGCCTGAAGTTCGAACGGGTTTGGCTGTCGGGACAGCGCGGACCATGCTCAGCCCTTGGCGATCAGCTCGCCAAGCACCGCCTCGAAGGTGACGGTTCCGCTGCGTTGCTCCGCGCCTTGCCGCTCGAAGTCGATCCAGCCCTCGTTGAAGCCATCGAGCATGCGGATGCGGCCCTGTGGATTCTGCATGCCCTGCGCGCGGAATATCGATTCCCAGTTCTCGCGCGGTACGGCGACGGCTTCGACAGGGTGGCCCAGCGCAGCGGCGAAGCCTGCCGCTTCGTCCCTGGCACTGTACAGGCGCGGACCGGAAAGCTCGACGGTCCGGACACCGGTCCAATCCTCCCGGAGCAGATCGGCGGCCGTACGGCCGATGTCGCGGACGCTGACCATCTGGATCGCATGATCGAGCGGCTGAAGGTAGCTGTCGAACCGGCCCTTGCGTGCGGCGGCGACATCCCAGGCGGCATTCTCCATGAACCAGGCTGCGCGGAGCAGGGCGGCCGGAACGCCCGTGGCAGCCAGCGCGGGCTCGTAAAACCGCGCCCAGTTGAGCAGATTGAACTCCGTCGCCTGCGCGCCGACCGTCGAGAGCAGCACCACGCGGCCGGGCTTTGCATCGGCGATCGGCCTCGGCTCGGCGTCGGGTGTCGGGGAAGGTCGGTGCGGAATCGTAATTGGGCGGGTTCATCAGGAAGACCCCGTCCGTGCCGGCGAAGGCGCGCGCGAGAGCCGCGGAATCGTCCGCTTCGGGAACGACCGCGACCTCACAGCCCCGGGCGCGCCAGGGCGCCCCCTTCTCCTCGCTCCGCACGACAGCGCGGACCTGCCGGCCGGCGTCGATCAGCATGCCGGCGGCGATTGCGCCGACTTTTCCGGTAATTCCCGTGATTGCGAACATCATGGCCTCCATGCGCCATTCCGGCGTTTCGATTCCGATGGCCGCAAGCTATCCGCTCCCGCAGCTTTGCATTAGAGTGCGGAGAGGCAAACCAGACTTGAATAAAGATAGGGAATGCGAAATGGCTTTCGACAGCCGGCTGCTCGCCGGCGTCAGCGTGCTGGCCAGCGTCGTGGAGAGCGGGAGCTTCACCCGCGCCGGCGCGATCCTGGGTCTCACGGCATCGGGGGTCAGCCGGTCGGTCTCGCGGCTCGAAGAGCGCATCGGCGTGCGGCTTCTCGATCGGAGCACGCGATCGTTGAGGCTCACCAACGAGGGGGCGCGGCTTTACGAGCTTGCCGCCCCCCATCTGTCCGGGATCGAAGAGGCGGCAAGTCTGGCGGCGGGGGCGGTGGGGCAGGCCCAGGGCTTGCTCCGGGCAAGCGTGAACCCGATCTTTGCGCGCAACGTGCTGGCGCCCCGCCTGCCGGAATTTGCGGCGCGCCATCCGGCGCTTCGGCTTATCCTCGTCCAGCAGCCGGACGCGGGCGATCTGGTCGCCGAGGGCGTGGATGTGGCGATCCGGTTCGGCCCCCAGCCTGACTCCACCCTGTCGTCACGGCTGCTGCTGGAAACGCGGGTGCTGACCGTCGCCTCTCCGGCCTATCTGGCGGCGATGGGCCGTCCCGAAACACCGATGGACCTCATGGGCCACGAATGCATCCAGTTCATGGATCCGCAGCGCGGCAGGCCTTTCGAATGGGAGTTCCGGCGTTCGCACGAGACGGTCATGGTGAAGGCGGGCGGCCGGTTCACCTTCACCGACGCGGATATGATGGTGGAGGCGTGTCTGGCGGGGTTGGGGATAGCCCAGGTCCTCGCCTTCGCGGTCGGAGGCCATCTGGCCGCCGGGGCGCTGGTCGAGCTTTTCCCGAACTGGCCGGACGAGACTTTCCCTCTCTATGCCGTCCGGCCGTCCCGGAGGTTGTCGCCCGCCAAGGTCGAGGCCTTCCTCGCATTCTGCGAGGAGATCGCAACGCCGCGAATCCCTTAGGGCCGCGAGGCTCATTCACATCCATCCGCAAAAAAAGGGCGGCGGGGGCGTGGGTTTCCAAAACCCCCGCCCCGCGCACGCCCTTCACCGCGGCTCCTCACCCCGGGCCCTCCGCGTCCCGCTCATGCGCTAACCGCTTGCGCGTGGGCGTGGGCGGGGGAGAGGGGGATATCAGCCCATCTTCCACTCGGCCGGCGGCACCTCGCCTTCCGCCGGCGCTTCCGCCCGACGCTCCGCTCCGGCCAGCTTGCGCAGCAGCACGTAGAACACCGGGGTCAGCACCAGACCGAACAGCGTCACGCCGATCATGCCGGCGAACACCGCCACACCCATGGCGTGCCGCATCTCCGCACCGGCGCCGGTGGAGGTGACCAGCGGCACCACGCCCATGATGAAGGCGATGGAGGTCATCAGGATCGGCCGCAACCGCAGCCGGCTGGCCTCGATCGCCGCCTGCACCACGCCGCGTCCCTCATGCTCCAGTTCGCGGGCGAACTCGACGATCAGGATGGCGTTCTTCGCCGACAGGCCGACCAGCACCATGAAGCCGATCTGCGTGAAGATGTTGTTGTCGCCGCCGGTCAGCCAGACGCCGAACAGGGCGGACAGCACGCTCATCGGCACGATCAGCAGGATGGCGAGCGGCAGGGTCAGGCTCTCGTACTGCGCCGCCAGCACCAGGAACACCAGCAGCACGCTGATCGGGAAGACCCAGAGGCCCGCATTGCCGACCAGGATCTTCTGATAGGTCAGGTCGGTCCATTCCAGCTTCACGCCGCGCGGCAGCACCTCCGCCGCGATTCGCTCCGCCGCCGCTTCCGCCTGTCCTGACGAGAAGCCCGGCGCCGGCCCGCCATTGACGTCGGCGGCGGTGAAGCCGTTGTAGCGCACCACCATCTCCGGCCCGTAGCCCGGCTGCACCGTCACCAGCGACGACAGCGGCACCATGGTCCCCGCCGCGTTGCGGGTCTTCAAGAGCCCGATGTCGTCGGCGGTGTCGCGGAAGGGCGCGTCGGCCTGCACCCGCACCTGGTAGACGCGGCCGAAGGTGTTGAAGTCGTTGACGTAGAGCGAGCCCAGATAGATCTGCATGGTGTCGAACACGTCGGCGACGCTGACGCCCAGCTGCTTGGCCTTCACCCGGTCGAGATCGACGTCGAGCTGCGGCACGTTGATCTGGTAGGCGGAGAAGGTCGGCCCCAGCTCCGGCGTCTGCGCCGCGCGCTTGACGAAGGCGTTCACCGCATTGCTCAGCGCCTCGTAGCCGAGGTTGCCGCGGTCCTCCAGCTGCATCTTGAAGCCGCCGAGCTGCCCCAGCCCCATCACCGGCGGCGGCGGGAAGATGGCGACGAAGGCTTCCTTCATCCCGGCATAGCGCTGCTGCAAATCCATGGCGATGGCGCCGGCCGACAGCGACGGATCCTTGCGCTCGGCGAAGGGCTTCAGCGTGACGAAGACGATGCCGGCGCTGGAGCTGTTGGTGAAGCCGTTGACCGACAGGCCGGGGAAGGCCACGGCGCTCTGCACGCCGGGGCGCTTCAGCGCGATGTCGGTCATCTCGCGGATCACCGCCTCCGTCCGGTCGAGCGAGGCGCCGTTGGGAAGCTGGGCGAAGCTGATCAGATACTCCTTGTCCTGCATCGGCACGAAGCCCGACGGCACCGAACGGCCGAGCAGCACCGTGGCGCCGATCAGCAGCGCATAGACCGCCAGCATCACGCCCTTGCGCCGCACCACCCCGCCGACGCCGCGGCCATAGCCTTCCGACGCCCGGTGGAACACCCGGTTGAACACGCGGAAGAAGCCGCCGAACACCCGGTTCATCGCGCGGGTCAGCCAGTCCTGCGGCTGGTCGTGGCCGCGCAGCAGCACCGCCGCCAGGGCCGGCGACAGGGTCAGCGAGTTGAAGGCGGAGATCACGGTGGAGATCGCGATGGTCATCGCGAACTGCTTGTAGAACTCGCCGGTCAGGCCGGTCATCGCCGCCAGCGGCACGAAGACGGCGACCAGGGTCAGGGCGATGGCGATGATCGGGCCGCTGACCTCCTGCATGGCGCGGATGGTGGCGTCGCGGGCCGACAGGCCGGACTCGATGTTGCGCTCGACATTCTCGACCACGACGATGGCGTCGTCGACGACGATGCCGATCGCCAGCACCATGCCGAACAGCGACAGCGCGTTGATCGAGAAGCCGAAGGCCAGCAGCAGCGAGAAGGTGCCGACGATGGAGATCGGCACCGCCAGCAGCGGGATGATCGACGCCCGCCAGGTCTGCAGGAAGACGATCACCACCAGCACCACCAGCGCCACCGCTTCCAGCAGCGTGTGCACCACCGCCTCGATGGAGGAGCGGACGAACTGCGTCGGGTCGTAGACGATGGAGTAGTCGACGCCCTCCGGCATGTCCTTCTTCAGCTCCGCCATCACGTTGCGCACCTCGTCGGAGATGGCGAGCGCGTTGGCGTCCGGCGTCTGGTTGATGCCGAGCGCCACCGCCGGCTTGTTGTCGAGCAGCGAGCGCAGCCCGTACTGCGCCGCCGCCAGCTCCACCCGCGCCACGTCGCGCAGGCGGGTGACGCCGCCCTCCTCGCCGGTCTTCAGCACGATGTCGCCGAACTCGTCGGCGGTCTTCAGCCGGCCCCGCGCGTTGATCGACAGCTGCATCGGCACGTCGGGCAGCGAGGGGGAGGCGCCGATGACGCCGGCCGCCACCTGGACGTTCTGCTCGCGGATGGCGTTGACCACGTCGGTGGCGGTCAGCCCGCGCTGCGCCACCTTGCCGGGGTCGAGCCACACCCGCATGGCATAGTCGCCGGCTCCCCACACCTGCACCTCGCCGACGCCGGCGATGCGGGTCAGCCGGTCCTTGACGTTCAGCACCGCGTAGTTGCGCAGGTACGTCATGTCATAGCGGTCGTTGGGCGACAGCAGATGCACGACCATGGTCAGCGTCGGCGAGCTCTTCACCGTGGTGACGCCCAGCCGCTGCACGTCGGACGGCAGCCGCGGCATCGCCTGGGACACGCGGTTCTGCACCAGCTGCTGCGCCTTGTCCGGGTCGGTGCCCAGCTTGAAGGTCACGGTCAGCGCCATGTTGCCGTCGCTGTTCGCCTGCGACTGCATGTAGAGCATGCCTTCGACGCCGTTGATCTGCTCCTCCAGCGGGGAGGCGACGGTCTCGGCGATGACCTTGGGGTTGGCGCCGGGGAACTGCGCGCGCACCACGACGGACGGCGGCACCACCTCCGGATATTCGGAAATCGGCAGGCGGAAGACCGCGATGGCCCCCGCCAGGAACAGCGCCACCGACAGCACGCCGGCGAAGATCGGCCTGTCGATGAAGAATTTCGAGATGTTCATCTGGGGTCTCCCAGCGTGCACGTTCCCCATCCCTCCCCGCATCACGCGAGGAGGGCCAGCCAACGCGCACGCCCCTGTTCGTGTCTTACCGGGCCGCCGTCTGGGTCTTCTCGACCCCCATGGCGACCGTCTTCGGCGTCACCGCCATGCCCGGCCGGGCGTGCTGCATGCCGTTGACCACCACCTGTTCGCCGGCCGACAGCCCCGCCGTCACCACGCGCAGCCCGTTCTGCAGCGTGCCGAGCTTCACCGGCCGGTATTCCACCTTGTTCTCCGGCGTCACCACCAGGACGAACTTCTTGTCCTGGTCGGTGCCGATGGCGCGGTCGTCGACCAGCAGCGCGTCATAGGGCTTGGTGCCCCCCACCTTCACCCGCGCATAGAGCCCCGGCACCAGCGTGCCGTCGTCATTGTCGAAGCGGGCGCGCACGCGGATGGTGCCGGACACGCTGTCCAGCCGGTTGTCGACATGCTCCACCATGCCCGACCGCGAGTAGTCCTCCTCGTTGGCGAGGCCGAGCCGGACCGGGATCGTGCCGGAATCGCGCATCGGCGCGATGTGGCGCAGATAGGTCTGCTCGTCGACGTCGAAGGAGGCGTAGATCGGCGACTGAGACACCAGCGTGGTCAGCGGCTCCGCCGCCGCGCCGGCGGCCACCACGTTGCCGACCGTCCGTTCCGCCCGCGACACCCGGCCCGACACAGGCGCCGTCACCCGCGTGTAGCCGAGATTGAGCCGCGCGATGTCCAGCGCCGCCTGCGCCGCCTTCAGGTTGGCGGTCGCCTCGCGGGCGGCATTGTCGCGCTGGTCCATGGTGCTGCGCGAGATGGTGTCGTCGCGCACCAGCTTCTGCGCGCGGTCGAGGTCGGCGACGGTGAAGCGCACCCGCGCCTGCGCCGCCGCCACCTGCGCCTCGGCCCGCGCCACCTCCGCCTCATAGGGGCGGGGGTCGATGGTGAACAGCACGTCGCCCTGTTTCACCAGGGCGCCGTTGCGGAAATGCACGGCGACGATGGTGCCGGGGACCTGCGGCCGGATGTCGACGCGGTCGACCGCCTCCAGCCGGCCGGAATAGGCCTGCCAGTCGGTCACCGGCCGGGCCAGCACGGTGGCGACGTCCACCTCGGCCGGCGGCGGGGCGGGCGATGCGGTCTGCGCTTCGGCCGGGCTGCGCAGGGTGACGGCGCCGGTCAGCGCCGCCACGGAAACACCGGCCGCGATCAGGAGGGAGAGTGTCTTGCGTGACATGGCCTTTACCTTTGGCTCGAAGTGTCGGGACGGGCGCCGGTCAGGCGGCGCCGGAAGAAATCGGCTGCGGCGGCGAGCGCCGGGGGATGGTGGGCGAGGCCGGCATGGCTGACCCCATTGAAGCGGGTGACCTCGGTCGGCACCCCGGCGTCGATCAGCCGGGCGGCATAGCTTTCCGCCTCCGGCCGCAGCACGTCGTTCTGGGCCGTGGCGATCAGGATCGGCGGCAGCCGGCCGAGCCGGCGCGATTCCAGGGGCGCCGCATAGGGATGCAGCCGCAGCGCCGCCTCCGGCAGATAGGCGCGGTAGCAGCGGGCGCAGTCCGTCACGCTGTTCTCGCCATCCCCGACCCGCGTCAGGCTGGGATCGAGCATCGGCCCGAACAGCGCCTGCGCCGCGATCTCCGGCCCGCCGCGGTCGCGGGCGAGCAGGGTGAGCGACACCGCGACATGCCCGCCGGCATCGTGGCCGGCGACGCCCAGCGGCCCGGCCCGCTCCGCCAGCCAAACCGCTGCGGCATGGGCATCCTCGATGGCGGCGGGGAAGGGATGGGCGGGGGCCAGCGCATAGCCGACCGCCACCACCAGCGCCGGGATGCTCTCCGCCAGCGCCGATGCGGTGATCTCCACCTCCTCGACGGAGCCGGAGGTGAAGCCGCCGCCATGGAAATACAGCAGGCCGGGCAGCGGCCCGTCCTCTGCCGACCGGCCATCCATCGACTGGTTTGCCGCCGGCCTGAACAGGCACAGCGGAACCTCGCGGCCTTCCACCCTCAGCGACGTGCGTGAACGATCCATCCCGATTCGGCGACCAGCGCCCCTCCTGCAATGCGGCAAGAGCGATAATGTGCAAGCGCACGGGTGGGATAAAGCCGCTGCGGCTGGGAACAGAATTCAGCCGGGACGAACAATCGGGGCGGGGTGGCGATGGCTGTTTGTGGGGGATGGGCTATTCGGGCTGGTGCCGTCCCGGCGCGAAGGGACCCCTGCGATGCCCGGTAGTGTCTCAGTTTGAATTTCGTTCGCAGGCGAACGTGGCGCGAAGGGCGTTCGCATCCGGCTGCACGATCCTATATGCTCAACGGAAAGCATAACGGTGGAGGATGCGGGAATGCGCTATCACATCACTGGGAGTTCTCAAGTTGGCGTTATGGGCCTGAAGCGGGACACTCTCGAAGGTGCGCTCAAGAAGGCCAGGGAACTCCGCCAGCAAGGCATCTATAGCGAAGTGCGGATCATCGATACCGAGACGGGAGATGTCGTCAAGGAGCCTGTTGCCTGACGACGATCGGGAAGAGTCCAGAAGACCCGCTCTCTGACGAAAACTGAGACCGGGACGAAAACCGGGACCGGCGGTTAACAAGACGCGGGCTGCCCCGATTCCCGATTTGGGATTGGCAGGGGGCGGTCCAGGCGGGCCAGCAGTTCGGCAAGCACGGTCCCGGTGGTGTGCAGCGCCTCCTCGGAGAGCAGCTGTCCCAGGTCGGCAGCCCAAAGGTCGCATAGCCGGTCGGCCTCGGAGAAGGCGCGCGCACCTGCGTCCGTCAGGACATAGAGCGGGGAGCGCTCGTGGGACGGATTGGGGCGCCGTTCCAGCAATCTCTCTTCCATCAGCAGGTTCAGTTGCTTTTGCGCCCCTTGGCGGGTGATCCCCATGGCATCGGCGATTTGCGGTGCGGTCAGCGGCTGGCCAGCCAAGCTCAGCGCCCCCAGCACCTGCCACCGGGCACTGGTCAGGTTCAGCCCCTCGACCAGCCGGTCGCCTTCCTCCAGCAGGCGTCCGTTGAGCCGGAACACCAACACCATGAGGTCGGCCACCAGCTTCTCCTTCGAACGGGTCATCGCTTCCTCTGGTCGGACGGTAAGGAATTCCAGATAAGCACGACTGACAACCGGCTGTCAAAGCAACATTGACAACCAGTTTCCATTATGGTAACCGGTTGTCAAAGGCGCGACGCCGGAGGTTCCCATGTCGCCCGACCGCGGGCTGGGGCGCGCGGCGCGCTCCCCCAACCCGGCGAGGACCCGATGCTGAAACGACTACACGCCGCTGCCGGCTCCCTGGCACTTCTAACCCTGCTCTCCTTCTGGATCTCGACCGTGGTGGCGGAGGGCTTCCTGGGCTGGCCGGCGGTGGTCGCCGTCAAGGGCGCCATCGTCAACGGGCTGTTCGTCCTGGTTCCCGCCATGGCGGTGACGGGCATGACCGGAGCCGTGCTGTCCAAGGGACGCGGCGGCGGGCTGGTGGCGGCCAAGACCAGACGGATGAAGATCCTGGCCGCGAACGGTGTGCTGGTCATGATTCCGGCGGCGCTGTTCCTGAACGTCAAGGCCACGGCCAACGAGGCGGACGCCCTGTTCTTCCTGATCCAGGTCGTCGAGCTGGCCGTGGGCGCGGTGCAGATCGCCTTTCTGGTCAGGAACGCTCGTGACGGACTGCGCATGTCCGGGCGCCTGGGCGGGCGGCGTGCCCATGTATGAGGGTGCCGAAGACGGCTCATATCGTGGCGTGGTCGTGATGGGGCTGGGTTTGTCGGCCGTGTGGGTTCTGGATCTCAGAATCTTTACCCGCTTGCGGACAATGCTTCACAGCTCGGTCCGGTTCCGGCAGCGGGTAATCGCATATGGAACCTGATTTCCTATAAAAAGACTTTCGTCATCCCCGGGAAGGCGCTACGGGATGCACAGATCTCATGTGCCCTTAAGCCACTGGAACAATGACATCTATTCGGCCGTCATTCCCGCGAAGGCGGGAATCCAGCCGCTTCATCGCTGAGTTTCCTGGATCCCCGCCTTCGCGGGGATGACGCAAAGTTCATTTTATTCCAGTGACTTAATATCGCTCTGAGTTGTGTGCATCCCGTAGCGCGAAGGCGGGGATCAAGGAAGCTTCGCAGTTGGACGGCTGAAATGGCTGGATTCCCGCCATTCGCGGGAATGGCAGCCGAATAGGCGGCTTAACCTTTCAACGCTTTTATGGCTCGCGAACCCTGCGCAAGCCGCAGCGTATCGGAGGACAGGGTATCGGAGAACAGGGCTGCCGGCATCAAGGCCATTCCGGACAGCCTGAGCATCTTTGCCGCTCCCCACGCGCACTCCGCACAAAAATGTGGCGCAACGCCCTCGCGAGCGCCAAAAAGCGGGCGACGTTTTCCCACCGGCCACAGCGCCGCTCCACCCCTCTTCGGACAAACCCTCCATGGCAGATTTCTTCCCGCGCTGGCCGCTCGCGACCGGCCCCGTCGTCCAGCCGGACGAGCGCCTTCCCTGGGGCTCGACCCTGACGCTCGGCGTCCAGCATCTCGTCGCCATGTCCGGCTCGACCATCCTCGGGCCGCTGCTGATGGGGTTCGATCCGAACCTCGCGGTGCTGTTCTCCGGAATCGGCACCCTGCTGTTCCTCGTGCTCACCGCCGGGCGGGTGCCGAGCTATCTGGGATCCTCCTTCTCCTTCATCGCCGTTGTCATCGCGGTCACCGGCTACAGCGGCCAGGGGCCGAACCCGAACATCGGGCCGGCGCTCGGCGGCATCGTCGCGGCCGGTGTCGTCTATGTCCTGATCGGCCTGCTGGTGAGCTACACCAGCACCGGCTGGATCGAGCGGCTGATGCCGCCGGCGGTCACCGGCGCCGTCGGCGCGGCCATCGGCCTCAACCTGTCGCCGGTCGCCGTCAAGGGCATCGAGGGGACGGGGCCGCACATCCTCGTCGCCCTGTTCACCCTGCTCGCCACCGCCGTCATCGCCGTCTACGCCCCGCTCGCCATCCGCCGGGTGTCGATCCTCGTCGGCATCGCCGCCGGCTACGCCTTCTATCTCGTGCTGGCCAACGGCATGGGCCTGCTGCCGCCGGTCAGCTTCGCCGAGCTGGACGCCGCCCCCTGGTTCGGCATGCCGGCCTTCCGCACCCCGACCTTCGATGCCGGCGCCATGGCGCTGGTCGCCCCGATCGCCTTCATCCTGGTCGCCGAGAATCTCGGTCACATCAAGGCCATCGGCGCCATGACCGGGCGCAACCTCGACCGCTTCATCGGCCGCGGCTTCATCGGCGACGGCATCGCCACCATCGTCTCGGGCAGCGGCGGCGGCACCGGCGTCACCACCTATGTCGAGAACATGGGCGTGATGGCGGTCACCCGCGTCTTCTCCACCCTGATCTTCGTCGTCGCCGCCGTCGCCGCCATCCTGCTGGGCTTCTCGCCGAAGTTCGGCGCCCTGCTGAGGACGATCCCGGCCCCGGTGCTGGGCGGGCTGGCGACCGTCGTCTTCGGCCTGATCGCCGCGGCGATGGTGCGGCTGTGGGTCGACAACCGCGTCGATTTCTCCGATCCGCGCAACCTCATCACCGTCGGCGTGACGCTGGTGCTCGGCGCCGGCAACTTCACCGTCACCGCCGGCGGCTTCTCCATCGGCGGCATCGGCACCGCCACCATCGCGGCGCTCGGCCTCTACCAGCTGCTCGGCATCGGGCGCGGGCGCGAGGCCTCCCGCACCGCCGCCCAGCCGGAAGCGACGACGATTCACTGACGGCGGCGCACCCATCCTCCATGGGCGCCGACTCAGAGGAGTTTGCCGATTTCCCAATGGGCGGGCACTTCTGTCGGCGTCATCCCCGCGAAGGCGGGGATCCAGGCCTACCCATTGGTTTCGCTTGGGAAACTCTGGATCCCCGCCTCCGCGGGGATGACGGTCGATCAGGAACGCGCTTGGCTTCGATAGCAATCGAACTTCCAAGTTGGCGCCTGTGCTTTCCGCACCGCTCCGCCAAATTTTATAAAAACTCCCCATTGAAGGACTAAAGTCCTTTACCCTCTCCGCAAATTGTCCCACCCATTCGCGGAGCCACGCCATGCCTCTCGATCCCCGCAGCTTCAACAACGACAACTTTCCCCGCTGGGCGGAGGAGCCGCCGACCCCGTCGGAAGGCTCGCTGGTCCCCGGATCGCAGTTCCACGAGGAACAATGGATCATGGCCGCCGGCATGCTGGCCCGCGGCAACAGCTTCCTCCAGGTCTCGCGCGGCATGGGGTGCAGCCGGACGACCCTCTGGCGCGCCTATTACGGCTCGAAGGATTTCCGTCACAGGGTCTGGTGGGAGCGGCAGGCGCTGAACCGCGAGGCCGAGCTGCGGCTCTCCTCGCTGCGCATCCTGGTGGCCGAGCAGATCGAGCGGCTGGTCTCCGCCGGCGATCCCGCCACGGTCCGCTGGCTGGCCGAACGCCTCGGCCTGTTCGCCGGCCTCGACCTCCCGGCGAACAGGCGGCAAGCCTCCCAGCCGGACGATCCGTCCGCCCCCAGGCCCGCCCCCCGTCCTGAAGACCCGCCCGCCGTCACCGTCCCCGAACTGGACGACGACGACATTCCCGGCGCCATTCGCGAACGCAAGATGCCCAACCCCGCCATGGTCGCCGCCGTCGTGGCCGAGCCGGAGGCGGAGGGGCCGAAGGGCGTCTTCCCCTATACCCTGAACCAGTACGAGGAATACCCCAACCTCAACCCCGGCCCGGTGCCCCGCCGTGGCGCCGGCGCTTTCTCCCGCCGCCTCTGAACCCTTCGCCCCTGAACCCTTCAATGAACATGGAACAGCCGCCGGAAAGCGTTTCACGCCGTTCCATCCTCCCCACCGGACCCCCGATAAAACGCATGCCCCCTTGAATCCCGGCCGCCCGGTTGCTATTCGCCGATCATCGGCGGACACTCTCCCCACTCGCGGGAGCCGTGGTTGGAAAGGACGGGATCCGTATGGACAAGCTGCATGCGATGCGCGTCTTCATCCGGGTGGTCGAAGCGAACAGCTTCTCGAAGGCGGCGGAAACGCTGGGGCTGCCGCGCGCCTCGGTGACGACGACGGTCCAGAATCTGGAGGCGGCGCTGGGCGTGCGCCTGCTTCAGCGCACCACCCGCAAGCTCAGCCTGACGCTGGACGGCGCGGCCTATCTGGAGGGCGCCAGCCGCATCCTGTCGGAAATCGACGAGATCGAATCGACCTTCACCAGCGCCCGCAAGACGCCGCGCGGCCGTCTGCGGGTGGACATGCCGGGCTCCATCGGCCGGCTGGTCATCATTCCCTCGATCCACGAGTTCCACGACAAATACCCCGACATCGACCTGATGCTGGGGCTGGGCGACCGCGCCGTCGACCTGATCCAGGAAGGGGTGGACTGCGTCGTCCGCGTCGGCGAGCTGGCCGATTCCAGCCTGCTGGCCCGGCGCATCGGCGCCATCCAGCAGATCACCTGCGCCAGCCCGGCCTATTTCGCCGAGCATGGCGTGCCCAAAACCATCGAGGATCTGGAGCGCCACGTCGCGGTGAATTATTTCAGCAACCGCACCGGCCGGAACATGGAGCTCTGCTTCCAGCGCGACGGCGCGGTGCAGGAAATTGCCATGAAGGGCGTCATCTCGGTCAACGACGCCGACGCCTACGTCACCTGCGGGCTGGAAGGGCAGGGCATCCTGCAACCCGCCCGCTTCATGGTGCTGCCGCACCTGCGCAGCGGCGCCCTGCGCGAGGTCCTGTCGGACTGGCGGCCGCCGCGGATGCCGATCTCCGCCGTCTACCCCCACAACCGGCACCTCTCGCCGAAGGTGCGGGTCTTCGTCGACTGGCTGGCAGAACTGTTCGAACGCTGCCCGCTGCTCCAGGGCGAGGAACTGCCGGACGACCTGTGCGAGAAGCACGAGAAGCACAAGGCCGCGAAATCCAAGGCGCCGGTGGAGCGCGAAGAGCTGCGCGAGTGCGTGATGTGAGTCGGTTCTAGCCGGCCCTCTCCATAAGCGCGCGATAGGCCATCTGGTCCTCGTGCATCCGCAGGAACACGGCGTATTTGGCGTCGTGATAGGCCCGCATCGCCCCCTCGGCCGGCTTGATGCTGCGGCCGGCGCGGCTCATCCCGGCCATGCCGGCGGCGATGTCGGGGAAGGCGCCGCCCGCCACCGCCCCCAGCACGGCGGCGCCCAGCAGCACCGCCTCCGGCTCCTCGGGCAGGACCAGGGTGCAGCCGGTGGCGTCGGCATGCGCCTCCAGGAACACCGGGTTCTTGGTGCCGCCGCCGCAGGCGAGGATGGTGTCGATGGCATAGCCTCTGTCGTTCATCGCCGCGACGATGTGCCGGGTGCCATAGGCCACCGCCTGCACCGTCGCCAGATAGAGCAGCGCCAGATCCTCCAGCCCGTCCGACAGGCGCAGCCCGGCGACGGCCCCGCGCAAACTGGCGTCGGCCCGCGGCGAGCGATTGCCGTGGAAGTCGGGCAGCACATGCAGGTCGCGGGTCAGCAGCGCCACCGGCCCGCCGCTGCGCCCGGCCAGCGCCGCCAGCTCCTCGTTCAGCAGTTGATAGACCGTGGTGCCGCGCCGCTGCGCCTCGGCGGCGAGGTCGGCATGGCGGGGATGGCCCTGCACCATATGGTCGATCAGCGCGCCGGTCGCCGACTGCCCGCCCTCGTTCAGCCACAGCCCCGGCAGCATGGCCGAATGATAAGGCCCCCAGATGCCGGGGATGAAGCGCGGCGCTGCGGGACTCATCACCATATGGCAGCTCGACGTGCCGCCGATCAGCGCCAGCCGCCGGTCGAAATCGACGGTCCCCGTTGCCTCCAGCGGCACCCCGATCACCCCGATCCCGCCGGCATGGGCGTCGATCAGCGAGGTGCCGACCGCGATGCCCGGCGTCAGCCCAAGCGCGCGCGCCGCTTCGGCACTCAACCCACCGGCGACGGCGCTGCCGACCTCGCCGACCTCGGTGCCGATGCGGGCATGCCCCTCATCGACCAGATCGCCCAGCCCGATGGCGCGGAGATAGCCGTTGTCCCACCGCCCCTCATGCCCCAGATAGGTCCATTTGCACACCAGCGAGCACAGCGACCGCCGCGCCGCCCCGGTCGCCCGCCAGGTCAGGAAGTCCGGCAGATCGAAGAAATGGGCGGCGCGGCTCCAGCTCTGCGGAAGCTTCTCCTTCAGCCACAGCAGCTTCGGCGTCTGCATCTCCGGCGACAGCCGCCCGCCGACATAGCGCAGCACCTCGTGACCGCCGGCATTGATGCGGTCGGTCTGGTCGATGGCGCGGTGGTCCATCCAGACGATGACGTTGCGGGCGTCGTCGCCCTCCGGATCGACCGTCACCGGCCGCCCGGCGGCGTCCAGCACCACCAGCGAACAGGTGGCGTCGAAGCCGATGCCGACCACCTCCGGCGTCTCGGCGCAGGCCGCCAGCGCCTCCTGCACCGCGGCGCAGACCGCGGCCCAGATGTCGTCGGAGGATTGCTCCGCCCATTCCGGATCGGGCTTCCACATCCGGATCGGGCGGGAGGCGGCGGCCAGCCGGCGGCCGGCAAGGTCGAAGATGCCGGCGCGGGCGCTGCCGGTCCCCACGTCCACCCCGATCACGGCGCGTGTCATGGCATGTCCTCCGTCCGGTGCTTACAGGCTGGCGCAGAAGGCCTCGAACGCCTCGCGGCCGGCATAGGATTTCTGAGTGCCCGGCCGGGTGATGCTGTCGGCGGCATAGCGCACCGCCTTGTGCAAGGCGGCGTCCAAATCGCGGTTCTCGACATAATAGCGCGCGAAGCTGCCGATGAAGGCGTCGCCGGCCCCGGTGGTGTCGACCGGCGTCACCCGCACCGGCTCGATCCGCCGCGTCTCCTCGCCCTCGGTCACCAGCAGGGCACCGCGGGCACCCAGCGTGACGATCACCGTGCGGATGCCGCGCTCGATCAGCGACCGCGCCGCCGCCTCGGCCTCGGCCTCCGAGCTCACCGGCAGGCCGGAGATGGTCGCCAGCTCGGTCTGGTTCGGCACCAGGAAGGTGACTTGTTCGATCCGCTTGGGATCGAGGTCGGTGGGGGCCGGTGCCGGGTTCAGCAGCGTCTCGATGCCGTGCCGCGCGCCGAACTCGATGGTGTGGTAGATCGTCTCCAGCGGGACTTCCAGCTGCATGACGATCAGGTCGCAGCCTTTCAGATCCTCGGCCGCCCGGTCGATGTCGGCCGGGGACAGCAGGGCGTTGGCGCCCTTGATGATCAGGATGCTGTTCTCGCCCGACGGCTCGACGAAGATCGGGGCGACGCCGCTGGAGGTGCCTGGCACCCGCTCGACATAGCGGGTGTCGATGCCGGACTCCTCGAAGTTGCGGATGGTGTTGTCGGCGAAGACGTCGTCGCCGACCTTGGTGACCATCATCACCTCGGCCCCCAGCCGGGCGGCGGCGATGGCCTGGTTGGCCCCCTTGCCGCCGCAGCCCATCTCGAAGCGCGGCGCCTCGATGGTCTCGCCGGGGCCGGGCATGCGGGCGGTGTAGGTGATCAGGTCGACCATGTTGCTGCCGACCACGGCGATCTTGCCCATCTTTATCACTCCTTGTTACAGCGCCCGGACTCACAACGCCCGGATGGCGCGTTCCCCGGCTTCGGCCTCGTCGGTGGTCAGATAGCCCAGCCGCACGGAAAAGCGCCGGGTCTCGCCGCCCGCGAGCGTCTGGACATTGCCCTTGGCGCTCTCCGCAATGTAGCCCTCCGGCTCGCAGGTGGAGGGCAGGGCGAAGGCGCAGACCTTCTGGTCGCTGTTGACCAGCACCCAGCGCACCGTCTTGGGGAACTCCCGCGTGCTGTAGGCGATATGGAAGGCGTCGCCCTCGCGTCGCCGCATCATCACCGCGGTGTTGCCCTCCCCATCAGTGCGCAGGCCGCGGATGTAGAAGACCTGTTCCGGGTCGTAGCGGTGCGGCTCGTCCAGCACCTCCATCACCGCCGGATCGCGGGCGAGGTCGGCCAGCAGCGCGTCATAGGCCGGGCTGCGCGGCACATGGGCCGGCACCACCGTGCGGACCGCCGTCGCCTCCGGCGTGAAGGGGGCCGGCTGGACGATGCGGGCGCCCTCGGCAAAAGCAAAATTGACGTGGCACATGTACATCAGGTCCATGGCCGCGCCCGACAGGTTCTCCACCGCCATCCCGATGTCGAACAGGGCGGCGCCGGGGCGCAGCACCACCCGCGGCCGGGCAACGTAATGGGCGCCGAAACCCATCACGTATTCGCGCCGGCCGGTGACCGCCATGTAGGGGCCTTCGTCATCCTCCCCCACCTCCAAACCGGCGGCATCCATCGGGGCGCAGGGCATTTCGCCATGCAGGAGATGGCTGTCCTGCGGGCCGGGGCAGCCGTTGCGCAGCAGCCCGGAATGGAAGGCGAAGCAGCCATAGGTGCCGACGATCTCGGTGGCGGGGCGCGGCATGTCGAACATGTTCGCCATGGTCAGGTCAACGCCGTCGAACACCGCATCCCACACCATCTGGCCGTAATAGGGCAGCACCACCAGATGGCCGCGCCGGTTGGACAACCGCACCGCCTCGATTCCGCTATCGTAGCGGAACAAGCTGGCGGTCATGCCGTGCGCTTCGGCGACCGGGCGCTCGGCCTCGCCGAAGAAGCTTTTGCGGAAATGGATTGCGGTTCGGACGCTCATGGGATTTCCTCCCTATCGGAAGCCGTCTAGCGGGTGCGGTTCTTGTAGGCGTTGATGGCGATGACCAGCAGAAGGAACGCGCCCCAGATGAAGTCGATCAGGTGGTTGGAGAAGCGCAGGATCTGGAAGCCGCTCGACAGCAGCATCAGCGCCGCCACCGCGATGGTGATGCCCAGAACCGTGCCGCGCCCGCCCGCCGGGTTGGTGCCCCCCAGCACCGCGATCAGCACCGCCTGCAACAGGTACGAGGTGCCGTAATCCGACTTCGCCGCATTGGTCCGCCCCGACAGGATGATCCCGGCGACCGAGGCCAGAACGCCGGTCAGCATGTAGCTGTAGAGCACCATCCGTTCCCGCTTCAGCCCGGCGAACAGTGCTGCCTTCGGGTTGGTGCCGATCAGCATCAGGTTGATGCCCAACGCGGTGCGGCTCAGCACGAAGGCGATCAGCGCGGCGATGACCGCGAACAGCACGAAGGGTGTCGCCAGCCCCAGGATCTTGCCGTTGCCGAGGAAGGCCCAGGCGGTGGGGAAGCCGACGATCGCCGGTCCGCCGGTCAGCACGATGGCGAGCCCGGTGAAGACCTGCCCCGTCCCCAGCGTCGCCAGAATCGGCGTGATGCCGAGCCGGGTGATCAGCAGCCCGTTGACCGTTCCCGCCACCAGCCCGGTACCGAGCGCGATCACCCCGCCCAGCAGGACGGTCAGGAGGCCGGTGTCGGCGATGCCGGCGGCCCCCGCCATCTTGTGGAACAGCACGCCCGCCAGGATGCCCGACAGGTTGGCGACCCCCACCACCGACAAATCGATGCCGCCGGTCAGCATGGCGATCATCATCGCGATGGAGAGCAGTCCCAGTTCGGGGAAGATGTAGGTGATCGATTCGAAATTGTAGTAGCGCAGGAACTTGTCCGGGCTGAGCGCCGTCATCACGGCGAAGATCAGCACCGTCATCACCAGCAGCTGGACGATGTTGTTGTCGCGGTTGACCAGGCTGCGGATGTTCATTTGTGCCTTCATGCTCCCGCCTCCTCACGCCGCCCGGCGGCGGTCGCGCCACGCCGACAGGGCGGTCGCGGCGATGACGATCAAACCCACGACGACGAGCTGCCAAGTGGTGTCCACGCGCATGATGATCAGGCTGTTCTTGACCATCACCAGCATGAAGACGCCGAGCATGGTGCCGAGAACGCTGCCCCGCCCACCGAAGATCGACGCCCCGCCCAGCACCACCGCGGCGATCACGTCCAGCTCAAGACCCACGAAGTCGCGCGGGTTGGCCAGCCAGATCATGCCGCTGTGCAGAAGCCCGGCGAAACCGGCCAGCGCACCGGCGACGCAATAGATGAAGAAGATGGTCTTGCGCAAATCGAAGCCGGCGCGCCGTGCCGCCTCGGGATCGCCGCCCAGCGCATAGGCGCTGCGGCCGATCATCGTGTAGCGCAGCACCAGATGCATGGCGAGCGCCAGCCCGAGATAGATCAGCACCATCGCCGTCAGGCCGTAGGTGGTGCCGTCGGCCTTGGTGACGCTGACCACGTCGGTGCGGCCGAAGTCGATCAGCGCGGTCGGCATCTTGTTGATGTTGATCATGCTGGTGCCGACGACGCCCAGCAGGAAGCCGCGCACCATGGCGCTGGTGCCCAGCGTCACGATCAGCGGGATCATGCGGAACTTGTAGACGAAGAAGCCGTTCACCGCGCCGAACGCCAGCCCCATCAGCGTGGCGGCCAGCAGCGGCAGGACGACGCCGTTGTATCCCAGCGCCAGCATGCCCTTGATCGTCAGGTACATGGCGGCGACGGCGAAGGCCGGGAACGACACGTCGATGCCGCCGGAGATCAGCACCAGCAGCACGCCCATCGCCATGATGCCGATGATGACGTTGCTGCGCATCAGGCTGAACAGGTTGTCGAGCTGCCAGAAGGCGGGGTTGATCGTGCCGATGAGGACCATGGCGAGCAGCAGGATGCCCGCGATGACCGTTTCCGACCGGCGGAGCAGGGCCATCGGTTCCTCCCTCAGGTAAAGGTCTTGAGCCGGTCGCTGACCGTCTCTTCGGTGACGGCGGCGGCGGGCAGATCCTCGATGAAGCGCCCGCGATGCATCAGCACGAGGCGGTTGCAGTTCTGCACCAGCTCCAGCACGTCGTCGGAGATCATCAGGACGGCGAGGCCATGATGCTGCGCCAGCTCCCGGATCTTGGCATGGATCTCCGCCTTCGACCCGACATCGACGCCAACGGTCGGGCCGTTCAGGATCAGCACGCGGGCGTCGGTCAGCAGCCAGCGGGCCAGCACCACGCGCTGCTGGTTACCGCCGGAAAGCTGCATTACCGGCTTCTCGGCGGTCGGCGTGGCGATCTGCATGGCGCGGACCATGCCCTGCGTCATTTCCTCCGCTTGGCTGCGGTCGATCACCAGCCTGCGTGCCAGCCGCTCGTAGGAGGTGGCGAGCATGTTGCGCTTGATGCTCTGCGGCAGGAACAGACCTTCGGTCAGCCGGTCCTCCGGCACATAGGCGATGCCGGCATCGATGGCCTCCTGGGTCGTGCGCAGCCGCACCGGCGCGCCGTCGATCAGGATCTCGCCTTCATAGCGCGGGACCATGCCGAACAGGGCCAGCGCCAGATCGGTGCGGCCGGAGCCCAGCAGGCCGGACAGCCCGACGATCTCGCCCGGCCGGATGGCGAGGCTCAGATCCTCGCATTTGCCGGGCACGGTCAGGCCGCGGATCTCCAGCCGGGGCACCGGCGGCGGGCCGGGCGGCGGGATCCAGGCATAGGGTTCGTTGAGGATGTCGCCGCCGGTCATGTGGCGGGTGATCAGCGCCTCGTCGAAGTCGCCGGTCGGCCCCTCCGCCACCTTTCGGCCGTTGCGGATCACGGTGATGCGCTCGCTGATCTCCAGCATCTCGCGCATCTTGTGGCTGACGAACAGGATGGCGATGCCGCGCGCCTGGATGTCACGGACGATGCGGAACAGCGTCTCGACCTCCTTGCGGGTCAAGGCGGTGGTCGGCTCGTCCATGATGATCAGGCGGGCGTCGGACATCAGTGCGCGGGCGATGGCGACCAGCTGCTTGCCGGCGGTCGGCAGCGACGCGACCTCCGCATCCAGGTCCAGCTCCACGCCCAGCCTATCGACCGCCTCGCGGGCGATGGCGCGGGTGCGCCGCCAGTTCATCAGGCGCCGCTTCTCGCCGAGATGGACGTTCATCGCCAGATTCTCGGCGACCGTCAGGTTCCCGAACAGGGAGAAATCCTGGTAGATGACCTGGACGCCGTGGGCGATCGCCTCGATCGGCGACATCGCCGATATCGGCTTGCCGTCGATCAGGATCTCGCCGCCGTCCGGCTGGTAGACGCCGGACATGATCTTGATGACGGTGGATTTGCCCGACCCGTTCTCGCCGGCCAGGCAATGGATCTCGCCGGGCTTGATGACCAGCGACATGGCGTCCAGCGCCACGACGCCGGCAAACACCTTCCGGATGTTCCGGAGTTCGATGAAACCGTCCGACATGTCTTCCGCCCGGCGGTTCGAGGAAAGGATGAAGACGTGGGCGCCGACGACCGTTTCCGGCCGCCGGCGCCCGCCTTCAGATCATCAGAAGTCGTAGGAGCCCATGTTCTCCTTGGTGACGCCGACCCAGCCCTGGCCGTACAGCAGGTTGGCCTTGGCCCCCTGCGGCGTGGTCAGGTTGGTGTAGCCCGGCAGGCCCAGGTTCAGGCCGGCCTTGATCTGGTCCTTCTTGCCGTCCAGCGCCATCACCGCCAGCATGTTCATGGCATAGCCGGCGACCGCCGGATCCCAGAACTGGATGTACTGGATGTCGCCCTGGGTCAGATACTGGCCGGCGACCGACACCAGACCGGTGCCGGAGAAGAACAGCTTGTTCTTCAGCCCGCGTTCCGCCACCAGACGGCCGGCGCCGGCCGAGGTCGGCATCGGGCCGCCGATGATGCCCTTCAGGTCCGGATAGGTGGTCAGGACTTCCTTCAGCTTGTTGTAGTCGGTGTTGGCGTCGTCATAGGTCTCCAGACGGTTGGTCACCATCTGCATCTTCGGGAAATGTTCCTTCTGATAGGCGACGGCGCCGTCGATCCATTCGTTCTGCGACTTGGAGGTCAGGCTGCCGACGGTGCAGACATACTTGCCCTCGCCGCCCATCGCCTTGCCCAGCACTTCCATCAGCTTGGCGCCGTAGGCGAAGTTGTCGAAGGCCTCCAGCACATAGTCGGCGTTCTGGATGTTCGACGCTTCATGCGCGATCACCACGATGCCGCGGTCGCGCGCCTTCTTCAGCACCGGCTCAACCGCCTCGACCGAGAAGGGGACGATGGCGATGGCATCGACGCCCTGGGCGATCAGGTTCTCGACCAGCTGGACCTGCGCCGCCGCGTCGGCCTGGCTCGGGCCCACCATCCAGGTGTCGTGGCCGGTGTCGCTGGCGAACTGCTTCACGCCGTCGCGCATGCGGTCGAACCAGGCGATGCCGTCGACCTTCACCACGGTGGCGATGGTGTATTTCTTCTTGGTGGCGTCGGACTTCAGAGTCTTGACGGCATCCGGGGTCGGAACCGGATCGGCCGCCATCGCCGGCCCGGCGACCAACGACGCGGCTACGATGAGCGAGGACAGCAACTTCTTCATGTTGGCGTGACTCCCATGGCAGGCGATAGGCACCGTGCGGGTGGGGCAGGGGAAACCTCGATCCACCGACGGTGCCGGGGTGTTTGCCACCCCCTCCGTGTTCCGTTTTTGGTGATGCCGTGCCGGGTGGGACGGACGGAACTCCCGCCCGACCGGCACGCCTTGCGGCGTGTGCGAAGCCGGCAGGGTCAGCCGCCGACGATCGCCACGCTGGCGCTGGCGCCGATGCGCGAGGCGCCGGCTGCGATCATGCGGCGGGCATCCCCAGCGGTCCGCACGCCGCCCGACGCCTTGACGCCCATGCCGTCGCCGACGGTGCGGCGCATCAGCGCCACGTCTTCGGCGGTGGCGCCGCCCCCGGCGAAGCCGGTGGAGGTCTTGACGAAATCGGCCCCGGCCTCCTGCGACAGCCGGCAGGCCAGGATCTTCTCCTCGTCGGTGAGCAGGCTGGTCTCGATGATGACCTTCAGCAGGGCGTCGCCGCAGGCGCGCTTGACCGCAGCGATGTCGTCGCGCACCGCGGTCGCCTGTCCGGCCTTCAGCAGGCCGATCGGGATCACCATGTCGACCTCGCGGGCGCCGTGGCGCACCACCCACTCGGCCTCGTCCGCCTTGATCGCCGTGGGATCGGCGCCGAAGGGGAAGCAGATCACGGCGCAGGGCGCCACCGGCGATCCGGCCAGCCGTTCGGCCACCAGCGGGATGAAGACGGGATTGACGCAGACCGCCTTGAAGGCGTGCGCACGCGCCTCGTCGCACAGCCGCTCGACCTCGGCGGGCTGCGCGTCCGGGCGCAACAGGGTGTGGTCGATGAACGGAGCCAGACCGGCCGGCTCCGCCGGAACGCTGGGTATCGGCATCTTGGTCCTCCCGGGGAGCCCCTTGTCCTTGGAGGCTCTCCTCGATTGTCGCCGGGATGCTGACATCGCCTTCAAATCCGTTGCGATGTTAACATCCTAACATTTTCTGAAAGGATAGTTCCACGCGGTCGCGCAGTGTGTCAAGATCAATGCATGCGATTGTGAACTTGACCACGGCCATCCCGTTCATGGTCTCATGACATTGGGATTAACCCGCCTGGATTGCTGGATTTGGACATGTCGATGAGAAGGGCCGAGCGTCTGAACCGGTTGCAGTCCGCCCTGGATGCCGGCGGCTATCTCCGGTTGAAGGATGCCGCCCATCTGCTGGGCGTCTCGGAGATGACGGTGCGGCGCGACATCGCATCCTGCGGCGGCCGCTTCGCCTATCTCGGCGGCTACATCGCCGGCGGGCCGGAGAGTGCCAGTGGCATGGGTTACATCCTGGACCGCGAGCGGGACGCCCATATCGAAATGAAGCGGGCCGCCTGCGACGCGGCGGCGACCCTGCTGAAGCCGGGGGAGACGGTGTTCATCGACTGCGGCACCACCACCACCCATCTCGCCAGCCGCATCCCGGCCGACAGCCAGATCACCGTGGTCTGCTACGCCATGAACGTCGCGGAGATCGTCTGCAAGAAGCCGGGCGTGCGTGTGGTCATGCTGGGCGGGCTCTACCATGCCTCCTCGGCATCCTTCTCCAGCCCGGAATCGCTGGAGATGCTGCGCGGTATCGGCATCAACACCGCCTTCATCTCGGCCGGCGGTGTGCATGAATCGCTGGGGATCAGCTGCTCCAACTTCCATGAGGTGGAGATCAAGCAGACCGCCATCGCCAACGCGGTCACCAAGGCGCTGGTGGTCGACAGCAGCAAGTTCGATCAGGTCAAGCCGGCCTTCTTCGCCAAGCTCGGCAGCTTCGACTTCCTGTGCTGCGACGGCGGGCTGGAGACCGCGCGGGCGGAGCGGCTGGCCGCCGCCGGTTTGCGGATCGTGCCGGCCTGACGCCCCCCACTCAGCCACCCGGCGCCAGAGCCCGGTGGCTGGCATGGAGGCCGTCGATGATCGCCTGTCCACGCTCCAGCAGATAGCTGCGCAGCTGCGCGTGCACGGGCAGCAGAGGCAGGCTGCGGCGATGGGCGATGTACCAGGACCGCATCAGCGGCAATCCCTCCACCTTCAGTTCGCGCAGCATGCCCAGCGCCAGTTCCAGATCCACGGTATGGCGGGACAGCAGGGCGATCCCGATGCCGGCCATGACCGCCTGCTTGATTGTCTCGTTGCTGCTGGAGGTCATGACGATGTGTGGCGTGAAGCCGCGGCTGTTGAAATAGGCGTCGGTCAGCGCACGCGTCCCGGCGCCTTCTTCCCGTGCGATGAAGCCGCTGCCGGCCAGATCGGACAGGCGCAGGGCCGGGGCGCCGGCCAAGGGATGGGTCGGCGCACAGATGATGCTGCTGGGGTGGCGGGCAAAAGGCTCGCCCAGCAGTTCCGCCTCGTCCAGCGGGCGGCCCATGATGGCGAGGTCGACTTCGCCCTTGGCGACCATCGCGTTCACCTCCCGCCGGTTGCCGTCCTGGAGGTGGATCGACACGCCCGGCCGTTCCTCGCGAAAGCGGGAGATCATGTGCGGCGCGATGTATTTGGCGGTGCTGACCAGCCCGATGGTGACGTTGCCGCCGGTCACCCCCTTCAGCGCCTGCATCCGCCGGTCGGCATTGTCCAGCGCCTGGAGGACGAGCGCCGCATGGTCCAGCAGATCGCGCCCGGCCTCCGTCAGCACGACGCGCCGTCCCACCCGCTCGAACAGCGGGAAGCCGCAATGGCCCTCCACCTGCTTGATCTGGAAAGAGACCGCGCCGGGCGTCAGGCCGAACTGCTCCGCCACCCGGGCGAAGGACAGGCTGCGGGCGGCGGCGGTGAAGATCTGGAGCTGGCGCAAGGTGGCGTGCTGGATGGTCATCGACACACCGTATTCATCAGGGATTCCTATCCATACTGTGCTGTATATTTGAATTTTCCTTAACAGTGCGTACGGCTAACATTTTCATCGGAACGAACCGAACGCCACCGGCGAGGTGAAGACGATGAACTACGTATCGACGACGCTCACTCCTGACCAGAAGGCCGGCAACGCAGTCGTCAGCGATCCCAAGGCCCGCTATCGGCCCGGCGTGCTGAAATACCGTCAGATGGGCTATTGGGAGCCGGACTACGAGCCGAAGGACACCGACGTGCTCGCCGTCTTCCGCATCACGCCGCAGGACGGCGTCGATCCGGAGGAAGCGGCGGCGGCCGTCGCCGGCGAAAGCTCCACCGCCACCTGGACCGTGGTGTGGACCGACCGGCTGACAGATTGCGAGCGCTATCGCGCCAAGGCCTTCCGCGTCGATCCGGTGCCCGGCACGCCCGGCCAGTATTTCGCCTACATCGCCTACGAACTCGACCTGTTCGAGGAGGGGTCGATCGCCAACCTCACCGCGTCGATCATCGGCAACGTCTTCGGATTCAAGCCGCTGAAGGGCCTGCGGCTGGAGGACATGCGGATTCCCGTCGCCTATCTCAAGACCTTCCAGGGACCGGCGACCGGCATCGTGGTGGAGCGCGAGCGGCTGAACAATTTCGGCCGGCCGTTGCTGGGCGCGACGATGAAGCCCAAGCTGGGCCTGTCCGGCCGGAATTACGGCCGCGTGGTGTACGAGGCGCTGAAGGGCGGACTCGACTTCACCAAGGACGACGAGAACATCAACTCCCAGCCCTTCATGCATTGGCGCGACCGCTTCCTCTACTGCATGGAGGGGGTCAACCGCGCCATCGCCGAGACCGGGGAGGTCAAGGGCACCTACCTGAACGTTACCGCCGCCACCATGGAGGACATGTACGAGCGCGCCGAGTTCGCCAAGGAACTAGGCAGCGTCGTCATCATGATCGATCTGGTGATCGGCTACACCGCGATCCAATCGATGGCGAAATGGGCGCGGCGCAACGACATGATCCTGCACCTGCACCGGGCCGGCCATTCCACCTACACCCGGCAGAAGAGCCACGGCGTGTCCTTCCGCGTCATCGCCAAATGGATGCGCATGGCCGGCGTCGACCACATCCATGCCGGCACCGTCGTCGGCAAGCTGGAGGGCGACCCCAACGTCATCCGCGGAATCTACGACACCTGCCGCGAGACCCATGTCCCGCAGAATCTCCAGCACGGCATCTTCTTCGACCAGCCTTGGGCCGGGCTGAAGCGGGTGATGCCGGTGGCGTCGGGCGGCATCCATGCCGGGCAGATGCACCAGTTGCTGACGTATCTGGGCGAGGACGTCGTCCTGCAGTTCGGCGGCGGCACCATCGGCCATCCCGACGGCATCCAGGCCGGCGCCACCGCCAACCGCGTCGCGCTGGAGGTGATGGTCAAGGCGCGCAACGAGGGGCGCGACATCTGGAACGAGGGGCCGGAGATCCTGCGCGACGCCGCCCGCTGGTGCGCGCCGCTGCGTGCGGCTCTCGACACCTGGAAGGACGTCACCTTCGACTACGCCTCGACCGACAGCGTCGATTACGTCCCCACCCCCACCGCGGCGATGTGAAGGAGCGATTCCCATGCGTTTGACACAGGGCCAGTTCTCCTTCCTGCCGGACCTGACGGACGGAGAGATCACCAAACAGGTGCAATACGCCCTCGACCAGGGCTGGGCCGTAGCGGTGGAGTTCACCAACGATCCGCACCCGCGCAACAGCTATTGGACGATGTGGGGCAATCCCATGTTCGATCTGCGCGACGCCAAGGGCGTGATGATGGAGATCGACGCCTGCCGCGCCGCCCATCCCGACCAATATGTCAAGGTGCTCGCCTTCGACAGCTCGCACGGCTTCGAGACGGTGCGCATGTCCTACCTGATCAACCGCCCGGCCGAGGAGCCCGGCTTCGAGCTGCTGCGTGCGGAAGGGCCGGGGCGGCGCATCGGCTACACGGTGCGCAGCTATGCTGCCGGTCGTCCTCCCGGGGAGCGCTATGGCCGGGAGACCCGTCATGGAACGTGAGCTTGGAGCCGGACATCTCCTCGCCCCTTCGATCCTCTCCGCCGACTTCGCCCGGCTGGGCGAGGAGGTGGAGCGGGTGGTGGAGGCCGGATGCGAGGTCATCCATGTCGATGTGATGGACAATCATTACGTCCCCAATCTGACCATCGGCCCGCTGGTCTGCGCCGCCATCCGCCCGCGCACCCGCGCCATCATCGACGTGCATCTGATGGTGCGGCCGGTCGATGCGCTGGTGGCGCCGTTCGCCAAGGCCGGCGCCGACATCATCAGTTTCCACCCCGAGGCATCCGATCATCCCGACCGGACCCTGGCGCTGATCCGCGAGCAGGGCTGCCGCGCCGGTCTGGCGCTGAATCCGGCGACGCCTCTGACCCATCTCGACCATGTGATGGACCGGCTGGATCTGATTCTCGTCATGTCGGTCAATCCCGGTTTCGGCGGCCAGTCCTTCATCCCGTCGGCGCTCGACAAGATCGCCGAGGTCCGCCGGCGCATTGACCGCCACCGCGAGCGCGCCGGCCGCGACATCCGGCTGGAGGTCGATGGTGGGATCAAGCCCGACAACATCCGCGCCGTCGCCGATGCCGGGGCCGACCTCCTCGTCGCCGGCTCCGCCATCTTCGGTGCGCCCGACGCTGATGGCGGCTATCGCGGCGTGGTCGGCCGCATGCTTGCCGCGTTGACTGCGGCCCCGGCGGAGTTGGCCGCACCGGAATGGAGGGCGGCATGAGCGAGACGGCCGACCTGCTCGATCCCGAAGCCAGCGACCGGACATCCGACCGTCAACTGATCGACCTCGATGCGCTCTACCGCGAGTCCGGCATCGGCGGCATGCTGGCGGGCATGGACCGTGAGCTGGTCGGGCTGGTGCCGGTGAAGACCCGCATCCGCGAGATCGCCGCTCTGCTGCTGGTGGAGCGCGCCCGCCGCAGCATTGGCCTTCGGGCAGAACCGCCGTCGCTGCACATGTGCTTCACCGGAAATCCCGGCACCGGCAAGACGACGGTTGCCCGCCGCATGGCCGGGCTTCTCCATGGGCTGGGCTATATCCGGCGCGATCATGTGGTCAGCGTCACCCGCGACGATCTGGTCGGGCAGTATATCGGCCACACGGCACCCAAGACGAAGGAGGTGTTGAAGCGTGCCATGGGCGGCGTGCTGTTCATCGACGAGGCCTATTACCTCTACCGGCCGGAAAACGAGCGCGACTACGGCCAGGAGGCTATCGAAATCCTGCTCCAGGTGATGGAGGACAACCGCGACGACCTCGTGGTGATTCTCGCCGGCTACCGCGACCGCATGGAGGTCTTCTTCCGCTCCAATCCCGGCATGGCGTCGCGGATTGCCCACCATGTCGATTTCCCCGACTACGAGGCGGACGAGTTGCTGGAGATCGCCCGGCTGCTGGCGGCGGGCATGCAGTACCGCCTGGCGCCGGAGGCCGAGCGGGCGATGGCCGACTACATCCTCCGCCGCATGGTCCAACCGCGCTTCGCCAACGCCCGCTCCATCCGCAACGCGCTGGACCGCGCGCGCCTGCGGCAGGCCAACCGCCTGTTCGAAGCGCGCAGCAGCGCCATCGGCGCCACCGACCTGCTGACCATCGCCGAGGAGGACATCCGCCGGAGCCGCGTCTTCACACAATAGGCCGGCAACAAGCCGGCCGTGCAAAACACGAGAGAGGGGGAACCGATGCCGCACCGTCACACGACCTTCAGCAAATTCATCATCGAGGACCAGCGCCGCCGCGGCGGAGCCGACACCGACCTGACCGCCCTGCTCAACGACGTGCAGACCGCGTGCAAGTTCATTGCCAGCGCCGCCGCCCGCGGATCGCTGAAGCCGGGGGCCGGCCAAACCGCCGTTCCCGTCCCCGAACCCGGCGTCAACGTCCATGGCGAGACGCAGAAGCCGCTGGACCTGATCGCCAACGAGATCATGCTGCGCACCTGCGAGTATGGCGGCAAGCTCTGCGGCATGGCGTCGGAGGAGATGGAGGAGCCCTACCGCATTCCCCGCGAGTATCCGCGCGGCCGTTATCTGCTGGCCTTCGATCCGCTGGACGGCTCGTCGAACGTGGACGTCAACCTGACGGTCGGCACCATCTTTTCCATTCTCAAGGCGCCGGACGGCGTGGACGAGCCGGAGGTCGAGCATTTCCTCCAGCCCGGCACCCAGCAGGTGGCGGCCGGCTTCGCCCTCTACGGCCCCGCCGACATGATCATCGCCACCTTCGGCGAAGGGGTGCACGGCTTCACGCTCGACCGCGAGATCGGTGCTTATACCCTGACGCACCCGGACATGCGCATCCCCGATCATGTCTGCGAGTTCGCCATCAACAGCTCCAACGCCCGCTTCTGGGAACCGCCGGTGCGCATGTATGTCGAGGAGTGCATCAAGGGCAGTTCCGGCCCGCGCGAGGCGGACTTCAACATGCGCTGGATCGCGTCGCTGGTGGCGGAAGTCTACCGCATCCTGATCCGCGGCGGCGTCTTCCTCTATCCGCGCGACGCCCGTCCCACTCACAAGCCGGGCCGGCTGCGCCTTCTGTACGAGGCGAACCCCATCGCCATGCTGGTGGAGCAGGCGGGCGGGGCGGCCAGCACCGGTCGGCAGCGCATCCTCGACATCAAGCCGCTGGCCCTGCACCAGCGCGTGCCGGTGATCCTGGGATCGAAGGCGGAGGTCGAACGTCTGGTCGCCTACCACGCCGCCTACGACCGGGGGGAGGAACTGTCCTTCCACGCGCCGCTGTTCGGCAGCCGGTCGCTGTTCCTGGCCTCGGAAACCGCTGCACTCGGCTGAAGGAGGAGGATGCCATGTCGGCCCGTCACCCGATCATCGTCGTCACCGGTTCCTCCGGCGCCGGCACGACCACCGTCACCCGCACCTTCCAGCAGATCTTCCGCCGGGAGGGCATCGCCGCCGCCATCGTCGAAGGCGACAGCTTCCACCGCTACGACCGCCGCGAGATGCGCGCCAAGGTCGCCGAGGCGCAGGAGGAACCCCATTCGACCTTCAGCCATTTTGGTCCCGACGCCAACCTGTTCGAGGAGTTGGACGACCTGTTCCGCAGCTATGGCGAGACCGGCGGCGGCCGGACCCGCCGGTATCTGCATGACGAGAAGGAGGCCGGCCCCTACGGCCAGGACCCCGGCACCTTCACCCCGTGGGAGGAGATCGAACCCGGGACCGACCTGCTGTTCTACGAGGGCCTGCACGGCTGCGTGCGCACCGACCGGGTTGACCTCGCCCGCCACGCCGACCTGAAGATCGGCGTCGTTCCCATCGTCAACCTCGAATGGATCCAGAAGATCCACCGCGACCGCAACATGCGCGGCTATTCGGAGGAGGCCATCGTCGACACCATCCTGCGGCGCATGCCCGACTACGTGAAATACATCTGCCCGCAGTTCAGCAGCACCGACGTGAATTTCCAGCGCGTACCGACGGTGGACACCAGCAACCCCTTCGTCGCCCGCGATATCCCGACGTCCGACGAAAGCATGCTGGTCATCCGCTTCACCCGGCCGAAGGGCATCGATTTTCCCTATCTGCTGTCGATGCTGAAGGACAGCTTCATGACCCGGCCCAACACCATCGTCTGTCCGGGCGACAAGATGGCTTTGGCGATGCAGCTGATCTTCACGCCGATGATCTGGCAACTGGCCGACCGCAAGAAGAAGGCGTTCTGAGGAGCGCTGAAAGCCAAAATCGGGGAGGACACCGACCATGGATGCATCCGTCACCGCGGCCGTCGAGGTCCGCGAACAGGACCGGCTTGCCTTGCCGCCCGACACGCCTGACCACGGCTCCGGTCGCCGCATGCTGGCGAATGCGCTGCGCGTGCTCGCCATCGATGCGGTGGAGGCGGCGAATTCCGGCCATCCCGGCATGCCGATGGGCATGGCCGACATCGCCGAGGCGCTCTGGCGCCGCCATCTGCACCACAATCCGGCCGACCCGCGCTGGCCCGACCGCGACCGCTTCGTGCTGTCGAACGGGCATGGCTCCATGCTGCTCTACGCCCTGCTGTACCTGACCGGCTACGACCTGCCGATGGACGAGCTGCGGCGCTTCCGTCAGCTCGGCTCGCGCACGCCGGGGCATCCCGAAGTGGGCGTCACGCCGGGGGTGGAGACGACCACCGGTCCGTTGGGACAGGGCCTCGCCAATGCCGTCGGCATGGCGCTGGCCGAACGGTTGCTGGCGGCCGAATTCAACCGGCCGGGTCACCGGATCGTTGATCATCGCACCTTCTGCTTCGTCGGCGATGGCTGCCTGATGGAGGGGATCAGCCACGAGGCCTGCTCGTTGGCCGGCACGCTGGGGCTTGAAAAGCTGGTTGTCTTCTACGACGACAACGGCATTTCCATCGACGGTCCCGTCACCGGCTGGTTCGCCGACGACACCCCTGGGCGGTTCGAGGCCTATGGCTGGCGGGTGCTCCGCGAGGTCGATGGCCATGATGCCTACGCGCTGGACGCCGCCATCGACGAGGCGCTGACCCCCTGCGGCAAGCCGACGCTGGTCTGCTGCCGGACGGTGATCGGCTACGGCTCGCCCAACCGGGCCGGATCGGCGGAGGTGCATGGCGCACCGCTGGGAGCCGCCGAGGTTGCGGCCACCAGGGCCGCACTCGGATGGAATGCTCCCCCCTTCGACCTTCCGGCGGAGGTGCGAGGCGGCTGGGATGCCCGGCGGCGTGGCGCGGCGATGCAGGGCGGCTGGCAAGCTCGCTTCGACGCCTATGCCGATGCCCACCCGCAGGCCGCCGCCGAATTCCTGCGGCGCATGCGAGGCGAGTTGCCGCAGAGCTTTCCCGAGGCGGCCGACGCATGGATCGCCGCCGTCACGGAGCGGGCGGAGCCGATGGCGACGCGGAAGGCATCCCAGCAGGCCATCCAGGCGCTGGCGGGCCTGCTGCCGGAACTGCTGGGCGGATCGGCCGACCTGACCGGCTCCAATCTCACCGATTGGCCGGGGAGCGGCGGGCGCCACCTCCATTACGGCGTGCGGGAGTTCGGCATGGCCGCGGTGATGAACGGCATGGCGCTACATGGTGGATTTCTGCCTTTCGGCGGTACTTTCCTTGCCTTCTCCGACTATGCCCGCAACGGCTTGCGGCTGTCGGCGCTGATGGGGCTGAGGGTCGTCTACGTCTTCACCCATGACGGCATCGGCCTGGGCGAGGACGGCCCAACCCACCAGCCAGTCGAGCATGCCGCCAGCCTGCGTTTGATGCCGGACCTCGACGTCTGGCGGCCCTGCGATGCCCTGGAAACTGCCGTCGCATGGCGAACTGCGGTCGAGCGGGCGGATGGGCCGACCGCATTGCTTCTGTCACGCCAGTCACTTCCCGCTCAACTCCGGACCGACTGTGTTCGCGATGTTGCTCGTGGTGGCTATGTGCTGGCCGATGACGGGCGCCCCGACGTGGTGCTGATCGCCACCGGGTCGGAGGTGCCCGTCGCGATGGAGGCACGTCGTCTGCTCGCCGGCCGGAGCATATCCGCCCGTGTCGTTTCCATGCCTTGCTGCGAGATCTTCGAGCGGCAGGACCCGGCATGGCGCTGCGCGGTACTGCCGGCCGGCATTCCCCGGTTGGCGGTGGAGGCTGGGGCAACCGGCTTGTGGCGCGCTTATGTTGGACTGGACGGCGATGTGGTCGGTCTCGACCGCTATGGCGAGTCTGCTCCCGCCCCCGACCTCTACCGCCATTTCGGCATCACTGCAGACGCGGTGGCGGATCGCGCCCGGCGTCTCTGCTCCAGCCAGTCCTGAATTCCCCATCCTGAACCGGAGACCTCCCGCGATGGCACTGATCTCCCTGCGACAGCTCCTCGACCACGCGGCCGAGCATGACTATGGCGTGCCGGCCTTCAACATCAACAATATGGAACAGATCCAGGCGATCATGCAGGCGGCGGACGACTGCGCCAGCCCGGTGATCCTCCAGGCCTCCGCCGGTGCGCGCAAATATGCCGGCGAGCCGTTCCTGCGTCACATGGTGCAGGCGGCCGTGGAGATGTGGCCGCACATCCCCGTCTGCCTGCACCAGGACCATGGCGCCAGCCCGGCCGTCTGCCAGCAGGCGATCCGCTCCGGCTTCACCAGCGTGATGATGGACGGCTCGCTGCTGGACGACATGAAGACGCCGGCCGGCTACGACTACAACATCCGCGTCACCCGGCAGGTTGTTGAGCAGGCGCACGCCGTCGGCGTGTCGGTGGAGGGCGAACTGGGCTGCCTCGGCTCGCTGGAGACCGGCCGGGCAGGGGAGGAGGACGGCTCCGGCGCAGCCGGCATGCTGTCGCGCGACCAGTTGCTGACCGATCCGGATCAGGCGGCGGACTTCGTGGCGCGGACGGGGGTGGACGCGCTCGCCATCGCCATCGGCACCAGCCACGGCGCCTACAAGTTCAGCCGCCGTCCGGACGGCGAGGTGCTGGCCATCGACCGTGTCCGCGCCATCCACGACCGCATCCCCGACACCCATCTGGTGATGCACGGCTCCTCCAGCGTGCCGCAGGAGTGGCTGGAGATCATCCGCGCCCATGGCGGCAGCATCCGTGAGACCTATGGTGTCCCGGTCGAGGAAATCCGCGAGGGCATCCGCAACGGCGTGCGCAAGGTCAACATCGACACCGACATCCGCCTCGCCATGAGCGGCAGCCTGCGCCGCGCGATGATGACGCGGCCCGAGGAGTTCGACCCGCGCAAGTTCCTGGCCGAGGCGACCAGCGCCGCCCGCGCCCTGTGCCGAGTCCGGTTCGAGGCCTTCGGATCGGCCGGGCAGGCCGACCGGATCGCTCCACTGCCGCTGGAGCGCATGGCCGCCCGTGCCGCGGCGCTGGAATTCGCGGCGATGGCACGGCGGTCGCCGGGAGTGATGGTCCCGGGCTGAGGGAGGGGGGAGTGGCAAGGCCGGCGCCGGTGATCTTCGATCTGGACGGGACGCTGATCGACAGCGCACCCCATCTGGGCCACGCCCTCAACCGTCTGCTCGCCGAATGGGACGGCCGGCGGTGACCGATGGCATGCTGCGCTCCTTCATCGGCGATGGTCCTCGGTCGCTTGTCGAGCGCGGCTTCGCCGTCACCGGGCCTGCGCTGTCGATGGAGGAGGCAGGAACGGCGGTGACCCGTTTTCTCCACCTCTACGCCGCACTTCCCGCCGATCCGGCCAGCATCTATCCCGGTGTGCCACAGACGCTGGCGCGGTTAACCGATGCCGGCCATCCCATCGGTCTGTGTACCAATAAGCCTCAGGCCATCGCCCGCAGTCTGCTGGGCGAGTTGAGGCTTCTCCCGTTCTTCGGCGCCATCATCGGCGGCGACAGCCTGCCACAGCGCAAACCGGCACCGGAACCGCTGCTGGCGGTGCTGGCTGCATTGAACGGCCCGAAAGCCGATGCGGTGATGGTGGGTGATAGTGCCAACGACGTGGCTGCTGCCCGTGCCGCCGGAATTGCGTCCATTCTCGTCTCCTACGGTTATGCCCGTGGCAACCCGGCCGACCTTCCCACCGACAAACTGATCCACCACTTTCCCGATCTTCCGGAGGCGCTGGACGCCATCCACTTGGATCATCGCAGATCTCATCCGACATTCCCGTTCGGCCGAAGCTGAGGATAATTTAGACTGCTGACATTCAGCGCCGGATGCGTTACGGTGGCATCTGGTATACGAGACGCCAGGAACTTGGGATCGCGACGACCAGAAGCGCGGCCCACCCAGCAGAGGCCAGAACCGCCGTGACCGCATTTCCCCCGATCATCAGCGCGACGCCGCCCGGCGGTGTTCCCGCCCGCAGCATCCATCCCGGCTCCGGCCGCCGCAAGACGCGCGACCAACAGAAGGGCCGCCAGGTCGATCCCCTCAGCCTTGACGAGGTTCGGGCGCTTCTCGGCGACCGGTCCCGTCAGGCCGACCTGCTGATCGAGCATCTGCACCTGCTCCAGGACCATTACGGCTGCCTCCATGCCCGTCACCTCGCAGCCTTGGCGAAGGAGATGCGGCTGGCGCTGGTCGAGGTGTTCGAGGTCGCGTCCTTCTACGCCCATTTCGATATTGTGATGGATGGCGAGCCGGTACCGCCGAAGCTCACCATCCGCGTCTGCGATTCACTGAGCTGCGCGCTTGCCGGGGCCGAACAGCTCCACGACGCGCTGAAGGCCGGCGTGGACGAGCGCGACGTCCGCGTCCTGCGCGCGCCCTGCATGGGCGGTTGCAACAATGCCCCGGTCGTGGCCATCGGCCACGCCCCGCACGAGAACGCCACGGTCGACAGCGTGCTCGACGCCGTCGCCCACGGCCATGTCCATCCGGACATTCCCGACTATCTCGGCTTCGACGACTATATCCGTGGCGGCGGCTACAAGATGCTGGCCGAATGCCTGAACGGGGCGCGCGACGTCGATGCCGTGCTGAAGGGTCTGGAGGATTCCAGCATCCGCGGCCTGGGCGGCGCCGGCTTCCCCACCGGCCTGAAATGGCGCTATGTCCGGGCGGAGCCGGGGCCGCGCATGATGGCGATCAACGGCGACGAGGGCGAGCCCGGTACCTTCAAGGACCGTTTCCACCTGGAACGCGACCCGCACCGCTTCCTGGAAGGGATGCTGATCGGCGCCTGGACGGTCGAGGCGACCGACGTCTACATCTACCTGCGTGACGAATACCCGCAATGCCGGGAAATCCTGTCGCGCGAGATTCCGAAGGTCGAGGCCGCCGGCTTCGCCCGCCACACCCGCATCCATCTGCGGCGCGGTGCCGGCGCCTATATCTGCGGCGAGGAATCGGCGATGCTGGAGAGCATCGAGGGCAAGCGCGGTCTGCCCCGCCACAAGCCGCCCTTCCCGTCGGTGGTCGGCCTGTTCGGCCGCCCGACCCTGATCAACAACATCGAAACGGTGTTCTGGGTCCGTGAGATCCTGGAAAAGGGCGGCTCCTGGTTCGCCGGCCACGGCCTGAACGGGCGCAAGGGTCTGCGCACCTTCTCGGTCTCCGGCAGGGTGAAGGAGCCGGGCGTCAAGCTGGCCCCGGCCGGCATCACCCTGCAGGAGCTGATCGACCAATATTGCGGCGGCATGGCTGACGGCCACACGCTGAAGGGCTATCTGCCCGGCGGCCCGTCGGGCGGCATCCTGCCGGCGTCGATGGCGAACATCCCGCTCGATTTCGGCACTCTGGAACCGCACGGCTCCTTCATCGGCTCGGCCGCCGTCGTCGTGCTCTCCGACAAGGACAACATGCGCGACGTGGCGCTCAACCTGCTGAAGTTCTTCGAGGACGAGAGCTGCGGCCAATGCACGCCCTGCCGGGTCGGCACCGAGAAGGCGGTGCGCCTGATCAGTGAACCGGAATGGGACGAGGAACTGCTGGCCGCACTTGCCACCGTGATGGGCGACGCTTCGATCTGCGGGCTGGGGCAGGCGGCGATGAACCCGATCAAGCTGGTGATGAAGCATTTCCGTGAGGACTTCGTGTCGCGTCAAAGCGCGGCCCGGGGCGTAGCCGGATCGCAGGGGTAAGGAGACCGACATGTCCAACGGCATCACGTTCACCCTGGACGGCACCGAGGTCGAGGCACGGAGCGGCGAGACGATCTGGCAGGTGGCCACCCGTCTCGGCACCGAGATCCCGCATCTCTGCCATCGGCCGGAGCCGGGATACCGTCCGGACGGCAATTGCCGCGCCTGCATGGTGGAGATCGAGGGCGAGCGCGTGCTCGCCGCCTCCTGCATCCGCAAACCCAAGCCCGGCATGACGGTGCGCACCGCTTCGGAGCGGGCCAAGGCGTCGCGCAAGCTGGTCTTCGAACTGCTGCTTGCCGACCAGCCGGAGCGGGAAACCGCACACGATCCGAACTCCACCTTCTGGAACTGGGCCGACAAGGTCGAGATCGCCGACAGCCGCTTCCCCACGGTGGACCGGCCGACCAAGACCGATGACCTGTCGCATCCGGCGATGGCGGTCCAGCTCGATGCCTGCATCCACTGCAACCTGTGCGTCCGCGCCTGTCGCGAAGTCCAGGTCAACGACGTCATCGGCATGGCGGCACGCGGGCATCTGGAAAAGATCGTCTTCGATTTCGACGACCCGATGGGCCAGTCCACCTGTGTCGCCTGCGGCGAGTGCGTGCAGGCCTGCCCGACCGGCGCCCTGATGCCGGCGACCCTGGTGGACGAGAAGGGCGTCTTCACCAACGCGCCTGACCGCGAGGTGGACTCGGTCTGCCCCTATTGCGGCGTCGGCTGCCAGCTGACCTATAAGATCAAGGACAACAAGATCGTCGCCGTCGATGGCCGCGACGGTCCGTCGAACCAGAACCGCCTGTGCGTGAAGGGGCGCTTCGGCTTCGACTACGCCCATCACGGCGACCGGCTGACCGTGCCGCTGATCCGCAAGGAGGGTGTTTCCAAGCACGACGTCGACATCGACCCGATGAACCCCTTCACCCATTTCCGCGAAGCGAGCTGGGACGAGGCGCTGGCGGTCGCGGCCGGCGGCTTGCGGAAGATCAGGGACGAGCGCGGTGGCAACGCACTGGCCGGCTTCGGGTCGGCCAAGGGGTCGAACGAAGAGGCCTATCTGTTCCAGAAGCTGGTCCGCACCGGTTTCGGCACCAACAACGTCGATCACTGCACCCGGCTCTGCCACGCTTCGTCGGTGGCGGCGCTCATCGAGGGCGTCGGGTCGGGGGCGGTGTCGGCGCCCTTCATGGCGGCGGAGGATGCCGAGGTCATCGTCATCATCGGCGCCAACCCGACGGAGAACCATCCCGTCGCCGCGACCTTCTTCAAGAACGCTGCGGAGCGTGGGGCGAAGCTGATCGTCATGGATCCGCGCGGGCTCGCCATGGCGCGGCACGCCACGCACATGCTGCAGTTCACGCCGGGCCGCGACGTGTCGATGCTGAACGCCATCCTCCACACCATCATCGCGGAGGGGCTGTACGACCGGCAATATGTCCAGGCCAATACCGAGGATTTCGAAGCGCTGGCCGAGACGGTCAAGGATTATCCGCCGGAGGAGATGGAAAAGGTCTGCGGCATTCCGGCTGCCACCCTGCGCACGGTGGCTCGGCTGTTCGCCAGGGCCAAATCGTCGATCATCTTCTGGGGCATGGGCGTGTCTCAGCACATCCACGGCACCGACAACAGCCGTTGCCTGATCGCGCTGGCGCTGGTCACCGGCCAGATCGGCCGCCCCGGTACCGGTCTGCACCCGCTGCGCGGCCAGAACAACGTCCAGGGCGCGTCGGACGCCGGGCTGATCCCGATGTTCTATCCCGACTACAAGTCGGTCGAAGACCCGGACGTCCAAGCTTTCTATGAAAACTACTGGGGCACCAAGCTCGACGGCAAGCGCGGCCTGACGGTGGTCGAGATCATGGACGCCGTCCATGACGGCCGGATCAAGGGCCTCTACATCGAGGGTGAGAATCCGGCGATGTCCGATCCGGACGTGACCCACGCCCGCGAGGCGCTCGCGATGCTCGACCATCTGGTGGTGCAGGACATCTTCCTGACCGAGACGGCCAAGTACGCCGACGTGGTGCTGCCGGCTTCGGCTTGGCCGGAGAAGGACGGCACGGTCATCAACACCAACCGGCAGGTCCAGATGGGCCGGGCGGCGGTGCCGCTGCCTGGCGAGGCGCGCCAGGATCTCTGGATCATCCAGGATATGGCCCGCGGGCTGGGCCTGAACTGGAACTACCAGCATGTGTCGGAGGTGTTCACCGAGATGGTCGGCGCCATGCCGTCGCTGGCCAACATCACCTGGGACCGGGTGGAGCGAGAAGGCTCCGTCACCTATCCCGTTGACGGCCCGGACGAACCCGGTCACGACATCGTCTTCGGCAACGGCTTCCCGACCAGATCCGGTCGCGGGCGCTTCGTGCCGGCGCGGCCGATCAACCCGGCGGAGACGCCCGACCTCGACTACCCGTTGGTGCTCACCACCGGGCGTCAGCTTGAGCACTGGCACACCGGGTCGATGACACGGCGGTCGAGCGTGCTGGACGCGGTGGAGCCGGAAGCGGTCGCCTATGTCTCGCCGCACGACCTTACCCGTGCCGGCATGAGGACCGGCGACTACATGCTGGTGTCGAGCCGCCGCGGCACCATCCGGCTGAAGGCCCGTATCGACGACCGCATGCCGGTGGGGCTGGTCTTCATCCCCTTCGCCTATGCGGAGGCGGCGGCGAACGTGCTGACCAATCCTCAGCTCGACCCCTTCGGCAAGATCCCGGAGTTCAAATACTGCGCAATCAGGATCGAGAAGGCACAGATTGCGGAGGCGGCAGAGTAGCTCCGGACAACTTTGTCACGCAGGCGGCGACCCGTGACGCCGCCTGCGGGTTGATTTCTGCGGTGCGCTCTCCGCCGCACAGCGCGCCGCGGAAGCCGAGGTAATCGGGCGACGAAGTGACCAGGGCCGGAATGTCCGCCACCCGCAGCGACCCGGCAAGTCCGGTGAGCAGTCCATGTGCCTGCGCGCAGGACACGAAGGCTTCCAGTTGTGCATCCTGCCAATGGTGGCGCAGGCCGTGGCTCTTGCTGGCGGTATCGAGCATCACGCCGCGGAAGCCGGCGGCGGCAAGCCTGTCGATGGGCAGGCAGCAGGGATCGCTGGGCCAGAGGTCGGCGAAGAGCACGGCAATCAGCCTTGCCTCCTCTACCGCCAGCGGTGCCAGCGCATCGATGCAGCGATCAGGCGTGCCTTCGGGTGCGAAGCCGATCTTGACGAAATCGACGCCGGTCAAGGCGACCCGGCGTGCCGCCGGCACCACGGCATCGGGCCGCATCGGATGGTTGCCGATAGAGGCGCTCACCCGCGGCCGTCGTGACAAGGCCGCCAAGTCCCGCACTGTGACGGCGATATCCTCCACATTCCAGGCGCCGAGCGCTCCAGCGGCAGGGTTCTTGAGGTCGAGGATGTCGGGTGCCGTCGACAGGATCAGTTGAATTTCCGCCGCGTCCGCGACGCTGGCCAGCCATCCGGTCATGAACCACCTCCCGGGCGGTGAGTGGTGATCTAGGCCATCGGCCAGCCTCAGGCCTCCAACTCCGGCGGGCCGGCGGTTTTGCCGATGGCGATGGACAGACAGATAATCGACTTCCCGCGCGATCCTGTCCATCCGCAGCATGTGCTGCCGGCGGACACCTCGGCTACCGGTTCGGCGACCACGGTGACCGTCATCGCGGCTGATCCCGCGCGCCGGTCAATACCACGCCGACGCCGGCTGACTGCGGAACGATCTCCAGCTTTTCCACCTGCACCCGCGCAAAGACCGCCTGCGGTGGCGACAGACACAGTGCCAGCAGCTTCTCCGCCAGCACTTCAAGCAGTTGGATGTGGGGGCTTCGCGTGAAGGCTTCGACACCCTGGATCAGGTATTCGTACGAGACGACGGCATCGAGGTCATCGACGAAGGGCTGGTTCGGCACTTCCACCGTGACGGTCAGGCTGACGCGCACGCGTTGGGTCCGGGTCTTCTCATGGTTCCAGACGCCAATGCGGAAATCGCCGACATAATCGCGCAGAACCAGATCGTAGCGGCGCATCACGGCGGCTGTACGCGGTGGCGGTGGCCGCAGAACATCCATGATGCTGCTGTAGCCGCTCTGAGACTCGTCCGGCATCTCTCGGTCCTCCCCGCCGCCTGTCTGGCGGTCGATTGTTGGGCAGTCCATCACCGTTCACCGCTTGCCCGGCGCATGCTCCGCCAGCCGATGATCGACCAGCCAGCCGATGCCGCGCGACCAGGCGGTTTCGGTGTCGCCGCGGATGTCACCGCGCGCCCTCGTCACCACCCGGCCGGTGCCGACCTCCTCGACGGTCACGCCGATCCACAGGATCAGACTGCTGATCTTGCGGACGATGCCGAAGACAACCAGATCGGCCCCGGCAGCCCGTGCGATGTCGCGCTCGCACCCATTGCATGATCGGATCGCGGTGTCCGGAGGCACCAGTCCCGCGGTGGTCCCACCGTCGATCACGTCGTACCCTTTGGCATCCAGCGCATGGCGCAACTCTGCGCTGATCCGTTTCAGCCGTTCCGCATGCTCCGCCGAGCTGGCTTCACCGCTGCTGTCCTCCAGTTCGAGGTCTAAAACCAGCGTCCGAGCCGACGCCGACGCTCCCGCCATCGAACCCAGTGCGACAAAGGCTATGATAGCGACTCCGAGCCACCTCCCCGCATGATCCATCGGGTTTCTCCTTTTACGCAGCGGTTCCGATTGCGCTGGATCGTTGGTGGGGCCATCATTCTCGCATGCGACGATATTCCCTCATCCTCGGACCCGCCTTCGCCTCGGTTCTGACCACAGCGGCGATCATCGGGTTGCCTGCCGCCGCCGTTGCGCAGGACCCGAAGAATCCCGACTGGCCCTGTCCGCAAATCCTGGTTCCGACCTTGTCGCCCGCCTCGGTCTGGGACGGTCCGTCGATCGACGGTCTGGGGGAGGAATGGCAGCGCGACCCGGCCATCGCTACCCTGATCCGGCGCGCAGCCGACGACAGCGTTGACCTCGCCACCCTGGAACCCCAGGCCGAGGCACTGGCCGGACCGCTCAAGCAGGGTGCCGAGCAAGAGCGAGACCATAGGATCGCCTTGGTTTTCGCCGGGACCTTCCAGACGCTGGACCGCCAGCGCACGGCTGCAATCGCGTCCATCGAGCGTTATGCCCAGCACCAGCGGGCCTTGCGCGACCGCATCGCCGCCGCCCTGCGCGACCTTGACGCCGCATCGGGCGACGCGGCCCGCGCGCAGGAGATCAAGGGGGCCATCGCCTGGGACCGCCGCATCCTCGACGACCGCCGCCGGGCGCAGACCGCGGTGTGCGAGCAGCCGGCGCGGATCGAGCAACGGCTCGGACAGATTGCCCGGATGCTGTCGGCGCTTCTGTCCTGAACGAGTCACTCAGTTCGCCATTTTGGGTTCGGGTCGAGGAACTGGTTCCACCGTGACGAGGTCATGTCCCGCGGCCTTCCAGCCGTCTGTGCCGGCTGGATACCATTTGACCGCCTGATACCCCAGCGCGACCGCGCGCTTGGCGGCATTCCAGCTCATCCAGCAATCGGGCTGGCAGAACACCACCAGCGGTCGATTGCGATCGCCTGCGGTCAGCGTCTCAAGACCGGCGCGGAAATAGTCCTCCTGTTCGGCCGACGGGGCGCCATAGCCGACGTTCGGCAGCCAATGTGCGCCGGGAAGGCTGCGATGCGGCGGCGGTACCCAACGGCTCTCCGCCGTCAGGCCTTCGGGTTTTGGAGGGGTCGGCAGCACGTCGATCAGGATTGCCCCGGCCTTCGCCAACTGCTCCACCTCCGTCGGACCGACTGTCTCGGCACCGCGCAGGCCGGGGGGAGTGGGAGCGCGGTAATCGGCCATCCGATAACCGTCGGGTTCTGCCACTTCCACCCGGATCGATCCGTCAGCGTTGACGAGCGGGACATGGTATTCGGTGAGAATGCGGTCGATATCGCCCTGGCGGCGGACGATGAACTCGTTCAACCAATGCCGCCAGTCAGGCTCGTCCGGGCGGATGCCCATGGAGATCATGTATTGGAAGGGCGAGGTGCCCGGCTCGTCCATCAGCGGCACGACCGTCAGCGGCACCCGTTGCCGGGTGGCGAAATAGCTGGCGATGGGCCCCCAGACGATGGCCGCATCGGTGTGCGCCGCCGCGACGTCCTCCACCGCCTGCTGTGCCGGATGGTGGGCGCGCGTATCGATGTCCAACTGGTAGGGTTCCAGGTTGGTCAGCCCGTGGCGCAGCATCACCGCGGATGGCGGCGTTCGCGCGACGACGCCGATGCGCGCACCCTGCAGCGAGGGATCGGCCAGCGTCTTCGCGGTGATTCCGGAATCCTTCCGATAGATCAATGCATAGGTGGACCGGTAATAGGGGTTGGTGTTCTGCATCAGTTCTTCGCCGACCGCGGTCCCCATCACCAGATCGCACTGGCGGGTGCGCAGCGTGTTGCGGACGAAGCCGATGGTCTGCGGCCACCATGTGAAGACCAGCTTCACCTTCAGATCGTCGGCGATCAGCTGGGCGATCCGGTTCTCGAACCCCTCGCCACGGTTGTTGGAGAAGGGAAGCAGGTTGGCATCGGCACAAACGCGCAGCACGTCGGTTGGAATGCCCTCTGCGGCATTGGCAGAGCTGCCGACAGGCATGGCCGCCGCATGGAGCGCGACGGCCAGCAACAGGATGTGCCTGGAGGTAAGGGACCGGCGGATCATGCCGGACTCACGACGCCGACTTGAACCGCTCGGGCCGGCCGCGGCCGATCTTGTCGTCGGAGCGCGCTTTCAGATAACGGTAGATGTCGGCGAGGTTCAGCATCACGTTGGGGTCGGACCCGAAGGTCGGCATCACCTTGTCGCCGGTGGCGCCCATGTTCTTGCGGCCGTTGGTCACCACGTCGGTGAACTGCCAATAATCCATCCGCTTGAGCGAATCGGCCAGAGCCGGTGCGAAGGACGAGCCCAGTCCGTCCGGCCCGTGGCAGACATGGCAGGATGAGGCGTAGCGCCGGTAGCCGTTGTAGGTGCCCTGATCGACCTTGCCGTCCCGTACCGCATAGAGCGGCACACCCTGGTCATCCACCAGTTCCTCCGGGTCGGCGACCTTCGCCTCTTGTGCCGCGTTTCCGCCGGGCGGGTTCTGGGTTGGCGGGGTTTGGGCGTTTTGAGTCTGGTTCGGCGGTGTCTGGCCTTGGGCCGGCTTTTGTGCGGCATCCTGCTGGCCGAATGCGGTGCCGAGGGTCACTGTCGCGGTGAACCCCACGGCGGCGCACAGCCCGATCAGGTATTTCGGCATCTTGCTCTCTCTCCCCACTGCCTTCATGCGTCGGTGCCATCAGCCTGGATAAGGGCGGGCGCCGGCCTTCCCCTTGGGAAACCGGCGCCCGTTTGCGCATCACTGATTGTCCGGCAGGGCGAAGACGGTCAGCGTACCGCCCAGCTGGGTGTATTCGCCCAGCGCCTTGTGTGCGCCGACCGCACCCAGGCCTTCCTGCTCGCCGGTCAATCCAGCGGCCAGCCCGATCCCGGCCCAGCCGCCGACGCCCGACAGCACGGCGATGTACTGCTTGCCCTTGTGCATGTAGGTGTTGACGTTGCCGATGATCCCGGACGAGGTCTTGAAGTTGTAGAGGTCCTTGCCGTCCTTCAGGTCGAACGCCTTCAGGTAGCCTTCAAGCGTCCCATAGAAGCCGACGCCGCCCTTGGTCGACAGCGCACCGCTCCACACCGCGAAGCGTTCGGGTTTCGACCAGACGATCTTGCCGGCCGACGGATCCCAGGCGATGAAGTTGCCCATGCCGCCGTGCGAGTCCGGGGCCGGATACATGCTGAGAGTCGCACCGACATAAGGCTGGCCGGCCGAATACTCAACCTTGAAGGGCTCGTAATCCATGCAGATGTGATTGGTCGGTACATACAGCAGGCCGCTTTCCGGCGAGTAGCTGGCCGGCTGCTGGTCCTTGGATCCCAGTGCGGCCGGACAGACGCCGGTAGTGTTGTGGTCCTCGCCCTGGGCGAAGGTGCTGTATTTGTCGTTCACCTTCGGCCGGCCGGTCTTCATGTCGATCTCGCTCGCCCAGTTGACGGACGGATCGTATTTCTGCGCGACCAACAGCTCGCCGTTGGTGCGGTCGATGGTATAGGCGAAGCCGTTGCGGTCGAAGTTGATCAGGGCCTTGCGCTTGGTTCCGCCGACGGTAACGTCGGCCAGGATGTTCTCGTTGACGCCGTCGTAATCCCATTCGTCGAAGGGCGTTTTCTGGAACACCCATTTCGCCTGTCCGGTGTCGGCATCGCGGGCGAAGATGGTCATCGACCATTTGTTGTCGCTCTTGGCCCGGTCCTTGTCGACAGCGCGTTGTGCCGGGTTCCAGGTGCCCGGATTGCCGGTGCCGTAATAGATCAGGTTCAGTTCGGGATCGTAGGTGTACCAGCCCCAGGTGGTGCCGCCGCCGATCTTCCACTGGTCCGCCGGCCAGGTCTTGATGCCCAGGTCCGGTTCGCCGATCGGCTTGCCGAGCATCATCGTCTTCTGCGGATCGATCATCACGTCCTTGTCGGGACCCGTCGAATAGGCTCGCCACGCCATCTTGCCGGTGTTGATGTCGTAGGCCGTCAGGTGGCCGCGCACGCCGAACTCGCCGCCGCTGATGCCGACATAGACCTTGTCCTTCACCACCAGCGGGGCGGCGGTCAAGGTCTCGCCCTTGCTGGCGTCGCCGTTCTTGGCCGACCAGAGCACCTTGCCGGTTTCAGTGTCGAGCGCCACCAGCGTGTTGTCCGCCTGTCCGAGGAACAGCTTGTTTCCGGCGACAGCGACGCCACGGGTGACGGTGTCGCAGCACATCACGGGGATGACCGACGAATCCTGTCTAGGCTCATACTTCCACTTGATGCGGCCATTGTCGTTGAGGTCGAGCGCATAGACGGTGTTGGGGAACGGCGTCGAGATGTACATCGTGTCGCCGACCACGATGGGACCGCCTTCGTGCCCGCGAAGCACGCCGGTGGAGAACTGCCATATCGGCCGCAGGTTCTTCACGTTGTCGCGGGTGATCTGGTCGAGCGTGCTGTAGCGCTGGCCGGCATAATTGCCCAACTGCAGCGCCCAGTTGGCAGGATCCTTCTGGTTCTTCAGGATGTCGTCGTTGGCGAAGGCAACGGTGGTGGTGGCCGCCTGGATCGCGGCGGTGACGAGCAGACAGCGCACAAAGGGGTTCATGTATTTCCTCCCGTTTTTTAGCGATGGTCCGTGGTCCCAGGGACTGTGCGGCGGCAGGCGGCCTTATGAGAGACGTCTTCGAGAGGGCATTCTCCCTCGATCATGGATGCGCGATATCGGTCGGTGAGGCATCGGGTCGATTGCTCCCGTACCCTCCGAATCCAAACTGCAATGGCATCGCAGGCGTGCCGGTCCTAATTGCCGGAACACGACCGTTGGCGGGATTCTAAACTGCCCCGCACTATGTTGGCGATGCTGACATTCAGTGTGCTCAAATAAAGATAGGCTGTGAAGATTATTTTCCGCCGACGTTCGAAAGTTTTCAAAAGAGGCGGAATAACGGCTAGTTGAAAAATACGAGCTACCTCCGAATGGGTAATCGGCGAAGCTGCCGCTTCCTGTCTCAGGTCTGATCGGCCGTTCCGGCCCGCCGCGCCCAGAATCCGCGCCCCGGATCGTAGGCCAGAACCGCCGCACCAAGGAACAGCGCAAGACAGCCGGCTACCCACAGCAGTGCCGACACCTCGACTCGGAGATAGAGGCTGAAACGGATCAATTCCACTGCCTGGGTAAAGGGATTCCAGGCGGCGATCTGGTACAGGGCCGGGCTGCCTTCCCTGATCCGCCAGAGCGGATAGAGGGCGGAGGACGCGAAGAACATCGGGAAGATCACGAAGTTCATCACCCCGGCGAAATTTTCCAACTGCCGGACGAAGGACGACAGCAGCAGGCCCAGCGCACCCAGCATCAGCCCGCTGAGCAGCAGCGCCGGCAGCGCGGCGAGATAGCCCAGCGGCGGTGGTTCCACCCCCCACAGCCAAGCGATGCCGAGGAAAACATAGACCTGGGCAATCGACACCGCGACGCCGGCCAGCAGCTTGGCGACCAGCAGGTACCAGCGCGGAAGCGGACTGACCAGCAGAGTCCGCATGCTGCCCATCTCGCGGTCGTAGACCATCGACAGCGAGTTCTGCATGCCGTTGAACAGCTGGATCATGGCGACCAGCCCGGGAACCACATACTCGTCGTACAGGATGTAGGTGTCGTAGGGCGGGATGATCGACACGCCCAGCACGGCGCGGAAGCCGACGGCGAAGATCGCCAGCCAGACCAGGGGCCGGACCAGAGCGGCGAAGAAGCGTTCGCGCTGGTGCAGGAAGCGCAGGCCCTCGCGCACGATGATGCTGCGCAGGCAATACCAGTAGGTGGCGGCACTCATGGCCGGCGCTCCCCTGTCGTCAGGGCGGCGAAGGCGGCGGGCAGCGTGGCGGTGCCGGTTTCGGCGCAGACCGCGCGCACGCTGCCGGACGCGCGCAGCCGGCCCTGGTGCAGCACGACCACGGAGTCCTCGTTCGTCGCCTCGTCCATCAGGTGGGTGGCCCACAGGACGGCCAGCCCTTGGTCACGGCAGAGCGCGCGGACATGGCCCAGGAGGTGGCCGCGCGATTCGGCGTCCAGCCCGACCGTCGGTTCGTCGAGCAGCAGCAGGCTCGGCCGGTGCAGCAGGGCGCGGGCGATCTCCACCCGGCGCCGCTGGCCGCCCGACAGGGCGCGGACCTTGTCGTTGGCGCGGTCGGCGAGGCCGATGCGCGCCAGTTCCTCCCGCGCACGGGCTTCGCAGTCGAGTGGCGCCATGCCGTGCAGGCCGCCATGATAGCGCAGGTTCTGCCGGACGGTCAGATCGAGGTCGAGGGTCGGCTGCTGGAACACCACGCCGATGCGCTCCAGCGCACGGGTCGGCTGGCGGCGCAGATCGAAACCGAAGATGCCGATGGCGCCGGTCCGGTTGGAGTAGAGGCGGGTGATCAGCGAGAACAACGTGGTCTTCCCGGCCCCGTTCAGGCCGAGCAGCATGGTGAAGCCGCCCGGCGCCACCGCGAATGACACGCGATCAAGCGCCACGCGCGTGCCGAAGCTGTGGCTGAGGTCCTCAACCGCCAGGGCGGGAGGGCCGTGGATAGCGGGAATCGGCGGAGGATCCGCAGGAATCGCGGCTTCGTACATCCTGTCTTCCTCCAGCAATCCTTTCCCGGGCAGCTCACTGTTCGACACCGGGCCGGTGTCGGGTGCGCGGCAGTCGCCGTCGTTCGGAAGGGCCATTGCAAAGATGATGTCCGCGCATGATTGTTGGGATTGCAAGCGATTGTTCAAGATGCTTTTCACAGGGAGAGCCGACCTTGACCCCGACGGCAGTTCCGGAGTTCGTGGTGGTGGCGCTGTCCGCGCGGGCGCTGTCGGCCAGCGCCTGCCGTGGCGGGCGGAATGTCGCCGCCGTGGATCTGTTCGCCGACGCGGATACCGCCGCCATGGCCAATCCCTGCCTTGCCCTGCCGTCGAAGGGGCTGCGGATTCCCGCTGAGGCGTTGCGGCGGGTGCTGGCGCTGCCGGATCTTCGCGGGTTGCCGCTGGTCTATGGTGCCGGGTTCGAGGATCGGCCCGATCTGCTCTCGGCACTGGCGCGCGGGCGGCCGGTGATCGGCAACCGGGCCGAGACGATGGCGCGCCTGAAGGATCCATCGGCTTTCGCGGCATTGCTCTCCCGCCTCGACATTCCGCATCCGGAGGTCTCCCTCTCCTTGCCGGACCCCGACGGCTGGCTGGTGAAGCGTGCCGGCGCCAGTGGCGGCGGTCATATCCGGCCGGCCGGATCGCGACTGCCGGCCGGTCACTACGCCCAACGCCGCATGCCCGGGCGCCCGGTGTCCCTGCTGTTCCTGGCTGACGGCCGCCGCATCCTGCCGGTGGGCTTCAGCCGGCAATGGGCGGCGCCGACGCGCCGCCAGCCTTATCGCTATGGCGGCGCGGTCGGCCCGCTACCGTCGTCCGGCGGGGCCGCCGCCGCGATGATCGGTGCGGTATCGCGGATTGCCGCCGAGGTGGGTCTTGTCGGGCTGAACAGCGCCGACTTCCTGGCCGGACCGGCCGGCTGGTGTCTGCTGGAGATCAACCCGCGTCCTGGGGCGACGCTCGACCTGTTCGACCGTCCGCCGATGCCCAGCCTGTTCGAACTGCATCTGGCGGCCTGCGCCGGGCAGTTGCCGGCCGAACTGCCGCCGCTTCCCGACCGCCATGCCGCCATGGTGGTCTACGCCGCTGCTCCGACCCGCCTGCATGAGGCTGTGGATTGGCCGGAATGGACGGCCGATCGTCCGCGCGCGCCGGCGCTCATACCGGCGGGGACTCCGATCTGTACGGTGCTCGCCGATGCAGCCAGCGTGGTGGAAGCGCGGCGTCTTGCCGGCCGGCGAGCGCGGGATCTGTGTCTGTGCCATACCGTTCCGGAGGCGGCATGAGCGGCGCGGCCGTCTTGTTCACTGACGGTGCCGATTGGCACGCGGCGAGGCTGGAGCGGGCGATCACGCGGCACGGCATGGAATGCCGCCGCATTTCGCTGAACGCCTGCGGCTTCGCCATTGGTCGGAGCGAGACGGGGCTTCTGCTGCCGGGCTTCGGCGACACACTGCCCTCCGGCGCATTCGTGCGGGTGGTCGGACAGGGAAGCTTCGAGCAGGTGACGCTGCGGCTGGGGGTGCTCCACGCGCTCGACCGGCTGGGGGTTCCCGTCTACAATACGGCCCGCGCCATAGAACGCTGCGTGGACAAGAGCACCACCAGTTTCCTGCTCGCCCATGCCGGTCTGCCGACGCCCCCGTCTATCGCCGTCCAGTCCGCCGAAATGGCACGCGCCGTGTTGGGGGAGACGTCGGATTGGGTGCTGAAGCCGCTGTTCGGTGCGCAAGGGCGCGGGCTTCGCCGCCTGGCGCACCCGGACGAGGTGCCGGAGGCGGGAGTCATTGCCGGTGTTTATTACCTGCAGCCCTTCGTGCCGCCACGCCGGGAGGGTGAGTGGCGCGATTGCCGGATATTTGTCGTGGGAGGGCGCGCGATTGCAGCGATGATCCGCCATGGCCGCAACTGGATCACCAATGTCCGTCAAGGCGCCCGATGCGAGCCGCTGGTGCCGGAGGGAACCGTCGCCGATCTGGCGGTGCGCGCCGCCACTGCGGTCGGGGCCGATTATGCCGGTGTCGATCTGATTGCAGATCCCGGCGACGGAGACCGGTGGCTGGTGCTGGAGGTCAACTCGATGCCGGCATGGCAGGGATTGCAGTCGGTCAGCAAGGTCGATATTGCAGACGAACTCGCCGCCGATTTCCTTCGCCGGGTGGATTTCGCCTCGGGAGGGCAGCAATGACCGCGCACATGCTCCGGTTCTATCCGGGCGCGCCGGAGGAGATCGCGCTCTGCGGGGCCTATCTTGCCCATCGTCTGCATGAGCGGGGGAGTGCCGAGACCCCCTTCGTCTACGCGAGTTTCGTCAGCAGCCTGGACGGCCGCATCGCCTTGCGGGATTCCGCCACCGGGGAGAGCCGGCTGCCGGCTGGATTGATCAGCGACAATGATTTCCGGCTGTTCCTCGAACTCCAGGCGCAGGCGGACTGTCTGGTTACCCACGGTGGATACCTGCGCGATCTCGAGGCGGGCCGGCTGGACGACGTCCTGCAGGTCGGCACTCGGGAGACCACGAGGGCACTCGCGCAATGGCGGGCGGACAATGGCCTGTCACCCCAGCCCGCCGTGGTCATCGCCAGCGCCAGCTTGGATTTCCCCGTGCCTGACTCGCTGGCACGGTACGGCCAACGTGTTTTCATTGCCACCGATGCCGGGGCGCCGGCCGACCGGGTGGCGCATTGGCGCACCGCCGGATATGAGGTCCTGATTGCCGGAACCGGCGCGTCGGTGGAAGGGGGGGCACTGGTCCGCGAATTGGGCCATCGCGGGTTGCGCAGCCTCTATCTGCTGACAGGGCCACGGATGCTCGACACCATGTTGCGGGACGGACAATTGTCACGGCTCTACCTCACCACAGCGCATCGTCTGCTCGGTGGTGAGAGTTTTCACAGCATGCTGTCCGGCCCGGAACTGCGCGATATCGGCCGGCTACGGCTCTGCGCGCTGCATTACGACGCGAGCGCGCCGGACGGAACGGGGCAGTTCTTCGCCCATTTCGAGCCGCGGCCGGCCTGAGTGGGAAGTGGAAGGATGTCCGAGGGACGATCGGTGTTTGCCGGTTACAAACCGGCGCAGGCGTAGGCGTTGATCTCGGTGCCGACCGAAATCTCGATAATCGTCGGCTTGCGCCAAGTTTTCATGTCCGCTTCCTCCGCTGGGATGGGCGATCAGGCATGAGTGCCGGGGTGGCCCATTAGGAAATCGTACCCCTTGCTAACCGGGCGCAGCCATAACCCCAAAGGATAGGACAATGAAAATTATGGCTAGTTCTTTGTGCGCCGCAAAAGACATGATGTAAAAATCAACCTTTGGAATTGGAACAATTCCAGCCAATAAGCGCTGATCTGACATGAAACTGGAAAAATGCTAAATCCACCTAAAATCTAAAGATACAGTGGAAGATCCGGATTGCAACCCATTAAGGCCAGAAAGTAGCTCTAATGGCGGAAGGTATTTTCTCCTTCCGCAATTGGCGCTGTGGGTCTGAACGGGTTGCGCCCCATGCGGCTCCCCGGAGTTCAAACTGTATGCGGCCGGTGGCGGGTACCATGACAGATATCGCGGCCGTCGGTCTCGACGCCGCCATCCGGCAACTTGCCACCGGCCCCAAGATCAGGCGGCGAATGGATGCTTGGCCGAATCCTTCTGGTTCAGCAGATCCTTGAGGGTTGGGAACCCTGACACCGCGCGTTCGATCGCTTCCTTGGTGGCGCGGTAATTGTAATCCTGGATCTTGGCGTTGTCCTTGGCTTCCCAATGGATGAACACGCCGACGCAGATGAAGATGTTGTCGATCTCGTCCTGCGGAATGGTGCCGGCGGCGACGCAGTCGGCAACCGCCTTGGCGACGCCATGCTGGGCTGGGCCGAACATTTGCACCGCCTGTTCCGCGCCCTTGATCGTCACCTTGTTGAACAGGATGGTGGAGGGCTTGCATTGCAGATTGGGGGCAATGACCGCAAGAAGGCTGGTGAAGCCGTCCTTGTTGTTGGTCAGCGCGTTGCAGAAAGCGGTTTCCGCGGCGCTGCCGCGTGGCCCCATGATCAGGTCGATATGAGCGACCTCGTTGCCGTCCCCGACCAGGGATTCGCCCACCAGCACACGATTGATTTTCGGGGATGACCCCTGCCACATGCCCATCGCCGCTTTCTCCCATGCATTTTGGAAATCATTGGCGGACCGCCGCAGGTCATGCGGGCACGCCGGTCAGGCTGGTCCAGCATGATCGCTGGCTGGATACCTGTGGTCTCGGCGTCGGTCACGGCCGGCATTATGGCATCTTGTTTGTTTTGCAAACAAACTCTCAAAAGAGGTTCGGAGTAACTTGAAATCGCAGCCGCCGCTTTGCCGTTTCACGGAACTGGATCGGGATGGCATGGCCATCCGGACAGGACTACCCCATCTTCGGGAAACGGCGGCTGCGAGCGCGTCCAGGGACGAGGTAAAGATCTTGTTATTGCTGTCCCTGCTTGTCGGACGATTCTCCGGAACCTCCCTGGGGGACGGGCTTTCCACCGATCACGCCCTGCCGTTGTTGCTGAAGGCTGTCGCTCGGCAATTGCCCGGTCGGCGAAACGCTGCCATCGCTGGAGGAACCGGAATTGCCCTGTGGTACGGGGGCGCCGCCAATGGCGCCTTGGCGCTGGCCGGGCAGGGAATCCGGCGGCAATTGTCCGCTGGTCGCGGCTGGGGCGTTCTGGGTGCTGCTGCTATTGGGTGACGTGGTGCCGGTGGACTGGGCTGCGGCCGGCAGCGCAGCGATCGCAATTCCGGCAGCAAGGCCCGCGGTGCACATAAGTTTGACCAGGGGCAGGCTCTTTAGGTGTTTCATCACAGATCTCCGAGATGGGACGATCTCATTCGAGGTGTCGCAGCAAAGCGCTTCACGACCGCTCGGGCCTGTTGCGCTCTGTGTCTTGCGGTCTGGGAGACGTGTCCCCTTTGGCCTCATTTCCCATATGGGAAACGGCGTCCTTGCCCTTATCTTGTGCGAACTCTGCCTTGTCGTTCAGAACGCTCTTCTTGCCAGGCGTTGGTGGCTGTTCTTGCGGTTTTCTCTCCATGATTTCACCTCCCGTGAGGCCGGACCGCCGTCGACGGTCTCCGACGTATCCGGTCTCTTGCGTCAACCGGCCGGTTCCGCCGGGGGTTCCATCATGTTCCGTGTGCCACGGAGCACATCCTACGGTTTGACGACAATGCCCCAGGGTGCACCGCCAACTGAAATGCTCTTGATGACCTTGTTGCGTTCCAAGTCGATCACCGACAGGTCGTTGCTGATGCCGTTGGTGGTGTAAAGCCGCTTTTCGTCGGGGGAAAAGGCGAGGTTCCAGACACGCTGCCCGACCAGGAAATAGCGCTTCACCTCCAGGCTGTCGGTATCGATTTCCGCGATCCGGTTGGCCGGTCCCAACGCCACGAAGGCCCGCTTGCCGTCCTTGGTCATCTGGATGCCCACGGCCTGGATGGCCTCGCGACGGACGCCGGTGACCTCGAAGCGGATCTTCTTGATCACCTTGAGAGCTGCGGCATCGATCACGCTGACCGTGCCACCGATTTCGCTCGACACCCAAACCTGTTTGCCATCGTCGGTAAAGCGGGCGACGCGCGGCCGGCTGTCCACCAGCACGTTGCCGACGACGCTGTGCTTCTCCGTGTCGATGAAGTGCGCCATGTTGGTGGTTTCAGAGGTGTTGACCAGGATCTTGCCATCGGGGCTGATCCCCATCCCCTCCGGCTCGACGCCGACCTGGATGTTGCCGATAGCCTTCCGCTCGGCGACGTCGATCACCGTCACCATGTTGTCGTTCTCGTTGGCGACATACAGCTTTTTCCCGTCCGGCGAAAGCACGAACAGCTCCGGATCGGGACCCGACGGCAGAGTGTGGACGATCTTGCCGCTGGCGATGTCCACCACGTCGATGCGGTTGTCGTCGCCGACGCAGACGTAAAGCTGGGTGCCGTCGCCGCTCAGCGTGATGCCGCGCGGGCGGCGGCCGACCTTGATCTTGTTTTTGATCTGAAGGCTGTCGCCGTCGATCACGGCGATCTGGTTGTCCTTCTCGTTGGACACGAAGATGGTTTCGGCGAGGACCGGCTCGGCGACGAGGACCGGGCCGGCGAGCAGCAGCAGGGTGCAGGACAGCAGGAATCGCATGGTGTGGTCCGCCCTTATCGGTTGAGACGGCATTTGCTTTCCGGCGCATCGTCGCCGAGCGTATCGAGCGGCGTCACCGGGTGAAGGAATCCCTCCTGCGGTGAGACGGAGACCAGCATCCGCGGCCCGGCAATCAGGATGGGCTGACGCATCTGCCCGTCCCAGGCGCGGAAGGACAGCGCCTCGCCTTTGAAGCCGGCCAGCTCGAAGTCGGGGCTGCGCAGGTAGCCGGTCAGGTCGTCGAAGCCGGTCGCATTGGTGCGGGCCGCCGCTTCTCCGACGCTGCGGACCGCCAGCCAAGCTGCGTAATCGCGCGGCGTCATCCAGCGTCCGGCCAGTTTTTCGAACCGGCTTTGCAACTGGGTGCCGCCCCACTGCTCGTTCACCCGCGACCAGGCGGTGGCGGTCAGCCCTTGGGTGCCGGCGACCGGGCGGGGGTACCAGGTGCGGCCGTCGAGATAGTCGCCGAAATCGCCGGCCTCATCGGCGACGACCAGCACGTCGTAATCCGGCCCCTGGGTGGCGAGCGGGATGTCGGACTGGATCGTGGTGACGCCGGTGTCGGTGCGCCGGTTGCCGGTGTCGAAGGTCCAGGACTTCTCCACGACGATCTTGCTACCAAACCGCTTGGCGGCGCGGCGGACGGCCTCGGCATAGAGCGCGTCGCCGGAATCGCGACCGGTCAGTACGCTCCACCGTGTCCACTTCTTCCAGGCGAGATATTGTGCCAGCGCATCGGCCAGCATGCGTCGGCTGGGCGCGGTGTGCAGGACGTTGGCCCGGCATTGTTCGTTGCGCAGCGCGTCGTCGGTGGCGCGCGCGTTGAACAGCAGCATCGACTTGGCTTCCGGCCGGTCGGCGGCGGCGAGCAACGCGTCGGCTGGAAGATCCGCGACGACGAAGCGCACCCCCTCGTCGGCCAGCGCCTTCAACCCGGCGGAAATATCGTCGTCCTGCGGCAGGACCTGCTCCACCAGCCGGTAGCTCTGCTTCAGGAAAACGCCGGTCGTGTTGTTGTCGGCGAGCGCCAGCCGGGCGCCTTGAAGCCCCTCGTCGGTTGCGACCGGCTCCAGGAAGCTCAGTGGCGTACGTGGATCCTCCTGGCGCGCCAGATAGCCGATCAGCATCACTTTCGCGCCTGCCTCCGGCGCACCGTTCTCCTGTGCCGCCGCTGGTAGCGCCAGGGCCAGCTGCCCGATCATCGGCAGAACGGTAGCCACAAGACGTCGCCACCGCCCTGCCGTCGATAAGCCGGATCGTCGCTCAGGCCATCGCCAGAATCTCACCATGCCCTCCTTCCGCAAGGTCGCCGATGAACCGATGGGCGCGGGTGCTGCCGGCGCGCTCGAACCAGCTTCCGGTTCCCTCCAAACCGCGCCGCAGCAGGTGCAGGAACAGCCAGTCGCGTGTACCGCCGTCGGCGAAGCCGATAGGCATCGCATCCTGCGGCCGTCCCAAAAGCAGCGTGCCGCGCCGCATGCCGAAGCCCGGGTGCGGACCGCAGCCGCCACCGGCGGCGAGCGTCCCGGCGATCATGAAACCGGCGGCATAGGCGCCGACCGGGCCGTCGATGACGATGATCCCGCGCCGCATCCGCTCGGCCGCGCGGTCTCCGGCCCTACCGCCGACGCTGACCAGACCGCCGCGCATCCCCAACGGCAGGCCGGGCAGGGCGCCGCCCAGCGCATCGCCGGCATTGCCCGCGATGCGTAGCAGGCCGCCACTCATCCCGGCACCGGCGTGGCTGCCGACATCGCCCTCGACCAGAATGCGTCCAGCCGCCATTCCGGCGCCGACCCGATGGAGGACGGCACCGGCTGGCCGGATCAGCAGGCCCTCGGCAGCGTCGCCTGCCGAAATCTCGAACATCCCGCCGACGGTCGCCACCCCGCCATTGCAGGGCAGCGGCAAACCGGCGACCTCCGCCGTCGTCAGCCCGGCCAGCCGTTCGGGCAGCAACGCCGACATGTCAACGATCGTCCCGGCGCCGCCGCAGAAGGTCAGGGTCATGCCGCTCATGCCATCACCTCTCGGAGGTGGAAGTGGTGCGGCCCGAGCTTGCCTCCGTAATTCCCGGCGGTGATCGCCAACACGCCGGCCGCGGTTCCGCCTGCCGCAGCCGCGGCGATGCCGGCTCGCATGCCGGCGCGGATCGCCGCCTCATCGGTTCCATCAAGTACCAGTTCCAGCACCGCCTCGACATCCGGGGTCAGCAGCGTTTCCGGCTCCACCGCCTGCAGGGTCGGACAGAAGCGCGTATTGGTGGAGGCGACCAGCGCCTTGTATTTCGACCCCACTTTGGACCCCGACCGCACCACCCCGCCGGGGAAGGGCAGGATGACGCCGGGAAGCGGCCGGATCGCCGCGACCGCCGCTTCCGCCGCGGCGAGACACTGGCGGTGGCTGGCGGCCAGGATCAGGAAGTTACCGCCGCCGATCCCCTTGGCCACGGCGACGCTGTCCTCGCAGACGAATTCGCCGTCCATCACCGGCAAGCGCCAGAAACGGCGGTCGCCGAATTTCTTGGAGATCTGGTGCCCATCACCGAAATAGCGCAGGCCGCCGCCGAGCGGGATGCGCTTGGTTCCCTCGAACAGCCCGGCATAGCAGGCCGACCCCGGCGAGGTCATGATGCATTGCCCGACCCGGTTGACCACCAGCTTGGCGAGGTCGCCACTCGACATGCCGAAGATCATCACCGCGGCGCCCGGCCTGCAGTCCGGCGTTTCCTCCGGCGTCAGCAGGCGTTCCACCGCTGCCTCGCAGCCGCAGCCGATGACCGAGGTGGCGAAGCCGGTCAGGCTGGCGGTCGCGGCATCCACCCAGGCGGGCGTGTCGGCGGTGATGACCAGCCGCGTGTAGGTCATCGGAAACGCCTCTGCAAACGTGTCCTCGATGCGCACGCCGTTGATCCGCATATCCGCCATCACGGCACCTCCCGCCGCTGGCAGGGATGAAGCTGCGGACCGGCGCCGTGGCGTATCTCCGCGTCCTGGATGCGGAAATGCTTGATCGGCAGGCCGATGCGTTCGTCGAAATGGCGGGCGATGCGGCGTTCGATCAGGTCGTCGAAACCGGGGCGAACGACATGGGTGCAGCCGGACGCCATCGCCACCAGCGTGCCGCCCCGCACCACCAGCCGGCCACTCTTGAAGACCAAATCCGGCCGTTCGAACATGGCACGACGGTCTGCCAAGTCGCTGTAGACGGTGACGTCGGCCGAGGCCCCCGGCGCCAGATGGCCGCGGTCGGCAAGTCCCAGGATGCGGGCCGGCGCCGCACGGGTCATGATGGCGATCTCGGCCAAGGTGTATTCGCGGGTGATGGAACCCAGCGTGGTATGGGCCGGCGCATCGGGATGGATCTCCGCCAGCTTCGCCAGCCGGTAATCGCGGTCCATCAGCAGCCGGATCAATTCCGGATAGAAGGTGAAGGGTGCGCCGTTGGGGTGGTCGGTGGTCAGGAATACCCGCCAGGGATCGTCGAGCAGAAGGAACAGCTCCAGCCCGATCGCCCATTGCAGCGCGTTGACATAGGAGTTGTCGCGGTAGCGGAAGGGCACCACACCGCATCCCGCGTCGCATTCGATGTCCATCGCCAGCCATTTGCGCGGATGGGCGAGCGGTGCGGTGTGGCGCTGCGCCATGGTGTCGGCCGACGCGGTCACCGTCTGCCCGAACATCACCTGCCCGATGTCCACCGACAGTGTCGGAGTCCGGTTTACTGCCTCCGCCAGCGCCGCGGCGCCGGAGGAGAATTTGCGGTCGCCCGCCGTGTCGTAGCTGTGGAACTGGATGTGCGTCATGTGCATGGGCAGCCCCGCCGCCGCCCGGATGGTGTCGAGCGTCGTCGCCACGTTGCCGGGAACACCCAGGTTGCAGCCATGGACATGCAGCGGGTGAGGCAAGCCCAACTCATACACCGTGCGGGCCAGCACGGTGAGGACGGAGCGTGGGGTGACCCCGTAATGGGGGCCCGCCTCGTCGAGGTCGAGCTTGCGGGCGTTGAATTTGAACGCGTTGATTCCGCCGGGATTGACCACCTTGACCGCAAGGCTCTGCGTCGCCGTCAGCATCCAGGCGACATAGTCGTTGACCGCCGACTGCCCGGCATTGGTGGCGATCAGGTCCAGCAGGAAGTCGTCGTTCCCCAGAACCAGATAGCCGCCGGTGTCGATATAGGGGATGTCGCTCATCTCCAGATGTGCATGCCGTGCGTTGGAGCCCAGCATCGCCGGCTCGAAGGCGGCGGTGAATCCCATCTCGATATAGCGGGCGCCCGTGGCGTGGGTGGAGGGCGTGGCGATGCCGCTGCCCCCGCCGCAGCCACAGGCATGGCCGGCAAAGCGGTGCCGGTCGTGCTCCTCTCCCATCAGCAGGCGGGCGAGGTTGACCTTGCCGCCGGCGATGTGGCTGTGGATGTCGATGGCGCCGGCCATCACCACCTTGCCGGTCACGTCATGCGCCGCATCGGGTGTTGCACCCGGTCCCGGATCGGTGACCACGCGGTCGTCGCGCAGCCAGAGGTCCGCGACTTCGCCGTGCCGGCCATTGGCCGGGTCGAACAGGCGACCGCCGGTAAGCTTCGTCAGCATTCCGCCTCCTCCTTGGAGTCGGCGGTTTCGGCCAGCACGGACAGAATCCGGCCGATCACAGCGGCGACGCTGGGCAAGCCCCTGTCGATCAGCGCGCCCGTGTGGAGAGCCACGACGCTGTCGGCGCGGAACACGTCACCAGCATGGTCGATGCCCGGCGTCCCTACCGGAATGAACAGCGCCGGTTCCGTCGTCACAGCCAATTCCGGCGGCGCCAGCATGATGACGGAGCCACCGGTGGCGAAGGGCGGCATCTCGGGGCGGAAGGCGGAAATCCACAACGTCACGTCGGCATCGCACAGGCGCGTCCGCCAGTCGAACCGTTCAGGGTCGTGCAGCGGTGCGCCGGCGTTGAAGCCGGTGCGCAACGGAAAGCCCGTCCGCCATCCGCAAGCCTGGTTGGCCCCGATCACGTTGTCGGCCCCTGACAGCGGAAGCCCGGCACAACGGGTCGTACCGTCCACGTTGCGGATCAGCCGCACCAGCCCCTCGACGATCAGGTCTGGCTGCGGGTTGTCGAACAGTCCGGCCGCCCAGATCACCACCACATAGCGGGCGGCGCACAGCCGGGATGCCAGTGCCGTCATCGGGTCACCGTCCGCCGTCCGTCCGGCCAGCGCCGCCCGCAACCTACCGACCAGCGCAGCGAGATCCGGGCCGGCGTCGCTGCCCAAACCACTTGCTTCAATCCTGCTGCCCAGACACTGCACGGTCTCCGGCAGCGGTTCCCCACCCAGGAAAACGACGCTCCGGGCGCCACCGGGGACAAGGGCCGGCTCCGGGGCCACCCAACGCTCCCATACCCGCGGAAAGGCGGTGGCAGGGTCCGGCCCGACCACAAGGACGAGATCGCAGCGGTTGCGCAATTCGGCCAGCGTGGTCACCGACCACCCGAAGCGGCGCAGGACCGCCAGATTGCGGAAAAGGGCGTCCGATCGCTCATGGTCCACCGTCGCTCCGATGCGTTCGGCGAGGCTGAGGGCGGAGAGCACGCCATCCACATCGGCCGCCAGCCCGGCGATCAGCGGTGCGGCGCTGGTCCCGAGCAGTCGGGCTGCCTCGGCGATGGCATCGTCCATGGAAACGGCATTGCCGTCCATGCGGGCATCCGTCGGTACCGCCGCGGAACGGCGGAACAGCCGGTCGGCCTGCGGGCATCCGGTCGGCCGAGGCGTGATGCCGGACTCGTCCAGGTCAATCCCGATATCGCCGCAGCCAAGCCCGCAGAACGGACAGAGTGTGTCGGGGTGGAAGGTCATGGACCCCCAAATCGCTTCAGCGGGAAAATTCAGCCAGATCGATGAATTGGGCGGGGATGGCTATCTTCGCCAATGACTGTCCAAGCATCGGCCCCGAAGCGGCGCAGAGGATGTCTGGGCATTCTCGGTCATCGACGGGCAGAGTGGTCCGTTCATTCCCGGCTTCCTCCCTGGATTTCCATTCCCCGTTCGGGTTACCGCGCATGGATACTCGTTCGCGCTACGGACAATTTTGTTTGTAACGCTAACATTGTGCGGTGACCCGCGCAAAGGGAATGCAGATGAGCCATCAGCGCAATCGGATAGGGGAGGTGTGGGTCCGTGCACCCGCGCGCCTGCATGCCGGCTTCATCGACCTCAATGGTGGGTTGGGACGCCGCTTCGGCAGCCTCGGCATCGCCATCGACCGGCCGGCCATCGTCTTGCGCGCCCGCCAGTCCGACAGGCTCCGCGTAAGCGGCCCTTCGGCCGACCGCGTTCGTGGTAGCATCGAACGGCTCGGCCGCGAAGCCGGGCTACCCGACGCCGTCGAGGTGACGGTGGAGGAGGCGATTCCGCCCCATGTCGGTCTGGGTTCCGGCACACAGACGGACCTTGCCGTCGCCGCGGCGCTCGTCTGCCTTGAGGGGCGGGGCACCGCCACCCGTGATCTGGCCCGCGCGTTGGAGCGGGGCGCGCGATCCGGCATCGGGCTGGCCGCCTTCGAGCAGGGTGGAGTGTTGCTGGATGGCGGACGGGGTGGATTGGACGCCGCACCGCCGGTGATCGCACGGGCGCCATTTCCGGAGGAATGGCGCATCCTGCTGCTGCTTCATCGCGGCGGCCATGGGCTGCATGGTGTGCCGGAGGCCGAAGCCTTTCGCCGGCTGCCGCCCTTTCCGCCCGACGCAGCGGCGCATCTCTGCCGGCTGATGCTGATGGTGGCGCTGCCGGCGCTGGCCGAAGGCGACGTCGAGCGGTTCGGACAGGCAATCGGCGAGCTTCAGCGCACCGTCGGTGACCATTTCGCCCCGGCCCAGGGTGGACGCTTCACCAGTCCCTTGGTCGCGGAGGCGTTGGCCTGGCTGGAAGGGCAGGGGATCGCCGGGGTCGGCCAAAGTTCCTGGGGGCCGACCTGCTTCGCCATCGTCGGCGATGCGGCGCTGGCGGAGCAGCTGGCCGGAGATATGCGCGCGCTCTGGGCCGGATCGCCGTTGGAGGTGATGGTCTGCCGTGGACGGAATGTCGGCGCGACCGTGCGGAACCTGTCGGCCGAAGCCGACCTCGTGCATTTGGTCCGGCGGACCGCGGGCGAATGACAGGATGGGCGAACGACTGGAGGGAGGCGGGCATGGGCGCCCCTTACGTGCTTCACATGATCACACCGCTGGCAACAGTCAGCCCGTTCGACGTCAACATGGCGGTTGATGCCGGCATCGACATGGTGGTCCCCTACACCGGCATCGAAACCGCGCAGGTCGAGGCGCTGACCCAGGACGCCATGTTTTCCCGCGATCCGAAGAATGCGCCGCGCACCGGCCTGTTCATCGGCGGGCGTGACGCGGCGATGGCGCTGGACATGCTCGACGTGGCGCGCAAGGCGATGTTCCCACCCTTCCGGATCTCGGTCTTCGCCGACCCCTCCGGCGCATTCACCACCGCTGCCGCCATGGTCGCGGTCGTCGAACGCGCCTTGCGGCGCTTGGGGGTGGACGGCCTCGCCGGGCTGGATGTCCAGGTCTATGGCGCCACTGGCGTCGTCGGTGGGATTGCCGGTCTCATTGCGGCGCAGGCAGGCGGCAACGTCACGCTGGTCAGCCACCGTGGCGTGTCCGCCGTGCAGGGCAAGGCGGAGGAGTTCGGGCGCCGCTATGGCGTGAGGCTTTCCTGCGCTGATACGGCGAGTGCCGGCAAGGCGGCATTGATGGAGCGGGCGGAGGTGGTGCTGGCCTGCGGCAAGGCCGGGGTCACCGTGCTGACCGCCGACGATCTGCGTGTTGCCAAGCGCCTGCGCGTTGCCGCCGACATCAACGCCGTGCCGCCGGCGGGCGTGGACGGTGTCGGGGTGCAGGATGACGGCGCTCCCCTGCCGGCGCAATCGAATGCCGTCGGCATCGGCGCGCTTGCCATCGGCAACGTCAAGTTCAAGGTACAGCACCAGTTGCTGGAGCGGATGCAGACCGGCGGCACCGCCGTCGCCTTCGATTTCCGGGACGCGATGGACGCGGCGCGGACCATCACCGGAAAGGCCTGACGATGACGCCACGTCCCAGCCTGTCGGCCCTGTCCGGGCCGCTCGCAGCTTCCCTGGTCGCCGATGCGGCCCAACTGCGGCTCGGCATCGATCATGTGGCCGGTGCGACGATTGTCGATGGCGGGATCGCCCATCCCGGCGGGCTGGAGGCCGGGCGCCGCATCGCCGAGCTGTGCATGGGCGGTCTCGGCCGGGTGACGCTGCAGGCCGACAGCCGGCCGGACCGCTGGCCCTTCCAGGTGACGGTGCACAGCATGGATCCGGTGCTCGCCTGCCTGGGCAGCCAATATGCCGGCTGGAGCCTGTCGCACAAGGATGAGGCCGGGTCGTTCTTCGCCCTCGGTTCTGGCCCCGGCCGCGCCCTGGCCCGCAAGGAAACGCTGTTCGACGACTTGGGCTATGCCGACAGCGGCGACCATGCCGTATTTGTCCTGGAAAGCGGCGCCGTCCCGCCGGCGGCCCTGGTCGAGCGGATCGCGGCCGATTGCCGGGTGGCGGTGGAACGGTTGACGCTGGTGTTGACGCCAACGGCGAGCCTCGCCGGCACGGTGCAGATCGTCGCCCGGGTGCTGGAGGTGGCGATGCACAAGGTACATGCGTTGGGCTTTCCGCTGGATCATGTCATTGACGGCGTCGGTGTCGCTCCCCTGCCGCCGCCCGGCAAAGGGTTTGTCGAGGCGATGGGCCGGACCAACGACGCCATCCTGTTTGGCGGCACCGTCCAACTGTTCGTTACCGGATCCGATGATGCCGCCGCCGGTCTGGCGCAACGCCTGCCCAGCATGGACTCCCGCGACTACGGCCGTCCCTTTGCCGAGGTGTTCGCTGCGGTGAACAAGGACTTCTACGCCATCGACCCGATGCTGTTCGCACCGGCACGCGCGGTGGTGACGGCGCTCGACAGCGGCCGGAGCTTCCATGGCGGGCGCCTTGCGTCGGATATGCTCGACCGCTCTTTCGGGGCGGGAGGTGCAGGGACGGCGGGATGAGCACCGAGGCGGCGGAGCTTTTCATCGAGGTATGCCGGGCGGAAGTGATGGCGCTGAAACCCGGTAACGTCCATGTCCATGCCGCCGGCCACGGCATGACGGTGGAGGACTTTCTTCGGTCGGCGGAGGCCGCCGCGCCGGAAATTGCGCGTCGCGATGCCTTGGTCGGCGAGCGCATCCTGCGGGCGGTGCAGGCGACCCGCTCGGTGGTGGACTGCAACACCAACCTCGGCATCCTGCTGCTGTGCGCCCCGCTGGCCTGCGCCGCCGAGATGACCGTGTCGGGCCTATTGCAGGACAGGCTGTCCGCCGTGCTGGCGGCGCTGACGGTGGAGGATGCCGCCGCCGCCTTCGAGGCGATCCTCCTTGCATCGCCCGGCGGTCTGGGGCGAGCGGCCGAGCATGATGTCGTAGGTCCCGCGACGGTGGATCTGCGCACCGCCATGGCGGCGGCCCGGTCGCGCGACCGCATCGCCGCCCAATATGCCGACGGCTATCGCGACGTTTTCGACATTGGCGTCGCCTGTGCGCGGTCGATGGCGGGCAGTGATGCCATTACCGTGGCCGAGGCGGTTTATCTGGAGTTCCTGACTGCCTTTCCCGACAGCCACATCCTGCGCAAGCATGGGGAGGAACTCGCGGCCGCTGTGCTGTCCGAAGCCCGCGAGGTGCGTCGGCAGGTCGCCGCGGCATCGACGGCGGCTGGTCGGCGCGAGCATCTGTTCGTCTTCGATGCACGGTTGAAATGGTGGGGGATCAATCCCGGCACCTCCGCCGACCTGACCGTCGCCAGCCTCTTCGCATACCGGCTGGAGGGCTGGAAGGCAAACGGCGGAGGGCCGCAGGCATGACGACCAGCTTCGGCCCGGATGCCGGAAGCACCCACCCGCGGGCGGCATTGATGACTGTCGCCGCAGCGCTGTGCCTCCTCGCGGCAGCCGGCCCCTCTGGGGTGGAACCGCTGGCGATGACGGAGGTGGCGCCCGGCGTCTTCGTCCATCAGGGCGCCATCGCCGAACCTGCGCCGGACAACCGCGGCGACACCGCCAACATGGGCTTCATCGTCGGCGACAGCGGCGTGGCCGTCATCGATACCGGCGGCACGCCGGAATTGGGGCGGCGCCTGCGCGAAGCCATCGCAGCCCGGACCGACAGGGAGCCGGTCATCGTCATCAACACCCACATGCACCCCGACCATGTCTTCGGCAACGCGGCCTTCGCCGATGTGCCCATTGCCGGCCATGCCAACCTCCGCGATGCGCTGGCCGCCCGCCAGGATGTCTATCGGCAGCGCCTGACCGACGAGCTGGGTGCCGGGGCGTCGGCCGGAATCCCCCGGGTGCGGGTGGACCGGCCGGTCGCCGGGGAGGTGCGGATCGATCTCGGCAACCGCCTCCTCGTGCTGACCGCCCATCCGACGGCGCACACCAACAACGACCTGACCGTCTTCGACCGCAAGACGGGGACGCTGTTCGCCGGCGACCTGCTGTTCATCGACCATCTTCCGGTGGTGGACGGCAACGCGCTGGGTTGGCTGAGCGTGATCGACGGGCTGGAGCGGGTGCCGGCCATACGTGCCGTCCCCGGCCATGGTCCTGCCATGGTGGACTGGCCGGGTGCGCTGGACGCCGAGCGGCGCTATCTGACGGTCCTGGTGGAGGGGGTGCGACGGGTGCTGACGGCGGGCGGCAGCATCCAGGAGGCCGTCGCGCATGTGGTGGAGGGCGAACGGGATCGCTGGCTGTTGTTCGATGCGTACAATCCGCGCAACGTCACGGCGACCTTCGCCGAACTGGAATGGGAATAGGAGCGGGAGCGATGATGCGATATCCGCTGATGGGGCTGCTGGCCAGCCTCCTGATCGTCCTGTCCACACCGGCGCCGGCCGCCACCGACGCGGCGGAGGATGCGGCGCGCTGGGACCTGCTGCATGACATGTATTTCAAGGACCGCCCGGTCGAGGAGGCGGGCGGGCGCATCCGGATCGACGCCCCGGCCCGCGCCCATGATGCGGCCCTGGTGCCGGTGCGGGTGGAGGTCGAACCGTCGCTTCGCCTGAAGACGCTGTCGCTGCTGGTCGACAAGAACCCGGTGCCGCTGGCCGCCACCTTCCATTTCGGCCCGGCCAGCGGCGGTGGCGGCATCGAGACGCGTATCCGAGTCAACGAATACACCAATGTCCGCGCCGTGGGGGAGACCCAGGATGGCCGGTTGCTGATGACGGAAGCCTATGTCAAGGCGGCCGGCGGCTGCTCCGCCCCTGCCGTCAAGGATCCGCAGGAAGCGATGGCCCGTCTCGGCCGCATCAAGGTGAAGCTGCCGGAAACGCCGGTGGCTGGCGTGCCGGCGACGGCTCAGGTCATGATAAGCCATCCCAACAGCAGCGGGCTTCAGTTCGATCAGGTCAGCCGCACCTACATCCCCGCCCATTATGTCCGGTCCATCGTCGTCCGCTCCGGCGGCCGGACGGTGCTGGAGGCGGAGACCGACATCTCCATTGCCGAGGATCCGAACCTGCGCTTCAGCTTCGTGCCCGTCGAGGGCGGCACCCTGGAGGTGGTCGCCCACGACACCAAGGGCGCCACCTTCGCGCAGACCGTTCCGCTGGCTGCGGGGGCCGGAAAGGACGAACCTGCGCTGTAGCCGCCGCCCGCTCAGAAGCACTGGCGGTCGGCGGCGACCTGGGCCTGACGGAAGCGGTCCATCAGATCCTTCGCCCAGCCGGAGCTGCGGAATATTCCGGCGCGTTCGCCCGGCTGGTCGGCCATCACCTTCACCGTCTCGATGGCGGTGTAATCGTCATAGGTGATGCGGTCGGCGATGGCGTCGATGCTGCAGGCGCATTTCTCCATGACGATGTGGGACTGCCCATTGGACGCCATGCAGGCGATCACATAGTCGGCCCGGGCCGCCGTGGGATAGTCGTTCGCCGGACCGGCCGCTGCCGGGGCAGCCGACAGCAGGGCCGTTGCGAGGACGAACGCGATGCGAACAGGCATGGCCGGACCCCTTCCATCCTGTCCATGGGTACGCGCCCATGGACCTTATGATTGCCCTATATAACAATCATGGATGCGGATGGAATTGGGCTGCTCAAAAGAGGTGGGTCCCTTTCGGAGGAGAGGCGACGGCACCGTCAGATCTGGCGCGGTTCGCACTTCCAACGGCGGACGGTATATTTCGGGTGCTGTTCGGCCCATTCGGCAGCCCGGAACAGACCGGTGCGCGAGCAGGCCATCACATTGACGAACGGCTCCTGGAACTGCGGGCGTTCGACGGTGCAACGGTCGGGACTGGAAACGAGGCAGACCACGAAGAGCAACTCGATCATGACAACTCCAGCCGTCATGGAGGAAGGGAGCGACCTCGGTTCGGCGCCTCGATCCGGCGGCGGCCATCCAGGTTCATGCGCGGGTTATGTTGCACTGCACACAAATCCAGTGCCGGAGTCAAGCATGGTTTATGGAAAACCAATTTTACGTTAACAGTGGAACCCTGCCGGTCGTTTCGATATGGTTCCTTCCTCATCCCTGCATGGCTTTCGCCAGGAACCGGTCGATCAGCCGGGCGACGGTCCCGCTGTCGAGCTCGTCCAGCCGGCAGGTCAGCACGTCGGTGGTCTTCACCGGCGTCAGGAAATTCTCCGACACCGAGGTCGTGCCGTCCTCTCCGATATGGATGGTCATGTAGGCATGCGGCGCATCCTCCGCGGTGTCGATCGAGGTGAAGTGGACAAGGGCGCGCGGCATTTCGTGGACGAGGTCTATGTCCTCCTGGAACCATACGGTGCCGACATCGCGGACGATCGGCTGCCGGGAATCGACGATGGGCCGGATGATGCGGTCGTGCAGATCGCGGATGTCCTGAAGCACCTCCACCTTGCGGCCATCGCGGGAGCCTTCGCCGAAATGCTCCTTCGTGCTGAGCCGTGCGGTGTCCAGCGTCCGGCGGGTGCGGACCACGGCATCGACCAGCCGGCTGGTGGCGTCCGAATGCATCGCGTCTGGCCCCCCTGGAATTCGGTTGCTCATCGGTCACCCGATCGATGTTCGCGGCCGGTCGGTGCCGACAGGTCGCCCACCGGATCCACCTTGCGGGTCAGGTAGTCGGTCGCCGACAGGGCGAACAGGACCGCCAGCCAGAACAGCCCGGCCGCCGCGGCGGCGCGGGTCAGCGCCGGGGCGCGGAACAGCTTCATGAACAGCGCCAGCACCAGAAGCGCCTTCGCCACCGAGATGCCCAGCGCCAGCACGATGTTCAGCGGACCCGGCATCGGCACATAGGCCAACCCCAGCGTCGCCGCCAGCAGCGCCACCAGAGCCGCCCAGGTGAACAGGTAGCTGCGGGGAATTCCCGTCATGGCCCGCTCCGTCCGACGAGATAAATCAGCGGGTAGAGGAAGATCCAGACGACGTCGACGAAGTGCCAGTACAGCCCGGTCACCTCGACCGGCGTGTAATGGCGGGCCGAGAAGGCGCCGTGCCGTGCCCGCAGCGCCAGCCACGCGATCAGCCCGATGCCGATGGTGACATGGATGCCGTGGATGCCGGTCAGCAGGAAATAGAGGAAATAGAACAGCTCGATCGTCCGGGCATGCGGGCTGTCTTCATGAAAATTCAGCCCCGGCACCAGATGCTCGGTCCATTCCCCATGATATTCGTAACCCTTCAGGCCAAGGAACAGCAGCCCCAGCAAGGCCGTGACCGCCAATAGCCGGGTCAACGCCTTCCGCCGGCCCTGCTCCGCCGCATGGACGGCCAAGGCCATGGTGAGGCTGCTGGTCAGCAGCACCAGCGTGTTGACGGATCCGATGACCACCTTGGTGTGGCGTCCGGCCTCCGCCACGCCCTCGGGATGGCTGGCCCGCAGCCAGGTATAGGCCAGCAGAAGCCCGCCGAAGAACAGGATTTCCGTCGCCAGGAACACCCACATGCCGAAGGCGGCGGCCTCCGCCTGCTGGCCGGCCGTGGCGTATTGCGGTTCGGGCCGCGGGAGGGGGCCTGCCTCAGACATCCTGCGGCTCCGGTTCCGGCCGGTACTGGTAGGGCGGGCGGGTGACGGTCGGCGTCCGGTCGAAATTGTGGGTGGGCGGCGGAGAAGAGGTCTGCCATTCCAGCCCGGTCGCCGCCCAGGGGTTGGATCCTGCCCGCTTGCCGCGGAACAGCGACCAGCCGAGATAGAAGAAGGGCAGGGCATAGCCGGCGGCCAGCACCGACGCGCCGGCCGACGAGAGGATGTTCCAGGCCTGGAATTCCGGCGGGTAGGAATAGTAGCGCCGCTCCATCCCGAGATAGCCGAGGATGAATTGCGGGAAGAAGGTCAGGTTGAAGCCGAAGAAGATCAGAAGGGCGGCGATGCGCGCCCACCATTCGGGATAGAGCCGTCCCGTCACCTTGGGCCACCAGTAATGCAGCCCGCCGAAATAGGCGCTGACCATGCCGCCGACCATGATGTAGTGGAAATGCGCCACGACGAAATAGGTGTCGGTGACATGGACGTCGAAGGCGAGGTTGGCGACGAAAAGCCCGGTCAGCCCGCCGATGGTGAACAGCCCGATGAACCCCAGGGCGTAGAGCATCGGCGCGTCGAAGCTGATCCAGCCCTTGTGCAGCGTGGCGGTCCAGTTGAAGACCTTGATCGCCGACGGCACCGCGATGACGTAGCTGAGCAGCGAGAAGACCAGCCCGGCATAGAGCGAGATGCCGGCGACGAACATGTGGTGCGCCCAGACGAAGAAGCCGATGATCGAGATGGCGATGCTCGACCACACGACGAACCTGTAGCCGAACAGCGGCTTGCGGGCGAAGCAGGGCACGATCTCGCTGATCACGCCGAAGCCCGGCAGGATCATGATGTAGACCGCCGGGTGGGAGTAGAACCAGAACAGGTGCTGGAACAGCAGCGGGTCGCCGCCCAGCGCCGGGTCGAAGATGCCCACCTTCAGCAGCCGCTCCGCCGCCACCAGGATCAGCGTGATCGCCAGCACAGGCGTCGCCAGCACCATGATGACGGAGGTGGCGTAGTTCGACCAGACGAACACCGGCAGCCGGTACCAGGTCATCCCCGGCGCCCGCATCCTGTGGGTGGTGACGATGAAGTTCAGCCCGGTGAGGATCGAGGAGAAGCCGACGGCGAGCACGGCGGCCAGCGCCAGCACCACATAGCCGTTGGAATAGAGGGAGGAGAAGGGCGTGTAGAAGGTCCAGCCGGTGTCGACCCCGCCGATCAGGATGGCGAACAGCGCCAGCAGCCCGGCGCCGACATACAGGTACCAGCTGAGCAGGTTCAGGCGGGGAAAGGCCAGATCCTTGGCGCCGATCATCAACGGGATCAGGAAATTGCCCATGGTGTTGGGGATCGACGGGATCAGGAAGAACCAGACCATGATCACGCCGTGCAGCGTGAACAGGCGGTTGTAGATGTCCGGCGTGAAGATGCCGGGCGGCGTCACCAGGTTGAGCCGGATCAGCGTCGCCGCCGCCCCGCCGACGAAGAAGAAGAAGGTGATCGACAGGGTGTAGAGGATGGCGATCCGCTTGTGGTCCCTGGTCAGCAGCCAGGAGCGCAGCGTGACGCCCCCCTCGGTCAGGTAGTTCCGGGTGGCGACGACGGGTTCGTCCGGCTTGCCGGTCACGGTCGCGGTGGTCATTGGGCGGGCCTTTCCACGCTGCCGGCTTGGGTGGTGTCGGCCGTCCTGCCGGCCAGCGATTTGATGTAGGCGACCAGCTTCAGCAGATCGTCCTCGCCGATCTGCCCGACGAAGGACGGCATGATCGGCGGGTAGCCGGCGGCGATCTCCGCTTTCGGCATCAGGATGGAATCGCGGATGTAGCGGTCGTCGGCGATGACGGTGCGGCCATCCTCCAGCGGCACCGGGCGGCCGAACAGCCCCTCCAGCCGGGGGGCGTGGACGGTCCCGGCGTCGCCATGGCAGCCGCTGCAGCCGTAGCTGCGGAACAGCGCCTCCCCCTCCTGCGCGAGGCTGGGACCCTGGTCCTGGCTGTCCAGCCAGCGCTGGAAGTCGGACGGCTCCATCACCACGACGCTGCCACCCATCCGGGCATGCCAGGTGCCGCAGAACTCGGCGCAGAACAGGCGGTAGTCGCCGACCTCCGTCGGGGTGAACCACAGCGTCTCGTAGCGGCCGGGGAGGGCGTCCTGGCGGATGCGGAAGGCGGGGATGGCGAAATCATGGATGACGTCCTCGGAGGTCAGCACCAGCCGCACCGGCCGGCCGACCGGGACATGCAGCGTGTCGATCTCGCGCTGGCCGCCGGGATGTTCGATCTTCCACATCCATTGCTTGCCGACGACATAGATGTCGGTGGCGTCCTTGGGCGGGCTGTGGATGTCGACATAGAGGCCGGCCCCCCAGAAATAGAGGCCGAGGAAGGCGATGAAGGTTGCGGTGGTCCAGGCCACCTCGACCCTCCAGGTGCGGCCCAGCCGGTTGCCGCGCTCCACCTTGCTGTTCTTCCGGTAGCGGACGCAGAACAGGATCATCAGGCCGAAGACCAGCAGCAGGATGAAGGCGCTGGTGCCGAGCAGGGCGGCGAACAGCCAATCCATGTCGGCGGCGTGGGCGGATGCGGTGGGGGGGAGGAGTTGCAGGCTTCCCATGGCCTCACCCCTTTCCCGGTCGGCGGGTGGCGCGCCACAGCAGCAGCCCGACCGCCAGGATCGAAACGGCGCCGGTCGCCTGCATCAGGCGGCCGACCTCGGCGTTGTATCTGCCCTGTGCCGGGTCATAGCCGTAGCAGAGGAGCAGCAGGTGGTCGGGGACCGAGCCGACCGCCCCCCGGGAGGCGTCGACCAGTCCGAGCCGGAGGTCGGTGGGGTCGTAGCCGATCCCCAGGATGTAGCGCGAGACCGTCCCGCCCGGAGACACCAGCACCACGCCCGCCGGATGGGCGTATTGTCCCGTCGCCTCGTCGAGGCGGTAGGGGAAACCGGCGGCGGCGGCGAGGCGGCGGACCTCTCGCCCCCGATCGGACGGATCGCCGACCAGGGGGTGAATGGCACCGGCCAGTGCCGGGTTCCGGTCGAAATGCCGGGCCTTCAGCGCCGCGGCGTCGGCCGGACCGTCTTCCGGATCGATGCTGACCGCCATCACCGCATAGTCCTTGCCGGGTATCAGCGGCACCTGGGCCAAGGCCGCCGCCAGATCGCCCAGCACCACGCCGCACAGCGTCGTGCAGCGGAAATAGTCGAAGACCAGGACCAGCGGCTTGCCCGTGTCGAACAGCGAGGCGGTGGTGACGGCATGGCCGGCCTCGTCGCGCAGCCTGACGTCGCGCGGCAATTGCGTGCCCGGATGCTGGTCGAAGGCGAAGTCCTTGAAGCTTCCGGGCAGCAGGGCCGTCGGCGCCGCCTGTGCGGGGGCTGGCAGGCCGAGCAGGCAGCCGAGCAGGGTGGCGATGGCGAGCCGTCTCATCGCCGTCCCTCCTGCCTTGCATCCGCCGGCCAGTCGGGAATGCCGTGCGCGGCGACACGGCGCATCGCCTCGTCGATCGGGATATGGGCGATGCCGTGCTCGCGGTCGGCCCAGCCATAGCCGGCCAGCCGGCTCATCGACTCCGCCTTGTAGCGCTGCCAGTCGGCGACGGGATCCGTCTGCAGGCGCGGCTCCGGCATCGGCGCCGTCGGCGCGCGGTTCTCGTCCTTAGCGGCCTGGGGGAAGATCAGCAGCAGGGAGACCACGACCATACCGATCAGGCCGGCCGCCAGCCCGCCCAGCAGCGGGAACAGCCAGGGCGGGGTGTCCCGTGTCTCGAAGCGCGTGCCGGGGTTGCGGCCTTCCGGATCCGGCGTCGGCCGGCCGCGGCCCCGTCTCAGCCAGCCGAACAGCAGTGCCGCCGCGGCGCCGGCGATGCCTGACCGTTCGAGTCCGGTAGCCTTATCCATGGCGGACCCCCGATGCCGGAAGGCCGGCGGCTCGGGTGACGTGCTCATTCCGGCTGGAGGGTAGCCGGCCGGCGTCCAGGCGCCACAGGACCACCGCCATGCAGGCTCCGCCCATCGCCAGCGTGGCGGCGGGGGCGAACCAAGTGAAGCCGCCGTCCAGTCCCGGCAGGATCAGCCACCAGCATTCCACCAGATGCGCCGCCAGCAGCAGCAGGCTGACGGCGGCCAGCCCGGCCCGGCTGCGCTTCACCGGCCACCAGATCAGCGCGGCGAAGGGAAGCGCCCCCTGCGCCAGCGCGCCCAGCGCCGCGACCCAGCCCCAGCCGCCGGACAGGCGGGCGACGTACCAGGTGATCTCGTGCGGCAGGTTCTCCTGCCAGACGATCAGGAACTGCATGAAGGACAGGTAGAACCACAGCAGGACTGCGGCGGTCAGCAGGCTGCCCAGGTCGCGCCGCTGACCGGCGTCCGTCCGTCTGCCCAGCACGGCCCCCAGCGTCGCCAGGGCCAGGGCGCCGAGAAGCTGGCCGCCGACGATCATCATCCCGTAGATGCTGGATCCCCAGTCCGGCTCGATCGACATGAACCAGTCGAAGGAGGCGAAGGTGACGGTCAGACCCAGCAGGATCAGCCCCGGCGCCGCCAGCGGGTTGCGGCCCCGGCCCCATCCCCGCAGCGCCGCCAGGGCCAGCCCCAGCCAGACCAGGACATAGACCGCCGCCCGCCCGTAGAAGAAAGGGGCGTTCAGGTAGAAGCGGTTCTTCAGATGCGCGGCCTCCGCCGCCCTTGCCCAGGGATACAACTCCGGCAGCAGGAGCAGCACCGGCACCAGCAGTAGGAGTACCAGCGGCAGCAGGGCGACCATCGCCCGGAGGGTCGGCACCGCGGCGACACCCCAGCGCCCGCCGGTCAGGTCATGGGCGAACAGCAGCATCATGGCGCCCAGCGGCAGCCCGATCCAGAAGGCGAAGGACGCCAGCCAGCCGCGCAGCACCGCCTGCGGATCGGTCAGCGCGCCGACGGCGCAGACCGCACCGCCGGCCAGCGCCGCCGCGACGGCGGCGAGAAGCGGGCGGCGGCTCATCGCAGCGTCCCCCGCACCGTCTCCGGCAACTCGGCCGCGGCGGTGTTCTGGCTGGCCTGCAAGGCCCGGATATAGGCGGCGATGGCCCAGCGGTCGTCGGGAGTGACGCGGTCGGCATAGGAGTACATCGCTCCCCAGCCGTTGGTGGCGACGTCGTAGAAATGGCGAGTCGGGGCGTTGCGCAACGCCTCGCCATGGAAGGAGGGCGGCCGCGGGAATCCGCGCTGGACGATCATGCCGTCGCCGTCGCCGAGATAGCCGTGGCAGGGGGTGCAGTAGATCTCGTAGCGCTCCTTGCCGCGGGCCAGCAGGGCGGGGGTCAGCGCCGGGGCCGGCTGCGGCCGGTCTTCGCGCGCGACGGTGTTCGGTGCCGGCTGCGGCGGCCAAGCCCAGCCGTCGGAAGCGGCGTTGGCGGGCGTCCAGGTCTTGTCGCGCGGCTGCTTCGCCATGTTGTCGCAGGCGCCGAGCAGCGCCGCCGCACCTAATAGAAGGGCAAGAGGGCGCAGAAGGGCGAGAGGGAACAGGCGGCTCATGCCGGCACCTCGTCGATCCGCACGCCCTCGCCCTCGGGCAGCAGCCGGCGCAGCAGATCGTGGTCGTCGTGCCCCTCCCGCTCCGCGATCCAGATCAGGAACCGGTCCTGCGAGGCGTGTTCGAAGCCCGGCGCATCGAAGATCGGGTCGTAGAGGCGCGGCAGCCGGCAGACCCGGCAGAAGGCGAGAAAGCCGATCAGCAGGATGGTCAGCGCCGCCAGTTCGAAGGTGCTGGGGGCGAAGGCCGGCCAGCTGTTCAGCGGTCGGCCGCCGATATTGAGCGGATAGCCCAGCACCATTCCCCAATATTGCAGGAAGAAGCCGCCGACGACCCCCAGCATGCCCGCGGCCACGACGACCAGCGGAAGCGCCCGCGCCCGGCGTCCCAGCAGCTCGTCCACCCCCTCCACTGCATGGGGACCGTAGACCTCCAACTGTGAGAAGCCTTCCTGCCGCAGGCGCCGCAGGGCCTTCAGCATCGCGTCGGGGTCGTCGAAGGCGGCCAGCCGGCCGCGGAGGCTGTGGCCGGTGCCGGGACGCACGCTCATCGCCCGCCCCCCGCCTGCTTCTTGTGGAGGAGGTCGCGCAGCTCGAACATCGACACCATCGGGATGAAGCGCAGCGCCAGGAAGAAGCCGGTCAGGAACAGCCCGACCGACCCGGCCAGCGTCGCCCAGTCCCAGACGGTCGGCACGAAGACGAACCAGCTCGATTCCGAGTGGTTCCGGTGCAGGCTGCCGACGACGATGACATAGCGTTCGATCCACATGCCGATCACCACGCAGAGCGCCACCAGGAACAGCAGCGGCCGGTTCAGCCGCAGCGGCCGGATCCACAGGAGTTGCGGGACGAGGCCGTTGAGGACGATCTTCGCCCAGTACCAGGGGGCGTAATATCCGGTGAGCAGCGAGGTCATCACGGTGATCTCGCGCTCCTCCCCCCGGTAGAAGGGCATGAACACTTCGATCAGGTAGCAGTAGGACAGCAGCAGGCTGGCGGTCAGCATCAGCCGGGCCAGCACGTCGATGTGGCGCAGCGTGATGACGCCGGTCAGTTCCAGCGCCCGGCGCAGCGGGATGACCAGCATCAGCACCACGGCGAAGCCGGACAGCGCGGCGCCGAAGACGAAATAGGGAGGGAACTGCGTCTCGTGCCATCCCGGCGTCAGGCCGCCGGCGAAATCCAGCCCGACGATGCTGTGGATCGAGCAGACCAGCGGCGCCATCAGGGCGGCGAACAGCCCGTAGAGCATCCTGAACTGGCGCCAGTGCTGCGACGACCCCTGCCAGCCCAGCGCCAGCAGTCCGTAGAATATCCGCTGCCAACGCCGCCGCGCCCGGTCGCGCAGGGTGGCGAAATCGGGGAGCAGCCCGACATACCAGAACAGCAGGGACCCCGCGACATAGACCAGGATGGCGACGAAGTCCCAATGCAGCGGGCTGCGGAACTGCGGCCACAGCGCCATGGTGTTGGGGTAGGGGAACAGCCAGTAGAAATACCACCAGCGCCCGAGATGGATGACCGGCATGATCCCGGCGCAGGCGACGCAGAACACCGTCATGGTCTCGGCGATGCGGCTGGTGGCGCTGCGCCAGTCCGACCGGGTCAGGAAGAACAGGGCGGAGATCAGCGTCCCGCCGCTCGCCATACCGACCCACCAGACATAGTTGCCGATGGCGAAGCCCCAGGCGATGGGCCAGTCGATGCCCCAGATGCCGACGCCGCGGATGAACAGCCAGCCGACCGCCGCCAGGAACAGGACGAACAGCCCGAAGGCCAGCCCGAAGCCGACCCACCACCACAGGGGCGTGCGGCGTTCCAGCACGAGGCCGCTGACATGGGCGGTCACCGCCAGGGCCGTCACTCCCGGCTCGACCACCCGCGCCAACTCCTGTTCGGTCTCGGTCGATGCGCTCACCAGCTCACACCTCCCGAATCTCGGGGTTGGGGTTGCGCAGCCGCGCCTGATAGGTGGTGCGCGGCCTGGTGTTCAGGTCGGTCAGCACGCCGTAGTCGAGGGGGCTTGCCTTGCGCCGGCTGACCGCGCTGTCGGGATCGTTCAGGTCGCCGAAGACGATGGCCTCGGCCGGGCAGGCCTGCTGGCAGGCGGTCTTCACCTCGCCGTCGCGGATCGGCCGGTTCTCGCGGTCGGCGGCGATGCGGGCGTTGCGGATGCGCTGGACGCAGTAGGTGCATTTCTCCATGACGCCGCGCGCCCGGACGGAGACGTCGGGATTCCAGGACATCGGCAGCCGGTTGTCGTCCGCCGAATAGTTGAAGTAGTTGAAGCGCCGGACCTTGTAGGGACAGTTGTTCGAGCAGAAGCGGGTGCCGACGCAGCGGTTGTAGACCATCACGTTCAGCCCGTCGGCGTCGTGCATGGTGGCGGCGACCGGGCAGACCACCTCGCAGGGCGCGTTCTCGCAATGCATGCAGGTCATCGGCTGGAAGAGGGTCTGGTCCGGCGCCGCCGCTTCGCCCTCGTACCAGGTGTCGATGCGGATCCAGTGCATCTGGCGGTTCCGCAGCACTTCCTCCTTGCCGACGACGGCGATGTTGTTCTCGCCCTGGCAGGCCGCGGTGCAGGCGTTGCAGCCGATGCAGGCGTCGAGGCTGATCGCCATGCCCCAGGCGTTGCGCGGATATTCGTAAGGCGGATAGAGCGAGTGCTCCGGCTCCTTCCGTTTGGCGAAGCCGGGGTCCCGGCGGAACGCGTCGAGCGTGGCGTGACGGACGACGTCGGGAGAGTCGATCATCTGGTGGTGCTGGGTGGCGGCCAACCGGTGGGTCTCCCCGGTCTTGCGCAGTTCGACCCCGGGCAGCTGCCAGAGCTGGTCCAGCCGGCGCAGCCGGAAGGCGTCGAAGCCGACATCGTGCCCGACCCGGCCCACCACCTTGCGACCGAAGCCGAAGGGCAGGGTGACGCAGTCGGGAGCATGACCGGCCAACCGCCAGACCGGGGCGCGAAGCGTGCCGGCGGCACTGCGCAGCTCCACCACATCCTCGTTCTTCAGGCCGAGCCGTTCCGCGGTCGCCGGTGCGATCAGCAGGGCGTTGTCCCAGGTCAGGGTGGTGAAGGGGCGCGGCAACTCCTGCAGCCAGCCGAGATTGGCGTAGCGCCCGTCGCGCAGCCACGGGTCGGGCCGGAACAGGGCGGTCAGCGTGCCGCCGCCGGTCGATGCCGGGGGAGGCGGGAGGCGGTCCGACAGGGCGGGAAGCAGCGAGGCGGACAGCGGGGCGGCGGCGCTGTCCGGCACGATGCCCAGGCGCAGGGCGTCATCCCACAGCCGGTCCGCGTCGCCTTTGCCCTGGAAGCGTTCCATCCAGGTCGCGCGGACGATGGCATGGCCGTCGGGACGGGTCTCCCCGTCGAGGACGGCCAGCAACTCGTGGGGCGACCAGCCGCCCCACAGCGGCCGGGTCTGCGGCTGCTGGATGGTGACGGTGCCGTCGAAGGCCCGCAGGTCGCTCCAGCGTTCCAGCTCGTGCGCCTCCGGCACATGCCAAGTGCAGAGCATGGCGGTCTCGTCCGGCGCGGTGCCGAGATGGACCGAGAGCGGGACCTTCGCCAAAGCCCGGGCGAAGTCGAGGTCGGCGGGCGCGGTGAAGACCGGATTGGCGCCGAGGATCAGCAGCGTGTCGACCCGGCCGGCCGCCATGTCGTCGACCAGCCCCTTGAGCGAGTCCCCGTGGTCGACCGGATCGGCCTCCACCGGCTCGATGTAGGTCACCGTTCGGCCGGGTGCCCCCAGCGCGTCGTTGATGGCGTGGACCAGCGCGTGGACGGCCGGCGGCTGTGCCGGCCCGGCATGGACCAGCGCCGCGCCGCGGCTGGCGGACAGGTCGCGGGCGACGGCGGCCAGCCAGCCGGGAGCATCCTGCCGCCACGCCGCCGGCCCGGCGCCGAGCTCGGCGGCCAACGCGCGCACCGTCGCCTCGATCTCGTCCGGGCGGGCGGCGAAGCGATGGTCGGCGCGGGCGCCGGCCAGGGTGGGGGAGCTTTCGATCGCGTAGAGGCGGCTCATCTCCTCCGGCCGGCCCTCCCCGGCGGCGCGGCGGCGGCGGGCGAAGTCGCGGGCGTAGTGCAGATGGCCGGGGGCGCCGTCGAGAAAGTCGCTCTCGATCGCCAGGATCGTCTTCGCCCGGTCCAGGTGCAGAACCGTATCGACCGGCCGGCCAAAGGCCAGCAGCGCACCGGCCCGCAGCGCGTCGCGCCCGTCGGCTTCCCAGCGGTGCCACTGCATCGCCGGGAAGCGCCGCTTCAGCGCGGCGACCTGCCGGGCCAGCGTGGGGGAGGTGACGGTGCCGGTCAGCAGCCGCAGCCCGCCGCCGCCGTCCGCCGCCAGGGCGGGCAGGCGGTCGACCAGCGCCTTGAGCATCCCGTTGGTACTCGCCGCCCGGCCGGCTTTCAGAACGGTGCGCGAGCGGTCGGGATCGTAGAGGTCGAGGATGCCGGCCTGGATGATCGGGTCGAGCGCGCCCAGGCTGGCGGGATGGTCCGGATTGCCCTCCAGCTGGACCGGGCGCCCCATCTGCTGGACCACCAGCACGCCGTCGGCATAGCCGCCGCGGCTGACCGCGGTGGCGACATGGCGGGCGACGCCGGGAACCAGGCCGGGCGGCATGGTGACATAGGGAGTCGCCTCTTCCGCCGCTTCCCCGGGACCGCAGCCGGTCAGGCCGGCGAGCGCGAAGGAGGCGCCCATCAGCTCCAGCAGCCGGCGGCGGCCGACGCGTGCCTCCGCCAGATCGGGCAGGCCGGGGAACTCGGCGTGCAGCATCTCCAGCACGGCCGGTTCCCGCGCCAGTTCGTCCAGGCTGCGCCACAGCGACCGGCCGCTCCGGCCGGCCAGCTTGCCTTCGATCCTTTCGGCCAGCTCCTTGCGCGCCGTCATCGGTGGCACACCGAGCAGTCGGACAGGGTTTCGGGATGGATGTGGTAGCTGGCCATCAGCTGTTCGCCCGACGGCGTCGCCGCGGTCGGCTTCCAGTCCATGTCGAAGACCGCCTCCTTCGGGCGCAGGTTCGGGGCCGGGTCGCGATGGCAGTCGAGGCACCAGCTCATCCTCAGGCTCGCTCCCTTCCAGGTCAGGGGCATGGCGTCCACCGGCCCGTGGCAGGTGGTGCAGGCGACGCCCTTGGCGACATGGATGCTGTGGTTGAAGAAGACGTAGTCGGGCAGCGCGTTGACCCGGTTCCAGCGGATCGGCGTGCCGGTGGCGAGGCTTTGGCGCACCGGGGCCAACAACTCGGCATTGGTCCAGATCTGCGAGTGGCAGGTCATGCAGGTGTGGGTCGGCGGCAGGCCGGCGGTGGCCGACACCTCCACCGAGGTGTGGCAATAGCGGCAGTCCAGCCCAAGCCCGCCGACATGGTGTTCGTGGCTGAAGGGGACCGGCTGCGGCTGTGCGATGCCGACCCGCGTCGCGTAGGTGGTGTTGGGGAAGAACCACGCGCCGCCGGCCAGCGTAATCAGCGCCGCCAGCAGGGTGTAGAGCACCAGTTTGGTCAGGATGTTGGCGGTGGGGCTGAAGACACCCGGCACGGCTGGGACCCCCGTCACGCCGCCGGCGCGGCGGGCATTGTTGGGGGGCGGCATCCGGACGCCGCCCCGACCGCTACAAGCGCCGGTGCGGCGTCAGGTTCCCTGCCTTGGTCGGGCTAGCCCGACTGTCCCGGCCCTCTTGCGCCAATCGGACAGGTGGCCGCCCCGGATCAGGTCCCCGGAATGACCCTCTGGAGCGCCAGGGTCAGCGGGAAGCAAAGCGCGGCGGCGAGGGCGAGCGGGACGGCCGAACCCATTCCGGCGGCGGCGATCAGCACCGCGTCGTAGAGGGCGATCGCGGCGATCAGGACGGCGACCGCGCGCGGGACGTCGCCGGGCGCCCGGCGGAACAGCCGGTGCACGGCCCAGCCCGTCGCCGCCGCCAGGGCGGCCCACAGTCCGAATGCCGCCGGGCCGCCGAGAGAGATCCACAGCGCGCCGGCCAGCGGAACCGCCAGCACGGCCAGCGGCCATGCCTTGTCCAGCCGGTCGTAGGCTTCCTGCCGGGCGGCGAAGGTCAGCCCGACCACGTGGCAGAACAGTCCGCCGGCACCCAGCAGCATCCAGGGCGCCGACGCTCCGGATCCCGCGACCGCCGCCGCGGTGGCGTAGGACAGCAGCCGGCACAGGCCCATGATCGCCGGAGCCGCCGCGGTGCGCTTGTGCAGGGCGTCATAAAGCAGGATCGCCCCGGCCAGCAGCCCGCCGCACAGCCCGGCCTCCGGCCCCGACAGCGCCGCCAGGACGAGGCCCAGCGCGATCAGGGCGAAGCCGGCGGCGAACACCGCGCCGCGGGCGGCGTCGCCCCTGGGGATGGGGCGGGCGGGCCGTTCCCGCGCGTCGATCTCCGCATCGAAGGCGTCGTTCAGGTACATGCCGCCGACATAGAACAGCGCCAGCACGACGGTCGCCCTGGCCACGGCCCCGACCACATCGCCGCCCGCCATGGCGTCCATGGCCCCGGCGCCGGCGAGCGTGATGCCGGCGATCGCGTTGCTCAGCACCGTCGGCAGGTTCGAGACGCGGCCGAGGATCAGGGCCGCGCGCGGGCGGATCAGGACAGCCGTTCCAACACCCATCGCAGTTCCCTTTCGATTCCGTCGACGACGCTCATGGCGCCCGCTCCGCAGGCTTCGGCGGGCAGGACGTCCCAGGTGTAGGTTTCGACTTCCAGGTGCGGCGCCACCGGCCGGCCGCGGTGGATCGCCAGCAGCCGCTCCAGCGCGCCGCGGGTGGAGTCGAGCGGCGGTTCCGGCTCGGCGAAGACCGGGACGTGGAAGTGGACCCGCCACTCCTCGTCCCCGCCGCCGGCGCTCTCCAAGGCCTGCGGCAGGTCGACGAAGCGCCGGACCGTCCCGTCCGCCGCGCGGGCGACGGTCTGGTGGAGATAGACGGCATCGCGGAAGGCGGCCACGCGCTCCCGCGCCGTGGCGTCGACCCGCGCGATGCGCAGGGCGGCGCTCAGCTGGAGCTTGTGGATCGGGATGCCGGCGGCGGCCAGGGCGGCCAGCGAGTCCGCCGGCTCCTCGAAGTTGACCGCCATGTGGCAGACGTCGAGGCAGAGGCCGAGATGGCGCGGAAGCGCGGCCGCCGCCTCGGCCGCCGTCAGGCCGGCGAGGGATGCGAGCCGTCCGGCGGCCGCATCGCCGAACAGGTGTCCGCCGAAGAAGGCGACGGCGTCGGCTGTGCTTTCCAGCAGGCACCAGGGTTCCGGCTCCAGCGCCAGCGCCACGGTGCGGCCGGTGCTCCGCTCCAGATGGACCAGCGCCGCGACGGCCTGGAGCAGCCCCTCGGCCACCGCCGCCTCGCGTCCGCGCACGCGGGGGGCGTAGCCGCCGGGCACGGTGCTGATCGTCGCCAGCGCGCCCGGCGGGACCAGCGCCGCCATGGTCTCGGCCAGGGAGACGCTGTAGGCGACCCGCTCCGCCGTCGTCCAGTCCGGCTCGTAGACGGCCTCCTTGACCGGCGCGCCGTGGAAGCGGCCATAGGGGAAGCCGTTCATGGTGAAGGCCTCGAATCCTTCTCCCGCGAAGATCGCCGCCAGTTCCGCCGCCACCCCCGCTGTTGCCGCCGCCTCGGCGGAGAGGCGCAGCCCGACGCCGAAGGGGCGGTCCGGGCAGAGCCGGCGCCTGATCTCCCGCACCGGCCCCAGCAGGGCCGCCCGCAGCTCGGCGAAGGTCTGGGTCGGATGGACGTTGAGGCAGTAGCCGAGCGTGCCGCCGCCGGACAGGCGCATCAGGCGGCCTCCCGCGCCGACAGCCAGCCGATGGCGCTTTCGACCAGCGTGGCGTCCATGGCGTTGACCTCGATCCCCCGGCCGATCCCGGCCAGCAGGGTGATGGTCAGGCGTCCGCCGAGATGCTCGCGGAACTCCTCCAGCCCGGCCAGCACCAGCGGCCGGCCGGCGGCGTCGCGGCGGGCCAGCGCCGGATGCCACAGGCGGAATCCCAGATGCTCCAGCAGGACGGCGACGCGCAGATCCCCGCCCTCCGGCAGCAGGCCGGCCAGCACCGAATAGCGGGTGTCGAGGGCGATCCCGACGGCCACCGCCTCGCCATGGCGCAGATGGTTGCGGCTCAGCGTCTCCAGCTTGTGGGCGGCCCAGTGGCCGAAATCGAGCGGACGGGCGCTGCCCTGCTCGAACGGGTCGCCGCCCTCGGCGATCTGGCGCATGTGCAGTTCGGCGCAGCGGCGGATCAGGTGGGCGACGGCGTCGGATTCGAACAGGGCCAGCGCGTCGGCCGACCGTTCCAGCCATTCGAAGAAGGCGCCGTCGCGGATCAGCGCCACCTTCACCGCCTCCGCCATGCCGGCGATGCGGTCGCGCTGCGGCAGGCTGTCGAGGAAGGCGGCGTCGTTGACCACCGCCCAGGGCGGAGCGAAGGTGCCGATCTGGTTCTTGGCGCCGTTGAGGTTGATGGCGCTCTTCACCCCGACGCCGGAATCGTTCTGCGCCAGCACCGTGGTCGGCATGCGCACCAGCCGCACGCCACGGTGCGCGGTGGAGGCGGCAAGCCCGACCGCGTCGAGGAAGGCGCCGCCGCCGACCGCCAGCACATAGGAGTGGCGGTCGATGCCGTGCCCGAGGATGGCGTCGTGCATCTGCCCGATCAGCGCCGGGTCGTTCTTCACCGCCTCCCCGCCCGGCAGCAGGTGCGGCGGCGCCACCAGGGTCGGCAGGTCGCCGCGCGCGGCGAAATGGGCGGTCATGGCCTCTGGCAATGCCGGATGCCCGGCCAGCACGCCCATGTCGACGAAGGCGAGGCAGCGCGGGCGCGGATCGGCCCCCGCGGTGCCCAGGGCGTCGGCCAGCGTCGGGTTGGCCGGGTCGAAGGCGTCGCGGGTGAAGGCGACGGCATAGTCGAAGGTGACCGCGAAGCGCTGGCGGAGGAGGGGGGAACGGGCGTCCGGAGAAGGCGTGGCCTGGGAAAGGCTGGAGGTCATCGCGCGGTCACCTCGTCGAAGATGTGGGCGAGCAGGAGGGACTTGACCGCCTCCGCCGGCACCGGGCCGTCGGGCAGCAGGCCGGGTTCGGAGGAGATCAGCAGGGGTCCGGCCTCCGCCCGGTCGGTCGGCCGGCCGTGCGACCCCTTCACCAGCCCGGCGTCGAGCGGGATCACGTCCATCAGCGTGCGGAAGCCCAGCGCCTTCTTCGCCAGCCGCCAGGCGATGGACGCCTTGGGCCAGGGCAGGGCGGGATCGAGGAAAAGCTCCGCCGGGTCGTAGCCGGGCTTGCGGTGGATCTCCACCGTGCGGGCGAAGTCCGGCGCCCGGTCGTCGTCCAGCCAATAGGGATAGCTGAACCAGCGGTCGGCGCGGGCGACCGCGACAAGCTCGCCGGCGCGCGGGTGGCGGATGCCGGCGGCCCGCTGTGCGTCGGCGTCCAGCACCCGCTCCACCCCGTCCAGTTGCAGCAGCAGGTCGCGCACCGCCGCCGTCTGGTCCGGCCGGCGGACATAGACATGGGCAAGCTGGTGGTCGGCGACGGCGAAGGCATCGGATGCGCCGGGGTCGAGCAGCTCGCCGCCCTGTTCCTCGCGCACCGCGACCAGCCCGGCCCAGCGCAGGGCGCGGTTGATGGCGACGGGGCCGGAAACGCCGGTGATGCCGTATTCCGACAGCACGACCACCCGCGTCCCCTCGCGCTCCGCCGCCTCGATCAGCGGGGCGGCCAGCGCGTCGACGGCGGCGACCTGGACGGCGATGCGCGGGTCGTCGGGACCGAGCCGCTGGAGGTCGTAGTCGAGATGCGGCAGATAGACCAGCGACAGGGTCGGGCGGAAGCGCCGTTCCACCTCCGCCGCGCAGTGGGATATCCAGCGGCTCGACACCAGATCGGCGCCGGGACCCCAGAAGCGGAACAGCGGGAACGGACCCAGCGCCTGCGCCAGTTCGCCGCGCAGGCTGTGCGGGTGGGTGTAGACGTCCGGCAGCTTGCGGCCGTCCGCGGCATAGATCGGCCGCGGCGTGACGCTGATGTCGGCGCCGGAATACATGTTGTACCACCAGAACAGCTTGGCCCCGACGAAGGCCGGGTCGCGCCGCCGCGCCTCGTCCCACAGCGTCTCGCCGGTGACCAGCCGGTTGCTCTGCTTCCAGAACAGGATCTCCGACAGGTCGCGGTCGTACCAGCCGTTGGCGACGCAGCCATGGCCGGAGGGGGGAAGCCCGGTCAGCATGCTGGCCTGCACCGAGCAGGTGACCGCCGGCAGGACCGGCAGCAGCGGACGCATCCCGCGCGCCGCCAGCCGGGAGATCGCCGGGGCGTGGGGCAGGAGGCCGGCGGTCAGGCCGACGACGTTCAGGACCAGCGTGCGCCTCATCGCCGTCAGCCGTCCGATCCGGCGGGCACCGCCTCGACGGCCGGAGCCTCCACCATCGGCGTTTGCCCGCGCAGCACGGTGTTCCCTTCGAACAGCAGGCGCTGGTCGACCGGCAGCGGGATTTCCAGCTCGGCGGGGTCGAGCCGGCCGCTCTGGGCGTAGAAGGCGATGGGGTTGCGCCAGACGATGGTCGCGACGGCCTCCTCCGTGATGCCGGCGTCGCGCATCGCCTGCGCGGTCTTCGGCACCTTCAGCGGATCGCTGATCCCCCAGTCGGCGGAGCTGTTGACCATGATCCGCTCCGGCCCGAAGGCCTGGACCAGCCCGACCATGCGCGGCTCGTCCATCTTGCTGCCGGGATAGATGGTGTGGCCGGCCCAGCAGCCGCTCTCCAGCACCATCTCCAGCGTCTGTTCGTTGTTGTGGTCGATCAGCACGAGGTGGGGCGGGATGCCGGCCTCGCGCAGCAGGTCGAGGGTGCGGCGGGTGCCGGCCTTCTTGTCGCGGTGCGGCGTGTGGATCATCACCGGCAGGCCGTGGCGCTTGGCCATCTCGACCTGCCGGGCGAGGATGTCGTCCTCCGCCGGGCTCATGTCGTCATAGCCGATCTCGCCCACCGCGACGACGCCCTCCTTCTCCAGGTAGAGGTCGACCAGCTCCAGCACGCCGGCGACGAGGTCGGGGTTGTTGGCCTCCTTCGGGTTCAGGCCCAGCGTGCAGAAATGGCGGATGCCGAACTGGCTGGCGCGGAAGCGCTCCCAGCCGACCAGCGACAGGAAGTAGTCCTCGAAGCTGCCGGCATGGGTGCGCGGCTGGCCGAGCCAGAAGGCCGGCTCGGTCACCGCGACGATGCCGGCCCGGCGCATGGCGGCATAATCGTCGGTGGTGCGCGACGTCATGTGGATATGCGGGTCGAAGAGCTTCATCGTGTCAGGGTCCCGGGTCGAGGAGGAAATCGAGGTCGGCCGGCACCGGCCGGCCGGACGACCGCCGCTCGTCGCGGAAATCGGCGGCCATGCGGCGGAGGCCGGCGGTCGTCCGCTCCGCCAGCCCGGCGACGCGGGCCAGCGGCGCGCCGGTGAAGACCGCCTTCAGCACCATCTGGTTGAAGACCGGTTCGGCGAAATGGGCGGCGGGAAAGCGGTTGTCGCAGGCGATGGCCTCGAACACCGGCTGCACGCTGGAGCGGCAGGCGTCGGCGGCGAGGTCGGCGAAGCGGGCGGGGTCGGGCAGCAGCATCAGCGACTGGAGGATCGCCGCCCGCTCCGCGCTGTCGGACCGGCGGAAGGCGGCCGCCAGCCGGGCCGGCGCCTCGGCCGCCGCAGCGTGGACCGAGGCGGCGAGCAGGGCGGCGCGGGCGATCCGGGCCGGCGGCCAGCCAGGCGGCCGACCCTGCGGTGCCGTGCCGCCGAGCTTGCGTCCGGCAACCGCGAACAGGCGCATGAACTCCGGCGAGCCGGGCGGGGGCGGGGCGGCCAGCGCCGCGTCGAGCCAGCCGGCGACCTCCGGCCCATGCCCGGCGATCAGGGCGAGCAGGGCGGCCGGCATCGCTTCGGGACTCGTCGCCGGCAGCATCGTCGGATCGGTCATCGGCAGCCTTCTTCGCGTGCCGACGCGCCATACGCCACGACCATCATGGATGCCGGCTCCCGTGCTGCGACGTTTCCGCAACCGCAGGCAAGAGCGCGAAATGCGGTCAGGAATGACCCTTATGAGATGCAAGAAACATCATTCTGTCAACCGGCGATAATTGTTTTTCTTCGGAGATCGTCTCCCGGGGCGAGTGGGGAGGGGGATGGCGCGTGGAACAATGTGGAACGCTTTCCGGCGGGCGTTCCATCCCGGCTGCCCTACCGGCGGCGGAAGGCGACCTTCGCGCCCCGCCGTTCCTGCGCCGAACCGAGGCTGGGATAGGGATCGTCGGGGTTGGCGGTCCAGGGGAAGACGCCTTTCGGACCCGCCGCTTCCGGCCGGTCGAGGATGGCGGCGACGGCGCGCGGATCGGGCGGCGTCCGTTCGCGGAGCGCGCCGGGAAGGTCGTCGTCGAGTTCGGGGACGGTGACGGCGGGCGGGTCTTCAGGACGGGGGGCGGGCCTGGGGGCGGACGGATCGTCCGGCTGGGAGGCTTGCCGCCTGTTCGCCGGGAGGTCGAGGCCGGCGAACAGGCCGAGGCGTTCGGCCAGCCAGCGGACCGTGGCGGGATCGCCGGCGGAGACCAGCCGCTCGATCTGCTCGGCCACCAGGATGCGCAGCGAGGAGAGCCGCAGCTCGGCCTCGCGGTTCAGCGCCTGCCGCTCCCACCAGACCCTGTGACGGAAATCCTTGGATCCGTAATAGGCCCGCCAGAGAGTCGTGCGGCTGCATCCCATGGAGCGGGAGACGTGGAGGAAGCTGGTTCCGCGGGCCAGCATGCCGGCGGCCATGATCCATTGTTCCTCGTGGAACTGGGATCCGGGGACCAGCGAGCCCTCGGAAGGTTTCGGCGGCTCTTCGGCCCAGAGGGGGAAATGGTCGTTCTGGAGGGTGCGGCTGTCGAGGGGCATGGCGTGGCTCCGCAAGCGGGGAAGGGAATTCGACGGAGATTATAGGAATTATTTCTTCTTCGGTGGTCTTTGTGAAAAACCGGAAGCGGGGCGCTGCGCTGTGTCGCAGGCCTCCGCCCTTTTCAGCGCAGGCCGTCCGGGGCTAAAGCCATGGCTCCACAGGATTCGTCCGGCAGACCGGGTGCGGTCCGCCTTCCGCTGCGATCGAGCGATGACCGGTGTTCCGTACGACTGCGACGTTCTGGTGGTGGGGGGCGGGAACGCCGCCCTCTGCGCCGCCATCGCGGCGCGGCGGGCGGGCGCCGCCGTCCTGCTGCTGGAGGCGGCGCCCAGGGCGCTGCGCGGCGGCAACGCCCGCCACTCCCGCAACATGCGGGTCATGCACGAGGCGCCGACCCCGTGGGTGCGGGGCCGCTATCCCGCCGGCGACTACAGGGCGGAATTGCGGCGGGTGGCCGGGGGGGTGGCCGGGGGATCGGATGAGGGGCTGGCGCGCCTGTTCGTCGGGGACAGCGCCGGGATCGTCGACTGGCTGGCCGGCAACGGCGTGCGGTTCCAGAGCGTCGGCGACGAAGTCCTGCCCTATTCCCGCAAGACGGCCTTCTTCCTGGGCGGCGGCAAGGCGCTGGTGAATGCGCTCTACGCCACCGCCGAAGAACTGGGCGTCGCCGTCCGCTACGACAGCGAGGTGCGCGCGCTGCATCTGCGGGACGGGCCGCCCGCCGTCACGGTCGGCGAAAATGGCGGCTGCCGGACCGTCCGGGCACGGGCGCTCGTCGTCGCGTCCGGCGGTTTCCAGGCGGATTTCGGCTGGCTGCGGCGGCAGTGGGGCGCGGCCGCCGACGCGTTCACGGTCCGCGGCACGCCCCGGGCGACCGGCATCCCGCTGACGGCGCTGCTGGCGGAAGGGGCGGAGCCGGTGGGGGCGGCGGACCGCTGCCACATGGTGGCGGTGGACGGCCGGGCGCCGCGGTTCGACGGCGGCATCGTCACGCGGCTGGACGGCATCGCCCACGGCATCGTCGTCGACCGCGACGGCCGGCGCTTCGCCGACGAGGGAGCCAGCGTCGGGCCGGGCCGCTACACCGCCTGGGGCGATCTGGTGGCGCGCCGTCCGGGCGCCGTCGCCTTCTCAATCTTCGACGCGGCGATCGGGGAGCGGTTCCGGCCTTCGGTCTTCCCGGCGATCCGGGCCGACGGCATCGGCGCGCTGGCGCGGGCGCTCGGCATCGATCCTGCGGCGCTGGAGGCGACGGTGGACGGCTTCAACGCCGCGATTGCCGAAGGCGGGGCGACGGCGGGCATCGATCCGCCGAAGACGCGTCTGGCCGCGCCGATCGCGGTTCCGCCCTTCGGCGCCTATCCGGTGCGGGTCGGCGTCACCTCCACCTGCCTGGGGGTGCGGGTCGACGGGCGGGCGCGGGTGCTGCGGCGGGACGGGACGGCCATCGACGGGGTCCATGCCGCCGGGGTGGTCATGGCCCCCAACATCCTGGGCACGGGCTATCTGGCGGGGAGCGCCATGACGGTCGGCGCCGTGTTCGGACGCATCGCCGGCCGGGAGGCGGCCGCCCATGCCCTGCGCTGACGACGGCGCGGAACGGATCGCGGCGGAGGCCCGCCGGGCGCTGGACCTCTGCAACGCCTGCCGGTTCTGCGACGGCTATTGCGCCGTCTTCCGGGCATTGAAGTCCCGGCGGTCGGTGTCGGCGGCCGATCTCGCCTACCTGTCCAACCTCTGCCACAACTGCCGGTCCTGCTACCACGCCTGCCAGTACGCGCCGCCGCATGCCTTCGACCTCAATCTGCCGAAGAGCCTCGCCCTGGTCAGGCAGCAGTCCTACCGCGACCATGTCTGGCCGGTTCGGGTCAGGGGGCGCCTGCCCGGCGCGGGGTGGGGCTTCGTCGCCGCCGTGACCGCGGCCTCGGTGGCGCTCGTGGCGCTTCCGGTCCTGCTGTCGGTGCCGCCGGAGCTGCTGTTCGGGCGGCAGGCCGGGCCGGGCGCCTTCTACCGGCTGGTGCCGTGGGGGGCCATCGCCGGGGTGGCCGGGGCAGTGCTGCTGTGGTCGCTGCTCGCCATCGGCTTCAGCGTCGCGTCCTTCTGGCGCGGCATGGGGCCGCTGCCGGCGGGCGCGGCCCTGCTGCCGGCCCTGCGCGAGGCCCTGTCGGACGCCGCCAGCCTGCGCAATCTCGGCGGCGGCGGGGCCGGCTGCAACGACCGGGACGAACGGTTCTCGCAGGCGCGGCGGCGGTTCCACCATGCGCTGTTCTACGGGGTGGCGCTGTGCTTCGCCGCCACCGCCGTGGCGACCGTCTATGACCATGTTTGGGGGTGGCAGGCGCCCTATCCGCTGTCGAGCCTGCCGGTGCTGCTCGGCGGGCTGGGGGGAGTCGGGATGGTCGTCGGCACGGCAGGGCTGGCGCTGCTGAAGCGGCGTGCCGATCCCGGGCCGCTGGCGCCGGGCCTGGGCGGCGCGGACGGCGCCCTGCTGGGGCTGCTGTTCCTGGTGGCGGCGAGCGGTCTCGCGCTGCTCGCCCTGCGCGAGACGGCGGCGATGGGGCCGTTGCTGCTGGCCCATCTCGGCCTCGTGCTCGGCTGGTTCGCGACGCTGCCCTACAGCAAGTTCCTGCACGCGCCCTTCCGGTTCGCCGCCCTGCTGCGGGCGGCGATGGAACGGCGGGACGGGGGGTGAAGCGCCCCGTCC
>NZ_RWIJ01000026.1:0-822 GCF_019805165.1 Azospirillum sp. 412522
TCCGCCGTGCCGGTCACCGTCGGGGCCACGACATTGGTGATGCGGTCGCTGGCACTCGATCCGCTGTCCGAGCCGGCCGCCAGCACCAAACCGGTCGGTGCGGCGGTCGTGTTGTCGATGGTGACGGTCAGGCCGCTGGAGGCGGTGGAGCTGTTGCCGGCAGCATCCACCGCGGTCGCCGTCAGCGTGTGGTCGCCGCTGCTCAGCGTGGCGCTGGTGATCGACCAGACGCCGCTGCCATTCGCGGTGCCGGTTCCGGCGACCGCAGTCCCGTCATAGAGGGTAACGACGCTGTTGGCCTCCGCCGTGCCGGTGACGGTGGGGGCGGTGACGTTGGTGATGCGGTCGCTGGCGCTCGATCCGCTGTCCGAGCCGGCCGCCAGAGCGAGACCGGTCGGGATGCCCGGTGCGGTTGTGTCGATGGTGACTGTCAGGCCGGCCGACGCCGTGGAGCTGTTGCCCGCCACATCCACCGCCCGCGCGGTGAGGGTATGGGCGCCGCTGTTCAGCGTGGCGCTGGTGATCGACCAGACGCCGCTGCCGTTGGCCGTGCCGGTTCCGGCGACGGCCGTGCCGTCATAGAGCGTGACGACGCTGTCGGCCTCCGCCGTGCCGGTCACCGTCGGGGTCACGACATTGGTGATGCGGTCGCTGGCGCTCGACCCGCTGTCCGAGCCGGCCGCCAGCGCCAAGCCGGTCGGCGTGGCGGTCGTGCTGTCGATGGTGACGGTCAGGCCGCTGGAGGCCGTGGAGGTGTTCCCTGCCACGTCCACCGCCGTTGCGCTCAGCGTGTGGTCGCCGCTGCTCAGTGTGGTGCTGGTG
>NZ_RWIJ01000026.1:928-93412 GCF_019805165.1 Azospirillum sp. 412522
TGGCCGTGCCGGTTCCGGCGACGGCCGTGCCGTCATAGAGCGTGACGACGCTGCTGGCCTCCGCCGTGCCGGTCACCGTCGGGGCCACGACATTGGTGATGCGGTCGCTGGCACTCGATCCGCTGTCCGAGCCGGCCGCCAGGGCAAGACCGGTCGGGGCCACGATCGTGCTGTCGATGGTGACGGTCAATGCCGTGGACGAGGTGGCCGTGTTGCTTGCCGAGGTCACGGCGACCGCGGTCAGGGTGTGCGTTCCCTCGCTCAGCGTGCTGGTGATCGCCCAGGTGCCGTTCGACGACGCCGTACCGCTGGCCAGCACCGTCCCCCCTTCATACAGGGTGACGACGCTGTTGGCCTCGGCTGCACCCGTGAAGGTCGGGGTCGTGACGTTGGTGATGCCGTCGCCGACGGTGCCCCCGTCGGACGCGGCATCGAGGAAGGGGCCGGTCAGGGAGCTCTGGGTCAGCGTGATGCTGTCGCCGGAAATCGAGAAATTGCCTGGCGTGTAAAGGCCGTCCAGCGTGATGATGAGGGTGGCCGCGCCGGTGGTGTTCCCGGTGTTGATGTAGAGCGTCGTCGCCCCTCCGGAGGAGGAGAGCTGAATCGACCCTGCGGCGACGGCGGTTCCGTTGCCGCTGATGACGGGGCCGGTCAGGGTGGCGCCAACGACGCGGAGGGCATCGTCCTTGCTGAAGCCGTTGACCGCGCTGGTGCCGGCGACCGTCGAATCGAAGGCGAACACATCCCGGCCGGCGCCGCCGGTCAGCGTTTCAATGCCGGTGGCGAGGATCGTGTTGCCGCTGCTGCCCAGCGTGACCACGTCCACGCCCGCCCCGCCGACCAGGGTTTCCAGCCCGGATGCGGCGATCGTGTTGCCGCCCCCCCCCAATGTGACGGCGTCCACGCCGATGTCGCCGGTCAGCGTTTCGAAGCCGATGGCCAGCATGGTGTTGCCGGCGCTGCCCAGCGTCACGACGTCGACGCCGGCGCTGCCGGTCAGCGTCTCCAGCCCCGCCGCCAGGACCGTGTTCCCGCCCGACGACAGCGCCACCACGTCGCGGCCCACGCTGCCGATCAGGGTTTCGACCCTGCTGGCCAGGATGCTGCTGCCCGCCGTCCCGGCAAGCGTGAGCGCATCGACGGCGGTGGTGCCGACGACCGTCTCGATGGAACTGACCGACAGCGTTCCACCTGCGGAGCCGAGCACCAGCACGTCGACGTTGCTGCCACCGACGACGGCTTCGAGATTGGAAATGGCCACGGTGTTGCCAGCCGATCCCTGGAGGGCAATCACATCCGTGCCGCCGCCGCCGATCAGCGTTTCGATACCGGCCGCCAGCATCGTGTTGCCGCTGCTGCCCAGCCTGACGACGTCGGTGCCGGTGCCGCCGAACAGCGTCTCGAGCCACGATGCGAACACCGTGTTGTAGGCTTCCGTCAGAATGATGAAGTCGGTGCCGCTGTCCAGCCCCTGGATCGTCTCGATCAGCGACAGCGTCGTGGTGTTCCCGCCGCCGAGCAGGCTGACCACGTCGGCGCCGGCACCACCCGTCAGCGTTTCGATCGCGCCGATGGCGATGGTGACGCCGCCAATGGTCGTCAGCAGATCCTTGCCGGTGCCGCCGACGATGGTCTCCAGGCCGCTGACCAGCATCGTAGTGCCGGTGCTGCCCAGCATGATCAGATCGAAACCGGTGTCGCCGATGAGGGTTTCGATCCCCATCACCATCATGGTCTCGCCGGCACCGTAGGTCACGGTATCGACCCGTGTGGTCGAGGTCGACAGCCTCTTGAAGGAGCCATCGCCCATCAGCGTGATCAGGTCATCCGAGGCGCCGCTGCCGATCAGCGTTTCCACGCCGCTGATCGAGGTGGATTGCCGGCGAAGCGTCGTGGTCCCGGTGACATACGGGGCGTCGCCAAGGGTGATGACGTCGTTTCCGCTGCTGCCCCACAGATATTCGACCACCCGGGCAGTGATGGTGGAACCATTGGGGTCCAGAATTTTCCAGTAATTGTGCGTTCCGAAATATGACGTGGGAGACAACCAATAGTGGTCGCCGATGATCTCCTCGACGTCAATAACCCCCTGGAGATCGGATGATCCGGCAGCGTTCGAGCCCACGCCGCCTGCATAGAAGCCAAAAGCGGCTGTCTTGACCACGTCATACCCGGTGGTTCCCACCACCGTATCAAAGAAGGATGTGCTGATCGTATAGCCTGGACCGTCCAGGTAAAGGACATCCTTTTGGTAAGCGCCGGCCATGACTTCGACGCCGGAAACACGAACTGTCGCACCGACCTCGATGACGCCATTCGGGCTTTTTAGATGGCTTACGATAAAGGTATCTGAACCAGCGCTACCGATGATCGTTTCGATGTTGGTGATGCCGGTGGTGCTGCCGGAAGTGCCGATCGGAGAAAGAAAGCTGTCCAAAGCCTGGATAACATCGACACCGGTACCGCCATGGATGGTATCGACACCAGTCAAGGCAATCGTGCTGCCGTTCTTCCCATCCTCATAATCGATGAAGAATGTTTCAGCACCTTTGCCGCCGATAATGGTCTCGATACCAACGAGATGTGTCGTGTTGGAGACACTTGATGAAAATTTGATGGATCCATAATCGGTTGTTTGGGAAATGACGTCTTTAGCGGAACTCCCGATAAGCGTGTCGATCAAGCCGATGGCGATCGTATTACCGGAAGTTCCCAGTAGGTACAGGGTATCCTGGGCACCCAACTGGCCGTAGGCTGCTTCGACTCCGACAAGCCCCGTATTGAAAGGGTTGGGCGCGCCGGAGGAATTGATGATGTCCAGGCCGCTGTTGCCGATCACCGTATCGATCAGGGAGACGACCATCGTCGTCCCCCTGGTCGTGGAGATCTGAGCGACGTCCACGCCTGTGTTGCCCAGCAGCGTGGTGATGTCCTGGATGGAAATCGTACTGCCAGCGCCGCCGAGGAAGATCGCCTCCGTTCCGGACCCGCCGACGATCGTCTCCACGAGCGACACCAGCATGGTGCTGCCGCTCGTGACGGTGGTTCCGGGAACGACGCCATTGCCGATATAGACGACGTCCTTCGCCGTGCCGCCGACAAGGGTATCGATCCAGTCCACCAGGACCGTGTTGCCGCTGGTTCCGACAAGGATGATGTCTTCGAGCGCCGCCTTCGTTGTTCCGGTCAGCGTCTCGATCAGCGAGACCGACATCGTCGTCCCGGCAGTCGAGCCGTAAATAACGTCGTTGCCGGCACCGCCGATAAGCGTCTCAAGCGCCCTGACCGTGGTGGTGTTGCCACCGCTGCCGAATGTTATGAGATCGAGGCCGGTGCTGCCGATGAGCGTCTCAAGCGCCCTTACCGTGGTGGTGTTGCCGACATTGCCCAGGGTGACGACGTCCACCATGGTGCTGCCGATGATGGTGCTCGGCGACGTCGTCGTAATGGTGGTTCCAGAGGCGTTGACGGTTCCGGCCATAATTTCCTCACACGCGGCAGCTTGAGAGAGACGGGAAGAACGATATCCGGAAGCTTGGCAATCGACGCCCGGTTCCGGAGCCAGGGCTATTCGATGAGTCCCGGGACCAAACCACCAGTATAGGTTCTCACCAAGTCAGGAAATGATTGGAGTATTTCTATAAATTTAAGCATATGGGAACATCCAAAAAGTTAGAAGTTGCAGCAATACGTACAAAAAATACTTAGAGTATTTCCAGACGGGACATAAAGACTTATCCAAAGCAGCCCTCAATCTATTTATGGATTTCTATTTAAGCCTAGATTTTAATTTTCCATCTCGCTAAAATACACCCAAAAGTATTATTGATCTCTTAGAACTCAAGCGCCAACAGAGTTCCCCGACACAGCAATGGCAAAGTATCACATAAGTGTTACCACTTGCGTTAATAGCAAATTAGCATGAAATCGAGCAAACAGCTTTTTCGGGCGTTCCCTTATGCCGCATATCCAGAGGTTGTTCACGGAGCCGGACTGCTCTACCTGCTTCACGGAACAGGAGGCCGGGGGCATCGGCCGTGTCGATGGATTTTGCCTCGGTTCAAAGCAGGACTTCGGCATTCCAGGGATCGTACGGCACCAGCATGCCCCGGTGACGATCCGGGCGGACGAACCGCCGGGCGGTCCGGTTCAGCAGGCCGGACACAAAGGAAAAAGTGCTGTTCGAGATCGCCAGAACATCGGCGACGCACAGCGCATGGAAATCGGTGAAGAACTCGGCACCCGCCAGGGGTTTGCAAAGATCGGCGGCGAGGACGGGGGAAAACGGGGCGAAGGCGGCGGCCAGCTCCGGCGCGTCGGTTGCAAGATAAAGAACGGGGGAGTCCAGATCGGACCACAGCCGCTCCAGCCATGTCCGGTACCAAAGCTCCGGCGCAATCCAGAACCGGCCCCAGCCATAGTCGCCCCGCCGCAGATGCAGCGCGACAACCGTCCGTCCCCGTGCGCGCAAGCGATGCTCGATCGCCTCGGCGCGCGGCCATAGGTACCGGCCGGGTGTGAAGATCCTGCGGAAGTCCTGCCGGTATGGCGCCAATGCCCCAGTGTGACGGCAGAAATAGCCGGTGACGTCGCACTCTGCCCGTACCGGCGCCGTCCCTGAAAGCGAGGCGAAGAAATCATGGTCTTCTTCGGAAAGCCGGGGAAGAGGCGTCCCGGGCAGCGGATCGTCGCAATCGTACAGATAACGACCCACCCACTCCGGCACCTCCAGATCCAGATCATGACGGGCGGCATAGAGGCGCAGGAAGCCGTACTGAAGCAGCTGGTTGCCGAAACGCCCGTTGCACCCCAACTCCGTCGCGGCGAGGCGCCGTCCGGCACGCCCGGCCGGGGAGCGCGGGGACGGGGCTTTCCAGCTCTGCCGCAACCGCAGAACGGCGCGCCGGGTAAACGCTTCGCCGAATCCCGGATGGCAGTGAATCGCACGCTCGTAGGCGGCGAGCGCCCTGGCGGTGCAACCTTCCGCCTCGGCGGCGGTGCCGAGCACGAGGTGAGCGTCATAGCGGTCGGGAGCCAGTACCGCTGCCCGCCACCCGTGGCGGACAGCGTCCTGCCAACGGCCGCAGTCGCGCAGCGCAAGGGTCAGTTCCGCCATAATGTCGGCCGCGGCGGGCGAAGTCGCCGGCTCCAGCCGGGCGGCACGGTCCAGCAGGTGGCAGGCCACATCCGCCAGACCGGTCCGGCGCGCTACCCGGCCAAGCTGAAACAGTGCATAGGCGCGCGCCGGCTCCAGCGCCAATACCTGCCGCAAGCTGGTCCCGGATTTCGCCCAGGATCCGGAATCGAACAGGACGTTGCCCAGGTTGAGGTGGGCGGACGCCGCCTCCGGCAGCAGGCGCGCCACCCTGCGGAAGGCTGCGACCGAGGCAACCGGCCCTTGCGCCGCATGGATCAACATCGCAAGCGCAATCCACCCCTCGGCGCTGCCGGGATCGAGCGCCAAGGCTGCACGCAGCGCGGTGGCGGCCCGGTCCGCCCGGCCGTCATGAGCGCAGAGCCGGCCGAGATCCAGCACCACCCGGCCAAGCCCCGGTGCCAACGCCGCGGCACGGGCGAACATCGGTATGGCGCCGCCCAGCGCATCGCTGCGCACCGCGATGTGGCCAAGACCAAGAAATCCAGCCGGCTCGCCGGGACTGAGCGCCACGAAGCGTCGAAAAAGCGCCGCCGCGGCGGCGAACCGGCCGCTTGCCAGCACCCGATGCGCCTCGGCAAGTACTTCGGCCGGATGCATGGCCGCGGTCATCGGCCCATCAGAGGCTGACTGTCTGCCTGCCGTCACAGGGTGATCATCCATCCACCCCTGTCGGAAAGAATGGGGGGGCCGTCCCAGTGCATTCCACGCTTGGCCTCCAGGGCATAGAGCCGGCGGCGGATCAGAAGCTCCGCCGCCAGATGGACCGGCTCCGGCGGCGCTCCCTGCCCGGGCGGCCTGCCGCTCAGCATGTCCGCCTTCAACCTGTCGAACACATTCCCGGCGCTGAGCGTATAGCACACCGTCGGTTCCGCGGTCTTCGCCCCGGCGAACAGCGACTGCAACGCCCTGCTGTAGCAGACATCCTCCGGCCCGGCCGGATTGAACGGCTCCTCCTCGGGAAATCCGCCGACCAAGTCATGACAAACGCGCCGCACACACAGGTTGCAGGGATAGGTCGCTTCGGAGGCCGAGCGCCAAACCGGGGTGATGTCGCGGTCGATGCTGTCGAACCGGATGCCGGTGCGCACGAAGCCGATCTCCGGGTGGCGGTCGAGCGCCGTGGCCGTCACCCAGAGATGGCGGTCGAGAAACCAGTCGTCGGCGTCGAGGAACCAGAGATAAGGCCCCATCGCCATGGCTGCCCCAAGGTTGCGGGACCGCCCCGCCCCGCCGTTGCGGCTGCTGGCGATCAACGACAGGCTGTGTTCGGGATGGGTTCGTGACCATGCCCGGACCACGTCAACGGTGCCGTCCGGCGACGCGTCGTCCACCACGCAGATGTGAAAGCGCGCGTCCGGATCGCCCGCTGCCTGGCGGTAGTAACGAACCGCCCGGTCCACGCTGTCCAGGGCGCGCCCGATGCACCCTTCCACGCGGTGAGCCGGGATCACCACCGTGCCGACCGCCTGATGGTCCTTGCGCCGACACTCAAGCGCGCGCAGCGCACGCTCCAGCCCGGCCTCCGACACCGGCGCGGCACCGGTGCGTTCGGGGACCGCAAGGCTCGACACCCGGGCGAGCAGCCCGCCGGCCTCGTCGGCGGCCCCCTGGATGAAACGGACCAGCGCCAGGAGGCGCAGCAGGGCGCCGTACGGCGGCAGCGCCTCCACCAGCCGCGCCAGCGCGACGCCGACCCGATCGACCGCCCCTTCCTCCAGTTCAACGGACAGCCGATGCGCGGTCACCGAAAGCATGAACTCCCGCAGCCGTTCGAAGGCGGCATCGCCAGCGGACAGGGGCGCGACCACGGGGGCGACCCTGGGCAGCCATCCAGCGGCTCCCCCCTCCTGCACTTCGGCCAACGCCATCAGCAGGACCAATCCGGGATCGGCCGGAGCCATGCACAGCAGGGCGGCGTAGCACCGCTTCGCATCCGCAAGGTGCCCCTTCCGATGGGCATCGATCGCGTGGCGAAGAGCGGTCTGGGCTCTGGCTTGAACGCTTGGGGTCTGAGCCTCTGGGATCACACGGGAACTCGACGGTTCGAAAAAGCGGCGCACGGTGCCGGGCTTCCAGTCTACAGCAGCCCCAGTCTACAGCAGCCGGGGTCCGGATGGGACAGCCTTGCGCACGCCCGGATCCCGGTTAGGATGGGGATCCGCCATCAGCCGGCCGCAGCGCCATGACGGAACCCCCATGCCCGTCTTCCCCGACAGCTTCCCGCCCGACGGGTCCGCAACCGATCCCCAGCGCAGCCCGGAATTCCGGGCCGGCGTGCTCGCCTCGCAGAGGGGAGACCGGGCGGCGGCATGGGCGGCTTTCACCCGGGCGGCCGGCAGGTTTCCGATGCACGGTCCCATTCATGCCAACCTCGGCACCCTGGCGGGCCAGCTCGGGCACAGCACCCTGGCCACGCGCTGCTTCCGGCGGGCGCTCGCGGCCGATCCCGGTCATGCGGAGGTCTGGTCCAACTTCGCCAGCCAACTGCGCAGAGCCCATCGCGACGAAGACGCCATCCTGGCCCTCAAACGCGCGTTGAGCCTGGTACCCAAACATGCAAACGCCCTGAGCAACCTCGGCGCCATCCTGTTCGATGCCGGTCAGACCGCCAGGGCGGAGGCATGTTTCCGCCAAGCACTGACGCTGGCCCCCACCCTGCATGAGGCGGCGAAGAATCTCGGCTTCGCATTGTTGCGCCGAGGCGATCTACGCGCCGGCTTCGGTTTTTACGAGCATCGCCACACAGTTTCGCCGCCGCCTGCGCCCGTCCTCGACACGCCTGCTCCCCGCTGGCGCGGCGGGGCGCTGAATGGCGTCTCCCTGCTGGCGGTGGCGGAGCAGGGCGAAGGCGACACCATCCAGTTCGTGCGTTACGCCAAGCTGGTGGAGCGCGGCGGCGGAACACTGACCATGCTCTGCTCACCCGCGATGAAGCGCTTGATGACGCGCGCCGACGGGGTGCGCCACGTGGTGGTGGACGGAGACCCGATACCGCGGGTCGACGCCTGGACTCCCCTGCTGAGCCTGCCGCACCTGCTGGGCACCGACCGCGGGAGCATTCCCGGCGGAGTGCCCTATCTGCATCCGGCCCCGGAGGATGCGGCAACATGGCGCGCACGACTGTCGGGCGCCGCCGGGCTGAAGGCCGGGCTGGTGTGGGCGGGCAACCCGACCTTCGACGGAGACCGTTGGCGGTCACCGCACTTCGCGGCTGTCGCTCCCCTGCTGACGCTGCCCGGCGTGCACATGGTCCTGCTGCAGGTCGGGGATGGACGGCGCGACCTCGCCGGACATGTCCTGCCCGCCACCGTTACCGACCTGGGCGGCACGACCCGTGACTTTGCGGACACCGCGGCGATCATGGCCGGCCTCGACCTCGTCATCACCTCCTGCACGGCTCCGGCGCATCTTGCCGGTGCCTTGGGCCGGCCGGTCTGGATCATGCTGCCATTCGCCGCCGACTGGCGCTGGATGGAGGGACGGTCCGACAGCCCATGGTATCCAACCGCAAGGCTGTTCCGTCAGCCGACCCCCGGGGATTGGACCAGCGTCGTCGCAGCGATCTCCGCCGAATTGCAGGCCGTGGCCGCCGGTCGCCGTCCTTTGGACGGATTGGTATGATCGGAGCCGCCACCGGCCTTGATTAGCCAAAGGTTAAGCCTCTCCGGCTAGCCTTCACACCATGATCGGCAGCCGTCACTCGGCCTGACTGGGAACACACCGCCTTGAGCGCGAGCAGCGAGATCAGAGGAACCGGTCACACCCAGGCGGGACGGGCTGGCGCGCCATCGGCCGGCAACCTTCTGAACACGGCGATCGCCCGCCACCGTGCCGGTCGCCTGAGCGAGGCGGCCGGACTCTATCAAGCCTTGCTCACGCTCGAACCGGCCCATGCCGATGCCTGGCACCTGCTCGGCCTGACCGAACTGCAATCCCGGCGGGAAGCGGATGCGTTGGCGTTGTTCGACCGCGCCTTGCGCATCACCCGCGACCGTGCCGAGTACCACAACAGCGTCGGCGAAGGGCTTCGGACCCAGGGCGACATGGCGGCGGCGGCGGCGGCGTACCGCAAGGCCGTTACGCTGCGCCCCGACTATGCCGAACCCGTCATCAACCTCACCCGCGCCCTCCATCTGCTGGGGCAGCCGAACCGTGCCCGGGCCAGCGGCCGCCGGGCCGTCGCCCTGGCGCCGGAACGGATCGAGGGCGCGATCAATCTGGCCCATGCCCTTCTCGATCTTGGGCGTTTCAGCGAGGCGCAGGTCCTCTACCACCGGGCGTTGGCGCTTCAGCCCGACCATGTCGAAGCCATTGGCCATCTCAGCCGCGTCGCCCGCGGATCCGGCGACCCCCGCAGGATGGAGACGGCCCTGCGCCGCGCCATGCGGATGGAGCCGCTCTCCATCGACCACCCCCAGGCGCTGGGCGACCTCTTCATCCAGCACCAGGACCTTGTCTCGGCGGAACATTTCTACCGGCGGGTCGTCGCACTGAAGCCCGACCACCCCGAGGCGCAGAACGGGCTGGGCAGCGCCTGCCTGATGCAGAAGCGCTATGCGGCGGCCAAGCCCCATTACCGCCGGTCCATGCTGCTGCGGCCGGACTATCCGAGTCCCCACAACAACATGGCCAATGCGCTGTGGGAGCTGGGCGAGGCCGCCGCTGCCCGCACCCGCTATCGTCAGGCGATCGCTCTGAAACCGGACCACCCGGACGCTTATGGAAACCTCGGCCATGCCCTGCGCACCCGCGCCAAGCGGTTCGCCGATTACCGCGAGGCCGAAAAGGAGTGTCGGCGCGCCCTGCGGCTCGACCCGGGCAACCTTGCGGCCGGCAACAATCTCGGCATCGTGCATCTGTCCCGCAATGAGCTGAAGGCGGCGGAGGAGCGCTTCCGCCAGGTCCTGGCCCGCAGTGCCGAGAATGCGGACGCCCATTTCAACCTCTCGCTGACGCTGTTGAAGGCCGGGGCACTCGCAGAAGGGTGGAAGCATTACGAGTGGCGGTGGCGGACCGGACAGCTTCCGTTGCCGAACCTGTCCCAGCCACGCTGGCAGGGAGAGCCGCTGGAAGGCCGCAGCATCCTCGTTTATGCCGAGCAGGGGCATGGCGACACGCTGCATTTCGCGCGCTACGTGCCGCTTCTTGCAGAGCGTACAGGGGCCGAGCGCGCAGGGCGGGTGACGCTGGTCGCCCAGCCGGGGCTGGTGCGGCTGCTGAAACGGATGCCGGGGATCGATTCGGTGCATGCCGTCAACGAACCGGTTCGGGATTTCGACGTCCATACCCCACTGCTGAGCTTGCCCGGCTTCTTCGGCACGACGCTCGACACGATCCCGGTGCAGGTTCCCTACCTTGCCCCCGATCCCGCCGACATCGAGACATGGCGGCAGCGGATTCCGGTTCATGGCGGGGTGCGGATCGGTCTGGTGTGGGCTGGCGACCCGCGGCCCCACATGCTTCACGCCAACGCGACGGATCAACGGCGCAGCATGGCCCTGTCCGATCTGGCTCCTCTGGCCACCATTCCCGGCGCGGTCTTCTTCAGCCTGCAGAAGGGAAAAGCCGGAGCGCAGTCGCACACGCCGCCGCGGGGCATGGCGATGATCGACCTGATGGACGAGGTGAATGATTTCGCCGATACCGCGGCCTTGATCTCCGCCCTGGACCTCGTCATCTGCGTCGACACTTCGGTCGCACATCTGGCGGGAGCGCTGGGCAAGCCGGTGTGGGTTCTGTCGCGCTTCGATGGGTGCTGGCGCTGGTTGACCGGGCGTCAGACCACCCCCTGGTATCCAACCATGCGCCTGTTCCACCAGACCAGACCAGGCGAGTGGGCGACGGTGGTCGAGAGTGTCGCGCGCGCCCTGCAGGTCTTCGTCGAGGAACGGCTTGGAGCAAGCGCTTGATGAGATCAAGGCGGATGGCCTCAGCCGGAAGTCTGGTCCGGAACGGTCGATGGCTTTTTACGTCAATCAGCGAAAACGGAACTCTGCCCTGTCAGTGATCTCTTTTTTGGACGATCCGACTTGGAAGATGCGCGCAACCGGCATTGCGCGATCCCGCGGAACGAATGGAACCGGGCGCCGTTGGACCGCACTCCGACTAAGGTTCTCCGGCGTGAGTGGACATCTCATGCCGGAAGGAGCCGAGGCATTATTTCACCCGGCGGAATGATGAAGTGCCGAGGCCGGTCATTCTCACGATGGGGCGGATGCAGCAGTCTGGTGATGCGGAACGGGAATGACCCCGTCCAACAAATCACGGGACATGAAAATGAAGCTCTATCATCATCCCCTGTCGGGCCATGCGCATCGGGCACGCCTGTTCGTCTCGCTTCTCGGCCTGCCGCATGAACTGGTCGAGGTCGACCTCGCGGCCGGTGCGCACAAGAGCCCCGAATTCCTGAAGCTCAACCCCTTCGGCCAGGTGCCGGTCCTGGATGACGCGGGCGTCGTCGTCGCGGACTCGAATGCGATCCTGGTCTATCTCGCCAAGAAGGCGGGCCGCGGCGATTGGCTGCCGGAAGACCCTGCCGGTGCGGCCGCCGTCCAGCGGTGGCTTTCCGTGGCGGCCGGCGAGCTGGCCTACGGCCCGGCGGCGGCCCGGCTCATCACCGTGTTCGGCGCGAAGTTCAACGCCGACGAGGTCATCGGCCGGGCGCATGTCCTCCTGGCACGGCTCGAAAGCCGGCTGAGCGGGCAGGACTGGCTGGTCGGCGATCACCCGACCATCGCCGACGTCGCCATCTACAGCTACGTCGCCCGCGCACCGGAAGGCAACGTCGACCTCTCGGGCTACCCGTCCGTCCAGGCTTTCCTCCGGCGCGTCGAGGAACTGCCGGGCTTCGTTCCCTTCGCTTCGACGCCGGCCGGCCTTACGGCCTGACCCGCCGTCCCGATCCGGCATTCCGACCCCGTATCGGCTCATGCCGGCCGGCATGCCCGCAATCCTCGGCAAGATGGGACATCGACGATGACCGCGACACTGACGAAGCTGCCGACTTGGCATGAGGGCGAGGTGTTCATCCAGGAGAAGCTGGGCGTGGCCGAGCGGATGGCGGCCGTCGGCGAGCGGGTGATCCGCGACCACATGCCGGACCAGCACCGCGACTTCTATGCCCAGCTTCCGGTCATCGTGCTGGGCAGCGTCGACCCCGCCGGCGACCCATGGGCCACGCTCATCGCCGGCAAGCCGGGCTTCCTGTCCTCGCCGTCTCCGACGATGCTCGACATCGCCGCCCAGGCCGATCCCGGCGATCCGGCGGGTGCGGGCCTGCGGGACGGCGACCCCATCGGCCTGCTGGGGATCGAGATGCATACCCGGCGACGCAACCGCATGAACGGCATCGTCACCGCCACCGAATCCGGGTTCCGCGTCGATGTCGACCAGAGCTTCGGCAATTGCCCCCGCTACATCCAGCTTCGCGACCTGGACTTCGCCAGGGATCCGGCGGAGCCGTTCACCGGCGCGGTGGAGGACCTGCCCGAACTCGACCCGGCGGCCCGCGCCATGATCGGGGCGGCGGACGCCTTCTTCGTCGCGACCTACGCCGACCGTGCGGAGCGCCGGCAGGTCGACGTCTCCCATCGCGGCGGCAAGGCGGGCTTCGTCCGCGTCGCCGAGGACGGCACGCTGACGGTGCCCGACTTCAACGGCAACCTCTTCTTCGCCACCCTCGGCAACATCGTCCTCAACGGCAGGGCCGGACTCGTCTTCGTCGATTACGGGAGCGGCGACCTGCTGCAGATGACCGGCACCGCCGAGGTGCTCCTGGACTCGCCGGAGACCGCCGCGTTCCAGGGCGCCGAAAGGCTGTGGACCTTCCGGCCGCGCCGCATCCTGCGCCGGGCCGGCGCCCTGGCCCTGCGCTGGTCGTTCCGCAAGGACGGCTGGTCGCCCAGTTCCCTGATGACCGGGGATTGGGCGCAGGCGGAGGCCCGTTTGCAAGCGAAGGGGCTGGCGACGGGCTGGCGCCCTTACCGGGTGGCGAAGATCGTCGACGAGACCCCGGCGATCCGCTCCTTCCACCTGCAGCCGGCCGATGGGGCGGGACTGCTTCCCCATGCCGCCGGTCAGCACCTGCCGATCCGCGTGACCGTCCCCGGGTCCGACAAGCCCGTCGTCCGCACCTACACGCTGTCCGTGGCGCCGTCCGACGGACTGTACCGCATCAGCGTCAAGCGGGAGGGCTTGGTTTCGCGTCGCCTCCACGACACCATCCAAGCCGGCGACGTCATCGAAGCGCGCGCGCCTGACGGCAATTTCATCATCGATCCTTTCGCGGCGAGGCCAGCGGTCCTGCTGGCCGGCGGCATCGGGATCACGCCGCTGCTGGCGATGCTGCGCCATGTCGTCTACGAGGGGCTGCGCAGGCAGCGGATGCGGCCGACCATCCTGATCCAGGCCGCGCGCTCGACCGCGGATCGCCCCTTCGACCGGGAAATCGCCGAACTCGTGAACGCCGCGCAGGGGGCGGTCAAATGGATCCGGGTGCTCAGCGATCCCGGCACCGCCCGGGAAGGCATCGACTATGACGCGGCCGGCCGCATCGACATGGCCCTGCTGACCCGCTTCCTGCCGTTCGACGATTACGACTTCTACCTGTGCGGCCCGCCCGCCTTCACGCAGGCGCTCTATGACGGGTTGCGGAGCCGCAACATCGGCGACGGGCGGATCCATGCCGAGGCCTTCGGGCCGTCGTCGTTGAAACGCACGGCAGATACCGGTGCCATGCCGCCCGTCCGTCCCCCGCCTTCCACCAAGCCGGTCCCCGTTGCCTTCATGGACTCGATGAAGGAGGACCGCTGGACGCCGTCATCCGGGACTTTGCTGGAACTGGCGGAGGCGCGCGGCCTGGAACCGGAGTTCAGCTGCCGCGAAGGGACATGCGGAACCTGCCGGACCAAGCTGCTCAAGGGAACCGTGACCTATATCCGCGAGCCGACCGCCAGCGTCGGCGCCGACGAGGTCCTGATCTGCAGCGCCGTGCCGGCCGAGCCGGCACCGGGCGATGAGAACCGCATCCAGCTCGCCCTCTGAGGCAAGGCCCGAATCCATCCCCATTGCTTTCCCAAAAACCGGAGAAAAGACGATGTCCTACATTCCGACCCCCGCGACCATCGAAGACGCCCCGGAGGCGTCGCGCCCGATCCTGGAAGGCGTGCAGAAGCAACTCGGCCGTGTGCCGAACATCTTCCGTCTGGTCTCGAACAGCCCTGCGGCGCTGGGCGGCTGGACCGCCTTCCAGGGCGCGCTCGGCAAGGGCAAACTGGCGCCGGCAACCCGCGAACGGATCGCGCTCGCCATGGCCGAAGTGAACGGCTGCGACTATTGCCTGTCCGCCCACACCTTCACCGGAAGCAAATTCGCCAGGCTCGACGACAGCGAGATCGCGGCCAACCGCCGGGGAAGCTCGAACGATCCCAAGGCCGCGGCGGCGGTGGAGTTCGCCACGGCGCTTGCCGTCGCACGCGGTTCCGTCGGACCGCAGGCGATCGAGGCGGTGCGTGCCGCCGGCTACGGCGATGCGGAGATTCTCGAAATCATCGCCCATGTCGCCCTGAACACCTTCACCAACTACGTCAACGAAGCGCTGGGCACCGAGATCGATTTCCCCCGCATCGACGGCCTCGCCGCGTGACCTGAATGGTGGGAGGCGGCTCCTGCGCCGCTTCTCACGTTCCCGTCTTTCACCCAAATCAAGGAGAATGCCAATGTCCCGTCCGCCGCTTCCCCCCTTCACCCAAGAGTCCGCCGTCGAGAAGGTCCGGCTCGCCGAGGATGGCTGGAACAGCCGCGATCCGGCGAAGGTCGCCCTGGCCTACACCGAGGACAGCCGCTGGCGGAACCGCGCCGAGTTCGTGACCGGCCGCGCCGAGGTCCAGGCCTTCCTCACCCGGAAGTGGAACAAGGAACTCGAGTACCGGCTGATCAAGGAACTCTGGGCCTTCGCGGGAAACCGCATCGCGGTGCGCTACGCCTATGAGTACCGCGACGACAGCGGCCAATGGTTCCGCGCCTACGGCAACGAGAACTGGGAATTCGCCGAGGATGGGTTGATGCGCGCCCGGCATGCCAGCATCAACGAGCATCCGATCGCCGAGACGGACCGCAAGTTCCATTGGCCGCTTGGCCGCCGGCCCGACGACCATCCCGGCCTCAGCCATTTCGGCTTCTGACGCCGAACTCCAACGCCGACGTCCCTGACCGAGGATTGCCGTCATGGCTGGATTCACTCTCAACGAGCGGGCGCGGTTGTCGATCGAACTCGCCCTCACTGCCGGCATCGGCGACATGCCGCTGTTGCGGCGGCAGGATGCCGACGCCAAAAGGCTTGGCTTGACCGGAGCCGAAATCGACGCGGCGAGAGAGGGATCCAGCTTCGACTTTCCCATCGCGCAGGCGATCGCGCTCGCCCTCGCGGCGAGCGACGAGGATCGCGCCGCGCGGCGCGAGCGTGCGGCGAGGGCCGGGATCGACGGCCGCACCTGCCTGGAGATCGAACATCTGGCGGCGGCCTTGGTGAAATGCCCATCCGCAAAGGTCCGGCATCATGGAAACTGATCTTGGATTCTCCGCCCTGCGGCCCTTCTCGGCGGTCGCCGCGCTGCTGCCTCACCTGCGGCATCCGCTCAAACTCCGTTTGCCGGACCGGCAATCGCCCGGCTATTACGAGGAGATGCTGAGGCTCGATCCCGGTGCCGGTTCGGAGTCGCTCATGAAAATCCTTTGATCGCGCGGGAGGGGGCGGCGGATGGATCGTTGGCAGGCGATGCGGGTTTTCGCGAAGGTGGCGGAGACCGGGAGCTTCGCCGAGACCGCCCGCCTCCTGCACCTGAGTGCGCCGGCGGTAACGCGCGCCGTGGCTTCCCTTGAGGACGTGATCGGCGCCCGGCTGTTCGTCCGCACCACGCGCTCGGTCAAGCTGACCGAGGCGGGCACCCGCTACTTCGAGGATTGCCGCCGCATCCTCTCTGACATCGCCGAGGCGGAAGCGGCGGCGGGCGGTTCCTATGCCTCGCCCGCCGGAACGCTGGCCGTCACCGCCTCCGCGCTCTTCGGCAGGATGCATGTGCTGCCGATCGTCACCGAGTTCCTGAACACCTATCCGGCGATGCGCGCCCGGACGCTCTTCATCGACCGGCCCGTCAACATCGTCGAGGAGGGCATCGACGTCGCGGTGCGGATCGGCCATCTGCCGGATTCCGGCTTTACGGCCGTCAAGGTCGGGACGGTCCGGCGGGTGGTCTGCGGCTCGCCCGCCTATTTCGAGCGCCATGGCGTCCCGATTGTGCCGGCCGACCTGCGGAGCCACCGGATCGCCGCATCGACCAGCGCCTGGGCGTCGCCGGAATGGCGGTTCGCGGGGGATCAGCGGGTGACGGTCGACCCCGTTCTCCAATGCAACACCAACGAAGCCGTGATCGCGACCGCCAAGGAGGGATGGGGCCTGACGCGGGTCCTCCATTACCAGATCGGCCCCGCCCTCGTTGAGGGAAGCCTGCGGATCGTGCTGGGCGACCATGAGGAGCCGCCATTGCCCATCCATGTCCTCTATCCCGAGGGGCGCCACGCCCCCGCCAAGGTCAGGGCGTTCGTCGATCTGGCGGTCGCCCGCCTGCGCGAGAACCGCCTCCTCAACTGACGGTACCGCCGGGTCGATGTCCCGCCTTCCGGACCTGCGCTCTTGCCACCCGGGTTCCGTGTTGGGATAGTAACTTAACAAAAAGGATGCGCCGATCATGCCGGGACAGACGCCGGACCCCTCCGCCGGCCCGAAGCCGGGATCGACGCCTTCCGGCAAGCTCGGCGCGGTGCTGCTTCGGCTGGTGTCGGCCGGGCTGTTCGTGGTGATGTCGCTGTTCGTCCGGCTGGCCACCGTCGAGGCGCCGGTCGGACAGATCATCTTTTTCCGCAGCGCCTTCGCCCTGCCGCCGATCGTCGTCTATCTGATGTGGCGCCGGCAGTTCCCGGCGGCCCTGAAGACGCGGCAGCCGGTCGGACATCTGAAGCGCAACCTCTTCGGCGGTGCGTCGATGGTGTTCTCCTTCGTCTCGCTGGCCTATCTGCCTTTGGCACTGGCGACCGCGCTGGGGTTCCTGGCCCCGCTGATCTCGGTGCCCGCCGCCGTGCTGTTCCTGCGGGAACGGCCGGGAATCGTGGCGGTCGGCGCCGCGCTGGCCGGGTTCGCCGGGGTGGTCCTGATGCTCGTCCCGGCTTTCGAAGGACCGGCGCTTGACCATGGCACCATCGTCGGCGTGGCGGCCGGGCTGGCGATGGCGGTCGCCACCGCAGGCGGGCGGGTTCAGGTCAAGGCGCTGACCGCGACCGAAGCGCCGGGGACCATCGTCTTCTACTTCGCCGTCCTCTGCGCGCTCGGCGGGCTGGCGAGCTTTCCGTTCGGCTGGATCTTCCCGACCGGGCTTTCGCTGGCTTGCCTCGTCGGTGCCGGCATCTCCGGCGGGCTGGCGCACATCGCCATGACCGAGGCGATGGCCCGCGCCCCGGTTTCGACCCAGGCGCCGTTCGATTACACCGCGATGCTGTGGGCGCTGATCCTCGACGGGCTGATCTTCGGCCTGCTGCCGTCTCCGGTCAGTCTGGCGGGTGCCGCCGTGATCGCGGCCTCGGCGCTGGTGGTCCCGCTGGCCGACCGGTTCGCCGCCCGGTCCGGCGCCCGGTCCGACGCGTTGCGGCCGGCACGCTGAAGAGCGGGCCGGTGCGTCGTCAGGACCGCCCCGCCCGCAGGCCGGCGCGGGAAGGGACCGACGCCAGCAGATCCCGGAACCAGCGCTGCGCCGGGTGGACGTCGTTGCGGCGGTGCCAGGACAGGACGAAGGGGATCGACGGCAACTCCAGCGGGACGGGCATGATGCAAAGCCGCTCCGCATGGCCCGACGTGGCGACCACCCCTTCCATCAGCGTCGCCACCAGATTCGATTGGGCGACGAGGACAGGGGCGGCGTACAGCTGCGGCAGCGTCAGTGCCAGCCGGCGTTTCAAACCCTGTTTGGCCAGGGCGGCGTCGACCACCCCGTAGCTTTCGTTCTCGGGCGACACCAGAAGATGCGAGTGTTCCAGAAAATCCTGGAGTCCGAGCGGCGGCCGCGCGGTCGGATGCCCCTTGCGGACGACGCAGACGAAGCGTTCCTCGAACAGGGGCCGGTTGAGGATCCGGCCGGCAGGGGTCGGTGGCACGCCCACCGTCAGATCGACCTCGCCCGCATCCAGCATGCCGATGGCATCGTCCCGCGCGGTGAAGTTGCGGATGCGCAGGGTGATGCCGGGAGCCTGTTCGCGCAGCACCTCCAGCAGGGCCGGCAGCAGGGCGAAGGTCGGGTGCTCCGACAGGCCCAGGGTGAAGCTGGCGGTGGTGGTCGACGGCTCGAAGGATTGCGTGAACTCCAGCGCCCGCTGGATGTCGGCCAGAGCATGGCCGATCGGCTCCGCCAGATCGAGCGCCAGCGGGGTCGGCTGCAACCCGTTCGGTCCGCGGACGAACAGCTCATCCTTCAGCAGCCCGCGCAGGCGGGCGAGCGCGGCGCTCATCGCCGGCTGGGTGCGGCCGATGCGCGTGCCGGCCCGCGTCACGCTGCGCTCGGCCATCAGGGCGTCGAATGCGACGAGCAGGTTCAGGTCGATGCCATGCAAATCCATGGCATGGATGTTTCCATATATCTAGGATCGATTTCAAGCATGTCCCTGCTTCGGATAGCGTCTCCCCATCGCAACCGACTGCAGGAGACATCCCATGGCACCGAACAACGACACACCGAACGTGACCGGCCTCACCCAGCAGGAACTGCGGGCCATCGAGACGCTCTACCGCGCCTTCAGCGAAGGCAACCCGGACCTGCTGGACGAGGCGGTGACCGAGGATTGGCAGGATATCCCCCTCAATCCAGGCCAGCAGCCGGGGCGCGAGGGAATGAAGCCGCTGATCCGCGGCTTCCTCGCGGCGTTTCCGGACACGAGGATCGAGGTTCTGGAGATCATCGGCGCGCCCGGCCGGGCCGCCGTGCGCGCGGTGATGACCGGGACGCACAGTGGCGACTGGTTCGGGATCGCGCCGACCGGCCGTTCCTTCCGGGTGGCGATCCATGAGTTCCACTACATCGCCGACGGCAAGCTGACCCATACCTGGCACCTTGAGGACTGGTTCGGCTGGATGAACCAGATCGGCGCCCGCCCGGTGCTGGCCGGGGAGGATGCACGATGAAGGCCGTCAGCCTGTCCGCCTATGGCGCCGATCCAGTCATCGCCGATATCCCCGAGCCGGTGATCGCGGCGGACGAGGTCCTCGTCCGCGTCGGGTACGCCGCCCTGAACCCGCTCGACGTGAAATTGCAGCAGCGGGTCATGCACGAGGTCTTCCCGCTCGGCTTTCCCTATAGCCCGGGCACCGATCTCGCCGGCACGGTCGTGGCCGTCGGCCATGCGGTCGTCGGGGACGAACCGGGTGGCTGGCGGGAGGGCGACCGCGTGGTCGCCCGACTGGATCCGACGCGGGGCGGGGCCTTCGCGCAGTTCGCCGCGGTGCCGGCCGCGCAGCTGGTGGCGGTTCCCCCGGCGCTGGACCTCGCCCTCGCCGCGGGACTGCCCACCGCAGCGGGCACGGCATGGCAAGCGCTGTTCGAGGACGGCGGTTTGAAAGCCGGCCAGACGGTGCTGGTTCATGCCGGCGCGGGCGGGGTCGGCAGCTTCGCCATCCAGTCCGCCCGGACCGCCGGCGCCCGCGTGATCGCCACGGCGTCCGGCACCGGCCTCGAAATCGCCCGGAAGCTCGGCGCCGACCTCGTCATCGACCACCGGGCGGAACGGTTCGAGACGATGGTGTCCGACGTCGATCTGGTGCTCGACACCATCGGCGGCGATACCCAGCAGCGGTCCTTCGGCGTGCTGCGGACGGGCGGCGTGCTGCTCGCCACGTCCGCCCCGCCGGACGGCGCCCTGGCGAAGGCGCATGGGGTGGCGGCGCGCTTCGTCTTCCACAGCTCGGACGCGCGCCGCCTGGGGCAGGTGGTGGACGCGGTCGTCGCAGGGAGTCTCGCCGTCCTGGTCGACCGGCAGGTGCCGCTGGAGGGGGTCGCCGACGCCTTCCGCCATCAGGCCTCCGGCCGGGCGCGCGGGAAGATCCTCGTCAGCCTCGGATAGCGGGGGCGCCGCCGGTTCAGGTGAACCAGTAGCGTGTGAGGTGGAAGAACAGCGGCGCCGAGAACACGATGGAGTCGAGGCGGTCGAGGACGCCGCCATGCCCTTCGATCATGGTGCCCCAGTCCTTGACCCCGAGGTCGCGCTTCATTGCCGACAGGACGAAGCCGCCGAAGAAGCCGGCCGTCACGATGACCAGCGACATGCCCGCCGCCTGGAGCGGCGAGAAGGGCGTGATGACGTGCAGCCCGGTGCCGATGGCGACGGCGGTCAGCCCGCCGCCGACCAGCCCCTCCACCGTCTTGGACGGGCTGATGCCGGGCGACAGCCGGGTCTTCCCCCACAGCTTGCCGAAGACATACTGGAAGACGTCGCTCAGCTGCGCCACCGTCATCAGGTACAGCAGCAGCAGGGCGCCGGGCAGGCTGTAGCCGGGGATGTCGAGCCACAGCAGGGCCGGGGCGTGGCTGGTGCAGTAGACCGCCAGCATCAGCCCCCATTGCGCCTTGGCGGTGCGGGTCAGGAAGTCGGTGGCGTCGGCGCCCAGCACCGACAGCGACGGCAGCGCCATGAACACGTAGACTGGGATGAAGATCGAGAACAGCCCGTACCAGCCGATCCCGATCAGCCAGTATTGCAGCGGCACGACCACGAAGAAGGACAGGAAAAGCCCGGCATGGTCGCCGCGCCGGGTCGGCGTCAGCGTGAGGAACTCGCGCAGCGCCAGATAGGAGAGCAGGGTGAACAGCACCAGCGTCACCACGCTGCCCAGCAGCATCGCCGCGGCGAACAGCGCCACCATCACCCACCAGGAGCGGATGCGGGCGTTCAGGTTGCGCACGGTGTCGCGCCCGGCCGGCGTCTGCACGCGCCAGGCGAGGACGGCGCCGATCAGGGTGGCGACGACCAGCAGGCCGAGGGCGGCGCCCGAGAGCCAGAGGAACAGCGGGTCGGTGGTGGTGAAGAAAGTCGTCACTGAGGTCATCACGCTGTTCATTGGGCGGTCCGTTGGCCGGTGGATTGGGAATCAGGTTGGGAAGCGGATGGGGATTTGGGTCGTGACAGCGACACCAGCGCGTCGCGCGCCCGCTCCAGGAACGCCGCCTTGTCCTCGCCTGCGACCGCCTCCAGCGGGGCGCCGAAGCGCATGGTGCAGATCAGCGGCACCAGCAACGGCATGCCCTTCGGCATCACGCGGTGCAGGTTCTCGATGAAGACGGGCACCAGCTCGGCATTGGGCACCCGCTGGGAGAGATGGTAGAGGCCGCTCTTGAACGGGGCCACGGTGCCGTCGCCGCGCGTGCCCTCGGGGAAGAGGATCAGCGATTGCCCACTTTCCAGCACCGCCGCCATCGCGTCCATCACCTCCGCCGTCGCCTTGCCGGTGCGGTCGACCAGCAGCGCGTTCAGGCAGCCCACCGCAATCGCACGGCGCAGGGCCGAACCGCCCCAATAATCGAGCGCGGCCACCGGATGGGTGCGCGTCCGAAGCTCCGACGGCAGGGCCGCCATGACGGCGAGCGTGTCGAGGTGGCTGGTGTGGTTGGCGAAATAGATGCGGGGAACGTCCACAGGGGCGCTGCCTTCCCAGCTCGCGCGGGCGCCGACCAGCAGGCGGGTCAGCCCCAGCAGACCGTGGCGGAGCGCCGGTTGCAGAAGAGGGATCATGACCGGGCCTCCGGCTGATGGGATTCCAGATGTTGAGTCTTAAGGCGGCGGGCGATGCCGAGCGTGCGCGTCGCGACGGTGAGCAGGCTGCCGCCCATGATGATCCAGGCCGCCGCCAGCAGGCTGTAGCTCGTCCCCCACAGCCCATGCTCCACCGCCTGGGCGAGCAGGGCGACGGTGAGGGCGGCCATCCGGCGCTGCTTGGCCATCACGCCGCCGAAATCCTGCGCCAGTCCCAGGGCTCCGCCGAAGGTCCGGACATAGGCGGTCATCATCGCGGCCAGCGCCGCCGCCCAGCCGAGCCAGGGCAGGCCGGCGGCATAGCCCAGCGGCACCAGGAAGGCGGTGTCGGCGACGCGGTCGGGGATCTCGTTGTAGAGCGCGCCGACCGGCGAACCCTTGCCGCCTTCGACCGCGACCATGCCGTCGAGCAGGTTGCAGACGAGGCGCAGCTGGACGCACAGCGCGGCAAGCATCCAGCCCAGGGCGCCGCCTTGCAGCAGCAGCGCTCCACCGATCATGGCCCACACAGCCGACAGGAGCGAGATCTGGTTCGGCGTCACCGGCGTCGTGGTCAGCCACGCCGCCAGCCGTTGCGCCCAGCGGGCCGACCGGGTGGCGATGGGGCGCCGGTCGGCTGCCGGCTTGGCGGCGGTTGCGGAGGTCTCCATCATGCAGGCTCCTTGGCTACGGCCTCGACGACGAACCGCGTCACGGCCGGATAATCTGTCTTGCCGGTGCCCAGCAGCGGGACGGCGTCGATGCGGAGGATGTCGCGCGGAATGGCGATCTCAGGCGCCCCCCGGCTCCGGGCGGCGGCGACCAGCGCGTCGCGGGACAGTGTGGCGCTGGTCGTCGCCAGCAGGATCCGTTCGCCGCGCTTGGGGTCGGGCAGGGCGACGGCGGCATGCGTGGCGGTGGGGTCGGCGAGGCCAGCCAGCTCCTCGACGAGGCCGAGCGGGATCATCTCGCCGGCAACCTTGGCGAAACGCTTGACCCGGCCGACGATGCGGATAAAGCCCTCGGCGTCGATCTCGACGATGTCGCCGGTGTCGTGCCAGCCGTCGGCCGGCGGCTGGATCACGCCGGGACGGTCGGCGTGCAGGTAGCCCTTCATCACGTTCGGCCCGCGCACCCGCAGTCGCCCGCCGGCATCGACGCCGGGGACCGGCACCAGCTCGGTCTCGATGCCGGGCAGGGCCTGCCCGACGCTGCCCGGACGGAAGCGGGCCGGGGTGTTGACGGCGATCACCGGCGCGGTCTCGGTGGTGCCGTAGCCCTCCAGCAGATGGACGCGCAGCCGCTCGGTGTAGACGCGCCGAGTCTCGTCCTGGAGCCGCTCGGCCCCGGCGAAGACGAGGCGCAGCGAGCGGTAGTCGTAGGGGTCGGCCGACCGCGCCCAGGCGCTCAGGAAGAAGTCGGTGCCGAACAGGACGGTGGCGTTGGTCTGGTAGACCAGTTCCGGGATCAGCCGGACATGGCGCGGGTTGGGGTAGAGCACCGTCTTCACCCCGTTCAGGATCGGCAGCAGCATGCCGCCGGTCAGGCCGAAGGAGTGGAAGGTGGGCAGGCAGTTGAACACCACGTCCTGCCGGGTGAAATCCACCACCGAGGCTACCTGCGCCATGTTGGCGAGCAGGTTGCCGTGGCTGAGCGCCACGCCCTTCGGCGGCCCCTCCGACCCGGAGGTGAAGAGGATGGCGGCGATGTCGTCGGTGCTCCCCTGCGGCGGCAGCAGCCGTTCCGGCGAGACCAGCGCCGCCAGGGCGCGCAGCTTGTCGCCCAGCCGCAGGCCACGCTTGACCTCTTCCAGATGGATGATGGTGTGGTCGGCGGCCAGCGCCTCGACCAGGGCGCCGAGGCGGGCCTTCTCGATGAACTGGGCGGAGGTGACGATGCGGCGCACCCCGGCGGCGCGGCAGGCGGCCTTCACCGAGTCCGGACCGGCGGTGAAGTTCAGCATGGCGGCCGGCCGGCCATGGGCGGCGAGGCCGAAGAAGACCGCCGCCGTCGGCGACGCGGTCGGCAGCAGCACGCCCACCGGCTCGTCCGCCCCCGTGCCCTTGGTCAGGATGCGGCCGAGCACCAGGGCGCGGGCGGCCAGCGCGCGGTAGGACAGGGTGGAGAAGTCGCCGTCCTGGACGGCCTCCTCCCGCGCGCCGGCTTTGCGGCGGGCGTCGAGCAGCGCCAACATCAGCGTCTCCTGCTGCCGGCGGGCGGCGAAGACGCTCTCCGTCATCACCCGCGACAGCCAGGACTTCAGGGCGGCGCGTCGCTTCTTGCCGACCAGACCACCGACCTCCGGGGTCGTCACCGGCGGCAGCACCGTGATGGTGATGCGCGGGAACAGCCCGAGCCGCAGCCGGCCCTGCATGCGCGACAGGACCGAGCGCTGGGCACCCTCGATGCAGACCGGAACCACCGGGCAGCGCGCCTTGTCGGCCAGCATGCCGGGGCCGCCGTTGATCTTCATCAGCGACCCGGTGACGGTGATCCGCCCCTCCGGGAAGACGCAGACCTTGTCGCCGTCGGCGAGCGCGCGGGCCAGGATGCGGGTGCCGAGCGGGTTGGTCGGGTCGATGGTGACATGGTCGGCGATCGCCAGGAAGGGCTTGACCAGGGGATGCTTGGCGATGTGGGTGTCAACCGCGAAGCGCATGCCCGGCAGGAAGGCGGCGAGCAGGGCGCCGTCCAGGAACGACTGGTGGTTCGGCGTCACCACGGCGGCGCCGTCGAGACCGGCCAGATGCTCGGCCCCACGGACCTCCACCCGGAAGGCCAGCCGGAAGAACGCACGGAAGATGGCGCGCATCAGCGCCTGCGCATCGACGGCGAGCGCCATCACCACGGCGACCATCATGCTGGCGCCACCCACGGAGGCGACAGCCAGTGGAGAGGCCCCCAACGCCAGCATCGCGGCGGCGGCGGCCGAACCGGCCACCATGTAGAGCGCGTTGACCACGTTGGCGGCGGCGATGACGCGGGCACGGGTTCCCGCCGACGCCCGGTGCTGGATCAGCGCATAGAGCGGAACGGCGAAGGCCCCGCCGGCAACGGCGATGACGAACAGGTCGGCCAGCAGCGGCAGCGCCCAGGACTGGGCCAGCAGGGCCAGCGGCGACAGCGGTACCAAAGCCGGGGCGGCCGGGGTCAGCAGGGGCAGGACGGCACCGGCCAGGGCGGCGACCAGACCGGCCAGGGCGGCGCGGCCAGCGTCGGCGGTGGACGGCGTGCGGTGGCTGAGGCCGGCGAACACCGAACCGGCGGCCACGCCGATGGCGAACACCGCCAGCAGCAGGGTGGCGCCGCCGCTGTCGGTCCCCAGCGTCTCGCGGGCGATGGAGGGGAATTGCGCCATCACCACCGCGCCGACGCCCCAGAACACCGAGATGCCATGGATCGCCCGCATCGACGCCCGGTCGCCGGTGGCCGCGCGCAGCACCTTTGCCGTCACCGACAGCGGGTTCAGCCCGACGCGCACCGCCGGGTCGGCATTGCCGGCGCGCGGGATGAACAGCGACGCGGCCAGCCCCAGCACCGCCGAGGCGCCGAGCAGCCCCGGCACCGCCCAGGGATGGAGCAGGGCGAGCGAGCCGCCGGCGATGGTGCCCAGCAGGATGGCGACGAAGGTCCCGGCCTCCACCAGTCCGTTGGCGGCGGTCAGTTCCGACGGGGCGAGCAGGTCGGGCAGCAGGCCGTATTTGACCGGCCCGAACAGCGTCGAATGAGCGCCCATGCCGACCAGCGCGATGATCAGGACCGGCAGGTCGGCGGCGACGATGCCCCAGGATGCCATCGCCATCAGCCCGATTTCCGCCAGCTTGACGATGCGGGCGATCAGCGTGCGGTCGTAGCGGTCGGCCAGCTGGCCGGCGGTGGCCGACAGCAGCAGGAAGGGCAGGGTGAAGGCGCCGGCCGCCAGCGTCGAGATCATCGCTCCCGTCAGGATGCCGTCGCCGGCAACGCCATAAACCGCCAGCACGGCGATGGCGCCGCGCAGGACGTTGTCGCCGAAGGCGCCGAGGAACTGGGTGAGGAACAGCGGCAGGAAGCGCCGCGAGGCGAGAAGGGCGGGAGCGTTCATTGTCCGGCTCCGATCCTGGCGGTGGGTGTCACGATGCCGGTGAGGATCGCATCGGCGATGGACCCGGCGAGGCTGGAGAGCGGCGCCGTCTGCCGGCCATAGACCTGCGACTGCACGTTCAGCACGATGGCGCCGATGATGATGTGGGACAGCGCGTCCCGGTCGGCCGGCACGATGCTGCCCTCGGCGATGCCGTCGGCGACGATGCCGCAGATCACGTCGACCGGCGTCTCCTGGCCCTGTGGCACCAGGGGCAGCGATTCATGCTGCGACAGCAGGAGGAAACGGGTGCGGTCGGGGGCGGCCTCCGCCAGATGGAAGGCATGGCCGATGACCCGCCGCAGCCGCTCCGGCGCCGGACCCTGGCCGGCGGCATCGCGCAGGCTCTGCGACATGGCCGTGTATTCCGCCGCGAACAGATCGGCCGCCAGTTCCTCCTTGCTCGGCCAGTGGCGGTAGAGCGCCCCCTCCGACACCCCGGCGGCGCGGGCGATGTCGCGGACCGTCGTCGCCTTCACCCCCTTCTGGGCGAACAGCGCGATGGCAGCGTCGCGGACCTTCTGACGAACGTCGATGGACATGGCGTCCCTCTGTGAATGAATGTTCACTCACAAGGTGACGAAGCCATTTTACCGGCGCAACGGCAAAAAAGGATAGGTTCCTATGCCCGTTCCCGGAGCGATGGAGGCACCGCGTCTGCGCGGATGCGGCCCGGCCGCTACCATTGCGATCATCGCCTGCCGGATGCTTGCGAACGGCGCAACGCGCCGGGCTGGATCGAACAATGTCGGATGAGCGCATGGCACCGGTTCTCCAATCCCTGACAACCCTTCCCTCCTATCTGCTGTTCGCCGCGGTGATGCTGGGGTTCCTGCTGCTGTTCATCCTGGCCTATACCGCCGTCACCCCCTATCGCGATCTGGCCCTGGTCCGCCAGGGCAACACGACGGCGGCGCTCACCCTGGGCGGCGCCATGATCGGCTTCGCCCTGCCGTTGACCAGCGTCGCCTCCCACACCACCAGCATCGTCGATCTGGCAGTGTGGGGAGTGATCGCGCTGGTGTCGCAGCTCCTCGTCTATGTCATCGGCTCCCGCGTGCTGCTGCCGGATTTCCGTGCCGGCGTCGAAGCCGACCGCACCGCCTACGGCGTTCTTCTCGGCAGCCTGTCCATCGCCGTCGGGCTGCTGAACTATGGCTCGCTGACTTATTGATATCGACCGGAGGAAAGGTGTTCCGATGAAGCGTTCGCACACCGTGGCGGCCCTGCTGCTGGGCGGCATCAGCCCGGTTCTGTTCGCCTGCGGCGAGGACAGTCCCGAGGAGGCGACCGTCTATCCCTCCGTCGAGGCCTGCACCGCCGAGATGCCGGCGAACGAGTGCGCCGCGGCCTTCGCCACCGCGCGCGAGGAGCATCTGAAGACCGCCCCCCGCTTCGCCAGCCGCGAGGCCTGCGAGGCGGAGATGGGGGACGGAGCCTGCACTCCGGCCAACGAAGGGCCAAACGACGGTGGTGGAAGCAGCCTCGGCAACGTCTTCGTCCCGGCCTTTGTCGGCTTCATGATCGGCCGCAGCCTGACCGGTGGCTATTCCCAGCCGGTCTATTTCGACCGCCAGGGCTACGCCCGCAGCGGCAGCACCCGCATCGCCGAGACGCCGCTGCCGCCGCAGCGCCGGGACGAGATCCGCCAGGGCAGCGGGGGCGTCGCCTCCAGTTCCGGGTCCTACTACCGGCCTGGTTCGGGCAGCACGGGCAAGTCCTTCACGGTCACCACGACCGGACGCAGCGCCGGCTTCGGTTCGACCGGCTCGTCGCGCGGCTTTTCGGGGAGCTGACGCCATGGAGCGTGTCCATACAACGCCCCGCCCGCAGTGGCAGGCCAAGCTGGAGGAGATCGGCTTCCCCTTCCATACCGAAGCCGACGGCACGGCCTATTGGGACGAAAGCGCTTACTGGCGCTTTTCCCTGACCGAGATCGAGACGCTGGAGGCGGCGGCCGAGGAGGTCTATCGCCTGTGCGAGGAGGCGGTCGGCTATGTCGTGACGCGTGGGCTGTACGAGAAGGTCGGCCTCCCACGCTGGGCGGCCCCGGCCATCGAGGCGAGCTGGGCGGAGCGCGAGGGGAGGGACATGGCGCTCTATGCCCGCTTCGACTTCGCCTGGGACGGCAAGGGCGGGCCGCCGAAGGCGCTGGAGCTGAACGCCGAAACGCCGACCTCGCTCTATGAGACCGCCGTCGCCCAATGGTGCTGGTTGCAGGACGTCCATCCCGACGCCGACCAGTTCAACAGCCTGGAGGAGGCTCTGGTCGAGCGCTGGCAGGCCCGCAGGCAGGCCTTCCCCGCCCTGGCGTCGCAGGCCGAGGCGGTCCATTTCGCCTGCCTGATGCCGCATCCGGAAGACGAGGCGACCATCGCCTATCTCCAGACCCTGGCCCTGCGCGCCGGCATGACCACCAAGGCGATGCCGATCCAGGCCATTCGCTACGACGATGCTTCCGGCCGCTTCCTGGACGATTCCGGCCTGCCGATCCGGCATCTGATGAAGCTCTATCCCTGGGACTGGATGATCCGGGAGGAGACCGGCCGCGAACTGGTGGCCGCCGCCGCCCAGGGGCGGATCCGGATGATCGAGCCGGCCTGGAAGATGGTGATGGCGTCGAAGGGGCTGTTCGCCCTGCTGTGGGAGCTGAACCCCGGCCATCCCAACCTGTTGCAGACCTCGCTCGACCGCACCGGCTTTCCGGCGGGAGCCACGGTGGTGGCGAAGCCGCTGCTCGGCCGCGAGGGCAGCAACGTCAGCATCGCCACCCTCGACGCCGCTGGCTTGCCCATCGGCCAGCCCATCGCCCAGACCGAAGGACCCTATGTCGATGACGGCTGGGTCTATCAGGCCTACACGCCGCTGGCGGAGTCCGACGGCAACCATGCCGTCTTCGGCGTCTGGATGGCCGGCGGCACGGCCTGCGGCCTGGGAATCCGCGAGGACCGGGCGCTCATCACCGGCAACACCAGCCGCTTCGTCCCGCACATGATCGCGTCGGACTGACGGCGCGGGCGGTCACGCGTTGCGGAAGACAAGCTCGTCGGCGATCACCGCACCGCTCGACTGCATCAGATACAGCCCGATGTGATGGGCAACCCTCTGCGGGTGGGCGGCGGTGTCGGGCAGGCCAATGCTGCGGGCGGTCTCCAGCGGCAGGTCGTAGGTGGCGCAGCCCGGCTCATACACGACGATCTCGCGCAGCGGCCCGGTCATGCCGTGGTTGCGCGCCGACAGCAGGGCCTGCACCGCCTGGAGCACGCAGATGTCGGTGCAGATGCCGTCCACCACCAGCGTCTCGACGCCGTTGGCGGCGATCCAGTCGAACAGCCGGTTCCGGCCGGTGGTGAGGTCGGTCGTTCCGACCACGCCGTTGATGCAGTCCTTGCGCATCAGCGTGACGCCGGGGGCGCCGTCCAGCCAGGACAGCTCCTCGACCAGATTCTCCTCGCCGGTGCCGGCCTCGCAGTGGGGCGGGTAGGGATATTCGGGCTTGCCCGGCTCATGGGTGTCGAGGAAGACCGCGACGGGATATCCGGCCGAGAGGAACAGCCGGTTGGTGCGGTCGATCTCGGCGATCATGCGGGTGACCTGGGCGTTGGCGACCGGCGGCGCCAGATTGCCGCCGCCGATGGCGGCGAACCCGTTCACCGGATCGACGTCGAGCTTTCCAACCCGCTTGCCGGCCAACGGGACGGCGGTGCTGCGCACCGGCAGTGCGGCGGCGATGGCCTCCAGCGCGGCGGCCGGATCGAAGGCCGGGGTAGCAAGGGTCTCGGCCATGATGCGTCTCCTATGGTTCAGACCAGCACCGGGACGTTGGCGACGCCCTCGGTGCCGAAGATGGCGCGGTAGCGGGCGACCTCGGCTGCCGCCCCGGTGGCCTTCTCGTAATTGTCGCTGAGCTTCACCGCCTCCTTCCAGGCGCCGTCCACCTCGACCGCCGTCACCTTGCAGACCAGGCTCAGCGGATCGAGACCCTGGCCGCTGCGCGGGTGACAGCCGCGGAAATCGGACGTCAGCAGGGTGCCCCAGCCGTAGCCGTCGCGGATGCGGCCGGCGAAGGTCCGGTGGAGCGTCAGGATGTCCTCGACGTCCAGCCCGTCGCTGAACAGGACGCGCTTCTCCCTGGGATCGCGGCCGTGGCGTTCCAGCCAGCCGATATACTCCTCGCCCGCCATTACAGGAGCCTTGCTGTCCACCCGCATGCCGGTCCAGTCCGCCACCCAGTCGGGCGCGTTCCGCAGGAACTGTGTCGATCCGAAGGTGTCGGGCAGGAACACCAGCATCGCGCCGCCATAGGTTTCCTGCCACAGCCGCAGCACGTCGTACTGGGCCGCCCGCAGCTCGTCGTCCGTCCGCGCCAGCGCCGCGACCGTCGTCGGCAACTCGTGCGCGTTGGTGCCGATGGCCTCCAGGTCGTGCTTCATGGCGAGGTGGGTGTTGGAGGTGCCGATGAAGCGCGGGCCGAGTTCCGCCGCCATCGTCTCCACCACATATTCCTGCCAAAGGAAGCTGTGGCGCCGCCGCGTGCCGAAGTCCGACAGGCTGAGGTCGTCGAGCGGCCGCAGCTTTTCGATCTTGTCCCACAGGCGGACCTTGGCGCGGGCGTAGAGAATGTCGAGTTCGGTTTCCGTCATGCTCGCCAGCGCGGCGCGCGTCTTCAGCTCGTTGATGACGCTGAGGGCGTAGATCTCCCACATCGTCACCATCGGCCAGGGCCCTTCGAAATCCAGGCGCCACTGGCCGTCCTCCTCCGACAGCCGGTAGTCGGGCAGGGCGAAATCCTCGGCGAGCCATGCGACGAACTCCGGCCGGAAGATCCCGCGCTGCCCGTAGAAGGTGTTGCCCTGGAGCCAGACCGCTTCGGACCGCTTCAGGCGCAGCGAGCGTACATTGTCGAGCTGGCGGCGCAGTTCGGCCTCGTCGATGATCCGGGCCAGCTTCACCGAGCGGGTGCGGTTGATCAGGCTGAAGCGGACCTTCACATTGCGGAAATGCCGCCAGATGAACTGCAGCATCGCCAGCTTGTACCAGTCGGTGTCCAGCAGCGACCGGACGATGAAGTCGGTGGCGAAATTATGGTTGTGGGCGCGGCTGCTGAAATTGACGAGCATGGCTGGAACCTCCTGTTCTGACTGACCGGGTCACAGCCCGTAATGGTTGGTGACCGGCAGACGCCAGCCCGGCCCGTAGGTCCGTTCGGTGACGACGACGCCCGGCGGACTCTGGTCGCGCTTGTACTGGGCGCGGGCCGTCAGGCGGCCGATGCGCTCGGCATAGGCGGTGGAGATCGGCTGGCCGACGGCGGCGCTTGCCAGTTCGGCTGCGCGGTCGGCACCGTTCAGCCCCTCGACCATGGTCGCCAGCACCGCGTCCAGATGCTCGTAGGCGCCCAGGGCCTGCTCGTCGGTCTGCCCCTCGCGCAGTTCGGCGCTCGGCGGCTTGGCGATGATACGGTCGGGCATCACCGCGCCCTGCGGGCCGAGCAGGCCGGAGGGCCGGTGCGCGTTGCGCCAGCGCGCCAGACGGAAGACGAGCGTCTTGTAGACGTCCTTCAGCACCGAGTAGCCGCCGCACATGTCGCCGTAGAGGGTCGCATAGCCGACGCTCATCTCGCTCTTGTTGCCGGTGCTCAGCACCATCAGCCCGAGCCGGTTGGACAGCGCCATCAAGGTCATGCCGCGCGCCCGCGCCTGGACATTCTCGAAGGTCGTGTCGTCCGCCGTCGCCGGCCGGTCTTCGAGGACCGGGGCGAGCATCCTGTCGAAAGCCTCCATCGCCGGTGCGATCGGCACGGTCAGCAGCCGGGTCCCGAGCAGGGTGGCGGCCCGTTCGGCATCCTCCATGCTCTCCGCCGAGGTGTAGGGCGACGGCATGCGCACCGGCAGCACGCGGTCGGCGCCCAGCGCATCCACCGCGACGGCGGCCGACAGGGCACTGTCGATGCCGCCCGACATGCCGAGCACCACGCCGGGGAAGCCGTTCTTGTCCACATAGTCGCGCAGGCCCAGAACCAGCGCCCGGTACATGGCCTCCGGCTCGTCCGGATAGCCGTTCGGCAGCATGCCGAGCACGTCGCCGCGCCGCAGGTCGATTCCGCCGTCCTCGCCGCGCTCCAGCGTGATATCGAACTCGCATTCCCGGAAGCCGGCCTGGGCGATCACCAGCCCGGCCCGGTCCATCACATAGCTTCCGCCGTCGAACACCAGGCTGTCCTGTCCGCCGACCTGATTGACGTAGAGGACCGGCAGGCCGGTGGCCTTGACCGTGCGCCGGCCGATGGCGAGGCGGACCGCCTGCTTTCCGCTCCTGAAATGCGAGCCGTTCGGCACGATCAGTACCTCGGCGCCCTCGGCCGCCAGGGCCTGGGCGACCTTGCCGTGCCAGAAATCCTCGCAGATGGCGATGCCCAGGCGGAAGCCGCGGAAATCGACGGGCGACGGCATCGGGCCGGGGGCGAAGACCCGCTTCTCGTCATAGACCTCGTCGTTGGGAAGGGTGTGCTTGAGCACGATCTTCATCGAGCCGTCGGTCTCGATCAGGAAGGCGGCGTTGAAGGGCAGGGCGGCGCCGTCGAGCGGCCCGCCGACCAGCACCGCCGGTCCGCCGTCGCCCCGCATCTCACCGGCCAGCGCATCGAGCGCGCTGCGGAAATCGCGCCGGAACCCCGGACGCAGAACCAGATCCTGAAGCGGATAGCCGGTACCGAAACATTCGCTGAACACCAGCAGGTCCGCCTTGCCGCGGTACTGCTCGCGGTGGCGGCGGACGAGGCCGAAATTGTCCTTGAGCGCGCCGACCGTGGGGTTGGCCTGGACGCAGACGATGCGCAGAGCGGTGGACGGAGTTACAGGCATGGCAAAGCTCCTTTGCCGAATGCCGCCGGTCTGTCCGGCGGGCTTGGTCGTCATGATGGAATGCGAGGCCGTCCCTGTGAACGGAAGGGAACCGTATCGGACGGGCATCGCATTCAAATGCCGGACTGGGCGATCAATGTCTGGATGATGTGGAAATGATCTTCGAACATCTGCTCGGGATCGATTTCGGCGATCGGCATCCAGCGGGCCGACTTGGCGTCGTCGCCACCGCGCACCTTGGGAAATCCGTCCTCGGTGGCCTTGAGCTGGATGAGGAACGCCTGGGTCACCGTGCGCCCGCGCGTCGAGCGGTAGGGATGGTCGAAGATCTGGCTGGCGCGGATGCCGCCCTCCAGGAAGCCGGCGGGAACCTTGAGCCTCGTCTCCTCCCGCAACTCGCGGATCATGGCGTCCTTGATCCGCTCACGCTGGCCGACAAAACCGCCGGGAAGGGCCAGCAGGCCGCGTCCAGGCAGGCCCCGGCGTTCGATGAGCAGGACGTGACCGGACAGGACGACCACGGCGTCGGCGGTGAGAAAGGTTGGAGGGTAGGGCGCATCGGCCCATCCCGCCCTGTATTTGGCGATGTAGGCGCTTTCCTCCGCCAGCCGCTTGTACTCGTCGGTGCGCGCGAACTCCGCCATGAAGGCGGCGACATTCGCCGGCAGTGCCTGCTTCCACGCCTCCAGCGCCGCCGCGGCATCGGCGAAATAGGCGTCACGGATGGGCGTGGCCGAGATGCCCTGGCAGTTCCCGCTTTCCACGGCGCCCCACTGTGGGAACATGCGCAGGTAATAGCTGCTGTGGTCCTTCGAATGACCGATCAGGCCGACCACCGGGGCTGAGCCGTCGGCGGGCCGGTGGTGCTGCACGACCACGCCATGCACGGCGGCCTGGACGTCGCGGATCCATTCCAGATCGTTGTAGCGGTCGATGAGGGGAAGCACCGCGATGCGCTCGCGCTCTTCGGGGGAAAAGGCGCCCACTATGCAGGAGCGCACCTCTTCGAAGCGGAAGGGGTTGCGGTGGCTGCGCGCCTGACGCGAGGACCCGACCAGCACGATCAGATGCCGCCCCAGCGACAGGGCCTGACGCATGACGGCGAGATGGCCAAGATGAAAGGGGCGGAAGCGGCCGACAAAGACCATGAAATCATAGGCCATGGTGCCTTGGGCACCGGAAGCCATGGTGCCCAAGGCACCAGGGGCCGCGGTCTTCTTCGGCAACGACAGGACACCGGACTCGCGTCCGGCGACAGTGGCAGAAGTCATGCTCAGCAAGCTCCTTGCTGAAAGAACGCCGCAGTCTATCTGCGGCACAAGAACGATACGGCGATGACAGCCCATTCTCAAGTCCCTCCTGCCATCTCTTTAGGAGCAACGCATTTGACAGTGCCGACCTTTTTACATGAGTATACTCTAAATTAACATATAAGTAAAATTATGGAAAATATAACGCCGTCCGCCTGCACCAATTCTTGAAGGGAGCATCGGGGGTGGGCAAATCGTCCCGCCACTGCGGAAGAGCTTGACCGGACAGGGCTGCGCGTGATCGATGGCCTCGGCCTTCCGCAACAGGTGGCTCTCCCGCATGGCCCGTCGCCGGACAGTCCCAAGCTCCCGTGTCACCGCCCGGATCGGCGCTCCCGCCGGCACGGTTGGACGGCGCCATCTGCTGGTGGGCTGGCTTGCCATCCTGGCTCTGCTGATCCAGGTGGCGGTCCCCGACCTGGCCATGGCGGCACGGGCACGGTTGCCGGCCGGCATCCTCGCCGCCGCGACGGAGGCCGACCATTGCGGTGCTCCCCTACAAGAAGCGCAGGCCGGCTGGGAGCATGACGCTCCCAGGAGCGTAGCGGGCGATGGCGCACCTGCTGACCATGAACGCCCCGCCGCTCCGGCAATGGAGCACGACGGCCTCTGCGCCTTCTGTCTCGCCCTCGGCGTCCACGGCCTGGTTCCGGTCACAACCGCCGTCCGGCCGAAGGCCGTTTTCCGCATGGAGTTCGCAGCACCGGCCAGTACCGTCGTTCGGCCGGCCGACCATTTCCTGACCTGTCTCAATCCCCGCGCTCCACCGGTGTGACGGCCCCTCCCCCATCGTCACCGGACACTCTCCGGATTGCCAATCCGTTCAGGAGCGCATCATGACCCGCTTCACCTCCCTGGCGCTCGCCGCCGGAACCCTTTGCCTTGCCCTGACCGCCGGCGGCGCCGCGGCGCACGTCACACTGGAAACCCGCGAGGCGCCAGCGGGAAGCTACTACAAGGCCGTACTGAAGGTCGGCCATGGCTGCGACGGCTCGCCGACCACAGCCATCCGCGTCCGCCTGCCCGACGGTGCGGTGCTGGCCAAGCCGATGCCGAAACCGGGCTGGACCCTGGCGACCAAGGAAGGTCCCTATGCCCAGCCTTATGAATCGCACGGCCGCAGCATCACCCAGGGTGTCACCGAAATCGCCTGGACCGGCGGCAGCCTGCCCGATTCCTGGTATGATGAATTCGTCTTCCAGGTCGTGCTGCCCGAACGGCCTGCGGGCACCACCCTTTACATTCCGGTGGTGCAGGAGTGCGAGAAGGGTGCTCACCGGTGGATTGAAATCCCCGAATCCGGCAAATCGGCGGACGACTATCGTGAGCCGGCCCCAGGCGTCAAGCTGACCGAACCCAAACAGCATTGAGACGCCCCAGGCGCCGGCCGGGGACCTGGGCTGCATGCCGTGATGACGCGGCATGCAGCTCTTCGATCATGCCCTCTGCGAAAGCGAGACATTTTCATGCGTCCCGAACCCCATCGCACGCTCGCGGTCCCGCAAATCGTGGCGTTGGTCCTGCTGGTCCTGCTCGCGACCTTCCCCCGGAGCAGCTTGGCCCATGCGGTTCTCATGGAATCGGTTCCGGCTGACGGCGCCAGCCTGACCGCCGCGCCCGCATCCGTGACGCTGAGATTCAACGAACCCGTCACCCCCATCCGTGTCCAACTGCTCGACCAGCAGAGACGCGACATGGCCGACCCGCAAAGCGCGGTGGCGGAGAACGGGAGCGTTCGCCTCGCCCTTCCGCCGGGACTGCCGAACGGCCTCTATGTGGCCAGCTATCGCGTGACCTCCGCAGATGGCCATCCCGTCGCCGGCTCCTTCACCTTCGGGATCGGTGTGACGCCGCCAGCCGTGACGGGAGGCCCCCCTGCGGACGACCCGTCGCGTGCCGCCGCCCTGGCCGGGCTGCTGCTGCGGGCCGTGCATTATGCCGCCCTGCTGGCCGGAACCGGGGGCGGCCTGTTCCTGGTTGTGGTGACGGGACGCTGGGCACCGCTCAACGACCGTCTGAAACCCGGTCTCTGCCTGATGCTGCTTGTGGCCGGCCTGACGGGAATGCTGCTGGTGGGGGTGACCGGGATGACGTTGGCGGGCCAACCCCTCGCCGCCCCGCCGACCGGAGCCGCCTGGAGCACCGGAGCGGCGAGCAGCGTCGGCCTCAGTGCCGGCATCGCCCTGCTGGGCTTGCTATGCTCCGCCTGCGGCTTGGCACTGGACACCCGCGCCATGGCCGGACCGGCCCTGCTGGTGGCGGGGGCGCTGCTGGGCGCCGCCTCTTTGGCCGCCACCGGTCATGCCGCCACGGCCTCTCCCCGGTGGCTGAGCGCGCCGCTCGTCGGCCTGCATGGGGTGATGGCGGCCTACTGGAGCGGGGCGTTGTGGCCGTTGAGCATGGTCCTTCGCCTGGAGCCGCCGGCCGAGGCGGCAAGGCTGGTCCGTCGCTTCTCGCGCCTGGCGATCGGTGCCGTGGCCCTCCTGGCCGGAGCCGGCATCGTCCTGTCGGGCATCCAGCTTCGCTCCGTGGAGGCGATCCTGTCCAGCGGCTATGGCCGGCTGTGGGCGTGTAAGATGCTGACCGTTCTGTTCCTGCTCGGGCTGGCGGCATGGAACAGGCAGTTCCTGACGCCGGCATTCGAGCGCGGGAGCGGCCAAGCCGTCCGGTTCCTGCGGCGCAGCATCGCCGTGGAGATCGCGGCGGCCGGGATTGTCCTGCTGCTGACGGCGGCCTTCGCCCTGACGCCGCCGCCGCGCGCGATGAACCCAGGCGCGGAAAAGCCGGCAGCCGGGTTTTCTGCCGTCACGGTGAAAGGAGGCGTCGTCGCCATTATCGACGTCGTTCCGGCAAAGCCGGGACGCAACGGCGTTCGGCTCCACATCCAGGATGAGGACGGCAAGCCGGTTTCCGCCCGCGAGGTGACGATGGACTGGGAATTGCCGGTCGCGGGCGTAGCCCCGCTGCGGCACAGCCTGACGACGCTCGGTCCGGGCTTCTTCGCTGACGACGACATGACGCTGCCGCTGGCCGGCCAATGGTCGTTGCGTCTCGACATGCTGATCGACGATTTCGACAAGCGGATTTTCCGAACGGAGATTTCGGTCGGTGAAGCCACTTCGGACCAGAAGTGAAGCGGGAGCAGGCAGTGAAAGGTGGTGCGCCTTACTCAAGGGTGTAGCGGACGGGAAGCGTGATGTCGATTTGGCTGCGACCCGTCGCGACCGGCAGGGGTGGAAGGGGGGACGCGCGCCGGATCATGTCCTCCGCGGCTTGGTCCAGGATGTCGTGGCCGGATCCCTGGACAATCGACCATCCCGTGATGGTGCCGTCGGAGATGACCGTGAAACGGACCAGAACGGTGCCTTCCTGCCGCGTCAGGCGGGCAGGACGCGGATAGATCTTGTGCCGGGCGAGCCTCGCCTGAACGACGCCGAAGTAATCGGCGGCCTCTCTATCCGAACCGGGGCCCGAACCGGGGCCCGAACCGGGGGCCGAACCGGGGGCCGAACCAGGAGACGGGTTGGAGGTTGACGCCGCCGTTCGGACCGGCTGTGCCGGCACAGAGTGCATGATCCGGTCAGCGGCGGGATCCGGGGGGCTTGGCCGGGGACTGGCCGACGTCGGGCTTCTGGTGCGTACCGGCTTGGGCGGGGGGCGGGGAGCCGGGCGAGCCGGCTGCGGCGGCTCTGCAGGAACCGGGACCGGCAACGCCTCGCCGGGAGGTGCCGGCGCCTCGGCCGGAGCCGCCGCGACCGGGTCGGGAATTTCGGCGGCAGGCTGCGGCGCCGTCTCCGCAGTCTGCTCGACTTCCTCGGAAAGAGGGTCAGGCTTCGCCTCCTGTCCCATCTCAACAGCGGTTTCGGAAGCCGACGGTGGTTCTGCAACGGCATCCAGAAAGGAAAGCTCCACCGAAACGACCGTCGGCGGAAGCTGCGGCGGTATATGCAGGCTTGCCACCAGCATGAGGATGACGGCATGCAGCGCAAGGGAGGCAGGCAGGCTCCAGCGCGATGCGCCCTTCGGTCCGGCCGACAGGACAGGTACGCCGTCCGCCGAACAGCGAAAGGCGGTGATCGATCGGTGCGCAGGCATGGGATGTGCCTTTGACAGGAGTTTGCGAGCGGATTGTCCGCCCCACGGGAAGACGGTCGCGGATCCCGGCGAGTGGTGGACCGCCCGCAAGGTTTGATGCCCCCGATCGACATGGACCGGGGGCTAACCTCAGCAGGTGACGCTCACTCCGCAATCCGCCTCAGAACTTCACCGTCACGCCGGCCATGAACGAGCGCCCCGCTCCCGGCAGCGCTCCGACCGTGCCGCCGCTTCCCCCGGCCCGGTAATCGGCATAAGCGACACCGCCAAGCGGCAGGTAATAGTGCTGGTCGAGCAGGTTTTCGACGCCGGCGTCGATCCGGACGTTGCCCCACTCGTACCCGGTCCGCAGGTTCACCAGGGCGTAACCCGGCGTCTTCGGCTCGTTGCGCGCCGCTTCCACCCGCTCCTTGCGGGCGGTCGCCTGCACCTCCACGGCGCTGCTCCATCCACCCAGCCGGTGTTCCATCGTCAGCAAGGCATTGAGCGGCATCATGTGGTACAGCGCATCGCCGGTGTCGAGGTTGCGGCCATGCACCCAGCCGACCACCCCGGACAAGCGGAAGGCGCCGATGTCCTCGTCCTCGTAGACCCTGGACGCCGCCGACAGGTTGGCGCCGACGAGCACCGCGTCATGGTTGGCGAAGCGCAGCTTGACGAAGCCGTTGCTCAGCGTGCCGATCCGCTCGACGTCGATGAAGTTCTGCACATAGGTGTAATAGGGGGTGAGCTTGACCTCCCACGCCTTGTGGGTGGCGTCATGCAGCGACAGGGTGGTGCTCACGGTGTTGGCCACCTCGGGCTTGAGGTCGGGGTTGCCGACATAGCCGTTGGCGTCGCCGAACCAGCCGTTCATGCTGCTCGACATGCCGCCGGTTCCCCAGGCATAGCGTTCATAGAGATTGGGCGAGCGGGTCTTGCGGGCGTAGCCGGCTTCGATCGCGCTGGTGTCTGACGGGGTGTGGCGGACCAGCGCCGTCACGTCGAAATTGACGTCGGTGCGGGCATGGCCGCGGGCGTTGAAGGCCCGCGCGTCGGCCGCGTCCGGATTGGCCATCGCCATCATGCCCATGCCGATGGGATTCTGCCAGGAATAGGGCTGCACCGCGCCGGCGTCCATCCACACCACGTCGTTGCGTGCGCCGAGCAGGGTCGTCCATTCCGGCGACCAGTTGGCCTCCCATTCGGCGAAGGTGCCGACGCGGTTGCGGGTGCCGCCCTTGACGTTCCAGTAGGTCAACGGCCCCATCATCATGCTGCCCGCCACCGGATCCCACCAGTCGTCCAGCCCGGTGTGGCGGAACTCGTTGCCAATGCGCAGGGTGTCGCGCGCCGACAGCGGCAGCGTCGCCTTGACCGAATAGCCGGCATCGGTCGTCAGCGTGTCCATCGGCATGCCGCCCTTGGCGGTGCCGCCCTTGTCCTCCAGGAAGTTCATGGTGTGCCGGGTGCGGCGCCAGTTGGCGCGTGCGTCCAGCGTTCCCCAGTCGAACGCTCCTTCATAGCGGCCATTGATGAAGGCGCTGTGGTTGTCGGTCAGGTCCATGCGCTGGGTCGGGAAGCCCTGGTAGGGCATGGTCTGGATGCCGCCCTGCAGCGTGACCTGATGCCCGTCGCGCCGCGCTCCGAACGTCACGGCGTTGTCCTGCACGTTGTAGAGCGTCGAGCGTACGGTCTGGCCGTTGCCGGCCTTGTAGTTCCCGGCCCGGCTCCAGGACCCGTTGTAGCCGAGACTGAAGCTGTCGTCGGCGACGGCCGCCTCCGCGGCCCCCGTCGCGCCGCGACCGTTGGAGCGATAGAAGGCCGACAGCTTACCCTCTGTATGCGGCGCCTCGCCCGGTGCGGCGAAGACCGGCGGGGCGCTTTCGACCGAGATGGTGCCGGAGAGGCTGTCGCCGCCGGCGCTGACCGGGGTGATGCCGGCCAGCACCTCCACCTTGGACACGCGCGTGGGGGCGATGGCGGACAGGGCCGGGTTCATCTGGTTGGGACAGGCCGGGGCGATGGGCGCGCCGTCGACCAGCACATTGACGCGGTCGGCGCCCAACCCGTTCAGCGCCGGCAGGCTCGACACGCCGCCGTTGCCGTTCAGGCTGACCCCGGCCAGCCCGCGCAGCAGGGCAGCGGTGTCGCCGGTGGAGACGCGGCGGGCGGCCAGTCCCGCGCCGCCAAGGCCGTCGCCCGACAGCAAGGCGCCGTCGTCCGGACCGGCGGTTACGGAAATCGTAGGCAGGGAGTGGACGGCCTGGGCAAGGGTATCGGTGGAAAGCAGGCCAGCCAGGGCGGCACTCGACAGCAGGGCCGCACGCAGGGCGTCGGCCGCAGCATAACGCGACATCATGACAATTCTCGATCTGAAGCCAGCCGGACGCAACGCCGCACCATCGCGACGGGCGGCGTGCAAAGCTGGAAGGCGGAATGGATGGCAACGGGGCGGTCAGCCGCGCGATCCTCTCGCGCAGCGATCCCGCGATCCTGGCCTCAGACCGGCGGCCCACGGGCCTGGAGGGTGGACAGGAACCAACCGGCCGCAATCAGATCGCCGGGCAACAGCTCGGGGCTGTGCCGCCTGCTCATGGCGGGCACCATCCGCATATCTGGCGGCGGCATGGCCAGCCCGCCGATCAGCGGGCATAACGGACAGGAGCCCCCGGACATCGCCGATTCGGTCTTGCCGGACACCGCATCGCCGCCTGTTCCGTGATCGCCCCACACCATGGTCTTGAACCCGTCGGGGGTGCAGATGACCATCCGGTCGCTGTCGGCGGCATCGGCGGACGCGACCATGGCAGGCATCCAGGCCCAGGCGACGATCTGCAACAGCAACGCGATCGCGCCGGCCGCAAGGCCGACCCGCCGCGTAGGCTGCATCCTGTCCTGGGTCGTGTTCATGCCGATCCGCTGCGTCGTCCCCTGTGCGTTCAGGACACGCATCAGGTGCGGCACAATAGTCCAAGTGCCACAGTAGGAATCAGCGGCATATTCGCGCAGGGGAACGGCGGCGCGCCCTGTCGGGGCGACGGACGAGCATTACCGCCTCGTCCGTTTCGCGGAACGGTCTCGCACCGGCCATCCCATGCCGGACATTGCGGCGATCACAGCCCGAAAATGGCCGGCCACCAACCGATGCCGACCAGCACGCTGCCAACCAGGCCCGGCAGAAGCGGGAGACTGCGTTTGGCAGCGGGAACGCCCTGCCGCTCCAGGATGCGCCAGCCCAGCAGCACGCTCCAGACGATGCCCGCGGCGAAGAGGCCTCCGCGAATGGCGTGCACGCCGAAATCCCCGAAGGGTCCGTAGCGCAGCGGTGTCAGCAGTTCCGCACCGAGCCCGATGAACAGCGACATCAGTGCAACCGGGGAATACTGATAGCCCAGTTCAGTGAAGCACTGACTGAAGGAGCCTTCTGCGCCGGCCTGACGGGCCAGCTTGGCAGTCAGGGCGGTGATCGCTCCCAGGATCGTCGTCAACACCAGCATGCAACCGAGCATGAAGCCGATAATCGCGACGAAGTCGAGCCACAGGAAGGTCTCACCGCGTTCGGGATGGACCACCATCAGCCAGGATGGACCGATCCGGGTCAGCCAATCCCAGCCATGGTCGATGGCCCATTCGCCCAAGGCTTGGCGCAGGTCCTGGTAGATGGGCAGCACCAGCCACAGGAAGCCGCCGAGCGCGACCCCGGTATCGAGGAAAAGGAACCATGTCTCCGCCTTGTTCGCATGGTGGTCGCGGATCCTCTCGACCTCCTTGCCCGGATGATGGAGTTCCAATTTCACCCCCCCTGCGGCCGCGGGGTTGACGCAGCGGAAACAAGCGATGCAGTGACGGGATTCGGTCTTGCGGGCGGTGTCGATCATCGTCGGGCAGACGCCGCGTTCGGTGTATTCCCGGTTGCCGGGAAGCCGCCGACGCGGAGCGAACTGCACGGAACCAAGGCGGGAGTACAGGCCCAGCACCCGCCCGATCGGGCACAAATGACGGCACCACACCCGCTTGCCGCGCCCGTAGACCAGCCCGGTCAGAATGGCCAGCAGCATGGTCAAGCCGAAGAGCCCCGCCGCCGCCTCCGGATGATCGCGCACGCCGAGTGTCTGGCCGAGCAGCGTCGTTACGATGAAGCTGATGGCCGGGGTGCCTTCCCAACGGATCCAGGCGGGAATGGAGCGTTGCAGACCGAAGCGGTTGGCGAACTCGGACGCGGCGCCCATCGGACAGAAGACGCCGCACCACAGCCGTCCGACGACGATCACCGTCAGAAACACCAGGGGGAACCAGAGTCCCCAGAGAAGGTATTTCAGCGCCAGTCGCGGATCGGTCCACGCCGTCGCTTCCGGGGCGGGTTCGGGCAACACCGCCGGCAGGGCGACGACGATCAGGAACACAAGCAGCATCGCCGCCTGAAGCCACTTCACGTGGCGGCGATGCGTGACGAAGAGGGATTCGAGCGCCTGCACCACACGGTGGCGGCCGTCGGGTGCCGGTGTTGCGGTCTTCCGGGCGTCGTCGGAAATGCCGATTTCCAAGCTCATGATCGATGTCTTCATTGACACGGATTGGGAAGATGCCAGGACGGCGAACCGACCCGGGAGATCCGTCAGGCCAGGGCCGATTTGCCCGGCGGGAACCGGAGGTGGAGCAGGCAAAGGACCACTGCCCAATAGGCGGCGTAGGCGATCAGCTCCATCAAGTTGGGCTGCGCCCGGTATCCGGTCAGCGCGGAGATGAATCCGCCACCGGCGGTACCGTCCGAGATGAGCCACGACGTGTTCCAAAGCCCGCGCGAAAGCTTGGGCAGGATGCCCAGATCGATCAGACCGTCGATGCCGCTCATCAGCAGTGCGGCCGCAAGGAACATCAGCATCACCTCGGTGATGCCGAAGAACAGCCGCCAGGGCATGCGCTTGCCGGCCAGGCGCAGCAGGCCATAGGTCAGCGTCGCCATGCCGACCCCGACCAGAGCGGCGACAACGCCGCCAGCCAGCGAACCGCCCGCGCCGGCCGACAGCGTGCCGTAAAGAAAAATCACCGTCTCGCTGCCCTCGCGGGCCACCGCAAGGAGGGCGAGAACGAACACCCCCCACGATTTCCGCCGTTCAACCGCCTCGTCGAGGGCGGCCTCCAGGTTCCGCTTCATGTCCCGGGCGTGACGGTGCATCCACACCAGCATCTGGACGATGAGGAGGGCGGCGACGAGCACGGTGGCTGTTTGATAGGCCTGCTGCGCATCTTCCGAAAGCAGGTCGCCCAAAATGGTGAGTGCCATGGCAAGGAGCGACGCCAGGGCTAGTCCGGCGGCCACGCCGCTCCAGAGAAAGCCGCGTGGCCGTCGCGGATCGGCGACCTGCGTCACCAGCCAGGAATCGAGAATGCCGATGACAAGCAGCGCCTCCACGCTTTCCCGCCACACGACAAAGGCGATAGCGCCAAGTTGTGCATTCATCCCTTTATTCCTCCCACGCCAAAGTTACCTGGCGATCAGGACTGCAGGAGGCGCTTCCGGGTGGAAGTCGTCGAAGAAGGAATATTCGCCAGGGTCCAAGCCCTTGATGACCATGAAGGACTCCGATTCCGGAGCCAGAACCTTTTCCTTGCGCAGGGGCAGGCTCTCGAATTCCGCCGGAGTCTTCCCCTTGTTGACCAGTTTCAGCTCAATGCGCGTATCGGCCGGCACCTCGAGGCGTTGCGGGCTCATCGCGCCATCGTTGAATTCGATGACGAATGTGGGATCGTCGCCGGCCGACGCAGGTGGGGCCGCAGCGCTCAAGGCGAGCGCCGTGGCGAATGCCAGACACGGGCGCAAAGCCCGTGTCCGCACGAAATGCAGCTTAGTAGCCACCCTTCTTGCCCGTTCCGGTGTAGACGAAATCGTTGGTCACGGTGAAGGGTTCGAACCACGGCTTGACGCCGGTTTCCTTGTCCACGTGACGCCCGAAATGGTTGCCGTGGGAGGCCGTCGGCGGGGAGATGCGGTAGCTCACCGTGTACTTGCCGGGGCCGGCGAGCTTCACGTTCTCGCCATAATGCGGGCCATCGTTGGCGACCATGGGCATGAAGTCGCCCTTCGCGACGGTCTGGCCGTCCTTGGTCACTTCATAGCTGATGACGAGGTACGGAACCCAGTCACCCTTGGCGAAGCCGTTGACATTGCTCTTGGTCGCCTTGATGTCCGCTTCCATGTGGACGTCGGCGTCCTTGGCCGGGGTCATCATGCCCGCCGGTTCCATCTCGATCGGTTGCAGGTAGACCGCGGCGATTTCCATGCCCGCCTTTTCCTGGGGCTTGCCGATCGGATATTCCTTGGCCATGGCTGACGGAGACAAAGCGAGGGTGAGCGCGGCAATGGCCACGCCGGTGAAAATGTGCATTTTCAGCTGCCTAGTTGCGAATGAATTGCATTATGAAGTGAAGGCCCGAACGGCACGTCCCGTCAACAAGTTCTTTTCCGGTATACAGCCGGTTTTTCGAATATCCGGCGGTTATGGCCCGTAATGCTGCGTTATGTCGCAGTCTCTGAACTCGCCAGTCTTTGTATTCGACTGATAGTCTTGTATGCGGAACGTTGCGGGTACCGCCTTGCACCGGCGCAAGTTCGACCGGCAGGGGACGGAATGGGCCTGTCTGTATTCCGGTTCTATTTATGGAAATGAGTGAGAAGCGCCCTGAACGTGGAAATGCCGCCCGATCGCATGACCGGGCGGCATTCGGAACCTCTTACCTGCAAGGGCCTGATGCTCAGGCCGCATCCTCGCTCAGCACGCCGCGGCGGATCTGGTCGAGTTCGATGGATTCGAACAGCGCCTTGAAGTTGCCTTCGCCGAAGCCCTCGTTGCCGATGCGCTGGATGATCTCGAAGAAGATCGGGCCGATGACGTTCTGGGTGAAGATCTGCAGCAGCAGGCCCTGCCCTTCGGTCGGGGCGCCGTCGACCAGGATCCGGTTGGCCTGAAGACGCCCCAGATCCTGGCCGTGGCCGGGCACGCGGCTGTCGATCCGCTCGTAATAGGTGTCGGGCGTGTCCTGGAACGGGGTGCCCAGGCCGCGCATCGTCTCGACCGTGTGGACGATGTCGTCAGTGCCGAGCGCCACGTGCTGGATGCCCTCGCCCTTGTAGTCGCGCAGATATTCGACGATCTGCGACTTGTTGTCGGCCGACTCGTTGATCGGAATGCGGATCTTGCCGCAGGGGCTGGTCATTGCCTTCGACCGCAGGCCGGTCAGCTTGCCTTCGATGTCGAAGTAGCGGATCTCGCGGAAACCGAACAGGCGGGTGTAGAAGCCGGCCCACTCCTCCATCCGCCCGGTATGGACGTTGTGGGTCAGATGGTCGATGTAGGTCAGGCCGGCGCCCTTCGGATGCTGGTCCACCCCGGGCAGCGGCACGAAATCGACCTCGTAGATGCTGCCGCGGTCGGCATAGCGGTCGACGAGGTAGATCAGCGAATCGCCGATGCCCTTGATGGCGGGGATGTTCAGTTCCATCGCGCCGACGCGGGTCTCGACCCCCCAGGCGCCGAGGTCGAGTGCGCGGCGGTAGGCGAAGGCGGCGTCGGCGACGCGGAAGGCGATGGCGCAGATCGACGGGCCGTGCTGGGCGGCGAAGTTGCGCGGGAAACCCGACGGCTCGGCATTGACGATGAAGTTCACGTCACCCTGGCGGTAGAGCGTCACGTCCTTCGACCGGTGGCGGGCGATGGCGGTGAAGCCCAGCTGCTCGAACAGGCGGCCCAGCGCCGCGGTGTCCGGCGCGGTGAATTCGATGAACTCGAACCCGTCGGTCTTCATCGGGTTTTCCCACATGTCGGCCATGGCCACCCTCCCTTGGATCATGCTGCGATCAGTATGCCGGACTGTCCGTGGAAATAGCTTTCAAAGTGGGGCGGGCATACCTATGATTTTGGCAGGATTTTTCGCCATACCGTAATATGCCGGAGAAGTTTGCCGTTGCCCGCCACGCTATCGGAAACCGACGTCAGAATCCTGATCGCCCTCCAGGAGGATTCGCGCCTGACCGTGCAGGAGCTGGCCGACCGCGTCGGGACCTCGCCCTCCTCCTGCTGGCGCCGCCTGAAGTCGCTGGAGGAGACCGGAGTGATCCGCCGCTACACGGCGCTGGTCGATCCGAAGGCGGCATCGGTCGGCGAATGCGTCTTCGCCCATGTGACGCTGGACCACCATTCCGCCGAAACCGCCGCCGTCTTCATCGACGCGGTGCGCAAGAGGCCGGAGGTGCTGGAATGCTACGCGGTATCGGGGGACGCGGACTATCTGCTGCGGGTCGCAGTGCGGGCCATCGCCGACTACAACCGCTTCCTGGAGGAGTTCGTGTTCCAACTGCCCTTCCAGGTCCGCATCCGCTCCAACTTCGCCCTGAAGGAAATCAAGTTCGAGACGGCGCTGCCGCTGGGATCGCCTCTGGGACCATCGCTGGGGGGCGGGGCGTAGCGCCCCCCGTGACAAGTCCCTACCCTGCCACGCGGCGCTTGGCCTGCACGGCGGCTGCGGCAGCCGCGGGATGCGGGCCGGCAATCCGGTCGAGAAGGAGGTCCAGGCCGGTGCGGCTGGTCTCGTAGGCGACACGCGCACGGGTCAGCGTCTGCGCCGAAGCGGCGGCGAGCGCCTCGCGGTCGTCGGCCCAGGCCGACAGGATCGGCAGCGCCGCCTTCACGAAGTCGGCGTTCTGCGGCACCAGACCGTCGGACGGGATGTCGGAACCGATGCAGCCGCGCTCATAGGCCAGCACCGGCACGCCGGCCGCCATCGCCTCGAACAGGACCAGCGGCTGCGCTTCGTTACGGTAGCGGGTGGGGAAGACGAAGACGTCGATGTCGCGGTAGAAGGCCTCCTTGGCCTCGCCATGGACCGGGCCGTGATACTCCACCGCCCCGTCGAACGCCATCAGCCCGGCGGCGATCATCGCATTGTCCCTCGGCTTCAGCCCCGGGCCGGCCAGTACCAGCCTGGCGTCCACCCCCTCGAGCTGCAGGGCGCGCAGCAGGGCGAACATCGTATCCAGCCCTTTTTCGCTGCACAGGTTCGACAAATGGCCGATGCGCAAGGGGCCGTCGCGCCGCGGGCGCGGGGCTGCGTCGGGAACGGAGAAGATGGCGTTCGACATGGTCATGCAGGTGCGCGCCGCCGGGTAGATCGACTGGAAGCGCATCTGCATCGCCGGGCACAGCAGCACATGGGTGCAGTCGGCCCCGGCGGTCCGGGTCAGCAGCCGCATCCGCCAAGTCGGTTTGCTGATGGTGGCGAAGGAATGATGGTGCAGCACCCGCTCGTAGCCGAACAGCCTTGCGGTCCCGGCCAATGCTGCGGTGTAGAGCGCGCCCCAGCCGGAATCCACCGGCATGTAGAAACGCCGGTCCGGCTTGCGCAGCCCGGCGGCGAGCCGGCCCATGGTGCCGAACACCCGGGTCATCTTGCGCAGATGGTAGGCGACGCCGCCGCCGTTCCAGCCGGGCGACAGGTCGGCGACCTCCACACGGCCGCGCCCCCGCATGCGGTCCTGCAGACGCTCCAGCACCAGGGCCGTCACCCGGCTCATCCCGTCCACCGGCGGCGGCAGGCGCCCGGAGACGACCACATGGGTGCGCGCGTTCCGTTCCATCGTCAACTCCCGGTCAGTGCCGCTCCGGTCGACCGGCCGTGCTGGCCACCCTCCGGGTCGGCGGTGTAGTCGGACACATAGTCCGTGTCCGCGCTGCGCTCCGCCTTCGGGCCGCCCAGCGCCACCACGGCCTTCTCCACCGACAGGGCGAAGAAGCTGGCGTCGGCCAACGCCTGGAAAGGCCGCCCGTTCAGGCTCAGGCGTCGCCACTCCTCCTCGTCGCCCGCCACCGACAGCATGTAGCGCGCCAGCCCCTCGGGGTTGTCGGGCTCCACGATGTGGCCGTTCAACCCGCTGCGGATCAGCACGTCGCGCGCCCCGCACTGGTCGGACAGGATGGTCGGAACGCCCATGGCGAGGGCCTCGTTCACCACCAGACCGAACTGCTCCTCCAGCGACGGCAGCAGCAGGCAGAGCGTGGATCCCAGAGTCTCGGCGATCCCCTTCTCCTGCAGGAAGCCGCGGAAGATGATCGACCCGTCCAGCCCGCGCCGCGTCACCTCGGCCCGCAATTCCGCCTCCAGCGGACCGGACCCGCAGAGGTGCAGCGGGCGGGCGGCCGGACCGGCCAGCCGCCGGTAAATGTCGTAGGCTTCGACCGCCCGGAACAAGTTCTTCTTCGGGACGAAGCGCGCGATGATGGTGAAGTGGCGGTCGGCGAAGGGTACTCCGCCAGGGGCCGGCTCCATCCCGGACAGGCGGCGGATGCGGTCCAACGACAGCGTGTCGTACCCGATATAGAGCCTGTCCTTCGGGAGGCCCAGCAGGCGGAAGTAATCCACCGTGCGGTGACTGCCGCCGATCCCCGCCTGATAGGGGGAGTAGAAGACGCTCTTGACCATTTCGCGCCACAGGATGCGCGGCTTGTCGTCGTATTTGGACGCGTTCATGTTGATGACCTTGCGCCCCATCAGCCGCATGGTCAGCGCCAGTGCGAAGACGTCCGGGTCCTCGTAGTGGCACAGGAAGACATAGCGCGCGTCGGCGTTGCGGCATTCCCGCAGCAGGGCGCGATAGACCTCGGCCTTGGACAGGTCCGCCTTCGACCGGCCGGGGAACAGGGTGATCTTGCGGAAATTCTGCCCCGTCCCGGTCGAATCCCAGGCGTAGGTATGCGATTTCGACCCGACCTCCAGCCCGACCACGTCGTAGACGTGACCCAGCCGGCGGCCGACCGCCTCCAGCCGGTCCATGTGGTAGGGGCCGAACATCTCCCAACTGAAGACCAGCGCGGGCTTCTTCATGCTGCCTCTCCCAACAGAAGGCGGGCGTAGCGGTCGAGCGCCACGGCACGGGTGGCGTTCGTCTCCACCCAGGCGCGGCCGCGACGGCCCATGGCGGTGGCGCGGGCGGGATCCGACAGCAGGGCCGCCACCGCTTCGGCCATGGCGCGCGGCTGCTCCGGCGGGGTGCACAGGAAGGCGCCGACCTGGGCCTCCAGCGTGGCGAGCGCCGATCCCGGCAGGCAGGTGCTGACGAAGGGGCGGCCGGCGGCGAGGATGGTCACCGCCTTGCCGGGCATGGCGAAGGCCGCCCCTTCGGGCCGCTGGGGCACCAGATGGACGTCGCCCTCCGCCATCGCCTCGTTCAGCTGGTCCTTCGGCGCCAGCGGCTGGAAGATCACGTTGCCCAGCCCCATGGTCCGGGCCTGCGCCTTCAGCTCCTCCTCCAGACCGCCCTGCCCGCGCAGCTTGATCCGCGCCTGCGGCATCAGCTCCGCCAGATGGCCTGCCATCTCCAGCACCTGCTCCAGCCCCTGCTTGCGGGCGAAGGCGCCGCTGTAGAGCGCGGTCGGCGGCTGGTCGGGGCGCGGCAGCGGATAGACCGCGTCGGCATCGACATGGGGCGGGATCACATGGATCGGCCGGGTGACGCCCAGCTCCTCCAGCACGCCGCGCATCGGCTCCGACAGCACGACGATGGCGTCGGCGCGGTTCAGCGCCGCACGCTCCATGGCGCGGATCGCCTTGACCGCCGCCTTGCCGCCCATGCCCAAGGCACCGGCGAGGCCCGACTGGATGTCGTGGACGATGGCGACGTGGCGGCCGCCCGGCGCCTTGAAGCGGTTGGCGATCGCCACCGACAGGATCGACGGGCAGAGCGACAGCACCGCGGCATGCCGCCCGACCCGGCCGCGGGCGCGGGCGGCGGCGAAGCCGGCATGCAGCACGCCCTCGTGGATCAGCCGCGCCTTCATGCCGCCGCCGGCCGGCGGGATGGTGTGCAGGCGCTCGATCAGCACCCCGTCCACCGTCCTGCTGTCCTGCGCCCCGTCGGCATAGCCGTCATAGACTTTGTTGCCGGGATAGTTGGGACGCGCGGTCAGCACCGTGGTCTCCGCCCCGGCCGCTGCGAAGGCGGTGGCGAGGTCGGTCATCATCGGCGCGCTGCCGGCCGGTTCCGGCCAATAGCTCTGCGCCACGAGCAGCAGTTCTTCCGGCACGGGCACGTCCGCCAGGGAAAGCGCGCCCGCCGAGGCCTTGGAAGCCGGCCGGTCGAAGACCGGCGGCCGCAGATGGATGGAATCGTCCGGCATCGGCCTTTACTCCGCTGCCTGCTTGGAGGCTTGGTGACGGTCCGGAGCGGCATTCTCCAGGAACCAGTCGTAGGTGCGGCGCAGCCCCTCCTCCAGCGACACCTTCGGGCGCCAGCCGGTGGCGAACAGGCGCGACACGTCCATCAGCTTGCGCGGATGGCCGTCGGGCTTGCTCAGATCGTGGGTCAGCGTGCCGGGATAGCCGACGGTGTCGCGGATCAGCGCCGCGAGGTCGGCGATGGCGATGTCGTCGCCGGGGCCGACATTGATGATCTCCCCGCTGTCGTAATGGTCCATCAGATGCAGGCAGGCATCCGCCATGTCGTCGACATAGAGGAACTCGCGCCGCGGCGTGCCGGTGCCCCACAGGGTGACGGTCGGGTCGCCCGCCATCTTGGCGTCGTGGAAGCGGCGGATCATGCCCGGCAGCGCATGGGAGGTCTCGGGGTCGAAATGGTCGCCGGGGCCGTACAGGTTCGACGGCATGGCGCAGATGGCGTTGAAGCCGTACTGGCGCCGGTAGGCCTGGCACATGGTGATGCCGGCGATCTTGGCGACGGCGTAGGGCTTGTTGCTCGGCTCCATCTCGCCGGTCAGCAGCGCCTCTTCCTTGATCGGCTGCTCGGCATGCTTGGGGTAGAGGCAGGAGGACCCGAGGAACAGCAGCTTTTTCACGCCGGCGCGCCAGGCGGCGTCGATGACGTTGTTCTGGATCAGCAGGTTGTCGCGGATGAAGTCGCCGCCGAAGCGGTCGTTGGCAAGGATGCCGCCCACCTTCGCCGCGGCGAGGATCACCTGATCGATGCCCTCGCGGTCGAAGAAGGCGCGCACCGCCGCCTGATCGGTCAGGTCGAGCTGCGACCGGTCGCGGATCACGAGGCCGGTGTGCCCGGCTTCGGTCAGTCGCCGCAGAATGGCGGATCCGACGAGTCCCCGGTGTCCGGCGACGAAGATGCGGCTGTTGCGGTCCATGCGGGCCGTCTCCTTAAGATCTTGCGTGCGAACCAATGCCTTGTCGGCCGTCGTTCCCGCGAAGGCGGGTTCCCGAGTTTCCAGGCGTTTGAACCGGAAGCCCGGAGCCCGCCTTTGCGGGGATCGCCTCTGGAGGCGTGACCGCGGGTCACGCCCCCGAACGACGCCCTACTCCGCCGCCTGCCCCATGCGACCCAGATCGGCACGCGCCCGTTCGGCGTACCACTCGACCACGCCGGGCAGGCCGGCGGAGAGCGGGATGCGCGGGGTGAAGCCGAGCGCGGTCAGCTTTGCGATGTCGGGGCTGCGGCGATCGGTGCCGCCGGGGGCGGCCGGTCCCGGCATCACCTGGGCCTCGCGGCCGAGGCAGGCCACCGTCTGGCGGGCGAGGTCGGCGATGGTGACCTCCTCCGGGTTGCCGACATGGTAGATGCCGAGATGGGCGCCCTTGTCGATCACCGTCACGATGCCGTCGATGGCGTCGTCGATATGGACGAAGGCGCGGGTCTGGCGGCCGTCGCCCTGGATCTTGAAGGGCACCGCCCCGCTCGGGTGGCTGGCGATCGCCTCCACCGCGCGGCGGGAGAATTCCGGCACCACATGTTCCCAGCCCATGTCGGGACCGTAGACGTTGTGCGGACGGAAGATCGCCACGCGGTCGAAGCCGGTGCGGCCCCAGTTGACCGCCAGAAGCTCCGAGATCAGCTTGGAGCCGCCGTAGCTGTAGCGGGCGTTCAGCACGTCCGGCACCACCAGCGGCACCTCCTCCGGCGTCGGCACCAGCGGCGGGGTCTGGTAGGCTTCCGAGGAGGAGGCGACGACGAGGTCGCCCACGCCGTCGGCGCGGCAGGCGTCCAGCACGTTCAGCATGCCGCGCACGCCGACGTCCAGGACCACTTCAGGCTTCTCGTAGAAGTGCTTGGTTCCGTTGACGGCGGCCAGATGGAGGACGCCGTCGACGCCGCGCACCGCCTCGCGCACGGCGGCCGGGTCGCGGATGTCCCCCTGGACGAACTCGACGTCGTCCAGCACGCCGGCCAGCCGCCCGGTGTGACCGCGCGAGTTGTCGTCCAGCACGCGGACGCGGTGGCCGTCGCGGACCAGCCGGTGGACCAGGGCGGCGCCGATGAAGCCGCTGCCGCCGGTGACGAGATAGTGTTTCATGTCAGTCAAATTCCTTCTGCGGCCAGCCCATGGCAGGCCCGGATTCCGTCAGGCCGATTCCCTCATGCCACGTGCGCGTAGCGGGCGGCGCCATGGCTGCCGAGCGCCACGTAGGCGGTGCCGTCCGGCAGGTCGACATCGCGGCTGTTGAAGTTGTTCCAGAAGTCGTAGATCACGCCCGGCCGGTCCATCCGCTGGGCCAGATCCGGCAGCGGCATCGAGGTGAAGACCGGGTGGTTGTTCAGGATCACCGCGAGATTGGCGCCGGACACCGCCTCGGCCATGTTGGCCGCCGGCTCCAGCCCGAAGCTGCGGATGTCGTCGGGGCGCACCACCGCGTCGAAGCCGCGCAGGCGGGCGGTCGGGAAGCGCTGGCGCAGCTCCTCCAGCACCGGCTTCGCCATGGTGCCGCGCAGGTCGTCGGTGGCCGGCCGGCCCTTGAAGGCGAGGCCCATCAGGCTGATGATCGGCGTCTGCGGGAAGCCCTGCATGGAATTGGCGAGCTTGCCGAGGAAGTCGGCGACTTCGACCGGCTGGCTTTCGTTGACCAGACGGCCGGCGGCGGTGATCGCCATCTCGACGCCGACCTCGCGCGCCGCCTCGATCAGGATGTGGGGGTCCTTCTCCAGGCAGGGGCCGCCGACCGGGCCGGGCAGCGGCAGGTTGGTGCGTGGATAGCCGAGCTTGCCGGCGCGCGCCACCTCGACCGCCGAGATCTCCATGGCGTTGCACAGCTTGGCGATCTCGTTGGAGAAGGCGAAAGTGACGTCGCGGTAGGTGTTGTCGACCAGCTTGATCAGCTCCGCCGTCTCCAGGGTGGAGACCTTGACGGTGGTCGGCGTCAGGAAGCCGAAGATCTGGGCGGCGCGGGTGGCGACGTCCAGGCTCTCCGCCCCGATGATCTGCGGCAGCTGGTTCAGCTCCAGCAGCGCCTGGCCTTCCAGCGTGCGCTCGGGGCAGAAGGCGATGTCGAACTGCTTGCCGGTGGCGCGCAGGATCGGCGCCACGATGTTGCGGGTGGTGCCCAGCTTCACGGTTGAGCGCAGGATGACCAGATCGCCGTCATGCAGGCTGGCCGCGACCTGACGGGTCGCCGCCTCGATCATGTCGGTGCGGACCCGGCCGTCCTTGCTCAGCGGCGTGCCGACCGTGATGATGAAGACGCTGGCCTTGTTGCAATCCTCCTGATTGCGGCTGAAGGTGAGCCGGCCGCGCGCGATGACGTGGCGCAGCTTCTCCGTCAGGCCCGGCTCGTGGAAGTGCGGGTTGCCCTGGCCGAGCTTGTCGAGCACGTCCTGCCGCACCTCGACCCCGTGCACCTGGAAGCCGGCGTCCGCCATCGCCACCGCCAGCGTCAGGCCGACATAGCCGAGCCCGAGGACGCAGACGTTACGATCGGAAAAAGTCTTGGGAAGCATCGTCGCTCCTGCCGTTTGCTGAGGCCCCGCCACCGGTGGCGGGGCCTTAGAGTTTGGAGACGCCCCGCCTGTCATGCCCTGCTGCCAAGGATGCCAACGGAGAAACCTCGAAATTCGAAATTGTTTTCTTGTTGTGACTTCGCCGTGACGATGAAGTACCTCGTTACCGGCGTTGTGCAGCGCGAAGTGTTTCAGAAATCGCCATCGGATGGAAAGACCATGATTGCAGATCACCGCCGTATTAATGGTACTAACCCCCGCCGTTGCTAAATGAATGCTTGGAGGCACCAACAGAGACGTTCGAAAGTGGTGCAATAGGCGCATTCCGTTTCTGCCGGCGGCAGGGATCGACCCGGCCTTGCAGAATTGAGGGTTGCATCGTCCGTCCGGCCACGACCCGCCCCCTCAGGCCGTGGCGCTGGTCAGCCGGCGCAACCTTTTCAGGTGGACCAATCCCGTGAGCACGGCGACCGCCGCATAGACCGCGACCATCGCCACGCTGCCTGCGACGAAATGCACCAGCGCCGGCATCCGGTCGAACAGCGGCGCGGCGAAGCGGTCGAGCGCGAGCGCCGCGGCGACGGACGCACCGGCACAGAGCAGAGCCCGCGCGGCGATCCCGCCATACAGCTCCCCGACCGCCTGCCGGTGGATCCAGGCGATGGCGATGGTGGCGGCCAGCTCCGCGGTGAAGGTCGCCATGGCAGCGCCCTCGATGCCGTAGCGGGGGATCCACCAGATGTTCAGCAGGGCGTTCAGCGCGCCGCCCGACAGCATGGCGACCATGTAGCCGGTCTGCCGGTGCCAGACGAGCAGCGGATTGCCCAGGATCATGTTGGCGTAGACCACCGCCGAAGCCAGCATCAGCAGCCGCAGCGCCAGCGTCGCCGGGGCGTAGGCGTCGCCGAACAGCGTTCCCAGGATCGACGGCGCCAGGGCGAAGCCGCCGGCGACGACCAGCCCGCCGACCGCCAGCATGACGGAGGCATAGGCGCGCATCCGGTCGCGCATCGGCCCGAGTTCGCCATAGGCGGCGGCGAGCTGCGGCAGGAAGGCGTTCATCACGATGTTGCCGACCAGATTCGCCAGGGTCTGGATCTTCACCGCCGCGCTGTACCAGCCCACCTCCATGTGCGGGGCGAGGAAGCCCAGCATCACCACGTCGAGATGGGTGAAGATCGCCCAGGCGAAGACGCCGACCGCCATCGGCGTCGCCGCCGTCAGGATCTCGCGCCATACCTTCAAATCGATTCTGGGACGGAGATGGCCGAAGTCGCGGCGGAAACGGCCGATCATCACCAGCGCGTTCACGGTGATCGATCCGCCGGTGATGGCGGCGGCGGTGATGGCGTCCTCAGGCCCACGCACCAGCAGAAAGACAAGAAGCATCGAGCCGATGGAGGTGCCGATCTCGCGCGTCGCGATCACCCCCATCTTCTCGGTCGCCTGGTAAACAAAGTCGAGCACCAGGGCGTTCCCCAGGAGCTGGACCGCCTGCACCAGAAGAACCGCCTTCACCTCCATTGGTTTATCCAGCGACAGGACGAAGGCTGCATAGATGGCCCCCACCACCAGTGCCAGGACGGTGCGCAGGGTCAGGACATGCTCCGACAGCTCGGCCGCCTGCTCGCGATGGTCTTGCCGGTCGCGGTCGCGGGCGATTTCGCGGATGGCGTAGGTGGACAAGCCCATGTTCACGAACAGCGCCGCATAGGCCATCAGCGAGGTGCCGAAGCCCAGCACGCCGAAACTGTCCGGTCCCAGAACCCGCGCGGTCCAGGCGGCGGTGACCAGCCCGCTCGCCATCGTCGCCGCTTTCGCGGCGGCAAGGGCGCGGATGTTCCGGAAGATGCGGTGTCCAGCCGACATTCATGGACTCTTCAGTGGTTGTAAACGTCGTGAAGCGCGGCGCAAAAAACCCTCTCCCGCAATCGGACCGGATTTCAGCCGGCCGATCGGACCGGCCTGCGGCCGGCCGAGGGCGGGAGAGGGGCTTGTCCTCAGTTCGCGTAGTAGCGGCGGTAGCCGTGGTAGCGCCCGCTGTCCGGGAACTCGTACTGGGCGTGGCGCCGGGTATCGACCTGACTGAACAGGACGCCCACCACTTCGCCGCCGGCCTCGATCACCTCCTTCAGCCCGGCCATTGCGGTGCCGCGCTTGGTCATGCCCCAGCGGACGATGAAGACGGTCTGGTCGGCGAGCGCCGCCAGCAGCTTGCCTTCCGACACCGCCAGCACCGGCGGCGAATCCAGCACGATGCGGTCGTAATTGACCGACAGGCGTGACAGCAGCTGGTGCATGCCCGACGACCCGAGCGTGTCCTGCGGCAGCGTCCGGCCGTGACCGGCGGCGATGACGTGCAGGCCGGTGCGCGGATCGACCTGGATCACGTCCTCCAGCGCCGCGGTGCCGGCCAGCACCTCCGACAGGCCGCGCTCGTTCGACATGCCCAGCATCTCGTGCAGGCTCTTCCGCCGCAGGTCGCAGTCGATCAGGATCGTCCGCTGGCCGGCGTTGGCGCAGGTGCGGGCGAAGGCGGCGGCGACGGAACTCTTGCCCTCGCCGGGGACAGAGGAGCTGAACAGGATCACCCGGTGCCGCCCGTCCGGATTGGCGAGCAGAAGCGAGGTGCGCAGGTTCTGCATCGACTCCGCGAAGGCGGAGACCGGCTTGTCGACCACATAGGCGGCCGGCGAACCGCCGAAGCGCGGGATGCGCGGCACGATGCCAAGGCTGTGCACGCCGGTCGCCATTTCGAACTGGTGCGGGCTGCGGAAGCCGCCGTCGGAGCGTTCGCGCAGCATGGCGAGCAGCACGCCCAGCGTGCCCGACGCCACCAGCGCCAGCAGCAGGATCAGCTTGCGGTTGGGCTGCGACGGGTCGAGCGGGATCGCCGCCTCCGACACCACGCGGGCGTCGGGCTGGCGCATGTCGGTCTGCGCCGCGATCTGCTGCGACCGGGTCAGCAGAGCCTCGTACATCGACTGGGCGGTGCTGGCGTCGCGTTCCAGCGTGCGCAGGCCGACGGTCGCCTGCTGCTGCTCGTTCTGCTTTGACTCGGCCTGGTCGAGGCTGGCCTTCAGCGACTGTTCGCGGCCCTTCGCAAGCTCCACCTCGTTGCTGAGGTTGGAGACGATTTTGCCGACATCGGTCTTGATCTGGCCTTGCAGGTCGCGCAGCTGGCTCTGCAGGGCCTGCAGCATCGGGTGCTTGGCACCGTAGCGGTTGGTGGCGTCGGCGATCTGCCGCTGCAGATCGACCTCGCGCTCGCGCAGGGCCTGGATCAGCGGCGACCCCATCACGTCGCCGACCGCCGAGGCGCCGCGCGGCGAGTTCGCCATGGCGGTGACGTCGCGCAGCTTGGTCTCGGCTTCCTGCCGCTTGGTGCGGGCCAGGATGTAGTCGGCGTTCAGCTGGCTCAGCTGCTGGCCGACGACGGTGCTCTCGTTGTTGGACGAGGTGGTCAGGCCATGCTGGGTCCGGTACTTCTCCACCGCGTCGCCGGTGGTCTGCGCCTCCTTGCGCAGGTCGGTCAGCCGTTCCTCCAGCCACTGGGTGGCGCGCTTGGACGCCTTGAACTTCTCGTCGAGCTGGTCGACCAGATAGAGGTCGGCCATGGTGTTGGCGACCAGCGCCGACTTGCGCGGATCCTCGCTGTCGAAGCTGACGGCGATGACGTAGGAACGTCCCTGTGGCCGGACCGACGTGTTGTCGAGCACGGCGTTGACCACGGAGGTCAGGTGGTTGCGCTCGATCTCCTCCGGCGACAACGGCACGCCGCTGGACTGCTTCCAGCTGTCGGGGATCCAGTTGCGCGGGTTCAGCGCCGATACCCACCCGGGCGGCGGCGGACGCAGCGAGGCATTGAACTCCGGATCGTTCATCAGCTTCAGCTTCGCCACCACCTTCTCGGCGAAGGCCGGCGACTTCAGGATCGCGACCTCGCTTTGCAGCGCGCTGATGTCGGGGGTCATGTCGGACACCACGCCCTCGAAATTGAGGACGGTGTTCTTGCGGTGCTCGACCATGATGAGGGTTTCGGCGGTGTAGAGCGGCGTCATCCGGAAGGCGACCAGGGCCGCCAACCCGGTGCCGACCACGATCACCGTACCGATCAGCAGCTTGTGCCGCCGCAGCAGTCCGGTGGTCCGGCGCACGGCGCTGGCGGCACTGGCCGACAGATCGTAGGAGACGGAACCGGGACCCCGCCGAGACTCAGGGCTATTGCGTCGGGGTTGTTCCTGAAGTTCCTGGGTGGCCAAAGGGTCCTCCTCGCGTAACGACCAGAAGCGCGGCCATAGGACCATCCGTTAGCCCGATCCTCCATTCCGGGCAGCTGATGCTGTCCGGCGGGCAGGCTCGGCGGTTCGTCCGATTGGCTGAAACGCAGTGTTAGTCCAGCCGTTGCATCGGCCATCCAGTGCATGCGGCGAGCAATGGGCGCGCAGTGGGTAGCCTTCCTGACCCTGTTGCAGTGCGGTATGAACCGTCGAAGCAGGACGGGGTATAAAGGGAGCTACCCGTAAGGACAGGCCACATGACGTTCGAACGGGCCGGCCGCTTCGAAGGAACCACCATGCCTTTTCCGACTTTGAAAAAGCAGGAAACGAGGTGGACGGCCTATCCCGGCAACGCCGACCGGCAGAAGAACGTTCCCCGGCCATGGCGATCCGCGCCGCGTCGGCGGACATTGTCACAGCCTGCTTTTCGATGACTGACGGACGGTTCCGTCCGATCAGCGGCGGCTCCAGCGGCAGCATCGGAGATAACTATAACTTAGGTAATATAGTAAAGATACGTATCACCAATTTTATGCTGTAAAGGGTATGAGAAAGGGGATAGCATTACTCATTCTTTGGACGGAGGATCATGTCGTGCCGTACCGCCAGGAGACCGCCACCGTCAGGGTGATCCGTCAAATCCGTGACCATAGCCGCGAATGCCACAACCTGCCCGCACGCGAAGTGCTGCTGCGGATTGAAAGGCGGATGATCGAGTTTCTCGAAGATGGACCGGCCTTGCCGGCGCCCGATCCCTGGTCCGATCAGGACGCCGCCTCCAAATCCGACTCCATGACGGCCGGCATGATGGCCCGCGCGTAAAGCGGTGAGCGGCGTCGCACCGACAGACGTCCGTTGAGAATCGTGCCCACACACGCGAACGGCCCGCCCTTCTTCAGGGACGGGCCGTTCGCGTTTCACCTTGAAACCGCTCCGGAAAGCCGCTCCGGCTCAGGCGCGCGGGGCATGCTTGTTGAGGATGCGCTGGAGCGTGCGCCGATGCATCTTCAGGCGGCGCGCCGTTTCGGAGACGTTGCGGTCGCACTGTTCGAAGACCCGCTGGATGTGTTCCCAGCGGACGCGGTCGGCCGACATCGGGTTTTCCGGCGGCTGGGGCAGCGGGCGGCCGTCGGCCAGCAGCGCCGATTCCACCGCGTCGGCATCGGCCGGCTTGGGCAGGTAATCGACGGCGCCGGCCTTCACGGCGGCGACGGCGGTGGCGATGTTGCCGTAGCCGGTCAGCATGACGACGCGGGCGTCGGGACGGGCGTCGCGCAGGGCCGACACCACGTCCAGCCCGTTGCCGTCGCCCAGCCGAAGGTCGACCACCGCGAAGGCGGGCGCGGATTCCTGCGCCACCTCGATGCCGAGCTGGACGCTGTCGACCGCGACGACGTTGAAGCCGCGCTTCTCCATGGCGCGGGCCAGCCGCGTGCGGAAGGGGGCGTCGTCGTCGACGATCAGGAGGCTGCGGGTGACGTCGCCAGTGAATGTCAGTTTGACGGCATCGCCCGACAGCAGGTCATCGGTTGTTTTAAGGGTATCCACCGTAAACCTCACTTCTTGGCGTTGATGGTCTTCCAGCGCACGGAAATCCGCGCACCGGTGCCGCCCTGGAGCGATTGGCCGCCGGCAATGTGGTCAGCGGGCGGAGTGCTGGCCGGCGGGTTGCCACTTGGCACGTTGTTGGCGTAGCGCACGGTCGCGCCGGTCTTTTCCAGCAGCGTCTGCGCGATGAAGATGCCCAGCCCCATATGCCCGCCGCCCGTCTGGCCCTTGGGGCCGGAGCGTTCGCCGCGCACGGAGAGGTACGGTTCGCCGATGCGGCCCAGCAGATGGGGCGGGAAGCCGGGACCGTCGTCCATCACCGTGATGGTGACGCCCCGCCCATCCCAGGCGGCGGCGACCGTCACCTTGTGACGGGCGAACTGGTGGGCGTTCTGGATGAAGTTGCCGATGCCGTGGATGATCTCCGGGCTGCGGCGCAGGAAGGGCTCCTCCGCCTCGCCGACCGGGTGGGGTTCCACGGCGAAGTCGATGTGGCCGAGCCGATGGGGAGCGGCAGCGGCCTCGATCAGCGTGGTCAGCGGCAGCCGCTCGAACGGGTCGCCGCCATCGGCCTCGGGCTTGCGCGCCAGGTCGGCCAGGATCTCGCGGCAGCGCATCACCTGGCTCTGCAGGAGCTCGACGTCCTCGCCATAGGGGCTGTCGGGCGGCAGGTCGCGCGCCAGCTCCTTCGCCACCACGGCGATGGTGCCGAGCGGCGAGCCCAGCTCGTGCGCCGCCGCGGCGGCGAGCGCGCCGAGCGCGCCGAGCCGCTGCTCACGGGCGAGCGCCACCTGCGAGGCGGCGAGCGCATCGGCGAAGCGCCGCGCCTCGGCGGCGACGCGGAAGACGTAGCCGGCGATGAAGACCGAAGACACCGTCAGCGACAGCCAGACGCCGAAGGCGTAGAGCGGCGCCATCGAGCGCACCGGCTCCTCCCACGGCAGCGGGAAGTGCCAGAGGGCGAGGGCGGTCAGGCAGATCAGGTTCAGCCCGGTCAGCAGCACCGTGCTGTAGCGCGACAGGATGGCCGCTCCCACGGTCATCGGCGCCAGCAGCAGGATGGCGAAGGGGTTGCTCAATCCCCCGGTCAGATAGAGCAGCAGCGTCAGCTGCAGCATGTCGTAGCTGAGATACAGCGCCGCGTCGCGGTCGGCCAGCCGCAGCCGGCCGCCGCGCTGGGCCATCGCCACCACGTTCAGCAGGGCCGAGGCGCTGATGGCGGCCAGGACCGGCCCCAGCGGCAGCGGGAAACCCAGACCGAGATTGACGAAAGTCACCGCGGCCAGTTGGCCCAGCACCGCGACCCAGCGGATCAGGATCAGCGTGCGCAGCGTGATGCGGCCGTCCGGCTGCCCCCATTGCGACGGCACCGGGGAGGACGGAATCGGTGCGGTCAATGCGCCGGCGAGCGTCACCATGATCCCTTCCCCCGGGCTGCATGCCCCTGGCGGTTGCGGCGGTTGCCGCCATATTCTGTGCCCATGATCGAGCAGACGACCGAGCAGACCATGCCTCCCCACCCCGCGGCCGCGTCATCACCCGCCATCCGGGCCGAGGGATTGACCAAGCGCTTTCCGACCCCGGACGGCGGGGACGTGACGGCGGTCGACGCCATCACCTTCACCGTGCCGCGCGGCAGCGTCACCGGCCTTCTCGGCGGCAACGGGGCTGGCAAGACGACGACCATCTCGATGTTGCTGGGGCTTTTGCTGCCGACGGCCGGGACAGTGGAGATCCTGGGCGTCGACATGGCGCGCCATCGGCATGCCGTGCTTCCGCGCATGAACTTCTCCTCTCCCTACGTCGAACTGCCCCATCGGCTGACGGTGCGGGAGAACCTTACCGTCTATGCCCACCTCTACGGTTTGACATGCGTCAAAAAGCGCGTCCAAGACCTGGCCGAGCAACTTGACCTGTCGCGTTTTCTCGACCGCCCGTCCGGCGGGCTGTCGGCGGGGCAGAAAACCCGGGTGGCGCTGGCGAAAGCGCTGCTGAACGATCCGGAGCTTCTGCTGCTGGACGAGCCGACGGCGTCGCTCGATCCCGACACCGCCGACTGGATCCGGACATACCTGGAACGCTACCGCCTGCGCACCGGCGCCACCATCCTGCTCGCCTCCCACAACATGCTGGAGGTGGAGCGCCTGTGCGACGGCGTGCTGATGATGCGGCAGGGCCGGATCGTCGACCGCGGCGCGCCGTCCGCCCTGCTCGCCCGCTACGGCCGCCAGACATTGGAGGAGGTGTTCCTGGACATCGCCCGTGCGTCCGACGGCGACCGCATCCTGACCGGGGAGACCGCCGATGCAGCCGAATGAAGGCACCATTCCCCGGGCCGACTTCTCGCTGCGCCGGGTCGGCGCCATGGTGCTGCGCTACTGGTATCTGCTGCGCGGATCCTGGCCGCGCATCCTGGAGCTGGCTTACTGGCCGACCATGCAGATGATCCTGTGGGGCTACATCAACCAGTTCATGGCCTCATCCAGCGGCGGCGGCAGCGGCTGGGTGGCGCAGGGCGCCGGCGTGCTGGTCAGCGCGGTGCTGCTGTGGGACGTGCTGTTCCGCGGCCAGCTCGGCGTGTCGATCTCCTTCCTGGAGGAGATGTGGTCGCGCAACCTGGGCCATCTCTTCGTCAGCCCGCTCCGTCCCGGCGAATGGGTGACGGCGCTGATGGCCATGAGCCTGCTGCGCACCCTGATCGGCGTGCTGCCGGCGGCGGGGCTGGCGATCCCCTTCTTCGGCTATTCGGTCTTCGCGCTGGGCCTGCCGCTCGCCGCCTTCTTCGCCAACCTGATCGTGCTGGGCTGGTCGCTGGGTCTGCTGATCGTGGCGCTGATCCTGCGCTACGGCATGGGGGCGGAGGGGCTGGCCTGGATCGTCGTCTTCATGCTGGCCCCGGTCAGCGCCGTCTACTACCCGGTGTCGGTGCTGCCCGCCTGGCTCCAGCCGGTGTCGCTCGCCCTGCCGTCGGCCCATGTGTTCGAGGGCATGCGGGCGCTGGTGTTCGACGGCACCCTGCGCTGGGACCATCTGGCCTGGGCGGTCGGGCTGAACATGCTCTACATGGCGGGCGGCATCGCCGTGTTCCTCTACGCCTTCCATCGGGCGCGGGTGCGCGGGGCGCTGCTGCAAACCGGCGAATAAGCGGTAGAGTGTGCGCCCAATTCCGCCAGCGACACCGGAGACTGCCGCCATGCCCCCGTCCACCACCGCCTCTGCCCCCGGCCCCGACCTGTTCGACCGGCTCGTCGCGGAGGCACAGCCGGACTGGTCGGCCTATGTCGACCACGCCTTCGTGCGCGGGATGGGCGACGGAAAGCTGCCGCAGGAGTGTTTCCGGCATTATCTGGTGCAGGACTACCTGTTCCTGATCCATTTCGCCCGCGCCTATGCGCTCGCCATCTACAAGGGCCGCGACCTGCGGGAGATGCGGGCGTCGCTGGGCGGGCTGAAGGCGATCCTGGACGTCGAGATGGATCTGCATGTCGGCCTGTGCGCCGGCTGGGGCCTGCCGGCCGCCGAGCTGGAACGGGCGGCGGAGGCCAAGGCGACGATGGCCTACACCCGCTACGTGCTGGAGACCGGGCTGCGCGGCGACCTGCTCGACCTGCATGTGGCGCTCAGCCCCTGCGTCATCGGCTATGCCGAGATCGGCCGACGGCTGGCCGGACTGCCCGGCGCGCTCGACGAGGCCAATCCCTACCGCGTCTGGATCGCCGAATATGCCGGAGAGGCCTATCAGGAGGTGGCGCGTTCGGCACGGGAAAATTTGGACCGGTTGGCGGCCGACGGGATGACCGAAGCCCGCTTTCCCCGGCTGCTGACGATCTTCCGGCAGGCTTGCCGGCTGGAGGCGGATTTCTGGGAAATGGGGATGACCCTGGCTGGGTAGGCCGCTCACCCCTCCCCCGCCCTACCCCCGCCGCCGGCCCCACCGCCGGTCTCATCGGGCTGCACCCCCGTGTAGATCGCGCGGGGGCGGATGAGATGCTCCGTTTCCCGCTGCTCCATCGCCTGGGCGATCCAACCGACCGCGCGGCCGAGAGCGAACAGCGTGAAGGCCGACCCCTCCGGCAACGCGAGATGCCGCCGCAGGACCACCAGGGCTGTATCGATCGTCGGCGCCTGTCCGGTCAGTCCTTCGGCGGCGCGCAACAGCTCCGCCGCCGCCGGGAACTCCGGCAGCACCCGGGCCAGCAGCGCCTTGGCGCGAACATCCCCGTTGGGATAGAGCGGGTGGCCGAAGCCCGGAATTTTCTCGCCCGCGGCCAGCCGTCGTTCAAGCTGTGCGGCGACCGGCTCGCGTTCCGTCAGCCCTGCCCAGAAATGCTCGTTCCGCGTGGTGGTCGCGCCATGCCGGTTTCCGGACAGGGCGCAGAGTCCGCCGACGACCGCAGCCCGCAGGCTGGCCCCGGTCGAGGCGATGCAGCGGGCCGTGAAGCTGGAGGCGTTCAGCTCATGGTCGGCACACAGCACCAGCGCCATGCGGACGAGGTCGGCCCCCGCGTCATCCAGCCCCCATGCCGCCGCCAGTTGCCGGTGCAGCGGCGCGGCACTCGGCCGGGTCCGCAGGGAGGCCGCGAAGAGCAGGCGCAGCAGGCCGCCGCAATTCTCTAGGAACCGTCCATCGACCGGCCGCCACGACGCCGTCGCCTCGTCGGCAACCCCCGCCAGCAGCAGGGCAGGCAAGGCCTCGGCCGGCGGACTTTCCGCGAAATGTGGCAGCAGGCCGTCGTACCCGGGAAGGGCGGCCAGCGGTACCGGCGGGAAGGCGATTTCAACCCCACAGCCCCAGAACAGCGCCGCCGTCTCCTCCAGCGTCGCCGTGGCGGCCAGATGCACGGCATCCTGTCCGCGGTAATAGAGCCGCCCGCGCCGAATCAGCGTGATCGCCGATTCCAGGGCCGGCGCCCCCCAGTCCAGCGTGGATTTGGCAACCTCCTTCGGCCGCCGCCCGCGTCTGCGCTGTGCGCCCAGCCGCTCGACCTCGTCGGACAGATAGCGGCTTTGCCGCGGGTCCATGGCGGCATGGGCCTGCAACAGGCCGCGGCTGACATAGGCATAGAGGGTCTGGCGGGACACGCCCAGCCGCCTCGCAGCCTCCTCGGCTGTCAAATAGACCGCCATACCAGCCCTCATATTGATCGGAACAATCAAGATTGACGATAGGACCGGCCAACGATGAAGTGAAGCAGGAGCGGCCAAAACCCCGCCCTTCCGATGGAGAAAATCATGGCGCTGATGAACGGGGACTCCAGTTCCCCGCAACGCACGGCCCTTGCCGCGATCTGGCGGGCCGCCGCCGGCGATGGCCGGCTTCTTGACTCGGTCGAGCTTCATGGCGAAGAAAACCTTCCCTCCGTTTTCGCGGTCAGTGCGCTGGCGACCGCCGCAGTCGCCGCGGCCGGTCTGGCGGTCGCCGAATTCAAGGAAGCCGCCTTCGGCCCCAGACCGTTCGTCACCGTCGACCGCCGTCTGTCCTCCCTGTGGTTCGGCACTTCCGTGAAGCCGAAGGGCTGGAGCCTGCCGCCCGCCTGGGATCCGATCGCCGGCGATTACGAGACCAGGGATGGCTGGGTCCGCCTCCACACCAACGCCGCGCACCATCGCGATGCGGCCCTCCGCAGCCTTGGCGCAGCGTCCGACCGCGATGCGGTGGCCGCCGCCGTCCGGCGCCGGGACGCCGACGAGTTGGAAGCCGTCATCGTCGATGAGGGCGGATGCGCGGCGGCGATGCGCGACCTCGCATCCTGGCGAAACCATCCGCAGGGGCAGGCGGTCGCCCGCGAGCCGCTGTTGTGGTTTGCGGTGCAGGAACCGGCCAACGATGTCCGTGCCCCCGCCCTGCCGGAGCGCCCCTTGGCCGGCGTCAAGGTGCTGGACCTGACCCGTGTGCTCGCCGGGCCGACCGCCACGCGCTTTCTCGCCGGCTTCGGCGCCGAGGTGCTGCGCATCGACCCGCCCTGGTGGGACGAGCCTTCCCTTCTGGCCGAGATGACGCCCGGCAAGCGCCGCGCCCGCCTCGACCTGCGGAATTCCGACCAGCGGACCCGCTTCACGGAGTTGCTGTCCCAGGCCGACATCCTGGTGCACGGCTATCGTGCCGATGCCCTCGAACGGTTGGGTTTCGGCCTCGAAACCCGGCAACGCCTCCGTCCCGGCCTGATCGACGTGTCGCTCAATGCCTATGGCTGGACCGGCCCCTGGCGGAATCGCCGGGGCTTCGACAGTCTGGTGCAGATGAGCGGCGGCATTGCGGCCGAAGGGATGCGCCGCTACGGGACCGACCGGCCGAAGCCCCTGCCCGTCCAGGCGCTCGATCATGCCGCCGGCTATCTTCTGGCGACCGCCGCGGTGCGCGGCCTGACCCGCCGGCTTGTGGAGGGGCGGGGATCGAGCTGGCGCACGTCGCTGGCCCGGGTCGGGACACTGCTGACCGAACTGTCGCCTCCGGCCGACGGCGCATCGATGCCGGCCGCCGATGTCAGAGACTTCAACGAGAATCCGGAGAATACGGCCTGGGGACCGGCCCTGCGCCTGAAGCCGCCTCTGACTGTCGAGGGATCGCCGATCCGCTGGGAGCGTCCGGCCGGACTGCTCGGCACCGACGAGGCGCGCTGGTGAGCCAATCCCGCCGACCGGTGCCTTTTGCTTACCCCAGAGTATGCTCCAGCAGGATCTTCGCCCCCAGCCCGATCAGCACCACGCCGCCGGCCATTTCGGCCCAGCGGCCCAGATGCGCGCCGGCGGCGCGCCCGATCAGCACGCCGCCGAAGGCCACCGCGAAGGTCACCACGCCGATCAGCGCCGACGTCGTCACCATGTCCACGTCGACCAGCGCCAGCCCCGCTCCCACCGCGGCGGCGTCGATGCTGGTGGCGACGGCGGTGGTCAGCAGGCCCAGCCATTCGGCGCGCGCGCTGCGCACCGGGCCGCAATCCTCCTCGGCCTCATCCTCGCCGTCCAGGATGGCGTTGCGCAGCATCGCGCCCCCGACCGCCAGCAGCAGGCCGAAGGCGATCCAGTGATCGACCGATTCCACGAGGCTGGCGAAGGCGATGCCGACACCCCAGCCGACCAGCGGCATGGCGAACTGGCAGGCGCCGAAGGCGGCGCCGACGCGCATGGCCTCGGGCAGGCCGGCACGGCGCGAACAGGCCCCTCGGCCAAGTGCGGCGGCAAAGCTGTCCATGGAAAGGCTGAAGGCGAGAGCAAGGGACGTTGCGATCATGGCTATTCCCGGGCCAGGCAACACAGTGGAACCGGACGCACTCCGGCTGGCCGCGGAGATATCCGATCCACTGGTCTCGCCGGGTCGACCCTCCGGTCGCCGTGCGCGCCATGGCGGTAACGGCCGGAGGCCGGAACCATCCAAGTCTGTTGACGCGAACCCCGCCCGATCGATGCCGGCGGGTGGCTACTCCCCAATGACGCGGGAAGTCCTACAGGGGCCGCGGGCCAGGGTCAAGCGTCCGATTGCCGCAGGTGCGAGATGCGGCCGCGCAGGTAGGTGGCGGCCACCGAACGGTCGTCACCCAGCGTCACCTGGATGAACAGTTCCTCCTCCAGGTCGCCGGCGACCGCCTTCATGCGATGTCGCATAGCCGGGGTGGCGGCATGGTCGAGCACGACGAGGTCGGCCCAGCGGCCGGGTTCCAGGCTGCCGATCTCCCCGGCCATGCCCAGCGCCTCGGCATTGCCGCGGGTCATCCAGTGCAAGGCGGCGAGCGCCGGCAGGTTCTGGCGCCGCAGTTGCAGCACCTTGTAGGCCTCCGCCGCCGTGCGCAGCATGGAATAGCTGGTGCCGCCGCCGACATCGGTGGCGATGGCGGTGCGGATCGGCCGCTCCGGCTTCGACAAGGCGTCGAGGTCGAACAGGCCGCTGCCGATGAACAGGTTGCTGGTCGGGCAGAAGACGGCGATCGACCCGCTCTGAGAGAGCCTTGCCATCTCCGCCTCCGACAGGTGGATGCAATGGCCGAACAGCGAGGTCGGCCCCAGCAGCCCGAAGCGGTCGTAGACGTCGGTGTAGTCGCGGGCAGCGGGGAACAGGCGGCGCACCTCGGCGATCTCGGCGGTGTTCTCAGACAGGTGGGTCTGCATGTGCACACCGGGATGCTCGCGCAATAGCGCGCCGGCCGCCTCCAGCTGCGCCTCGGTCGAGGTGATGGCGAAGCGCGGCGTCACGGCATAGCGCTGGCGTCCCCGCCCATGCCAGCGGCCGATCAGATCCTTGGCATCGCGGTAGCTGCTCTCCGCCGTGTCGGTCAGGGCCGGCGGGGCATGGCGGTCCATCATCACTTTGCCGGCGATCAGCCCGGCGCCGCGCGCCTCGGCCTCCGCGAACAGGGCGTCGACCGACTGGGGATGGACGGAACCATAGACCACGGCTGTGGTTGTGCCGTTGCGCAGCAGCTCGTCCATGAAGAAGCCGGCGTTGGCGGCGGCATGGGCCGGATCGGCGAAGCGCTGCTCCTCGACGAAGGTGTATTTCTCCAGCCAGTCGAGCAGTTGGGCGCCGTAGGAGGCGATGACCTGGGTCTGCGGGAAATGGATGTGGGTGTCGATGAAGCCCGGCAGCACTAGCTTGCCGCTGTGGTCGTCGACCGTCACGCCGTCGGGCACCTGGCCGCGCAGATCGGCCCAGGCCCCGACCTCCAGGATCCGCCCGTCGGCCCCGACCAGCAGCAGCCCATCGTCAAGATAGGTCAGGCAGTCGAGATCCCCCGGCCCGGCAGGGGCACGGTGGAAGCTGAGCAGGCGCCCACGGATGGCGGCAGCGACAGGAGAAGCGATGGACTGATCGGGCATAAGGGTCCGGTTCTATGAAAACGCTTTGAGGGAGGGTTACTTAATGTCGCCCGACCACGCCGCCAACACCGCGCGTTCCTGCGGAGTGATGCCGGTGATGTTGGCGGGGGGCATGGCGCTGCTGAAACCGGCCTGAAGCCGGATCTGGTCGGCATGGCGGCGGATACCGTCGCCCTCCAGCACGATGCCGCGCGGCGGGCTGGCGATGCCCTCCCACACCGGCTGGGCGGCATGGCACATGCTGCACCGGGTGGAGACGATATCCTCCACCTGCGTGTAGCCGACCTTCACCGGCGCCGCGGCGGCGGTATCGGCCGTCGCCGGCCCCATGGTGCTGAGCCAGACGCAGACCAGCATGCCGGCGGCGGCGACGCCCCAGGTCCACCAGGGCGTCGGCTTGCCGGCATGGCGGCTGTTGAAGAAATGGCGGATCGCCGTGCCGACCACCAGAACCAGCGCCACCATCACCCAGTTGTAGCGGGTGGAGCTGATCAGCGGGTAGTGGTTGGACAGCATCAGGAAGACGACCGGCAGGGTCAGGTAGTTGTTGTGCAGCGACCGCTGCTTCGCCTTCTTGCCCAGCGCCGGGTCCGGCGTCTCGCCGCGCAGCATGGCGGCCACCGTTTTGCGCTGGTTGGGGATGATCAGCATGAAGACGTTGCAGGCCATCATCGTCGCCATCAGGGCGCCGACCTGCAGCATGGCGCCGCGCCCGCTGAAGATCTTCGTCATGCCCCAGGCGGTCGCCACCAGCATCACGAAGCCGGCGACCGCGAGTGCCCCGTCGTTGCGGCCGAGCGGCGACTTGCACATCAGGTCATAGGCGACCCAGCCCGCCACCAGCGCGCCGGCGCTGATCGCCACCGCCTGCCAATGGCTGAGCGCCAGCACGTCCTGGTCGATCAGGAACAGGTCGGCGCCGCGGTAATACAGCACGCACATCAGGAAGAAGCCGCTGAGCCACGTCGTGTAGGACTCCCACTTGAACCAGGTGAGCTCCTCCGGCAGCTGCGGCGGCGCGACCATGTATTTGGTCATGTGGTAGAAGCCGCCGCCGTGGATCTGCCAGGCGTCGCCCGCCGTCCCGGCCGGCGCGCCGGCGCGCCGGCGCAGCGAGGCGTCGAGATGGATGAAGTAGAAGGACGATCCGATCCAGGCGATGGCGGTGATGACGTGCAGCCACCGCGCCAGGGCGTTGATCCATTCCCACAGGATGGGCTCCATCGCGCGCACGCTCCTTCCGGTCGAGGTCCAGTCCCGAACTGTAAGGCGATTGTGCGGGTGCGGAAAACCTCTCGTCCATCCCAACAGCTTCAAAAAATGACGAAAGATGGGAAGGCGGCGGCGCGCCGTCTTCAGGAGGGACGCAACCGTGGCGCCCTTGATCGGGGTGATATCGTCGGCCATGCCTTTCATTAGGCCGCATAATGATCGAGATTACGATTATTCCATTTCCTAATTCACCGACCCGCTTTAGCCAGAACTTCGGGCATCGCGTCGGAGGTGGAAAGGATGCAGACTTTGGACGGGCTCGCGCTTTTCGTGTTGGCGGCGACGATGTCTCCGGGCGGGGCCACCACGCTTGCCACCGCATCGGGCATGAATTTCGGCTATCGGCGATCGCTTCCACTGATCGTTGGAATATCCCTGGGCCTCGCTTGCATGGCCGCCGCGGCGGCGGCCGGGATCGAAGGGATATTCGTTGCCGTACCGGCGATACAGACGGCGGTGAAGATCGCAGGAACGCTTTATCTTCTGTGGCTGGCACTCCAGCTGTCACGAACGGGTGCCCCCGAGACAACCAGGCCGGCTGCCAGCCCGGCGAGCATCGCCGGTGGCGCCTGGCTGGTCCTCTACAATCCCAAGGGTTGGGCGATGACCACCGGAGCCGCCGCATCATTTTCGTCGATTGCCGACAGTCCGGCCGAGATCGCCGTTCTTCTTGGATTGGCATTCGGATGCTTCGCTTCGTTCTCGCTGTCGGTCTGGTGCCTGGGCGGCCAGCTGCTCCGGCGCATTCTGACGCGGGACTGGCAATGGAGGGCTCTCAACATCGCGCTGGCCCTTCTCCTGACTGCATCGATCCTGCCGATCTGGATCGAGCCATGACTGCAAATCCTTTCTCGCCGGAAGGCGGAAATCAGCAACGAGGCCGCCCCTGAACGGCGTCCGGCCCCGCGCCGTCGGACGGTCGCGGCCGGACGGTGGCTCATCTGCGTCCTGGAGCGGCCACGGCGCCCCAAATCGTCAGTGGATTGCCAATCGCGTGGTGAATTGATAGAGGACTCTACCTCTTCCTTGCACCGGTCGGCCATCCGCGATGCACATGTCCGGCAGCACCGTCACCCGCCGAGCCCTTCTGATGCTGCTCGCCGCCGCCGTCACGCTGCTGGCGATCGTCGTGATGTCGGGGTGGCTGGCGGACAGCACACGGCAATATTCCCGGTCCCTGAGCCGGATGACCGCCCTGCGGGTGGCCGCCGGGACCCTCCTCAGCCAGTTGCAGGACGCCGAGATCGGGCAGCGCGGTTATCTGGTCACCGAGGATCGCCGATACCTCAAGCCCTACGAGGCGGCAGACGCCGCAGTGGAAACCACGATCACCCGCCTGCGCGAGCTTGTCGACGGGAATGCCGACGAGCTGCGCATCGTCGACCGCCTCGCCGTCCTCGCCGCCGATAAACGGGAGGAACTGGCGGAGACCATTGCGCTGATGAAGGCCGGACGCCGGGACGAGTCCCTGGCCATCGTGCGCACCGGCCGCGGCATGAGCCTGATGGACGATGCCCGGCGCTCGCTTGCCGACCTGATCACCCCCGCCGACGCCCAGCTCGAAACCCAGCTCGGCGCCCTGACCGGCCAGGCCAGGATCTCAGGCTGGGTGGCGAACCTGGGCGGCCTGTTCATCCTGCTGGTCGTCGGCGGCGCCGTATGGATCGCGCTCAGCTACACGCGTGCCCTCATGCAGGCGCAGCGCGCGATCCAGGCGCTCAACGACTCCCTGGAACAGCGGGTGTCGGAACGCACCATGGAGCTGCAGCGGGCCAACGACGAGATCCAGCGCTTCGCCTACATCGTCAGCCACGACCTGCGCGCGCCGCTGGTGAACGTGATGGGCTTCACCAGCGAACTGGAGGCGGGGCTGGCAAGCGTGACCGCCGACCTCGACCGCCGGCCGGCGGATGGCGGCGACCCCACGGCAACGGAAGCGCGGCGGGCGGTGACCGAGGACATGCCGGAGGCCATCGGTTTCATCCGCACATCGACGACGAAGATGGACCGCCTGATCAACGCCATCCTCGCCTTGTCGCGCCAGGGCAGCCGCACGCTCAGCCCCGAACCGGTGTCGATGCGGGCTCTCCTGGAAAACGCGGCCGCCAGCTTCCGCCATCGCGCCAGCGAACTGGGCTGCACCATCGACATCGCCGGCCCGCTGCCGTCGCTCGTTTCCGACCGGCTCGCCCTGGAACAGGTGTTCGGGAACCTGCTCGACAACGCGATCAAATATCTCGACCCGACCCGGCCGGGCCGGATCGCCATCCGCGGCCGGGCCGAGGCGGACCGGCTGGTCTTCGAGGTCGCGGACAACGGCCGCGGCATCGCGCCGCAGGATCACGAGCGCATCTTCGAGCTGTTCCGCCGCTCCGGCGTCCAGGACCGGCCCGGCGAGGGGATCGGTCTCGCCTATGTCCGGACTCTCGTCCGGCGTCTGCAGGGCGACGTCACCGTCGATTCGGTTCCTGGACAGGGCAGCGTCTTTCGCATAAGCCTTCCTGACATCCTCGCCCTTCCCTCGGAGAAACCCGCTCATGATGCGTGACCCCCAGACGGTGTGCATCGTCATGATCGAGGACGACGAGGGCCACGCCCGGCTGATCGAGAAGAACATCCGGCGGGCCGGCGTGACCAACGAGATCGTGCCCTTCACCGACGGCACCAGCGCGCTCGCCTACCTGTTCGGACCGGACGGAACCGGGCAGGAAAGCGCAGGCCGGGCGCTTCTGATCCTGCTGGACTTGAACCTGCCGGACATGACCGGCGTGGACATCCTGTCGAAGCTCAAGGCCAATCCCTACACCAAGCGCTTTCCCGTCGTGGTGCTGACCACCACCGACGACCGCCAGGAAATCCAGCGCTGCTACGACATCGGAGCCAACGTCTACATCACCAAGCCGGTGAACTACGAGAGCTTCGCCACCGCGATCCGGCAACTGGGCCTGTTCTTCTCCGTCATCCAGGTCCCCGAGGCGGAGGCATGACCGACCCCGCCATACGCATCCTCTACATCGACGACGACGCCGCCATGGCGCGGCTGGTGCAGCGGAGGCTGGAACGGCGCGGCTACGCGGTGGAGTGGGCGAAGGACGGCCGGGAGGGGTTGGAACGGCTGGAGCGGGGCGGCATCGCGCTCGTCGGGCTGGATCACGAGATGCCGGGGGAGACCGGGCTGGACATCCTGCCCGCCCTGCTGTCCCGCGAGAATCCGCCGCCGGTCGTCTACGTCACCGGTGCCGGCGACACGCGGGTGGCCGTCGCGGCGCTGAAGGCCGGCGCGGACGATTACGTTCCCAAGGAAGCCGGCGAGGGATTCTTCGATCTACTGGCGGCGGCCATCGAGCAGGCACTCGAAAAAGCCCAGTTGCGCCGGGAACGGGAGCGGGCGGAGCAGGAGGTGCGCGCCGCGCGGGACCGGGCGGAACTGCTGCTGAAGGAAGTCAACCACCGGGTCGCCAACAGTCTGGCTTTGGTGGCCGCCTTCGTGCGGATGCAGCGGTCGGGCCTGTCCGATTCCATGGCCCGCACCGCCCTGGAGGAAACCCAGGCGCGGATCACCGCAATCGCCGGCATCCACCGGAGCCTCTACACCTCCGAAGACGTGAGCTCGGTCCGGTTCGACGCCTATCTGGAAACGCTTCTCGCCGAGATGCACACCGCCATGGCGTCCCGGCGCCCCGACAGCTTCGTCGTCGTCGCCGATCCGGTTTCGGTGCCGACCGACAAGGCGGTGTCCCTGGCGGTGATCGTGACCGAGCTGGTCACGAACGCCTGCAAATACGCCTATCCCGAGGGCCGGTTCGGCAGCATCCGTGTCCGGGCGATGGCCGTCGGCGGGCAGCTGTCGGTGAGCGTAGAGGATGACGGTGTCGGTTTTTCCGGCAACGATTCTCCGCAGGGAACCGGTCTCGGCACCCGCATCGTCCAGGCGATGGCGACCAGCCTGGGCGCGCTGCTGCATCACGACCGGCAGCATGCCGGCACCCGGGTGACGCTGACGATGCCGCTGCAGCCGCTGTGAGGCTGTGACCGCGCGCCATCCTGCGCCGCATCGCCCGCCGGGCATTCCGCGCCCTTGAGCGCAGCGCGTCCCGCCGCCCCTGTCAGGGGCCGGGCAGGAGACTGCCGGCCATCCTTCCAATCCCCATGGACAGGATGCCGCAACCCAAGCTATACCTCCGGCAGCAAGGTGAGTAAGCACTCACTTATCACAAGCGACTGACCCGGCCCCCTCCCGATGGCCCCACGCCTCGACAGCCATGCCCGCAAGCGGGCGATCCTCGACGCAGCCTTGCCGATCTTCGCGCGCAAGGGCTTCGCCGCGACCACCACAAAGGAGATCGCGCAGGCCGCCGGGGTGTCGGAGGGGCTGATCTTCAAGCATTTCCCGTCCAAGGCCTCGCTGTACGAGGCGATCTTCCTCAGCTGCATCGACGGCGACCCGGAATATGAACGGCTGGTCTCCCTGCCGCCGGGCACCGACACGCTGGTGCAGATGATCCAGGGGATGGTGAGCTACTTCGTGATCGAGCTGCCGGCCGATCCCAACGAACGCGCCCGCCACCGCCTGTCGATCATCAGCCTGCTGGAGGACGGCGAGTTCATGCGGCAGGTCTTCGAGGGCATCCGCAGCCGCTTCCTGCCCTGCTTCGCCGCCTCCATCGACGCCGCCATCGCCAGCGGCGATCTGGTGGCGGGGCCGGTCGATGCGGAGAACGGGTTCTGGCTCGCCGAGCACCTGTGCGAAATGATGGCGACCGTCTGCCTGTCCGGCGGGGCCATCGTCCCCTATCCCTGCAACCGTCCCGACCTTGCGCGCAAGACCATCTGGTTCATCCTGCGCGGGCTCGGCCTCAGCGACACCGCGATTGCCGCTCATGAAGGCGGCGGACGCTTTCCCTTCGTGCCTTCCCAGCCGCCGCCGACGCCGCCGGCAAATGGCGCAGCCAAGAATGACGAACCCACACCCGAGAGACCGGAGTAGCCGAACGTGACCCTGGACCATTCGCCAAAGACCGAGACGTCGTTCGGCCACCCGGCGTCCGAACCGGGCCGCGGGACGCCTCCCCCGCCCGCCGCTCCTCCGCCCCGCAAGCCGGTGACGCGCGGGCGGCTGACCCTGCGCATCGTCATCACGCTGATCGTGCTGGGTCTGCTGGGTGCGGCGCTGTACGGCTTCAACACATTCCGCGCCAAGGCCATCGCCGACTTCTTCGCCAACAACAAGCCGCCGCCCACCCCGGTCGCGCTGGCCGAGGCGACGGTGCAGACCATCCCGAAATACCTGCCGGCGATCGGCACGCTCCAGGCGGCGCGTCAGGTGACGGTGTCCCCCGAGGTTGCCGGCCGCGTCGACCGCATCCCCTTCGAGTCGGGCGCGCGCGTCAAGGCCGGCGACCCGCTGGTACAGCTGAACGACGCCACCGAGCAGGCCGACCTGCTGGCCCAGCGTGCCCAGGCGCGTCTGGCCGAGCTTAACCTGGAGCGCTACCGCGACCTGCGCCGCAGCCAGGCGACGCCCCAGAGCAACGTCGACCAGTATCAGGCCCAGCTCGACGAGACCAACGCGAACATGAAGCGGACCAGCGCGCTGATCGGCCAGAAGCTGATCAAGGCGCCGTTCGACGGCGACCTCGGCATCCGTCAGGTGAATGTCGGCGACTACGTCAATCCGGGCGCCACCATCGTCACCCTGACCGACCTGTCGCAGCTCTACATCAACTTCACCCTGCCGGAGCAGAGCTTCACCAAGCTGTCGGTCGGCCAGAGCGTGCTGATCAACGTCGACGCTCTGCCCGGCCGAGATTTCGAGGCGAAGGTCACCACCATCGAACCGCAGGTCAGCGCCGACACCCGCGCCATCAAGGTGCAGGCGACCATGGACAACCGCGAGCGCCAGCTGCGGCCGGGCATGTTCGCCAATGTCCGCGTCGTCCTGCCGCCGCAGCCCAACACGCTGACCGTGCCGGAAACCGCGGTCGACTACACCGTCTACGGCGATTCCGTCTTCGTCGCCCAATCGCAGAAGACCCCCGACGGCAAGGAGCAGCTGGTGGTGGAGCGCAAGCCGGTGAAAACCGGCGACCGCCTTGCCAACCGGGTGGAGATCCGCAGCGGCCTGAACCCCGGCGACCGCGTCGTCGTGTCCGGGCAGCTGAAGCTCGCCAACGGCGCGGCCGTCGTCCCGGCGGAGAGCAATCCGCTCACCCCGCCGCAGTCCCTGCCGAAGAACTGAGGCCGACGCCATGGGCAGTTTCACCGACATCTTCATCCGCCGGCCCGTCCTGTCCGTCGTGGTCAGCCTGCTGATCCTGCTGGTCGGCGCCCGCGCGCTGCTGGAGCTGCCGATCCGGCAGTATCCGCAGCTGCAGAACACGGTCATCACCGTGACCACCAGCTATCCCGGCGCCTCGCCGGAGCTGATGCAGGGCTTCATCGCCACGCCGATCGAGCAGGCGGTCTCCTCGGCCGAGGGCCTGGACTATCTGACCTCCTCCTCGACCCAGGGGCAGAGCGTCGTCACCGCCTATGTCCGGCTGAACTTCGACCCCAACGTCGCGATGACCGACGTGATGGCGAAGGTGCAGCAGGTCAAATACCAGCTCCCGCGCGAGGCCAACGACCCGGTCATCCTGAAATCGACCGGCGAGACCACCTCGATCCTCTACATGGGCTTCTCCAGCCCCGAATTGTCGGGCGCGGCGATCTCCGACTATCTGACGCGCGTGGTGCAGCCGGTGCTGTCCACGGTGGAGGGCGTCGCCCGCGCCCAGATCCTGGGCGGCCAGACCTTCGCCATGCGGCTGTGGCTCGACCCGGTCAAGATGGCGGCGCGCAACATCTCGCCGGCCGACGTCTCGGCCGCCATCACCGCCAACAACTTCCAGTCGGCGCCCGGCCAGACCAAGGGCGTCTTCGTCGTCTCCAACATCACCGCCAACACCGGCCTGACCGACGTCGAGCAGTTCCGCGACATGGTGGTGAAGGCCAAGGACGGGGCGCTGGTGCGCATGCGCGACATCGCCACCGTCGAACTCAGCTCCCGCAGCTTCGACGCCAGCGTGGCGATGAACGGCCAGCAGGCGATCTTCATCGGCGTCGACGCCACCCCCACCGGCAACCCGCTGAACATCGTCGCCGACATCCGCAAGATGGAGTCCGACCTGCGGCGCAACCTGCCGCCCGACATGAACATGGAAATCGTCTATGACAGCACCCGCTTCATCCAGGCGTCCATCGACGAGGTGGTGAAGACGCTGCTGGAGGCGGTCGCCATCGTCATCGTCGTCATCTTCCTGTTCCTGGGCAGCTTGCGGTCGGTGCTGATCCCGGTGGTGACCATCCCGCTGTCCATCGTCGGCGCCGCGACCTTCATGCTGGCTTTGGGATTCTCGCTGAACCTGCTGACGCTGCTGGCGATGGTGCTCGCCATCGGCCTCGTGGTGGACGACGCCATCGTCGTGGTGGAGAACATCCACCGGCATATCGAACACGGCAAATCGGCGGTCGCCGCCTCGCTGATCGGCGCGCGGGAGATCATCGGGCCGGTCATCTCGATGACCATCACGCTGGCGGCGGTCTACGCCCCCATCGGCCTGCTGGGGGGCCTGACCGGCGCGCTGTTCCGCGAGTTCGCCTTCACGCTGGCCGCGTCGGTGATCGTCTCGGGCATCGTCGCGCTGACGCTGTCGCCGATGATGTGCTCGGTCATCCTGAAGGAGGGAAAGCCGGGCCGCTTCGCCGCCTTCCTCGACCGCCAGTTCGAGAGGCTGGCCGGCTGGTACGAGCGCCGGCTGGACAGCATGCTGGACTATCGCGCCGCGACCCTGCTGTTCGCCGTCGGCATCCTGCTGTCGGTCGGCTACCTGTTCGCCAACACCATGGCGGAGCTGGCGCCGGAAGAGGACCAGGGCATCCTGTTCGGCATCTCCAAGGCGCCGCAATACGCCAACCTCGACTATATCGACAGCTTCGGAAAGCAGATCGACGGCACCTTCGCCAGCTTCCCGGAAACCGACACCCGCTTCGTGCTGACCGGCCTGCCCACCCTGAACCAGGGCTTCGCCGGCATGATCCTGAAGCCGTGGGACGAGCGCAAGCGGTCGGCCAAGGAGCTGCAGCCGCTGGCCCAGGCCGAGCTGGGCAAGGTGACCGGCATCAACGTGTTCCTGGTGTCGCCGCCGGCCCTGCCGGGGTCCACCGGCGGCCTGCCGGTGCAGATGGTGATCTCCAGCCCCGGCGATTACCGCACCATCTTCGACGCCATCGAGCGGATCAAGGACGCCGCCACCAAGAGCGGCATGTTCATCGTCACCGACAGCGACCTGCAATATGACAGCCCGGTCGTCCGGCTGAAGATCGACCGCGCCAAGGCGGCCGACCTCGGCCTGTCGATGCAGGCGGTGGGCAACACGCTGTCGGTGCTGGTCGGCGGCAACTACGTCAACCGCTTCAACCTGAACGGCCGCTCCTACGAGGTCATCCCCCAGGTACCGCGGGCGGAGCGGCTGACACCGGAATCGCTGACCAACTACTATGTCACCTCCGGATCGGGCGCCCAGATCCCGCTGTCGACCGTGGTGTCGGTGGAGACGGCAACCGAGCCCAACGCTCTGAACAAGTACAACCAGCTGCCGTCGGCCACCTTCTCCGCCGTGCCGATGCCGGGCGTGTCGATGGGGCAGGTCGTCGATTTCCTGGAGGAGCAGGCGCGCACCCAGCTTCCGGCCGGCTTCAACCACGCCTACCTGTCGGAATCGCGCCAGTTCGTGACGGAGGGCAACCAGCTGATGGTCACCTTCGCCTTCGCGCTGATCGTGATCTATCTGGTGCTGGCGGCGCAGTTCGAGTCGCTGCGCGACCCGCTGGTCATCCTGGTGTCGGTGCCGATGTCGATCTGCGGCGCGCTGCTGCCGCTGTTCTTCGGCGTCTCCACCATGAACATCTACACCCAGGTCGGTCTGGTGACGCTGATCGGCCTGATCTCCAAGCACGGCATCCTGCTGGTGGAGTTCGCCCGCGAGATGCAGATCAACGAGGGCGTCGACCGCCGCACCGCGATCGAGCACGCCGCCCGGGTCCGTCTGCGCCCGATCCTGATGACCACCGCGGCGATGGTGGTCGGCCTGCTGCCGCTGCTGACCGCGGCGGGCGCCGGCGCGGCCAGCCGCTTCTCCATCGGCCTGGTCATCGTGTCCGGCATGCTGATCGGCACGCTGTTCACGCTGTTCGTCCTGCCGGCGGTCTACACTGTGCTGGCCAAGGACCACTACGCCGCCTCCCGCTCCAGCCGGGCGGAGCAGCTGCGCAGCACGACCTGACGCGCCGGTCCACGCAGCGGCGGCTCAAGTCACCGCTTCGCGAAACAGGCCCTTCCCGAACGGGAGGGGCCTGTTTCCGTTGGAGCAGCTTCGCCGGAAGGGATCTCAGCGGTGCAGTCCGGCGTCCGGGACCGGATGCAGACCATCGCTCCGCACGCGCCGTGCCGAAGTGCCCGTCGCCTTGCCCAACAGCTTGGCGGTGGCCATGGCGAGCTGGGTCTGGGTGTAGGGCTTGGCAAGGCGCGGCAGATCGGCGCCGATACCGTCCGGCAGGTCGGCGTATCCCGTCGCCAGAAGCACCGGCAGGTCCGGAACCATGGCCTGGGCCGCCTGGGCGAGTTCGACGCCGGTCATGCCGGGCATCGCATAGTCGGTCAGCAGCAGATCGACCGCCTGCCCGTTGCGCAGGATTTCGAGAGCTTCCGTGCCCGAATTCGCTTCGACGACCGTGTGTCCGAGATCGGCCAGCATGTCGACGGTGCTCATGGCGATCAGCATGTCGTCATCGACCACGAGGACAATGGCGGGAGACACGTCGACCGCCATGGCCGCAGGCGGCTCCGCCGCCCGCACCGGCGTCGTCGCCTGCGGCAACCACAGCTCCACGAGCGTCCCCTCTCCCGGCACGCTCGACAGCCGGAAGGCGCCGCCCGACTGCACCGCCAGGCCATGGACCATCGACAGGCCGAGACCGGTGCCCTTGCCGATGCCCTTGGTCGAAAAGAACGGTTCGATCGCCCGCGCGAGCGTCCGCGCATCCATGCCCGTACCGGTGTCCCGCACGCAAAGCCGCGGATGGGCGCCCGGCGCCAGCCCGGAGTCCACGGAAACCGGCGCCTCGTCCAGCGACACGGTCAGCGTGCCGCCGTCCGGCATGGCGTCCCGGGCGTTGATGGCGAGGTTGAGGATCGCCAGTTCGAGCTGGTTGGGATCGATCAGGGCAGGCGGCAGGACCGCAGGCGTCTCGATCCGCACCACGATGCGCGGCCCCACCGAGCGCTCCAGCAAGGTCCGCATGCCGTCCAGCAAGCCCGCGAGGTCGACCGCCTGCGGTTGAAGGTCCTGGCGGCGGGCGAAGGCCAGAAGCCGCTGGGTCAGCGTCGCCCCGCGCTGCGCCCCCTGCATGGCACCGTCGAACAGGCGCTCCGTCGTCGGATCGTCGGGCAGGCGCTTGCGCAGCAGCTCCAGGTTGCCGAGCACCGCCATCAGCAGGTTGTTGAAGTCATGCGCCACGCCGCCGGTGAGCTGGCCGAGGGTCTCCAGCTTCTGCGTCTGGCGCAACTGCTCTTCGGCACGCTCGCGGTCGCGCATTTCGGCGCGCAGGCGCTCCAGCGTCGCCTCCAGTTCGCGGGTGCGCTCCTGCACCGTGGCCTCGAGCGTCGTCGTGAGACGCTGCAGGGCTTCCTGCGCCGCCTTCTGCGCACCGATGTCGACGATGACCGCAAGCGCTCCGGCCAGTTGGCCGGCACCGTCGCGCACCGGCACGCCGCTGACCCGGAGCCAGGTCGAGGATCCGTCCGGAAACCGGTAGGTGAACTCGACGCCATGAACCATTTCGCCGCGCAAGGCACGCGCTCCGGGGAACTGGTCCTGGGACAGCAGGCGCCCCTGGTCGTCATGCCCGATCCAGGCGTGATCGTCCTTCGGCTGCCGGGATGGAATCACCGCGTCCGGCACGAAGCGTTCGAACGCCGGGTTGCACAGCATGACCCGGCCGTCGCGATCCATCAGCGAGACGCCGACCGGCAGATGCTCGATCAACGTCGCGAAGCGGGCGCGCTCGCCGGCCAGATCGGCCAGGAGACGCTCTCGCTCGGCCAGATGCGCCCGTGCCTCGAACTGGCGCCGCCGCCCACGCAGGCAGGTTCGCACCACGCTGATCAGCGTGGTCGGGTGGAACGGACGTTCGATGAAGGTGACGTTGCCGAGCAGTTCGGTCAGGCGGGCGGCCTCAGGCGTCCGTTCGGCGCCGTCGCCGCGCATGGTGAGCAGAACGACCGGCAGGTCCGACCAGGGCGGCTGCGCGCCGATCCAGGCGACGAGACCCTGGAGGTCGGCGGTGCGCACGGCCTCTTCGACCAGGATGAGCAGCCCCACCCCGTCGTCCAGGGCATTGCACAATGCCGTCAGGTCTGGACAGGACTGTACGGCGATCCCGACCTCGCCCAGCAGGGCGGACGCCACGGCGGCATCCCGTCCGCGCGGCGCCAGGATCAGGGCGCGTTCCGAGGGGACATCCCCGCTCATGCCGGCCCGCTCATGCCGGATCATCCCGCAGCAGGGGGTCGCCTTGACCGCTGTAGACCGGCACCCCGCGCAACACGCCCTGGAATTCCTCCAAGGGCGGCCCGAGGTTGATTCCGCGATCGGTGACCCGGTACTCGCGGATGGTGTCCTCATGCGGGCCGGCCCGCTTCTTGATCACGGAAATCGCCCGGCGGACCCGGCCCAGCGCCTCGAAATAGCGCAGCAGAACGACGGTGTCGGCGAGGTAGGTGACGTCGACCGGCGACTGCATGTCTCCGATCAGGCCGTGCTGGGCGATGGTGAGGAAGGTGGTTACGCCCTGCCGGTTCAGATAGAGCAGCAGTTCGTGCAGGTGCAGGACCAGAAGCTGCTCCTCCGGCATCGCCGCCTGGTAGCCGTTTAGGCTGTCGATCACCACGGTGCGGATGTGATGCTGGTCGATGCAGGCACGAACCCGGTGGGTGAACTCGCCGGGGGCCATCTCCGCCGCGTCCACCTGCTCGACCAGCAGGTTGCCGCCGTCGCGAAGCGCTTCGAGGTCGAGGCCCATCGCCTTCGTCCGGGCGAACAGCAGGCCGAGTTCCTCGTCGAAGACGAACAGCGCGGCGCGCTCCCCGCGCTCGACGGCGGCGACGGTGAACTGAATGGCTAACAGCGACTTCCCGGTTCCCGCGGGCCCGATGATGAGCGAACTCGATCCGCGCTCCATCCCGCCGCCGAGCAGCGTATCGAGTTCGGCGATGCCGCTGGCCAGACGCTCTCCGGTGAATCCGGTGCGATGCTCGGCGGCCACGAGCCGGGGAAATGCCCGGATGCCGCCGGTGGTGATGGCAAAATCGTGAAAGCCGCCACGGTAGGCTTGGCCGCGGTACTTGAGCACGCGGAGCCGCCGGCGCTCCGTCCCATAGGCAGGGCTCACCATCTCCAGCCGGATCACGCCATGCGCGATGCTGTGGACCGTCTTGTCCATGGTGTCGGTGGTAAGGTCGTCGAGCAGCAGCACGGTCGCGCCATGACGGGCGAAATAATGCTTGAGGGCGAGGATCTGGCGGCGGTACCGCAGCGAATCCTGGGCCAGCAGGCGGATTTCCGACAGGCTGTCGAGAACGATCCGCGTCGGTTTGACCCGCTCGATCGCCTCGAACAGGTGCTTGGTCGTCTCACCGAGTTCCAGATCCGCGGAATAGAGCAGGCTCTGCTGGTGGGACGAGTCGAGCAGGCTTTCCGGCGGAACCAGTTCGAAGACCGTGATCTCCTCGCCGAGAGTCCAGTCATGCGTGGCCGCCGCGTCGCGCAGTTCCTCCTCTGTTTCCGACAAGGTGATGTAGAGCCCCGTCTCTCCGGCAGCGGCACCCTCCAGAAGGAACTGCAGGGCCACCGTGGTCTTGCCGGTGCCCGGGCTTCCCTCGAGCAGGAAGACCCGGTCGCGCGTGAGCCCCCCGGCGAGGATGTCGTCGAGCCCGGCGACGCCGGTTCGCGCCTTGCGCAGCGGTTCAGTGGGTGCGGCCATGACGGGTCAGTATGTCCGTTCTAAGGGTATCGGGCAGTGCATGCGCCGGGATGCGCTCCAGCGCATCGGCGAGGGAGCGCTGCGCGTGCCAGAGATCATACACCAATTGAAGGTCGAGCCAGAACCCGGCGGGTAGTCCGCAGAGCCGGGACAGGCGGGCTGCCATCTCCGGCGTGACCGCGGCCCTGCCGGCCAACACGCGATGGAGCGTCTGCCGCGCGACCGCCAGTTCCCGGGCGGCCTGCGTCACCGTCATCCGTAGTTCGGGCAGGACGCGGGTGCGCAGCACGATACCGGGATGGGGCGGGGGGTCATTGGACGGCGTCAATCCGGCGGACATCCGATACGACAGAGGAGCGGTCACTCAGATGTAGCGCCTCGCGCGACAATCGCCAGCCTGTGCAATCAGCATCAGCCCTTCGGAGTAGGAACGGCGAAGGAACGCCGGCAAGAGCAACCTGGAGCGGCAGCCCCCGGATCCGTCACCCCGCCAGTTCCGCCGGAACAGGCAAATCCTCCCCCTCTTCGCGGCGCAGCATCCAGACCAGCCAGCGTTCGGTGTGAATCAGCAGGCTGCGGGTCTCGACGCTGTCGCAGCCGCGGCTGTGGGCGCGCAGAAGCCGAATGGCGCGGCAGATGGCGGATTGCTGGTTGAGGGCTCGTTCCGGCACAGTGGGGTGGTCCATCGCGGCTGAGGAAAGGCATCGACACATACCGGACCCGACCGCAACCGCAGCGTGATCTTTCTTGGACCCATTGCGAATCTTGCTCACTCCCATTCCAAGATTGCTTACGGCAGACGGAATGATGCGGCAGGCAATCGTCAAGGCGACACCGGCAGTTCGGAGCACGGGAACTTGGCCTTGGCAAGCGCGAAGACCGTCGTCCCACGCGCTCTTGCCCCTGATCGCGGCATTTATTGAATATTATATCTTCCGTTCCAGAAAGATGCCGGGCCGCCGCTGCCGCGAATGCTGTCCGTTTGTGCACCGGCATTTCCTGTCCGCACGTCGTGGGGATTCAAGACAAATGACCAAGCACCTGTTCGCCCTCTCCGCCGCGCTCTGTTGCGCCATCCTGTGCAGCCTTGCGGTCGCCCCGCCGGCCGCCGCCGGGGAGCAGGGGTTCCGCACCGGCATCGTCCCGCACGCCAGCGCCCGCGTCATCATTGGGCAGTAACAGCCCGTCCGCCGCGCGGTGGAGACGGTCCGTCTGCGTTCCGCTGCGTCGATGCCGGCCCAGGCGCCAGCCTGGACGAGGCCGCGCGCGTCGCGGCATTGCCGCCGCTACGGGTTCTGGCGGTCGCCGACATCGAGGTGAACCGCGACATCTTGCGCGGTATCCTTGGAACGCGCCGGCCACGCTCCCCTCCATCACTCCAGAGGCCGCTTTGCCCGACATGCCCCACATCCCGGCCGCTCACATCCCGGCCACCGACGTCCCGGCCGCCGACCTGCTCGACGACGAGCAGGTGTCCCTGCTGCTGGAGGTGCTGACGGTCGAGGACTGGAACGCTTCCGTCGCCGGCTTCACCGACAACGGCCGCAAGACCGTCGACCGCATGATCGCCCAGGCCCGCGCCGGGGAGCCGCACGACCGTACCGCCCACACGCTGAAGGGCACGTCGCTGAACCTCGGCGCCGCGGCCCTCGGCCGGCTGGCGAAGGAACTGGAACACGCCTCCGCCAACGTGGTTCTGGAGCAGGAGGGGCGGCTCCACGATCTGCTCGACCGCTCGCTGGCCGCGCTCCGCACGCGCAAGCCGATCAACGTCTGAACGGATAGGCGGCCGGCCGGACAGGCACGAACAGGCAATCGCCCCCTCCACATTCGGACAGGTCCGCGTGGCACAAAAGCTTCCCTGGCGCGTTGATCCTTCAGGACAACGACCAGAGAGGCATCATGAGCGAGCTTGCGGACGATCTCGACCACCGGACCGGAGCGCGGAGCGGGCCTGGAGCTGGGATGCGGGCCGACAGGGTGCGGCCGACGGTTCGACAGGCCCTGGCCTCAGCCGGCTTCTCGCCGATGGACCTGGGCAACGGCTGTAGCGCCTGGTATCGCCGGTCGGACGACGGAACCCATGCCCTGATCTCGCACAACAACGCGCTGGACGGCGATCCGGCGGTCAAGGACTGGATCGTCGGCCAGTATGGCGAGCGCGGCGGCTTCGTCGAGGTCGGCGGCCTGCCGCTGTCCCGCGCGCTGGAAGGAGCGGACGTCCTGCCGTCGCCGGTGCGGCCGGACGGGTCGCTGGTGGAAGCACTCTACCCCTCCCTCCAACAGGCACTTGATGATCTTGGGTGATAGTCCAGCCAGCGCTTGCCGGTGGCCCAATGGGCGATGACCAAGGTCGGGGTGGACAAGCGGACGGCTGAACGGAAAAGCTCACGCCTGTTGTCGGATGGGATCAAGACCCCCATCTGACCGCCAGCGACCGCCCAGATCCACCGCCTTGACCAGCAGCGAGCCGCCTGTCCATGGAAGCCGACCGATCCAAGCCCTTGCGCATCCTGCTCGTCGAAGACGAACCGCTGGTGGCCATGGCCATAGAGGATTCGCTGGAGGTCCAGAATGTCAGCGTCGTCGGCCCCGCCGGCACGGTGGCGGAGGCGCTGGACCTGATCGACAAGGGCGGCATCGACGCCGCCCTGCTGGACGTCACGCTCCGTGGGGAGCGCGTCGACAGCGTCGCCGACGCGCTGAGCGCCAGGGGCATTCCCTTCGTCTTCACCACCGGCCATGGCGCCGCCGGCCTGCCGCAGAGCCATCAGCACCGCCCCGTCCTGACCAAGCCCTTCCGCGAGGTCGAGATGACGGATGCCATCGATCGCCACTTCCGCGGCGGGGCGTGACGCCCCGCCCCACAGCTTCCCATCCCGGCCCGAAGGCCCGGCCCGATCAGCCCGGCCGACCGTCGGCACGCGGCGACAGCAGGACCGGGGCGTAGGCGACCAGATACAGGGCGAAGGCCGCGACCCAGGCATAGCCCGACCATTGCAGCGCCGCCCAAACCCACTCCACCGGCAGCATCGGCGAGATGGTTCGGCCGACCGCGGCGACCGTCAGCAGCACATAGGCGGCGACCGTCACCCGCGACACCACCAGCGGCCGCCCGGTGTGGCCGAGCGAGGCACGGCTCATCACCGCCAGGATCAGCGTGGCGAAGGCGCCGACCGTCAGCGCATGGGTCGCCGCAGCCACCGGCAGCCCGGCCAGGGCGTGCAGTCCGCGCAGGCTCAGCGCCACCGGCACCCACAGATAGCCGACGTGCAGGATCCACAGGATCGGCGAGCGCCAGGCCTTCCAGCCCTGCCAGCCGGCCAGCCGCACCGCATGGGCGACCGCGGCGGCAAGGGCGATCAGTCCGGTGACCACGGATTCCGGCGCCGCCATCGCCGCCGGGATCAGCGCCAGCGTCAGCACCAGCGTCGGCCGCTCCACCATCGGCCAGGACCGCACGCCCAGACCGGCCTTGCCCAATCCGTTGCGGGTGAAGGCGGGCAGGATGCGCCCGCCGATCACCGTCACCATCATCAGGACGATGCCGAGCCCCAGCGCGAAGCCGGCGTCCGTCCCGCCGTCCAACAGATCGAGCCAGTCCAGATGGATCAACAGGTTGCTGACGGTCATCAGCCCGATCAGGATCAGGAAGGCGCTGTTGCGCCATTTGCCCGCAGCCACCAGCGGCCGGGCAAGCGCGAAGCCAAGGCCGGGCAGGAAGGCGACGTCGATCACCGCCGCCACCGGTTCCGGCATGCCGGTCCACGGAAAGACGGCGACACGGCCGGCGATCCAGAGCGCGGCGAGCGCCATCAACGGGGCGCCGGCCACCGCCTTGGTGCCGGTCCAACTCGGCACCGCGGTGAGCAGGAAACCGGCGATGGCGGCGACCACCATGCCGAACAGCATCTCATGCGCATGCCAGGCGCTGGCGCCGACGGCATGATCCGGCCATTGCCCGGTCACCAGCACGCCCAGCCAGGCGGCGAGCAGCCCGACGGCGGCCACGCCGCTGAACAGGAAGAAGAAGCGGAAGCCATACTGGAACAGGATCGGGATGGCGGGGCCGTCGTCGCGGCCGGCAAGACTGGGGGAGGACATGAACGGGGACTCCGCAAGACGGGTGCTGCAGTGCAGGACGACCGTCAGCCTGCGCGCCCCGGCCTTACGCCGCCTTGACGAAAATCAAACGCATTCTCAAGCTGGCGTCCCATCCAATTTCCCCCCAGGCCCATGCCCCGTCCCGACAGCCTGTCCCTGCGCGAGGCCCGACGCGTCGCCATCGCGGCCCAGGGCTTCCCCAATGCGGCGTCCTCCACCATAAACCCCGACATCGACCCGGTGGAGGCCCGCCATGCCCGCCGCCTGATCGGGCGGCTGGGGCTGGTGCAGATCGATTCCGTCAATGTGCTGGTGCGTTCCCATTACCTGCCGCTGTTCTCGCGGCTGGGTCCGTACGAGGCGGCCCTGCTCGACCGGCTGGCCTATGGCGGCAAGCGGCGGGCGCTGTTCGAATATTGGGGCCACGAGGCCTCCCTGATCCCGGTGGAGCAGCAGCCGCTGTTCCGCTGGCGCATGGCGCGGGCGGAGCGTGGCGAGGGCACCTATGGCGCGCTCGCCCGCTTCGCCGCCGAACGCCGCCCCTACATCGACTCGGTGCTGGCGGAGGTGGCGGCGCGCGGTCCGATGGGGGCGTCGGAACTCACCGAAGCCGGGCGCGGGGCCGGCGGCTGGTGGGGGTGGAGCGACGGCAAGCGGGCGCTGGAATACCTGTTCTGGGCCGGGCTCGTCACCACTGCCGGCCGCCGCGGCTTCGAGCGGCTCTACGATTTACCGGAACGGGTGCTGCCCGCCGCCATCCTCGACACGCCGACCCCGGAGGAAGCGGAGGCCCAGCGCGCCCTGCTGCGCATCGCCGCCCGCGCCCACGGCGTGGCGACCGAGCGCGACCTGCGCGACTATCACCGGCTGGACGTCGCCGACGCCCGCCTGCGCATCGCCGAACTGGTGGAGGCCGGGGAGCTGATGCCGGTGACGGTGGAGGGCTGGGACCGCACCGCCTACGTCACCCCCGACCTGCGCATCCCCCGCAAGGCGCCGGCCCGCGCCCTGCTCTCCCCCTTCGACTCGCTGATCTGGGAGCGGCAGCGCACCGAGCGCCTGTTCGGCGCCCGCATCCGGCTGGAGATCTACACCCCGGCCCACAAGAGGGAGCACGGCTATTACGTCCTGCCCTTCCTGATGGACGAACGCATCGCCGCCCGCATCGACCTGAAATCCGACCGCAAGGCCGCCACCCTGCTGGTCCAGGCCGCCCATGCCGAACCGCATGCAACCATCGACACGGTCGCCCCGGCGCTGGCGGCGGAACTACGCCGGCTGGCCGGCTGGCTGGGACTGGAACGGGTGGCGGTGGCCGGCGGGGGCGATCTGGCTCCGGCCCTGGCGGGAGCGCTGCGGGCGCCCGATCCGGAAGGCCTATGGCGCTGAGGGGAAAGCGCTTCCCGCCACCACCGCCCGCTCCGGCGGAAAGCGCAGCCGCACGGTGGTGCCGCATCCCGGCGCACTGTCGACGGCAATGGTGCCGCCATGCAGCTCCACCAGCGCGGTGGTCAGCGGCAGGCCGAGGCCGGATCCATGTCGCGCCGCGGTCATCGGGTCGTGGTCCGGATCATGGATCTGGGCGAAGGCGGTCAGAGCCTGCGGGATGCGGTCGGGCGGCATGCCGCGGCCATCGTCGGCGACGGCCAGAATCAGGCCGCCCTCGGCATCGCGTTCCGCCGACACCGTCACATGGCCGCCGGCAGCGGTGAATTTCAGGGCGTTGCCGACGAGGTTGGTCAGCATCTGCCGGACCAGCGACGGATCGGCCCACAGCGCCGGCAGATCGTCCGGCAGGCGGGCGGACAGGGCGACGCCGGACTGGTCGGCCCGTGCCGCCATCATCGACAGGGTGGCATCGACGATCAGGGCGGGCGGGCAATCCTCCTCGTGCAGCTCCAGCCGCCCGGCCTCGATGCGGGCGAGGTCGAGCAGGTTGTTGATCAGCTCCAGCATGTAATCGCCGGCGGCGACGATCTGCGCCGCCGCCTCGCCATAGCGCGGGCTGCCCGGCGGTCCCAACAGCTGGTCGCGCAGGATTTCGGCGAAGCCGATGACCGCGGTCAGCGGCGTGCGCAGCTCGTGGCTCAGGTGATGGACATAGTCGGACTTGCGGCGGTTGGCGTCGGCGAGCTTCAACGCCTGGGCCTTCAGGTCGGTGATATCGGTGCGCAGGCCGACGGTGCCGCCGTCGCTGGTCCGCCGCTCCTCGATCCGCAGCCAGCGGCCATCGGCCAGCTGCGCCTCCATCGGCGGACCGCCATGGCGGTGCAGGGCCAGCCGCTCGTCGATCCATGCCTCCGTCCGCTCCGGCGGAATGCGATAGATGCCGCGCCGCATCCCGTCGCGCAGCAGAGCCTCGAACGGCGTGCCGGGCTGCGCCATGTCGGGGTCGGAGATCTTCAGGTCGCGGTAGCCCCGGTTGAACAGCACCAGACGGTCGTCGGCATCGTACAGAACAAAGCCCTGGCCGATGCTGTCGATGGCGTCCAGCAGCAGCCGGTGCGCCCGCTCCGCCCGGTTTTCCGCCTGGATGCGGCCGGTGACGTCGCGCAGGATGCGATCACCCTGACGGCCGCTGTCTGCAGGCCGGGCGGCCAGCCGCCCGGTCTGCCGGGCCATCTCCCGCCTTGCGGCGCCGCCGGCCGGCGCCTCCACCAGCACGAGATCGCGTCCCGGCACCGGTCCGATGCGGACGGTGAGCGCAATCGGACGGCCGTTCACACCCTGGCCCGCCGCACCCTGGCCATCGTCCCCCCGGATGGTCACCGCGCGTTCGACGGCAGCCGCCGGTATGGGTCCCGCCGGCATCATGCGCAGAGTACCGCCGAGCGCATCCGGATCGAGAAGGGCACGGGCCGCCCCGTTCAGCCAGACCAGGCCGCCATCCTCCGCCCGCGCCAGCCACAGCGGCGTGGCGAGATCGGCCAGCAGAGCCAGCTCCGGCAATTGGGGCAGATCGGGCATGGTTACGGACAGGGACGGCATCGGCTCCCCGGCGGCAGGCGTTCAAGGATGCGGAACGGTTACGTTCCGGGTAGATAACACGATGGCATGAAAACAGCCAGCCGTTGCGCAACGGCCGGTCACTCCTCCGACGGCGTGTCCCAGTAATGGCAGGCCACATGGTGTCCCGGCGCCACCTCCTCCAGCGCCGGAATCGCCTGGGCGCAGAACTCCCGCGCCAGCGGACATCGGCGGCGCAGCGGACAGCCGGCCGGCTGGGCGAAGGCCGACGGCGCATCGCCCTCCAGCGCCGGGCGCTCGCCACGGGCCGCCGCCAGCATGGCATGGCTGTAGGGGTGCAGCGGCGCCGTCCGCAGCGTCCCGGCGTCGGCGCTCTCCACCACCCGGCCGGCCAGCATCACGATGCCGCGATGAGCGTCGCGCAGCCCCTCGTCATAGCGTTCGGTCGCAAGGACCAGCGACAGGCGGCGGCGGTCGCGCACCGCCATCAGCGTGTCGAGGAAGGTCTCGCGCTCCTCCGCCGACAGGCTGGAGGCGGGTTCGTCGGCGATCAGCACCCGCGGTTCCGACAGGATGGCACGGGCGAGGCCGGCATGGACGGCCTCCGCGACGGTCAGCGCCGCGGGAAAACGGAGCGCCGCCTCCGGACGCAGCCCGGCCTCCTCCAGCGCCTCGTCGATGCGGTGGTCGCGGCGGTCGGCGGCGATGTCCGGGCGCAGGCTCTCCAGCACGAGGTGGAACTGGGCGCCGAGCGTCATGGCGGGATCGAAGGAGGCGGCCGGGTCGGGGAACAGCGGCTGCAGGTCGCGCCGGGCGCGGCGCAGGCCGCCGCGGTCCGGATCGTCGCCCCTGCCGTCACCCGATGCCGGCGGCGCCGCGGCCGCCATCAGGTCGCGCCCCATCCACACCACCGCTCCCGCCGTCGGCGGCGGCAGGCACAGCAGCGAACGGGCGAGCGTCGCCTTGGCGCTGCCGGTCTCGCCCAGCAGGGTCAGCGTCTCCCCCGTCCGCAGGTCGAGGTCGACGCCGTGCAGCACGGCCAGCGACCGCGGCTTCCCTCCTGGACCGGGGGCGAGCGGGAAAGACATGCCGACGCCCCGCCCATGCAGGCGGGCGGTGCCCGGCGGCTCCAGCGGGGTCAGCGGCACGGTGCGCGGCGGGTTGGGCGGCAGCAGACGGCCACGGCGGAGCGTCAGCACATGGTCGGCCGGACCGGCCACCCCGTCTTCGGGCCGGCCGGCGAGGATCAGCGCCACGCCGTCGGCCCGCGCCCAGTCGGCGAGCCGGTGGAGAAGCCGCAGCCGCACCGTCGGGTCCAGCCCGGCGCCCGGCGAGTCGGCGAGCAGCACCGCCGGTCCCACCGCCGCCGCCATGGCGAACAGGCAGGCCCAGCGCAGCGACTCCGACAGCTGTTCGGGCGGCAGGTCGAATCGGCGGGCGGCGGCGGGAACGCCCATGCGGTCCAGCCCGTCGGCCATGCGGCGCAGCGCCGACCGCAGATCGAGTCCCAGATGATGGCCGACCACCTCCGCCACCTGAAGGGCCAGCGGCCGGCGCGGCGCCAGACGGCCGCCCTGGGCGATCAGCAGATGCCCATCGACGCGAACGCCACCCGCCATGTCCACTCCAGCCGGCAGCTGGCCGGCGAGCGCCCCCAGCAAGGCGGTCTTGCCGCTGCCGGCCCCGCCGGTGACCGCCAGCACCTGCCCGCGCTCCACCCGCAGGTTGGCGCGGTCGAGCAGGACGCGGTCGCCCAGCATCAGGGTCAGCGCCTCGGCCTCGACCGGCGCAGGCTTGGCTGCGCCATGGGAAGCGATATGGTTCATGGCTTGCGATTTCCGGTCGCGATGCCGTCGGCGATGGCGCAGGCGGCCCAGAGGGCGAGGGCCAGCAGCAGGGCCGGCGGGGCCAGGGCCACCGGGTCGCCCAGCCGCGCCGACAGCCCGACCGAGGCGCCCCAGCTGCCCAATGCCGGCGGCAGGCCGAGACCGAGCAGGCTGGCGAAACTCTCCGCCGCCAGCACGCGCGGCAGGGCCAGCACTCCGGCGGCCAGCAGCGGCCGCGTCAGGTTGGGGATCAGGTGCCGGCGCAGGACCTCGCCCTCGGGCAGGCCGGCGGCGCGGGCGGCGGTCAGGAATTCCGCCCGCATCAGGGCCGACAGCTCGGCATGGGCGAGGGCCGCGACCGCGGGGGCGGCGGTCAGCGCGGTGACCAGCGCCAGCAGCCAGACCGGACCCATCAGCCCGCCGGCCAGCGGGACCAGCAGCGCCAGCGGCCATCCGGCCATCCGGTGGGCGGCGGCGATGGTGCGGCGCTCCGCCCGGCTGCCGGCCAGGGTGCCGAGCAGCC
>NZ_RWIJ01000027.1 GCF_019805165.1 Azospirillum sp. 412522
TCGGCGACCTGGTCGGCGAGCCGATGCTGGCGCACAAGGCGTCGGCGCAGGGGGAGATGGTGGCGGAGATCATCGCCGGCCACCGCCGCCGCTTCGCGCCGGCCGCGATCCCGGCGGTCTGCTTCACCGAACCGGAGATCGTCGGCGTCGGCCTGTCTCCGGACGAGGCGGCGGCGCAGGGGATCGACGTGGTCGTCGACCAGTTTCCCTTCGCCGCGAACGGCCGCGCGCTGACCCTGGACGCCGGCGAGAACGGCTTCGTCCGGCTGGTGGCGCGTCGGGACGACCGGCGGGTGATCGGCATCCAGGCGGTGGGTGCCCATGTCTCGGAGCTGTCGGGGGAATTCGCGCTGGCTCTGGAAATGGGCGCGGAGCTGGAGGATTTGGCGGGAACGATCCATGCCCACCCCACCCTGGGCGAGGTCTTCCACGAAGCTGCGCTCAGGCTGCTGGGACGGCCGCTCCATTTCTGATCCGATATTCGCGGCATTGAGATTGAAACCACCGGTGACCACGCTGATCGGCCCTCTTTTCGGAGAAGTCCATATTGCCGTCGAGAGGTACGGCATTCCGCTGGCGACCGATGCGGCGCCGGCCAATGTGCACGACGCCAAGGGCATCGTCCCGGCCCTGCGGGAGATTGCCGGCCGCGGTTTCTGAACGGCATTGTCGAGCGGACGAAGGAGCAGCTCGTCGCTTTCATCGAGATCGCCTTCATCTCGATCCTCCCATCCCGCCTGAAGCGGCCCGTCACCCAGAAAATCCCCGCATGACGTCCACGAACAGCCACTCAATCGTCCCGGCGGATGCCATCTCCGCCGGGAATGGTCCGCGTCTGGAACAGGTTGACGCAAACCCCGCGCAGCCATCGGCTGGCGGCGTCATGGTGATACCGGGCGTGCCAATGCTGCTTGACCGTGAAGGACGGGATCGGCACCGGGCAGGGGAACACGGTCAAGCCATTGATCCTGGCCAACATCTCGCCGCTTTGGCGTGGCAGGGTGGCGATCAGGTCCGTGGTTCCCACGATGGCGGCCATACCGAGAAAGCCGGGAAGCTCCATCACCACACGCCGGTCGACTCCGTGACGGTCCAGTGCGGATTCCAACAGCGCGTGGCCGGTTCCGGAGACGATGCCGATATGCGCCTCCGCCCGGTATCGCTCGATGGTCAGACCGTGGTCCAGCCTTGGATGGCGCGCGTTCGCCACGCAGACCCAATCCTGATCGAACAGAGCCTGCTGGTAGAAACCGGACTCCAATTCCGGGATGAGGCCGATCGCCATGTGGACGGCGCCCGACTGTAGAAGGTCGCCGATGTCAGCTTCGATCTTTGCCGCCTCGAAGCGGGCGAGCGGAGCCGCCGCGCGGAGATGGGCCAGCAGTTGCGGAAGCAGGGTGATGTGGCTTGCATCGGTCATGGCGATCCGGAACCGGTCCCGCGTCGTGCCGGGGACGAATTCCGGCTGCCAGGACGACAGGCGCCGCAGCGCTTCAAGCGCTTCACGCACGGTCTCGATCAGGGCATCGGCCCGCGGTGTCGGCTGCATCCCGGCCGGTGTGCGCACGAACAGCGGATCGTGCAGGTCGTGCCGCAGCTTGCCGAGCCAGATGCTCACCGTCGGCTGCGATTGCCCAAGTTCCTCGGCGGCGCGGGTGACGCTGCGCGTGCTGTACAGAACCTCGAACAGCCGCAACAGCTTGGCGTCGAGCAGCACGGGCGCGTCGGCATTGGATTTGCTCATTACGGCATCAGCATCATTTTATTGACGGTCACAATACGGCGCACCGATTCGGTCCCATGGATGACGATCCCCGCGGAGCGGGACCCCCGCCCGGGCCGAACAGCGTCCAGATTGGTCCCAAGGCCGGCGTGCCGCCATTGAAATCCACAATACTCCCTATTGTATCGTTCGCATCGACAGCAATCCGTGACGCTACGTAATATTCCCCCGTCACAGCGATGACGTGGCCGGGGGTCAAATCACCTGCCCAATCAGTCCGGCCCGCATCGAGGCTGTCGAAGCGCCATCATCAGGAAGCGCTGAAAAGGCGCGCTTTTCAAAGGGAAGACCAGCAATGGCCTACTCCGGGAAGTCCTATGTCGAGCATGTCGCCATCCGTGTGAAGGACATCCGCTGGCACATCAATTTCTTCCGTGAGGTGCTGGGCATGACGGTCCGCGAGATCGACGGCCCCGAGGATGCGCCGCGCCAGTTCTGGACGATCGGCGGCATCCAGCTGATCGCCGATCCGGCTTTCGAGGGACCGGAGGGGCGCTGCGCCCATCTCGGGGTGATGACCGAGGATCTGGAGGCTGCAATGGCGGAAGCCCGGAATTGGGGCGTGGCCGAAATGCCCCAGGGCCGCAACTGGCTGCGGCTGCCCGACGGGCTTGCCGTCGAACTGATCCAGGCCCACGGCGGTTCGGTCGCCGAGGCATTGGCCGTCCAGCCGCGCGCCTGAAGAGACTCCAAAGGAAAGATTCGCATCATGCCGGTCGAACGCTATTACGAGGACGCCCAGGTGGGCGACGAGTGCATCAGCCCCAGCTTCACGGTAACCGAAGCGCACATCAACGCCTACGCCGACCTGTCCGGCGACCGCACCCCGATCCACCTCGACGAGGAATACGCCAAGACGACCCCCTTCGGGACGCGGGTGGCGCACGGCCTGTTCGGCCTGTCGATCGCCGACGGGCTGAAGACCCAGGCCGACTATCGGTTCCTGCCGGGAATGTCGCTCGGCTGGACCTGGGATTTCCTGGGGCCGATCAAGATCGGCGACGTTCTGCACGTGAAGTTCCGGGTCGGCAGCATGCGCACGACGAAGAAGCCCGGCTGGGGCATCGTCGTCCTGCCGTCGGAGCTGATCAACCAGGACGGCGTGGTGGTCCAGCGCGGCGAGCACCGCCTGATGATCCCGCGCCGGCCCAACGCCTGATTCACCGGAGCCCCCTGATGGCGACCCAGCCTCTTCCCCTCGCGGGCATCCGCGTCATCGACTACAGCCATTTCCTGGCCGGTCCATTTTCGTCCCGCTGTCTGGCGGCGCTGGGCGCCGAGGTGATCAAGGTGGAACGCCCGACCGCGGGCGATGCCGGCCGCGCCCACCCCTATTTCATCGACGGGCAGAGCGGCTATTTCCTCCAGCAGAACATGGGCAAGCGGGGCCTCTGCGTGAACCTGAAGGATCCGCGCGGCCTGGAGCTGCTGCACAAGCTGGTGGAGACAGCCGACGTCTTCGTCGAGAACTACCGGCCGGGGGCGCTGGCCAAGCTGGGGCTGGGCTACGCGGAGCTGTCGCGGATCAACCCCCGGCTGGTCTATTGTTCGGTTTCCGCCTACGGACACACCGGGCCGGATTCGGCGCGGCCCGGCTTCGGTCTGATCGCCGAGGCGAAGAGCGGGGCGATGGCGCAGCTCGGCACGCCGGGCGAGGCTCCGCCGCTGTTCCGCATGCCGCTGGCCGACATGTATACCGGAATCCACGGCGTCGCGGCGATCTGCGCCGCACTGCTCGGTCGGGTGACGACCGGCAAGGGCCAGCATATCGATATGGCGCTGTATGATTGCATGGTGTCGATGCACGATTATGCGGTGCAACGCTACACGCTGAGCGGCGGCACGGAAATTCCGGTGCAGACCGGCCGCGACCAGCCGGAATCCACCGTCTACGGCGTCTTCTCCGGCCGCGACGGCCATCTGGTGATCGCAGCACAGGTGGACGATGCCTGGAAACGGCTGGCCAGGCTGATCGGCGGTGACGCGCTGGGTGCCGACGCGCGCTTCCTCGACCCGGCGAGCCGCAACGCGAACCGCAAGGCGGCGCTTGCCCTGGTGGAGGAGTGGACGATGGCGCAGCCGTCGGTCAAGGCCTGCATCGCGGCGCTCGATGCCGCCGAGGTGCCCTGTGCGCCGGTGCAGACCATCGACCAGGTGCTGGCCGACCCGCAGATCCAGGCCCGCGGCATGGTGGTCGAACAGGATCATCCGGTGCTGGGCCGCATCCGCATGCCGAACCTGCCGTTCCGCTTCTCCGACTGCGACACGAGCCCGCGCAGCGTGGCGCCGCTGATGGGACAGCACAACCGGGACATCGCCGCCGGCCTCGGCTACTCGGCGGCGGAGATCGCGGCGATGGAGCGCGACGGCGTGCTCCATGCCGAACCGGCGGTCGAACGTGCGGCCATGGCCTGAGCGAAAGGAGCCGCTTCATGACCGACCAGTATGCGGTGATCGGGAATCCGATCGGCCACACCAAGTCCCCGCTGATCCACATGAGCTTCGCCGGGGAAACCGGGCAGGACATCACCTACACCGCGATCGAGGGGCCGCTGGGCGGTTTTGCCGCCGCCGTCGATGCGTTCCGGGCCGGCGGCGGGCGGGGGCTGAACATCACCGCCCCCTTCAAGCTGGATGCCTTCGCCTACGCCACCGACCTGCGGGAGCGGGCCAGGCTGGCCGGTGCGGTCAACGCGATGAAATTCGAGGATGGCCCTGAAGGTGGTCCTGAGGGCGGGCGGGTGATCGCCGACAATTTCGACGGCGTCGGGCTGGTGAACGACATCCAGCGCAACCTCGACTCCCCCCTCGCCGGAAAGCGCGTGCTGCTGCTGGGAGCCGGCGGGGCCGCGCGCGGCGCCATCCTGCCCATCCTGGAACAGAAGCCGGCCGAACTGGTGATCGCCAACCGGACCCTGTCCAAGGCCCAGGCGCTGGAAAGCCAGTTTTCGGCCTACGGCCGACTTTCCGGAACCGGCTATGCCGCCCTGACCGGCGGGCGGTCCGGCCGTTTCGACGTCGTGCTGAACGCGACGTCCGCCAGCCTGCGCGGCGAGTTGCCGCCCGTGGATACGGCGGCCTTCGCCGCCGACGGCCTCGCCTACGAACTGGTCTACGGCAAGGGCCTGACGCCGTTCCTGCGTCTGGCACAGGGGGTTGGTGTGCGGCGCCTCGCCGACGGGGTCGGCATGCTGGTCGAGCAGGCGGCCGAGGCCTTCGCCTGGTGGCGCGGCATCCGCCCGGACACGCGCCCGGTCATCGAGCGGCTCACCGTTCCCTTGGTCTGACGGGGAAGGGCCGCCGGGCCGGCTTGCAGAACGATAAGGCCGGCAATGGCCGCAGGAGGAAACGCCTCAGGAGGGAATGCCCTTGGGCTACACACTTGATTTCAGCGTCGTCCTCGACGCTCTGCCGACGCTGCTGTGGGGCTGTGCAGGCACGATCGGACTGGCGCTCGCCGGGATGGCGCTGGCGCTGGTCATCGGCATCGGCGGGGTGGTGTTGCGCGGCTCGAAGCACCGGCCATTGCGCTCGGCCGTCATCGTCTTCGTCGAGCTGATCCGCAACACGCCCTTCCTGGTGCAGATCTTCTTCCTGTTCTTCGCCCTGCCGAACATCGGACTGGTCCTGAACCCGACCGTCACCGCCATCATCGCGCTTGGCCTCAATGGCGGCGCCTACGCCATCGAGATCATCCGCGGCGGCGTGCAGAGCATCGACAAGGGTCAGGTGGAGGCCGGCCTCGCGCTCGGCCTGCACAAGGGACAGGTCTTCCGCATGATCGTGCTGAAGCCGGCGCTGCGCGCCATCTACCCGTCGCTGACCGGCCAGTTCATCATGCTGACCCTGACGTCGAGCATCTGTTCCGCGGTCTCCGCCTATGAGCTGACCTCCGTCGCCCAGCGGATCGAATCCGAAACCTTCCGCAGCTTCGAGGTCTATTTCACCATCACGCTGATGTATCTGGCGATCTCCTGGCTGCTGATGACCGGATTCTCGGTCTTCTCGCGCCGCTATTTCCTCTATCCGACCCGCTAGGGAGCCGTCGACATGGGGAATTCTTTTGGCTTGGGCGAGCTGGGCTTCCTGATCCAGGGGTTGAAATGGACGGTGCTGCTGGCGGTGATCGCCTTCATCGGCGGCGGGATCGGCGGGCTGGGCGTGGCGTTGGCCCGCACCTCGACCTCGTGGGGGTTGCGGCGGATCACGGCCGGCTACATCGCCGTCTTCCAGGGCACGCCGCTGCTGATGCAGCTTTTCGTGATCTATTACGGGCTTGGGCTGGTCGGCCTGACGCTGCCGGCCTGGCTGGCGGTTGCCATCGCCTTCACGCTGCACGCCAGCGCCTTTCTCGGCGAGATCTGGCGCGGTGCGATCGAGGCGCTTCCCAAGGGCCAGTTCGAGGCGGCCAAGGCGCTCGGCCTGCATTACGTCCCCCGGATGCGCGACGTGATCCTGCCCCAGGCGCTGCGCATCGCGCTGCCCGCGACAATCGGCTTCCTGGTGCAGCTCATCAAGGGCACATCGCTGGCCGCCATCGTCGGCTTCATCGAGCTGGCCCGCGCCGGCCAGATCGTGTCCAACCAGACCTACGCGCCGCTGCTCGTCTTCACGGTGGTCGGCGCGATCTATTTCGCCCTCTGCTGGCCGCTGTCGCTCTACGGCACGCACATCGAAAACAGGATTTCACGCACCGCACGCTGACGCCCTCCTCGCGGGTCGCGGGCAGTGCGGATGTGAAGAGTCGCGGATGTGAAGACCTGTGAAAACCAGGGTCGTCCCTCAAGAAACATAAGGAAACGCCATCATGACCGATACACCGATCCTTCGTCCCACCCGCCGAGGCTTTCTCGTGACCGGCCTCGCCGTGCTGGCCGCCCCTGCCATCCTTTCGGCGAACGCCCGCACGGCCGCCGCCCAGACGGCGTCCGAGATCAAGAGCAAGGGCAAGCTGGTCGTCGGCATCCAGGGTGACAACGCCCCCTGGGGCTTCGTCAATTCGCAGGGCGTGCAGGAGGGCTTCGATGCCGACGTCGCCAAGCTGTTCGGCCAGGACCTGGGCGTTCCGGTCGAGTTCGTGCCGTTGGCGGTCGCCAACCGCATCCCGGCGCTGGTGACCGGGCGCGTCGACATCCTGTTCGCCACCATGGGCATGTATCCGGATCGCGCCAAGGCGATCCAGTTCTCCAAGCCCTACGCCGCCAACGACGTGGTGCTGGTGGCGCCGAAGGCGACGGCAATCAAGAACACAGCCGACATGAAGTCCCTCATCATCGGCGTGGCGCGGTCGAGCGCCCAGGACACCGCCGTCACCAAGGCGGCGCCGGAAGGCACCGTCATCCGCCGCTTCGACGACGACGCGGCGACGATCCAGGCGATGCTGTCCGGCCAGGTCCAGGCGGTCGGCGCCAACCAGTTCTACCCGATCCGCCTCAACAAGGCGCAGCCCGACACCTACGAACGCAAACTGGATTTCCTGCGCCAGTACAACGGCGCCGGCACCCGGCTCGGCCAGAAGGAGTGGAACGAGACGGTCAACGCCTTCATCGACAAGATCAAGGCGAACGGCGAGCTGGCGAAGATCTACCAGAAATGGATGGGATTCGCGCCGCCTGAGTTCCCGACCTCGATGGAAGGCGTTCCCTTCACCGTCGGCTGAGCCTGGCCGGCCGGTGCCGGTCCTTCGGGGCCCGGTGCCGGCCGCCTCCGCGCCCCTTGAAGTGCAGAGGTCTCCCTCGTGCAGGACACCCCACCCAGGACACAAGCGTGATGCCCTCGACCACCCCCTCCGCCCCGGCCGGCGATCCGCTCATCGTGATGGAGGCCGTGAACAAATGGTACGGCACCTACCACGCCCTGCGCGACGTGAACCTGTCCGTCGGCCGTGGCGAGAAGATCGTGCTCTGCGGCCCGTCGGGTTCCGGCAAGAGCACGCTGATCCGCTGCATCAACCAGCTTGAAACCATCAAGTCCGGCAGCATCACGGTGGACGGCACCCGCCTCGACGACAGCAGCCGCAGCGTCGACGCGGTGCGCAGCGAGGTCGGCATGGTCTTCCAGAGCTTCAACCTGTTCCCGCACATGACCGTGCTGCAGAACTGCACGCTGGCGCCGATGCGGGTGCGCGGCATCCCCGCCGCCCAGGCGGAAGCGACGGCCAGGCGCTATCTGGAGCGGGTGCGCATCGCCGAGCATGCCCACAAGTATCCGGCCCAGCTGTCGGGCGGCCAGCAGCAGCGCGTCGCCATCGCCCGCGCGCTGTGCATGGAGCCGAAGGTCATGCTGTTCGACGAGCCGACCTCGGCGCTGGATCCCGAGATGGTCAAGGAGGTGCTGGACACCATGGTCGGGCTCGCCCGCGACGGCATGACGATGGTCTGCGTCACCCATGAGATGGGCTTCGCCCGCCAGGTCGCCGACCGGGTGATCTTCATGGCCGAGGGCGAGATCCTGGAGCAGGCCGATCCCGAGACCTTCTTCCGCAGCCCCCGGCATCCGCGCGCCCGCAGCTTCCTCGGCGAGATCCTGGCCCATCATTGAGGTGGGCCGAGGACCCGACGCAACGCGATAGACCCTTGAGAGGACCCGCCATGAGCCGCCTTGTCTATGTCCTGAACGGCCCGAACCTGAATCTGCTGGGCAAGCGCCAGCCTCACATCTACGGCCATGTCACCCTGGCCGACGTGGAGGCCGAATGCCGGGCGCTGGCGGCGGAGCTGGGCCTGGAGCTCCGCTTCCACCAGAGCAACCGCGAATATGAGATCATCGACTGGATCCACGAGGCCAGGGAGACCGCCGGCGGCATCGTGATCAATCCGGCCGCCTTCACCCACACCTCGGTCGCGATCCTCGATGCGCTGAACACCTTCGAGCCGCCGGTGATCGAGGTCCACATCTCGAACGTCCACAAGCGCGAGGAATTCCGCCATCACTCCTTCGTCTCGGCGCGGGCCGACGGAGTGATGGCCGGCTTCGGCACCCAGGGCTACACGCTGGCGCTGCGGCGCGTCGCCTGGCTGATCGACGAGAAGGCCAAGCAGGAAGGCTGACGCACCCCGCGCCCGGTTCGCCGCCCATCCACGGCGGCGGCCCTGTCCTTTTCAAACCCGCACAAGCTTTCCTGCTTCGGCCGATGGCGTGCTTGGGGATCTCCTCCCTCTCTCCCCGCTGAAAAACTGCAAGCCCGCCGCCGCGACCGGCCGCATGTCGACCGGATCGGTTCCGGCAGGCCGAAGCAGGGATTTTCCTCCCTCTCCTCATCTTCCCCGCGGTCCGGGCCATGGTCCGCTGCCAGGAGTTTCCGATGCGGCAACCCTCCCGTCCTTTCCTGAAATCGATCGCCACGGTTTCGCTGAGCGGCACGCTTCCGGAGAAGCTGGAGGCGGCGACGGCGATCGGCTTCGACGGCGTCGAGATCTTCGAAAGCGATCTGCTGACCTTCGACGGTTCCCCCGCCGACGTCCGCCGCATCGCCGAGGGGCTGGGGCTGGAAATCACCATCTTCCAGCCCTTCCGCGACTTCGAGGCGATGCCCGACCCGATCCGCGCCCGCAACATGGACCGCGCCGAACGCAAGTTCGACGTCATGCAGGCGCTCGGCACCGACCTCGTCCTGGTCTGTTCGAACATTCATCCGGCCGCCATGGACGACCCGCTTCGCGCCGCCGCCGACCTCGCCGAGATGGCCGAGCGGGCGCACCGCCGCGGCCTGCGCGTCGGCTACGAGGCGTTGGCCTGGGGCCGCCATGTCAACCGTTGGCGCCAGGCCTGGGACATCGTCCAGCGCGCCGACCATCCGGCGCTGGGGCTGATCGTGGACAGCTTCCACACCCTGTCGCTGGAGGACGACTTCGCCGGCTTGGCCGAGCTTCCGGGCGAGAGGATCTTCTTCGTCCAGCTCGCCGATGCGCCGAAGCTGTCGATGGACGTGCTGTCCTGGAGCCGCCATTTCCGTAACTTCCCCGGCCAGGGCCAGCTTCCCGTCACCCCTTTCCTGAAGGCCGTGCTGGATTCGGGCTACAGCGGCCCGCTGTCGCTGGAGATCTTCAACGACGAATTCCGCGCCGCCCCTGCCCGGCTGACCGCGCTGGACGGACTGCGCTCCCTGATCCATGCGGAGGCGGAAGCCGGCTACGGTCCCGGCCTGCCCGAACCGCCGGTCTGCCATGGCGTCGAATTCCTGGAATTCGCGGTGGATGCCGCGGAGCATGACACGCTGGCCGCCCTGCTCGGCACGCTGGGCTTCCGCCATGCCGGCCGACACCGCTCGAAGGCGGTGGATCTCTACCGTCAGGGCGGCGTCAACCTCGTGCTGAACAGCGAGCAGGATTCGGCGGCGTCGGAACATTTCCAGATGCATGGCGCTTCGGTCTGCGCCATGGCCTTCCGGGTCGACGATGCCCAGCGTGCGATGGCGAGAGCCGAGGCGCTGCGCTGCCTGTCCTGGCGCGAGCGGGTGGGAGAAGGCGAGCGCCGCATCCCGGCCCTGCGCGCGCCCGACGGCACCCTGATCTATCTGGTCGAGGACGGCGCGGCCGGCTCCAGCATCTGGGAGGACGACTTCCACCTGTTCCCGGAGGACGGCGGGACCGCCGGCGAAAGCTTCACCGGCATCGACCATGTGGCGCAGGCGCTGCCCTTCGGGCGGATGGACAGCTTCGTGCTGTTCTACCGGAGCGTCTTCGGCTTCCTGCCGGACACGCTTTGGGAATTGCCCGATCCCTACGGGTTGATCCGCAGCCGGGCGCTGGTCAGCCCGAACGCGCAGGCGACCTCGGGGGTGCGGCTGCCGCTGAACATCTCGGAGAGCCGGCGCACGGCGACCGGGCGCTTCGTCAGCGCCACCGCCGGAGCGGGTGTCCATCATGTCGCCTTCGCCACCACCGACGCCGAGCGGCTGCTGGAGGAGCGGCTGGCGGCCGGTGCGCCCTTCCTGGCGATTCCCGCCAACTATTACGATGACCTCGCAGTCAAGCATCCGCTGGATGACGACGCCCTGGCGGCCCTGAGCCAGCGCGAGCTGCTGTACGATCGCGACGGACAAGGAGACGGGGGCGGCGAGTTCCTGCACGCCTACACCGACAGCTTCGAGGACCGCTTCTTCTTCGAGGTGGTGGAGCGGCGCGGCGGCTACCGCCAGTTCGGTGCCGTCAACGCGCCGGTCCGCATGGCCGTCCAGGCCCAGCTCCGCGAGGACCGCTGGCCGGCACGCTACCTCGACTGAATCGGGGAGGCTCCGCCCGCCGCGTCGGCGTCCTGCTGCCGCTCCCGGCGGGTGTCCGCCTCTCCACCTCGGCCTTCATCCACACGCATGACCATGGACGCATCAATGACGGGCACGGACTCTCGAAGCCGCATGACGGCCGGCAGGCGGGCATGATCACCGGCCGCACCACGATCATCGCCCATCTGGGTTACCCGACCTTCGGGTTCAAAGCTCCGATGATCTACAATCCCTGGTTCGAGGCGAAGGGGATCGATGCGGCGGTCGTCCCGATCGGCGTCGAACCCCCCTTCTATCCGGACCTGATCCGCTCGCTGTTCCGCACCACGAACGTGCATGGCGCGCTCGTCACCATGCCGCACAAGGTCACGACGGCCGGTCTGGTGGACGAGGTGACGACCACGGGCAGGATCGCCGGTGCCTGCAACGCCATCCTGCGCCGCCCGGACGGCTCGCTGCTGGGCGACATGTTCGATGGTGCCGGCTTCGTGCGCGGCGTCGAGCGCAAAGGCAAGCGCCTTGCCGGTGCGCGCGCTCTGGTCGTGGGAGCGGGTGGGGTCGGTTCCGCCATCGCCGCATCCCTGGCGGCGGCGGACGTATCCGCTATCGGCCTGTTCGATGCTTCGGCCGCTTCCGCGGAGGCGCTGGGCGACCGCCTCCGGGAGCATTACCCGGCGCTGGAGATTCGCACGGGATCCAAGGATCCGGACGGCTACGACCTGGTCGTGAACGCGACCCCGCTCGGCATGAATGACGGCGATCCCTTGCCGGTCGATGTGGAGCGGATCGCTCCGACCGCATTCGTCGGCGAGGTCGTCATGAAAGAGGAATTCACGCCATTCCTGCGGGCGGCCAGAGCGAAAGGCTGCAGCGTTCAAGTCGGCGCGGACATGCTTTTCGAAATGATTCCCGCCTATCTGGAGTTCTTCGGCTTCGGAGACGGCACTCCAGAAGAGCTTCGCCAAGTATCAAAGCTAAAATACTGAACCAGTTCCAGCACCGATAACACGGAAAATTCTCCATTGCATTCTTCAATAGCGTTCATTGCCGGGTGCTCATGGTCAAGAAGCATCCTGGCCAAGTAGCTTGATCCCAACGTCACAGCCGGCAGCGATTCGGCCGGCAACGGCCCAGCCGGAATTGGAGAGGAAACGATGAAGGTTTGCATCGTCGGCGCGGGCGCGCTGGGTTCGACGATTGGCGGGACCCTGGCGGCAGGTGGCTGCGACGTCTGCCTGATCGACAGCCATGGCGCGCATGTGGACGCGATCAATCGGTCCGGGCTGCGCATTCTGGAAGGCGACAGGGAGCGCACGGTCGCCGTCGGCGCCCGGAAGAGCGCCGAAGGGCTGGGGCCGGTCGATCTCGTCATCGTGCTGGTGAAGTCCTTCCACACCGAGGCGGCGGTCGCCGCCGCGGCCCCGGCGATCGGCCCGGAGACGCTCGTCATGTCCCTGCAGAACGGGCTTGGACATGAGGACATCATCGCCGGGGTGGTCGGGCGCGGGCGGGTCCTTGCCGGCAAGACCTATGTCGGCGGGGTGTTCCTCGGACCGGGCCATGTCCGCAGCGGCGTTGCCGGCAAGGAGACGGTGATCGGCGAACTGGACGGCGGCAGCTCGGAGCGCGTGGAGCGGATCGCCGCGGCCATGAACGCCGCCGGGCTGCTGACGATCGTCAGTCCGAACATCATGGGCACCATGTGGGACAAGCTGCTGATCAACGTGGCGGGCGGGGCGCTGACCGCCATCACGCGCCTGACCTATGGCGGGCTGTACAGCCTGCCGGTTCTGGAGGAGTGCGCGCTGGCCGCGGTCGCCGAGGCGATGGCCGTTGCCCGGGCGGGCGGCGTGCAGCTGTCCATGACCGATCCGCGGGAAGCCTGGGACAAGGCCTCCGCCGGTCTGCCGGCGGAATTCAAGACCTCGATGCTTCAAAGCCTGTCCAAGGGAGAGGCGACGGAAGTGGATTTCATCCACGGCTCCGTCGTGCGTTGGGGCGCGCGCTGCGGCGTGCCCACGCCGGTCAACAGCACCCTGGTCGCCTGCGTCAAGGGGATCGAGTACGCGGCGACCGACTATCCCGGCAAGGCGTGACGAGAAGCGTAGCGACCTCGTCGAAGAGAGGATTGAACAGGATGGCGCAGCGCAACGACACCCCGGTCAGGCTGGCCGTTCTCGGGGCGGGCCTGATCGGCAAGCGGCACGTCGATCATGTATTGAACGAGGACTGCGCCGAGTTGATGGCGATCGTCGATCCATCGGGCGCCGGCAAGGCCCTAGCGGCGGAAAAGGGCACGGGCTGGTACCCGGACTTCGCCACCATGATCCGGCGGGAGCGGCCGGACGGGGTCATCATCTCCACGCCGAACCAGATGCATGTCGCCAACGGACTCGAAGCCGTCGCGGCCGGCGTGCCGGCCCTGGTGGAGAAACCGCTGGCGGATGACGTGGCGGCCGCGACCACCCTGGTCGAGGCGGCGGAGAAGGCCGGCGTGGCGCTGATGACCGGGCACCATCGCCGGCACAACCCGATGATCCGGCAAGCGAAGGCGGCGATCGCCTCGGGCCGGCTGGGCCAGCTCGTCTCCGTCCATGGCAGTTGCTGGTTCTACAAGCCGGATGATTACTTCGATCTCCCGTGGCGACGGGAGAAGGGTGCGGGGCCGGTGTTCCTGAACCTGATCCACGACGTCGACCTGCTGCGCTATCTCTGTGGCGAGGTGGTCGAGGTCCAGGCCATGGAAAGCAACGCCCTGCGTGGCAACGCGGTGGAGGAGACGGCGGTCATCCTGCTGCGCTTCGCCAGCGGCGTGCTGGGCACCGTGAACGTGTCCGACAAGATCGTGGCGCCCTGGAGCTGGGAGTTCACCGCTGGCGAGAACCCGGCCTACACGCACACACAGGAGACCTGCTACATGATCGGCGGGACCCTGGGCTCGCTGACCGTCCCCTATCTCGATCTCTGGCACAACCCGACCAAGCCGAGCTGGTGGGAACCGATCGTGCGGGAACGGCTGCCGGTCGAATACAAGGACCCGCTGGGCCTGCAGGTGAGAAACCTGTGCGAGGTGGTGCGCGGCACGGCCAAGCCGGTCGTGTCGGGGCGCGAAGGGCTGGAAACGCTGAAAGTCATCGAAGCGGTGAAGCAGGCGGCGGTGACCGGACGGCCGGTGCGGACAAGCTGAAGGCACCGTCAGGAAGAGGGCGCCAGGGAAATAGAGGGAGGATGGCGGACGGGATTGTCGCCGCATTGATCTTGTGAACCGCGCCAAGCTTGTCGAAAAGAGCGGGCGCCGTGTCGTGGCGGCCTTCATCGCCACCGCCTTCGCACAGGACGATGCGGCATTCGCCCGAACCCGGTGGCGGCAAGTGGCCGATCAAGTTCGGGCCATGCTGCCGAAGCTGGCGGCGCTGATGGATGGCGAGATCAAGCGACGCACCGAGGTCGTGGGTATATTTCCGAACGAGGAAGGGATTACGCACCTCATCGGCGCCATCCTCTTGGAGCAGAATGACGAATGGGCCGTTCAGCGGGCACGCTATACGGTGCTGGAAATAATCGCCCCTCTCGGCGACGATCCCATCGTCACCCTGCCCGCTGTGGATGCCTGACAATCCCCGCCAGTTCAGCCGGAGAACCGGATGAGCAAACAAGCTCCTACACCACGCCTCGGGACACGACCCACGATCGGCGAGCCGCCATCACTCCCGTGATATCGCGGTCTCAAGGCATCCGTGGCCGAGTTGCGCCACCCATCACGGTCGGTGCCAACGAGTTGACGATGCCCCGCCGACAGCTCACCCGCAAATTTCGTGCAGCAACCGCCGCCACGATGTTTGGCAGCGTCACTTGCCGGCCGTCATCGCGGCGCCCCTTTCCGAATGACGGATGTGCTGAACCATGGAATGCAGATATGGAGACATGTGTTCGAACATACTCTTGTAGCCGCCGCAGAGATGATTGTGCCAATGGTCGTCAACGCGGTGGATGCGGTGTTTCGGACATCCCCCATGGCAGGCGAACCGCCATTCGCATTGTAGGCAGTTGCGCGGAAGATCGGCCTTCGCCATGCCGAATGCGCGCTGCTGCCGGCTTTCGACCAGCGAAGCGAGGCTATGCTTGCGGATGTTGCCGAGCTTGTTCGCGGGATAGACATAGTGGTCGCAGGAATAGATGTCCCCATTCAACTCGATGACCAGGCCGAAGCCGCAAGTCGCCTGCATGACACATAGACTGGGCTTCTCGCCCAGCCACGCGGCAAGGGCATTCTCGAACAACTGCACATGGACGCGACCAACATCCTGTCGGACCCACTCGTCGAAAACCCCGATCATGAAGCGACCGTAGTCCTCTCCTGAAACCGACCAGTCGGTGACACCAACCGTCACGTCGTCCGACTGAGGATGGGCGAGTTCGCCGGAGTCCCTCCCGCAGGCCCGCCGTTCGACAGCGGGGATGAATTGGACGAAGGTCGTACCAAGGTCGCGCGTCAGGTAGCGATAGACCTCAACCGGATGCTTGGCCGTAGTCGAATTTACGACGGCAAGAATATTATACTCGACTCCGAATTTCTTGAGACGGTCCAACGCACTCACCACGCGGTCGGAAACACCGGCGCCATTCCTCAGCTTCCGGTGGCGGTCATGAAGCTCCGGCGGGCCATCGATCGACAGCCCGACAAGAAATCCCTTGTCCGACAAGAACGTGGCAAAGGCGTCATCGATGAGCAGCCCATTGGTCTGCAGTGAGTTCCTGATAACCCTGCCCTTGCCATACTTTGCCTGAAGCGCAAGCGCCCTCTCGAAAAAGGCGATACCGGCGATCGTCGGCTCGCCTCCTTGCCACATGAACTCGACTTCACGCGCCGGCGTCGCATCTATATAGCTTCTAACGTAGGCCTCGAGTATTTCATCGCTCATATGCCGCTGCGGCGCAGAAGACCTCAGCGTACCTTCTTCTTTATCAAGGTAAAAACAATAATCACAGGCGATATTGCATCGGTAGCCGGTCGGCTTAGCCATCAGATGAAATGGACGACGTGCTTTCCGGCGTGTGCCTAACATTTCCTCGCCCCATCCCCACACCAAGTATCGAAAGACGGAAAGTCACGGCTACGGCCATGCCCGTTTCCCGATGCGCATCGTTTCATGTCGTTTCGGTTGAGGCGTGAACCCCAATCTCCAGCCAGCAGCTCGCCGGCAAAAAAGGCAAAGACCTCGCGCAGTTACATCGAGCGCGCCAAGCCCGGAGAACAGGGCGACCGGGAGACGGGAAGCAAGGCCCTGCGCCGCTGGACGGGATGCATCGGACACCGGGATAGCGACAGGCACGACGGCGCGCTCATGGCTGCCCACTTTGTTCCGCAGCAACTTGATTGCCGCCCAAAGCGGGAGTCCCGGCCGTCGTCTATAGATGGAGGGGCTCGGAAATGCTGTGAAACGATAAGGTTTGCACCATCGCCCAGGATGGCCCAAGCGTCGCCTTATCCGGGCAAACCTGCTCAAGGAGAAATGACCTGCAAAACGATTCTGGAAATATGGGGAAAGCCAGCGATGCTGCTGGCGCAGAACGCCACGAGAGCGATTGCGGATGGCAATTCGAACGAGAGATGGCTGCGGTGGGAAACGATTTCGGAACCGACGACGCGGCGGCTCCGGGCCATGCGGTACACGGTGAAGATGAAAATCAGGAGAGTTAATAGAGCCAGTGCCAGAAAAGCATTCTGTTCCCTCAGGCGCAGTCGTAGAACGATCAACAGAATCGTGCACATACCGGCAAACGTCCTGAACCATGCCAGAGACGTCCTTTCCATTTGAAGACCAGAATCTCTATTTGAAGTTGTTGAGACGTTTTCAGACATTTGACATATTCCATATGACAATGCAAATGATGACGCCCATCGTAAAGCTCACGATCCTCTGCGCTGGCGTGTATTGCAGGTCGCTGTTCAGCCGCATCGCTTTCTCGTTGCCTTGCCAGCGCCAATATCCGTAAACGGCGAGCGCCAACGAGCAGAGATACAGGACAAGCGCGAGATTTTCGCGGATGGTCGTTGTTCCGATGTTCACAAGTCCCTGATCGAGGGCTACCCCGCCGGCCAGGAAGCCGAGCGATGTGCGGATCCATGCAAGGAACGTGCGCTCGTTTGCCAGCGTAAACCGGTAATCAGGAGCCTTGCCAATTTCTGACATCTTCATTTTGGAATGCCTGACGGATTTTCAGCGCGTGTCTTTGTTGCTGTTGGCCTGGAGATCCCCGCGCAGGGCGCATCCCCAGCATGCTTCGGCTTCTCGTCATACGACGCGGTGAGGAAACGACCGGCTGCCGTGGCAGCCCGGGCGACCGAAGGCGACCTGTCCGGAAGCCCGCGGTTCCCTCGCCGGGGATGGCGCGATGAACGATTGCTGTCACAGCTCCAATCGTCGGAAGGCCTCGTCCGGTGCATCATGGAGACGCATGATTTCCGCCATGCCGGCCGTCAGGCGGTCTACCACCTCCCCGTCGTCGATCGGCGAGACCTGGGTCGGATCCGTCAGGAGATCGTAGAGAACCGTCCGCGAGTCCTTGAACGAAAGCCCTTGCGGCGGCTCCTTCGCTTTGTTGCCGGCATAGGCTGGAACTTTCAGCAGCGGCATGCCCTGCGTGAAATCGAAGGGGCCGACGAGTTCAGCCGCGGACAGCTCTTCGGTCGAGAAGAAGCTCTTCATGTGCAGCGGGATCAGCACATACTCATACAATTCCTGCCCGACCATGTCCGTCGGGTAGCGGAAATAGACATACCGTCCGTCCGTTACGTTTGTCGCCCCGCCGAACATTCCGAAGATCGCGACATCGCGGATCGTGCTGTCGTTGTCGAGCACCGGGAGCAATGACCGGCCGGTGACCGTCGCCGGCGCCTGAACGCCAAAGCAGTCCAGAATGGTCGGCATCAGGTCGATGGTCTGGGTCAGCGCCTTGCGCCGGCCATCGCAGCGGTGCTCCGGATGCCAGAAGAACAGTGGGATGTGGGAGATTTCCTCGTAGAAGGGCATCACGTTCTTCGCCCACCATTCATGCTCGCCGAGCAGGAAACCATGATCGGTGGTGACGATGAGGGCGGTATCCTTCCACAGATCCTGCTCGTCGAAGACATCCAGCAGGCGGCCGAGCTGTTCGTCGCACAGCGTGAGAAGCGCGGCGTAATTGGCGCGGATCTCCGCGATCTCGGCAGGCGACTCCGCCGTCCGCTTGTAGCGCGGCCAGTCGAGGATCGGGCCGTCATAGTCGCTCGGAAAGCGCTTGCGCAGCCGTTCCGGCGCATGGAACGGCTCGTGCGGGTCGAAGGTTTCCAGGTGAAGCAGCCAGTTGTCGGCGTTCCCGTTGGTTTCCAGGAACTCCAGCGCGGCGTCGAAACACTTCACGCTGGGGAAATCCGCCTCCTCCTTGATGTATTCCCGATTGATCATGTAGTTGAGCCGGCCATCGGTCGGCTCGGCCTGATGCTGAATGGGATGATACATCGCCTTGAACCGGTCGATCGGCGGCTCGACCAGGGCCTTCCATTTATCCTTCTCCTGCCCGCGGATGTAATCCCAACTGGAATAGCGCTGGTGATAGGTCGCCCCGCCGTCCTCGAAGTAATGGAAATGATCGGAAATCAGGTGGCTGTAGACACCTGCTTTCTGCAGCAGCGCGGCGTAGGACGTGTCGTAGGGTTCCAGCGGACTCCACCCACGATGAAGGAAGTTCAGCCGGCCGGTGTGCAGATCGCGTCTTGCGGGCATGCAGGGGAGGCTGCCGGCGTAGTGGGTGTCGAACACGGCGGCCCGGCGCGACAGGCGGTCGAAATTCGGGGTCGGGATGGCGGTGCCGCCATAGGCTCCCAGCGCATGCCGGTTGAGGCTGTCGAACAGGACGAAAACCATGCGCATCGCAGTCACTCCAGATTATTGGCCCAGATCGTTGGCGGCGAGAAACGCGCGCCAACCGCCATAGGGGCTGATGTCGCGCGCCGCCGGAGCCTCGGCCGGATCGCAAAGGTAGCCGTAAACCTCCATTCCGCTTTCCAGCCGCACGCGACCGATCCGGATGGGGCTCTGTACGAGGCTCGCGAGCCTATCGACGGCTCCGGAAGGCAGTTCGTACAATTCGCCGTCGATGGCGGACCCCGCCTCCATGTCCACCTCGACAAGGCCCGGCTTGAAAGGCGCCCTTTCCCCCCGTGCAAGCAACCGGTAGCAGCGCTCTGTTCGCGCGGTCCCGACAAGGCGAGCGCCTTGATCACGCAACTCTGAATTCCGTGGCAGGCCCGTCAGATGGTTGCCGATCGCCAATATGAGAACAGAATCGGGATGAATGCCTGCTATCGTCATGCTTTCGTCACTCCAACAGAGCTCTTTGAAATGCTCATGATGCGCAGCCAAGTGAAAAAACAACAGAATCCCCTCCCGGTCGGAATTGGCTCCGATCGGGTGGAGTCGCAGATCCTGCTGGATGCTGCAATGCGTGCTCAGGATTTATGGCCTGCGACTGACCACCGCGGCTCTTTCACGTTACTTGCCGTCGCTCCTTGTTTGCATGTACTTTGAACTTACGGTTCGTCAATGTTGCTTAATTGAGGCCTTCAGTCCAAGCCAATCGGGCTAACAGGCCGATAACAAAAGAGTATGGAAGGACGTCGTCGATGGAATTGCGTCAACTCCGCTACTTCGTCGCCGTGGCGCGCTTGGGGCATTTCGGCCGCGCCGCTGCGACGCTCCGGCTGGCGCAACCGGCGCTCAGCCGGCAGGTCGCGAATCTGGAGGCGGAGCTTGGCGTCAAGCTCCTGCAACGCCATTCCCGGGGCGTATCTTTGACCGCGGAGGGGGAACTGATCCTCGGCCGCGCCGAGGCCCTGCTCGCCGAGGCCAGCGCCCTTGCGCAGGACGCGCGTGCGCAGCAGACCGAGCCGCAGGGGTTGGTGACGGTCGGCTTCTCGCCGAGCGTTGCCGAGCAGTTTGCCGCACCGTTGATCATCCGCAGCCTGCAGCGCTATCCCAAGGTGCGATTGAGGGTCATGACGGCATCCAGTCCGGTCCTGGAAACCTGGATCCACGAAGGGCAGCTCGACGTCGCCATCCTCAACGGCCCGACGGACCCGTCCCGTTTCCTGCTGACGCCGCTGTTGGAGGAGCCGATTTGCCTGATCGGCCTGCGGGATGATCCGCGGCTTTCAGTGGAACGCATCGACATCGGCTGTCTTGAACATGTCCCGCTGATCGTCACCGGCCCCCCCGACGGACCGATGCAGCGCATCCTGTTCGCCGCGCAGGCCAAGGCAGGGCGTTCGTTCGCACCACTTGCACAGGTCGACACCGCGGGCGTCGCACGCCAGCTTGTGTCCGCCGGCGTCGGCCTTATGGTGGATGTGCCGGCGGTCGCACGGGTGGAACTGGCGGCAGGGCTGTTGAAGGCCGTCCCGATCGCGAACCTCTGCATCCAAAGGTTTCTCGCCCGCGACAAGGGGCGCGCCGGCTCCGACACCGTGGCCCAACTGGCCATGCTGCTGCGGCATTGCGTGACGGACACGATTACCCACAGCATGTGGCCGGATACCGTCAGCCTGCTGGACGAGGTGTGAGCCGGGTTACGGGCGGTGCATCGCGGATGTCCTGTACCAGTCCACCGCTCCCTTCGCCGCTATCGGCCTCTTCCACCGCCCCCTTTGTGAAGCCACCCCTACGGACCCGAACGCTCGGCGAGGCGCCAAGCCCGGCCTGACGCGCACCGTTCCAACGCGGGCGTCAGGCCGCCCGGATTGCCGACAGGAAGGACGTGACCTCCTGATGCAGTGCGGCCGCTTTCTCCGACAGCGTCCTGGAGGCACACAGAACCTGTTCGACGGCGATGCCGGTCTGGTTGGCCGCCGCGTTCACGTCGCCGATGTTGCTGCTCACCTCCTGGGCACCGTCCGCCGCCTGGGCGATATTGCGGGCGATCTCGCTCGCGGTGGCGTTCTGCTCCTCCGTGGCAGAGGCGATGGTGGTGGTGATTTCGTTGATCGAGGCGATGATTGCAGCGATTTCCTCGATCGCCGCCACCGTGCTCACGGTCGCCGACTGCACGCCGGCGATCTGTGCCGAGATTTCCTCGGTCGCCCGCGCCGTCTGGTTGGCAAGGCTCTTGACCTCACCGGCGACGACAGCGAAGCCCTTGCCCGCCTCGCCGGCCCTCGCGGCTTCGATGGTCGCGTTCAGCGCCAGCAAATTGGTCTGATTGGCGATGTCCTGGATCAGCCTGACCACGTTGTCGATGCGCTCGACGGAGGTGGCGAGGTCGCGGACGCTGCTGCCGGTACGACCGGCTTCAGCGACGGCACGGCTGGCTATCTCATGGGACTGGGCGACCTGCCGGCCGATCTCCTGGATGGCCACGGTCATCTCCTCGCTGGCGGCGGCAACCGTCTGGACGTTGGACGAGGTCTGCGCGGCGGCCGCAGCACTGGCGGTCGATTGCCGTCGGGTCCGATCGGCCAGCCCAGCCATCAGGTCGGCCGTCTCGCCCAACTCGCCCGACGAATGGCCGAGTGTATCCAGGATATCGGCAGTCCGCAGGTCGAAATCATGGACCAGGGCCTCCAACCGGTGTGTCCGGTCGCTTCTTGCCCTGGCCTCGGCCTCGCTGGCCTCGGCCAGCCTGATGCGCTCGATGGCGCCTGCCCTGAGAACCGTCAGCGCCCCGCCCATGTCGTCGAGTTCGTCCCCCGTGCCTGCCTGTGGGATGTCGACGGCGAGGTCGTCGGCCGACAGACTGACGATGGCGGCGGTCATCCGGTGGAGGCGGCGTACGATTTGCCGGAACAGGATGCCCGCCGCGGCACCGAAGGCGATGACCATCACGGCGATGATCGCCAGCGCCCCGGCCAGACGCCACCAGGCGCCGTTGAGCGCTTCGGCGTTGCTTTCCCTGGCATGGGCGAGGGCCGCATCCCGCATCACAAGGATGTTGTTCGCCACCGATCCGGACCAGGGATTCCATTCGGCGAAGGCGATCGGTGGCGCAGCCTTGTTCCGGGCAGCCACGGCGATGGACTGGAATCGCTGCTCGCCGGCGGTCATGACCGTTGTGTCGAGATGCTCAACGGCCTGTGCGAGATCAGGAGGGAGCCCGAGATTTTCGACCGACTTCCGGATCTGTTGCCAAAGCAGCCCGATCTTGCCGGTCATTTCCGAGACGGCGACGTTACGCTCCTGTGACAGTTCAGCCCCGCTCACGAACACGCCGAGCATCGCCGACCTTATGCCGACAAGGTCCCGCAAATCCTGGGCGAGCCGCGCCAGATTGGTGGTGGCGAGCAGGGAACCGTCTATGCGAACCGTTTCCCGGTACGCGTTGTCGATCGCACGGCTGCCCAATTCGTTGACCGCCACCAACCCTTCCACCAGCGCGGCGAAGCCGTTGGCCGGACGTGCGGAACGATCCTGTGTCAGCACCTGCCGGGCGGCACCGCGGGCCGCGGTGAGCCGTTCGGCGATGCGGTCGATGTCGTCATGTGGCAGCCCCGCCGCCGCGAAGCGACGCTGCGTTTCGTTGACAACCTCGTCCAGGGCTGCGCCCGCCATGTCGACGCGCTTCCCGGCTTCGCCGCCAAGGGCATCGGCAGTGTTGAAGGCGCCCCCCCATGCCGACCGCTCCGTCGGAATGCGGGAGGCGATGGACAGCGCCATCTCGTAGGCGGCGAGGCTCTTCCGTACCCGGACCTTGGTGGTCAGGTCGGTGACGGCGTCGAAAGCGACATACCCTGCCAAGCACATCGGGACCACCGCCATCGCGGCATTCGCGGTGATAAACCTTGCCAAAATCTTCATGTCACCACTCCGGTCCCAATGCCGGGCAACCCCATGTGCCGGCAGCAGGCCAAATCATGCGGTTGGGGCATAGTTCGGTATCCGCGGCAGAGATACCGGGACGGCGGCCGCTCGGACTTGGCCATGCCGGCGCTGTGCGGATGCGCCGGGTCCGACTGTGGGAGCGCAGCAGTGGACTTGAGCCGCCCGCCAGCCCCGATCCACACCCTGCGTCGCCGCCATGGTCAGAATTTCAAGACGGTCCGGACCAGGGCCACATTCCCTTCGTCGTCGGCCGAACCGGCGCTGGTCAGGTTGGACTTGTCGCTGTCGGCCACATAGTGATCGTATTGGACCTGAAGCATCAAACCCGGGGCGACCGTATAGGCGGCGCCGAATTCGTACACGTCGACTTTGCGCTTCCCGCGAACAGTGATTGAGCCTGGATCCTGGCCATATTTGTAATTCGCGCCGACGATGTACCTGCCAAAGCTGTATTGCACGCCCGCAGTCCAGGTCCGCGTGGATTCAGTGTAATTCCCCGCGATCTCGTTCTGTCCGGATTTCCCGTAATCCGTGTAGCTGGCCCCCGCGGCCAAGCCGGCATACTCCACTTGCAGGCCTGCCTGCCAAGCCCGGAGATCCTTGTAATGGTCGGTCGCGACGTTCCGACCGACGGCCGTCCCCCACAGGTGGGAGGCGCTGCCCTGGATGTTCACCCCGGAAAAGGTGCGATCGTAGTTGGCGCCGATCTCGACTGTGTCACCGAACACTCCGGTGACCGCCGATGTCGCGGCATTGTTGATCTCGACCCGCTGCACATCCGTGTTGGATGAATCGCTGCGCGGCGTATAGCTGGCACCGAGTTGCAGACCGGCGATGCGCGGCGAGAAATATTCGACCTTTGTTGCGTTGCTGTCGGCCAAGGAAACGCCGATGATGTTGGAGCCTCTGACGGTACCGGCGATGCCACCCTTGAAGTCCGCGCCGGAATAACGCCCGTTCAGGACCTGCTGGCCGTTGTTTGGGCCAACGTAGTTGACGATGCGATCGTAGGACGTCAACGGCATGTAGTCCATCGGCGCTGTCGCGTAGACGACGTCGTTGAAAGTATTGGTCTGGCCCAGGCGGACCTCGCCGAAGGAGCCGCTGGCGAAGAGATATGCACGATCGGCGGCGAATGTCGGATCCGAGGAGTTCAGGAGGCGGACGCGGGCACCATATTCAAGACCGTTGTCCGCCTTCGCGACCGGCGTGATGACGAGACGGATGCGGTTGAGCATTTCCGTCGTTCGCAGGTTCTGGTCGCGATCCTGGCTGGTGTATCCGGCTTCGAACAGGTAATCGCCACCGATCTTCAGTTCGAACTTGGTTTGAGCGGCCGCCATGGGCGCGACGAGCGCCGTCACGACACCCGGCACCCAAAACGCGAGGTGATGCTTCATTTCAATATCCTTCGCACTCGCGAATTATTTCCACCGAAACTATGCGGCCTCATCGGTTCCGTCACAGGGAGGGCGGAGGTGGGGAAGTCAGCGGGTAGGCATCGGGGGCGGAAAGGCCTGGACTCCGGCCCCGATGCCGTCCTTGATGCGGGCTGCGGTAACGGCCGCAAGGCCGAAGCCTGCGGCATTGTCGATCCGCTTCGGGTTGCCCGGATTTCGGAAATCCGGATGCCGTCCGCAGGCCGCAATGGCATGGAAATCGTGTCAGACGCCGGAATAGGCTGCGAAACCACCATCGACCGGCACGACGACGCCGTTGACGAAGCCGGATGCCTCGGTGCTGGCCAGCCATAGCAGCGTGCCGATCAGTTCATGCGCCTCACCGAAGCGACCCATCGGGGTATGCCCGACGATCCTGAGGGCCCGTGCGGTGAAGTCGCCCGTCGCTTCGTCGATCAGCAGCTTGTGGTTCTGGGCCGTGAGGAAGAAGCCGGGTGCGATTGCATTGACCCGAATCCCGACCTTTGCGAAATGCACCGCCAGCCATTGCGTGAAGTTGCTCACAGCCGCCTTTGCCCCGCTGTAGGCCGGGATCTTGGTCAGCGGCCGGAAGGCGTTCATCGACGACACGTTCAGAACGGTGCAGCCCGCCCGCCCCAGCATCTGCCGCGCGAACACCTGGGTCGGCAGCAGCGTGCCCAGGAAATTCAGGTTGAACACGAACTCGACGCCTTTGGGATCGAGATCGAAGAAGCTGGTCAGCGCGGCGTCCTCCAGATCCGCCACCTCCAGCCACTCCTTGTCCGTGGTGCCGCGCGGGTGGTTGCCGCCGGCGCCGTTGATCAGCAGGTCGCAAGGGCCAAGCTTGGCAAGCACCTGCTCGGCCGCCGCCGCCAACGACTCCCGGTCCAGGGCATTGGCGGCAAGACCGATGGCCTGGGCGCCGTCCTTGCGCAGCTCCGCCGCCACGGCCTCGGCGGCATCGGCCTTGAGGTCGAGAATGGCGATCCTGGCACCCGCCGCGGCGAGCGCCTGGGCGAACGCGGCGCACAGAAGCCCGCCACCCCCGGTGACGACGGCGACCTTGCCGGCGAGATCGGCGGGCTTGAAGGGTATGGTCATGGTTCAAGCCCTCTCAATGCCGGCCTTCGGCCTTGCCGATGCCTTCCCAAAGGCCGTTGAGATACACCGCGCCCAGCGCCCGGTCGTAAAGGCCATACCCCGGCTTGCCCGTTTCGCCCCAGATCATGCGGCCGTGGTCGGGCCGTGCATAGCCCTCGAAACCAGCCTCATGGTAGGCTTTGACGATCTCCGCCATATCCAGCGAACCGTCGGCCGAACGATGAGCGGTTTCATAGAAATCGCCGGCCTCGTTGATCTTGACGTTGCGCAGGTGCGCGAAGTGGATGCGCTTGCGTCCGGCAAACTCCCGGACCATCGCCGGGATGTCGTTCTTGCACGACGCACCCAGCGATCCCGAACACAGCGTCAGTCCGTTGGCAGGGTGGTCGACGATACCGAGCAGGCGGACAAGATCGGCGCGATCCTTGACGATCCGAGGCAGCCCGAAGATGGGACGCGGCGGGTCGTCGGGGTGGATGGCCATGCGGATTCCGACCTCCGCCGCGACCGGAATGATGCGCTTGAGGAAATATTCGAGGTTCGCCCACAGCGCCGACTCATCCACCGCCTCATACTCGGCCAGAAGAGCCTTCAACTCATCGGCGCGGTAACTGGCGTCCCAGCCGGGCAGCGCGATGCCCTGGCTGAGGTCGATCCTGTCGATCGTCGCGGTATCGAAGCCCAGCGTGGTTGATCCGTCGGGAAGCCGCATTTCTAATGTCGTCCGGGTCCAATCGAACACCGGCATGAAGTTGTAGCAGATGACCTTGATGCCGCACTGCGCCAGATGGCGGATGCTGGTGCAGTAATTGTCGATCAGCCGGTCGCGGCTCGGTTTGCCGAGTTTGATGTCCTCGTGCACCGGTACGCTCTCGATCACCTCCAGCGCCAGCCCGTGCGCCTCCACCTTGGCTTTCAGCGCCTGGATGTTGGCCAACGGCCACGCTTCCCCGACCGGAACGTCGTAAATTGCCGACACCACCCCATGCATGCCTGGAATCTGGCGGATGTAATCGAGCGGAACGGGGTCTTCGTCCCCGTACCAGCGGAACGTCATCTTCATGGCTTATCCTTTTGAAATCTGGTCTTTTCTGGTGGACATGATGACCGGCGGCATCCGCGCGCCCCGGCTAGGGCGGCGGCATGTGCCGCCCAGGGCCCCGATCCCGGCAGATCGGGATCAAAGGCCGTTGGCGCCGATAGGAACCGCTTTGCTCATGCCGGGCGTGGCGATGATTTCCCGGCGCCGGTCTGGAGGCCGGCAGCCGCTTGCCGCCGGGAGAGCGCCGTCAGGCGCGCAGCGTGATGCGGTGGATCGGTCCCATCAGGACGACATAGGCGAAGACGGCCAGGACCGTATGGGCGGCGACGAAGATCAGGACGCCTTCGAACGAACCCGTCGCGGCGATGATGTAGCCGGCGGCGATCGGCATTACGATGCCCGCGATGCTGCCGATGGCGTTGAACATGCCGCCGGTCAGGCCCGTCAGTTCCTTCGGGCAGGCGTCGGAGATGACCGCCCAGCCGATGGCGGCCAGTCCCTTGCCGTAGAAGGCCAGGGCCATGATGGCGATCACCATCCATTCCGTGTCGACGAAGTTGCAGAGCACCAGCGAGGAGGCCAGCGACATGCCGATGACGAAGGGCGTCTTGCGGGCGACCGACAGCGAGACGCCGCGACGAAGCAGCGCGTCGGAAAGGAGGCCGCAGCAAATGCCGCCGAGAAAGCCGCAGATCGCCGGCAGGGTGGCCACCAGGCCGACCTTCATGATCGGCATGCCGCGGCCCTGCGCCAGATAGACCGGGAACCAGGTCGTGAAGAAGTAGGTGAGGGAGGTATTGGCATACTGGGAAATATAGGCGGCAAGCAGCAGGCGGTGGCTGAGCAGTTGCTTGACATGGCTCCAGCGCACCTTCACCGGCGGAGCGGACCCCTTGCGGTCCATATCCACCAGCGCGCCGCCCTTCTCCACGTAGGCGATTTCCGCCGCGTTGACGCGCGGATGGCTCTTGGGGCTGTAGATCAGCTTGGGCCAGAAGACACCGATGACGATGCCGATGCAGCCCATGAACAGGAACACATATTCCCAGCCATAATAGGCGGTGAGCCACGCCATGATCGGCGAGAAGATGGCCAGCGAAAAATACTGCGCCGTGTTGAAGATCGCCGTCGCGGTGCCGCGCTCGGCCGTCGGGAACCAAGCCGCGACGATCCGTCCATTGGCCGGGAAGGCCGGTGATTCCACAAGGCCCAGCAGGAACCGCACGCTGAAGAGAAGGAAGAAGGCGGTCGCGGGGTGCGCGAGGCCGACGGCACCTTGCAGCAGCGTGCAGATCGACCAGAGGATGAGGCTCATCCCGTAGATGACCTTGGACCCGTAACGGTCCAGCAGCCAGCCGCTGGGAATCTGGCCGATCACATAGGCCCAGGCGAAGGCCGAGAACAGATAGCCCATCCCGATGGAGTCGAAGCCCAGGTCGCGTTGGACGGCCGTTCCCGCGATCGAGAGCGTTGCCCGGTCAGCGTAATTGATCGTGCTGACAAGGACCAGGATTGCCAGAATGCCGTAGCGGACATGCGTGGCCTTGGCCCCGTCCGAAACGGCGGTCTGCGTGATAGCACTCATTTTTGAACCTTCCCAACGGCTGCTCCGCCCATTTCTCATCAGGTCCGGAACTCTGTCGCGAAACCGGAGAGGCGCCATTCATCTGGAATATGTGACCGAATCTCGGACCCGGCCGTGCGATGCGGGGATCGGCCCCGGTTCATCCCATGCCGCTGTTCTATCGACCGTGCTGACAAGCAATTCGACTATCGATCCGTTGGTGCTCGATGTCGGCCAATACGGTTCGAACTACGAAAAATCGGCACTTTCCGTAAGACAGTCGCGAAGTCGCGCTTGCAGCCAAGATGGATCGGTGGATGGGCTGTCTCGGAAGGATCGTGCTTGGCCATCGCCGTCGCATGACTATGGATATCCACCCAGCCTCGGAGCAGATTTCTCATCTGTCTTGCAACGATTGGAACTTCTTGGACGGATGCGCACATGAACATTTCCCCCTTCCCATAATGCTTATGCGAAGTGCATTTTGTTTTGCGGGATAATCATCCGGGCGTTTGGGATAGTCCAAGACAATCGGGCTAACAGGTCGATGCCGGAATGGAATGGCCGGCGTCCTTTTCGGGACATAGACGTGGCGGAAATTGAAAAAGTTTGCTGATTGGATCGTGGATAGAAAGGAAGCGTCACACTTGGCGGCGTGACGTGAAGCGCTTCATCTGCCGCTCGCGTTATCGGGTCGGTTGGGGCTGGTTTCGGCACGGTTGTTGATGCTCTTATGCTGAAGGTGAACCCCCGGCATGATGGTCCGCTTGGCGGCGGCTCATGGTTCACGGTGATGCCGCAGGCCGCCAGCATCTCCTTCCATACGCAGGCCCAGGGGGAAGCGGGAACTGACGCAGCGGAGGGCACGGGGGCGTCGTCATGGCAACCCTTACCCGCGCCCCCGTCGCCCGCCACCATGGACCTGACGGTGCCATGCCGAACCGAAGCAACGGTAATTCCAAGAGAATTTGCCGAAATACGCTTTTGGCATTGGTTCGATACCTCAACGGTCTTAGACGAGGGGCGAAGCCCGAGCTAACGTGGTCCAAACAGTTTGAGGGACCATCGAATGCTTGGGGCTGCCGTAATCGATCGCGAATAATTCTGATCGTTCCTGAACGGACGTAGGAATTGTTCGGATGTGAAAAGAATTTGTCAAAGTGGTAGATGCACTTCGTGCTGCCTTGATTGCCGAGGCATGCACGGCTTAAAGCAAACATCATCCTTTGACGATACCCTCCTACGCGCCGCTGAAACATTCGACATGCCATGGTTGGAAACAGTGGAAGTGTATATCCATGATTCTCGATAATAATTCATGCTGGCCAATGTCACGTCGCGCTCTGCTGAAAGGAACGAGTTTCCTCGCGGCCGGTGCGTTTGGCTCCGGGCTTTCAGTGGCACATCCAGCGTGGGCGGCCACCGATGTTGCGGAGATGATCGCAACACTGATCTCGGGCGAGCCGACTCCGACGTCCATCGTGCTCCAGGTGCGCTTGAGCCCAGGATTGCCGCCAGTCGGTGTGTATGATTCTCCGACACCGGGACTTCCTGCCCAACTTCGCTTTGAAGTTTCGGAAATGCCGGAATTTCACGATCCACTCCGGACGGCCTGGCAAGAGGCGAATGAGGAAGATGATTATGTCGTCAAGACAACGATCCAAGGCCTGAAGCCACACACCAAATACTTCTACCGTGTGGAGGTGCGTAAGCCCGACAACCAAATCTTCAAAACCCAACAAGTGGGTAGTTTCTGGACCCTGGCAAACGCGAGTGATGACATACGCGTGTCTTTTGCGGTGTTCAGTTGCCTGAACTACGAGAAATTTTACGGAATAGTCAAGGGCGGCGGAGGCGGAGAGAAAGACGCGCCGGCGTGGAGCTTGCCAGCCGAAGGCCGGGATTGGTCACGCGGATATCCCGTAATGGATGTCATTCGCGAGAAAAAGGTACAGTTCATGGTCGCGACGGGCGACACGGTCTATTACGACCCGCGGCAGGACACGGATAAATTTCGGGCAACAACCACCCCCCAGATGCGCGCCAGCTGGCACAAGCAGTTTGCGGTTCCGTCTTTACGGGACGCCTTGACTGAGCACGGCACGTTTTGGATGATTGATGATCACGATTTTCGCTTCGATGATGCTGATGGTACAGGTGAACGATTGCCGTCGCCCGCCGATGGCAAGAAGATATTTCATGAGCAGGTGCCGGCACCCAACGAAGGGCCGACTTACAGGACCTATCCGATCAACAAATACGCCCAGATTTGGGTGCTTGACGGGCGTGAATACCGCTCGCCAAACAAAGCCCCGGATACACCTGACAAGAGTCTTTGGGGGGGCGAGCAGCGGGAATGGCTTGAAAAAACCCTCCAAGAGAGTAACGCGCCTTTCAAAATAATCATCACGCCATCCCCTATCGTTGGCCCTGACGACGCAAAAAAATCCGACAACCAAACCAATTTCGGCGGTTTCCGTCGTGAGGGCGAGGCCTTCCTCGAGTTCCTCCGCGACAATAATCTGGCCTCGTCTACCGTGATTATTACGGGAGACAGACACTGGCATTATCATTCTATTCATCCGACCGGAGTTGAGGAGTTTGCCTGTGGAACAGCCCATCGCCAGAATTCGCGGTATGGGGTAAAGCCCGGGCAAGGAACCGATCCTGAAGGCCGTATCCGCCAGCCGTATCTCATGGCGGAGCCTGAAGGGGGGTTCATCGAGGTTGCCGTCGAGCCCGGAAGCGGAAGCGAAAAAGCGACTCTTGCAATTCGTCTTTGGAACGAAACCGGGTTGCTGCGGCACGAAGTACGCCGAGTGGCGTAGATGCCATCATGGGCCGGTGAACTGAGCTGGCGGGCAGTGGTCCTGCCCCCCGTGGTGGTGTAAGGGAGCCGGCCCGCCTGCGCCAGCCATGAGAAGGCGCTACGGCGGGCCGGTTCCCCACAGCTACACCACGTCTTGGAACACGAACCACCATGAACAGGTAAAAATGCCGCCGCGGGACAATTGTACCCGGATGCATTCTCCTGAGAACGGTCATTGCCCTACGTATCCGGCTTGGCGGTCAGCAGATACCCGAGTCCATGGACGGTGACGATCTCCACCTCGCTTCCGGCGAGCCGACGGCGAAGGCGCGACACCAACACGTCGGCGGTGCGGTCTCCATACACCCACTCCCGTCCGCAGATCGCCTTGCTGATCTCCAGCCGATCCGACGGCCGGTCGAGGGTGTGGATCAGATGGACGAGCAGCCGGCTTTCGGCCGGGGACAGAACCTCGGTCCGGCCACCGATCGACAACCGCCGGGTCTGGGTGTTGAGCTGAACGGTCTTGCCGACGGTGACGACCCTGTCCTCATGCGCTTCGCGCGGCGCGTCGATGTGCTTGGCGATGCGCGCCCGCAGCAAGGCCGGCTCGACCGGCTTGCAGATATAGTCGAGGGCGCCCAGCCCCAGGCCGAGCAGCTGGTCGTGCGAGGCCGACAGGCTGGACAGCACGATGAAGGGTGCCCTGGCTTCGGCCTGGATGATCTGGGCGAGCAGCAGGCCGTCGGTGTCCGGCAGCCGGCGGTCCAGGATCACCAGATCGAACCGCTGCCGCTTCAGCGCTGTCCGCGCCTGGGCGCCGTCGGCGGCACAATGGAAGCGATGCCCCATCTGCGTGACCACATCCTCGACCATCAGTTGGATCAGGACGTCGTCGTCGACGAGAAGTATGTCGGCGGTCTCGGTCACGCTGAGGAATCCTCTGCGAAGCGGTTCCGCCAATCCGGTGGCAGGGAGCATGCGAGCAGGGCCGCATGCTCCTTGTTCCGCGCCGCCGCGTCGACGGCGCCATCCTCATGCGCCGCTTCGATCCGCCGCAGCCGGTCGGCGATTTCGTCCAGGCCGAAGGTCGCGGCTCCGCTCGCCAGCTTGTGGGCCAGCGCGGCAAGGGGAGCATCCCGATCCGCCGGGTCGGCGACCTCCAGCATCGTACGGAACTCCGTCCAGCCGCGGGTGAACGCTTCCGCCATCCGCCGCCGCGCGGTCGGCGACAGGCCGTCGAGCAGGCCGCCCGCTCCCACCACCGGTCGCGCCGCCTTGCCGCGGATGGCCTTGCCCAGCGCGGTCGCATCCAGCGGCTTCTCCAGGATGGCCTGGAAAAGTCCGGCATCGGCGGGCGAGGCGCGGACCCAATCGGCATTGGCACTCAACAGGATGATCGAGGCATCCGCCAATGCCGGATTGCGGCGGATCTCGCGGGCGAAGTCCGGTCCGGTGCCGTCCGGCAAGCGGTAATCGAGGAGGAAGACGCCATAGGCGTCCGGGGCCGCTAGCAACAGGGCGTGCGCCTGCTCCAGGGTCTGGGCGTGGTCAACCGACAGTCCCATGCGCTCCAGCATGGCGGCGGTGACCTGGGCGTTGATCGGGTCGTCGTCGACCATGAGGCAGTTCTGGTGGAGACGGTCGTCCGGCGCGCCCTGACGGGGCGGCGGCTCGGCCGGGGATGCCGCGACCAGCGGCAGGCGCACTTCGACGACGGCCCCTTCCCTGGGTTCGAGGACGGCGATGCCGCCTCCAAGCGCCAGCGTCATGCGCTGTGCGATGGCGAGGCCCAGGCCGGACCCGTTGCGCCCCGTCGTCCGCGGCCGCAGCCCGACGGGTGCTTGCGCCAGCATCTCGCGGATTTCCTCGGGCATGCCCGGCCCATGGTCGGCGACCCGGAAGACCAGCATGCCGTCCTCCTCCCGCAGGCCGACCAGCACCCCACGGCCGTCGTCATGGCGCAGGGCGTTCTGGATCAAATTGCCCAGCACCTGCTGGGTCATCGACCAGTCCAGCCGGACATGCTCCGGCAGGCCCGGCGCCATCTCCAGGCGCAGGGGCACGCCCAGCTGACGGGCGGGAATGTCCTTGATCCGCATCAGATCGCCCAGAGCCTCACGCAGGCACACCGCGACCGGACGCGGCTGCGGCGCCTGATGCTCGAAACGCGAGAAGCTGAGCACATTCTCCAGCGTCGTGTTCAGCGACCGGGCCGCAATGTCCAGAAGCCCGACCAGTTCCTCCTGCTTGTCCGGGCTGGCCCCTTTCATCAGGCCTGCGGCCCCCAGGACGCTGTGGAGCGGCGCGCGGATTTCATGGGACATCGCCGCCAGGAACAGCGACATGGTGCGCTCCGCCTCGCGAGCCCTGAGTATCGCCTGATGATGCTCGGTCACGTCGTGCAGCAGCATGATCTGCCAGGGCCGCAGCTTGTGGACCGTATCCTCGACCGACCGCAGGCGGATGTCGAAGCAGCGGCTGCCCTGGCGGGTCTGCATCCAGATCGAATTCCACTCCGTGCCCGGCGTGGCGACGATCTGGTCCACCACCGCCTGAAGCTCGCTGCGGCGCGGTTGCAGGGCCAGACGGTAGGTCAGCGCGCCGGCCTCCGGCATGTCGAGGAAGAATTGCAGCGCCGCCCGGTTGGCGGTCAGCAGCCGGCTGTCCTCGTCCAGGATGAACACCGGATTGCGCAGGCTTTCCAGCGCCGCGAAATACTGGTCGCGCTCGCGCGTCAGCCGCCGCAGGCTGTCGCTCAACGCCTCCTCCTGCGGCGCGGCCACCGCCCAGGGGGCCAGCATCGCCAGTTCGACCTCGTCGAAGAAATCGTCGAGCCTCGCTCGGAAGGCGTCGCCGCCGCCGAACTCCCGCGCACCGTCCGCCAGGCCGTCCAGCCGGCTGTGATAGGCGCGCCGGTAAAGCTTGAGCAGGCCGTTGTTGAGTTCCAGCGGAATTCCCGCGTCGTGATGCGTCTGCGAGATATGGCGGAGCCTGCCGAAACGCGGGTCGGTGCGATAGTTGTTGTGGCCGTTGACCCCATCCCGGCGCAGTGGGTCGGACAGATAGGCGACAAGGCTCTCATTGAGCGCCACCGTGGCCTCGGTCCAGGCCGCCCGCATGGAGCTGGTCTGGTCGGCATAGCCCTTCTGCTTGGCCAGCCGGATGCCCTCGTCGACCAGCGCGCCGCATTCGGCCCGAAGGGCGTCGGTCAACCAATCGGCCCGCCGCTTCATCCGCCCCCATCCTCCATCCATTGCACCGTCGAGGTTCCGGACCCCGGCCCCCGAATTTCAGGCGGCCAGCTTACGGCTGCCGAGGCCGGTGTAAAGGGCGCCGTCGTTTACATCGCGTTTACATCTTGCTCACAGGCATGACGCCTATGGCGCCGTAACCGCCGCTACGCTGCCTCCATTCGGTCGGTATCATTCGAAGGAAGCACGCAACATGGCTCTTCATCGCAAGACCCTTTACCGTCTCACCGGGGGCGCGGCGCTGCTGGGCGTGCTGGGCTTCGTGGTGCTGACATCGCCCTGGACATGGTCCGCCACCCATCCGGGCCGGACCCTGCCGGACGCCGAAGGCGCTGACCTCGCCAACGGCCGCAAGGTCTTCGTCGCCTCCGACTGCTCGACCTGCCACAAGACCCCCGGCCAGGAGGACGACACCGTCCTCGGCGGCGGCTGGGCGCTCGACACGCAGTTCGGCGTGTTCCACATGCCCAACATCTCCCCCGATCCGCAGACCGGCATCGGCGGCTGGACGCTGGCCCAGTTCGACCGCGCGCTGCGGGAAGGCGTCGGGCCGGGCGGAGCCTGGCCGGACGGCCGGAACCTCTATCCGGCCTTCCCCTACACCTCCTACCAGCGGCTGAGCGGCACCGATGTCCGCGACCTCTACGCCTACCTGCGCAGCTTGAAGCCGGTCGACAACAAGGTTCCGGACCACGACCTGAAGTTCCCCTATGCCATGCGGCGCGGCGTCGGCGTCTGGCGGCTGGCCTTCCTCGACGGCAAGCGCGGGGAGGAAAGCCCGGTTCCCCCCGGTGTCGACGCGGCCCAGTACCGGCGCGGCGAATATCTGGTGGAGGGGCCGGGCCATTGCGCCGAATGCCATTCGTCGCGCGGCCTGATGGGCAACGTCATCGCCAGCCAGCGCTTCGGCGGCGGCCCGGCCCCCGACGGCGTCGATTACTTCCCCAACATCACCCCCGACGAGACCGGGATCGGCTTCTGGTCGGCCAACGCCATCGCCAACTACCTGCACACCGGCGTCAGCCCGATCGGCCGCACGGCGGGAGGCGACATGGCGGAGGTCGTCAAGAACACCGCCCAGCTTCCGCACGAGGACGTCCAGGCGATGGCCGTCTATCTGAAGCATGTTCCCGCCGTGCACAAGCCGGCGCCCGGCATGCCGGAACCGAACCGGACCGACAAGCTGGTCATGCTCCGCAACGCCGTCGTTGCCACGCCGACGCTGCCGACCTCGCCGGATCAGGCCATCGTCCAGGGCGGCGACGCCTGGGTGGTCGCGACCAAGCCGGTGTGGCTCGAACAGGCAGGCGTCGGCGGATCGGTCCCGGAGCAGGGCAAGCTGCTGGGCGGCGCCCCGGTCCATGTCGCCGCCCGCAGCGCCGACAAGTTGCAGCTGCTGTTGAAGGGCTGGCAGATGGAGGGTGCGCCGTCCGTCGTCTATCAGTCCAAGGGTCATCGCGTGATGCTCGCGGTGCTCGACCAGGCGGCCGCCACGGCCGTGAAGCGCGGCAAACCGGAAACCGATGCCGACACCGGCCAGTCCTGGATCCCCGTCGAGGTCACCCTCTGGTCCAACGCGGCCAATCTGAACGCCGACCGCAAGGCGCTGTGGGACTACAGCCAGGCGACCTTCCAGAAGGCCTGCTCCGCCTGCCATGTGCTGCCGGAAAAACAGCATTTCACCGCCAACCAGTGGATCGGAACGCTGAAGGCGATGAAGCGCTTCACGTCCTTCAACGACGACCAGTACCGGCTGATCCTCGCCTACCTGCAGAACCATTCGAAGGATCTGCATCCGGACGGCAAGGAGAAGGCGAAATGAGCCGCGATCCGATGGATGTCGTCCCTGAAGACCAGGATCTCGTCTTCGTCGCCGAATGGCTGGCGCAGCAGTTCCTGTCCCCACCGGACGTCCAACACGTCGAGGCGGCGCGCAGCATGCCGGGCCAGATCGCCCTGCGCCGGATCGGCGACCGTCTCGGGCAGCCCGCCGCGGCGGACGCCCTCTGCCAGCTGCTCGCCGCCGGTTCGGCCGCTGACGTGACCCTGGCGGTCGAGCGCCGGCACACCGCCCTGTTCGAAGGCATCTTCCGCCAGCGCTCCGTTCCGCCCTATGCCAGCCTGTGGGACGGCACCGGCCGTCTCTGCGGCCCGGCCGTCGACTGTATGCGCGCGGTCCTGCGCGACCTCGACATGCATGTCCAGGCGGATTGCGTCGAACCGCCCGATCATCTGGCGATCCAGCTGGCGGCGCTGGCGGAGGCGATGCGGCAGCGGCGGACCGCGGCGGTGACCGACCTGACCGACCAGATGCGGGTCTGGACCGGCCGCTTCGCCGCGGCGCTCATCAGGGCCGACGGCGTCGGCTATTACGGCAATCTTGCGCGCTTCCTGCTCTCGCTGCTCGACCGGATCGCGGATGGCTCCGCGACGGTGGACGGTGGCCGCGCAGCCGCAGCGATCTGAAAGGTCTGACCATGAACACGACAAAGAACCTGACGATGACCGGCGGTCCGCTGCTTTCCAAACGGGCCTTCCTCAAGGGAACCGCGGCGGCGGCATTGGGGCTCTCCGGCCTGCCGCTGCTCGCCCGCGGCGCCATCGCACAGGCGGCGCCCAGAAAAATCCTGTCCGGCTGCCACTGGGGCGTCTTCTACGGCAAGGTCGCGGATGGCCGCGTGACCGAATTCATCCCGTGGGAAGGCGATCCGTCGCCGTCGCCGCAGCTTCCCGGCGTGATGGATTCGATCTACTCGGAATCGCGGATCCGCTATCCCATGGTGCGCCGCGCCTGGCTGGAGCAGGGGCCCGGCGCCGATCCCGACGGGCGCGGCAGCGGCGATTTCGTGCGCGTGAGCTGGGACAAGGCCATCGAGCTGGTCGCCGGCGAGATCACCCGCGTTCGTGCCCAGTACGGCCAGCAGGCGGTGTTCGCTGGCTCCTATGGCTGGAAGAGCCCTGGCAAGCTGCACAATTGCCAGACGCTGCTGCGCCGCATGCTGAACCTGACCGGCAGCTACACCAACAGCTCCGGCGACTATTCCACCGGTGCGGCGCAGGTGATCCTGCCCTATGTGTCCGGCTCCATCGAGGTGTATGAGCAGTGCACCACCTGGAAGAACCTCGCCGAACATTGCGAACTGATGGTGTTCTGGGGCTGCAACCCGCTCAACAGCTCGCAGATCTCCTGGCAGGTCGCCGACCATGGCGCCTGGCCCGGCATCGCGATGATGAAGGCGGCCAAGACGAAGGTCCTCTGCATCGACCCGGTCCGCACCGAGACCTGCAAGGAGCTGAACGGCGAATGGCTGGCGCCGCGTCCACAGACCGACGTGGCGATGATGCTCGGCATCGCCCACACCCTCTACACCGAGAAGCTGCACAACCAGGACTTCCTCGACCGCTACACCAACGGCTTCGACAAGTTCCTGCCCTATCTGCTGGGCAAGACCGACGGAACGCCGAAGAGCGCCGACTGGGCCGCCGGCATCTGCGGACTGCCCGCCGAGACGCTGCGCGATCTGGCCCGTCGCTTCGCCGCCAAACGGACCATGCTGGCGCTCGGCTATTCGACGCAGCGCCAGCATCATGGCGAACAGATCCATTGGATGCTGATCACGCTCGCCGCCATGCTGGGGCAGATCGGCCTGCCGGGAGGCGGCTACGGCCTCAGCTACCACTATGCCTCCGGCGGGGCGCCGACCCATACCACGCCGATCCTCAAGGCGATCGACGACGCGTCCGGTCAGGCGAGCGACGGGGCGGCCTGGCTGTCGCAGAGCGGCGCGGTGTCGATCCCGGTCTCGCGTCTGGTCGAGACCCTGCTGAACCCCGGCAAGACGATGCAGTTCAACGGGCATGAGATCACGCTCCCGCTGATCAAGCTCGCCTACTGGGCCGGCGGCAACCCGTTCTCCCACCAGCAGGACCGCAACGAGATGCTGCGCGCATGGCGCCGGCTCGACACCTTCATCGTGCAGGATGCGCAGTGGACCGCGTCGGCCCGCCATGCCGACATCGTGCTGCCGGCGACGACCTCCTACGAGCGCAACGACATCGAGCAGGTCGGGGATTACGCCCTGAGCCACATCGTCCCGATGAAGAAGATCGTCGATCCGGTCTTCGAGGCGCGCAGCGATTTCGACATCTTCGCCGCCATCGCCGACAAGCTGGGCAAGGGCTACGCCTTCACCCAGGGCCTCAGCGAGATGGACTGGATCCGCGGCATCTATGAATCCGCCAAGATCGAATCGCGCGCCAAGGGCATGGAGATGCCGGTCTTCGACGTCTTCTGGGAGAGCAACAAGCCGCTGGAATTCCCGCTCGGCAAGGAGCAGGCCGATTTCGTCCGCCACGCCGATTTCCGCGCCGATCCCCTGCTGAACGCGTTGGGCACGGCGTCGGGCAAGTTCGAGCTGTATTCGGCGGCCATCGAGAAGTACGGCTATGACGACTGCCCGCCGCACGCCACCTGGATGGAGCCGGTGGAACGGCTGGGGGGGCCGACGGCCCGCTATCCCCTGCATCTGGCCGCCAACCACCCGCAGATGCGCCTCCACTCCCAGCTCTGCGGGACCGTCAACCGGCAGAGCTACGCCATCGCCGGCCGGGAGCCTTGCTGGATGCATCCGGAGGACGCGCGGGCGCGCGGGTTGTCGGACGGCGATGTGGTCCGTGTCTTCAACGACCGCGGCCAGATCCTCGCCGGTTTGAAGATCACCGACGACATCTGCCGCGGCGTGATCCGCATCAACGAGGGGGGCTGGTTCGATCCCGCGAATGCCCGGGAAATCGGCAGCCTGTGCCGGTACGGGGACGTCAACAATCTGACGACCGGGCTGTCGACCTCGAAGCTGGCCCAAGGCAACTGCGGGCACACCGGGGTTGCCGAAGTGGAGCGGTTCAAGGGAAGCCTGCCGCCCGTCGTCGTCTTCAGTCAACCGGCGTGAGAACCGGGCCGGGAGCCGATGTGATGGACGGTCTTGCCATCACATCGGCTCCGTCGCTCTATCCCCGCGCGATGGAACGGCGCCGCCGCACGCCGTGAAGAATTGGCGCTTTATTTTCATAGACGATCGGTCTATAATTAGCGCCATGAACACGACCGACCCATCTTCGAAGCCTCGCCGACGGGGGCGCCCTCCGAAGCAGGACGGCGCCTATCCGGACACCAGGGAGAGGTTGGTCAGGACCGGCGTCGCCATACTCACGGAAAAGGGATTTTCCGCCGTCGGCATCGAAGAAATCCTGGCGTCGGCGGGCGTGCCGAAGGGATCCTTCTATTATTACTTCGGCAGCAAGGAAGAGTTCGGCGGCACGCTGATCGCCACCTATGCGGAATATTTCGCGCGAAAGCTGGACCGCTGGTTCCTGGACGAATCCCGTCCTCCGCTGCAGCGTCTGCGCGACTTCGTCGAGGATGCCAAGGCGGGCATGGCGCGGTTCGACTTCCGCCGTGGATGCCTGGTCGGCAATCTCGGCCAGGAAATGGGCACGCTTCCCGAGCCGTTCCGTGAAAGGCTGCATCTCGTCTTTCTGGACTGGCAGGCCCGCACATCCCGCTGCCTGCGGGCGGCGCAGGCGGCCGGACAGATTGGGGGCGATCTGGATTGCGATCACCTGGCCGAGTTCTTCTGGATCGGCTGGGAGGGTGCCGTTCTGCGGGCAAAGCTGGAACGCAGCCCCGCCCCCCTCGACGCCTTCTCCCGCGGCTTCTTCGCGGCCTTGCATCTTCAGGCATAGACCAGGCGTCTCCGGACGCCACCCGCACCCAACCCGTAGGAGGGTTCAATGTTTCAAGCCATCTTGATCGAGAAGGACGGCACGGACGTCCGCGCCGGCCTGTCCACCGTCGATGACGACCGCCTGCCGGCGGGCGACGTGACCGTCCGCGTCGCCCATTCGACGCTGAACTACAAGGATGCACTGGCGATCACCGGGAAGGCGCCGGTCGTCCGCAGCTATCCCATGGTCCCGGGCATCGACTTCGCGGGCGTCGTGGAGCATTCCGCACACCCCGCCTACAAGGCCGGCGACAAGGTCGTCCTCAACGGCTGGGGCGTCGGCGAGCAGCACTGGGGCGGCCTTGCGGAAAAGGCGCGCGTCAACGGCGACTGGCTGGTCCCGCTGCAAAGCCCGTTTACGCTCCGTCAGGCGATGGCGATCGGGACGGCGGGCTACACGGCCATGCTCTGCGTCATGGCGCTCGAACGGCATGACGTCACGCCGGACAAGGGAGAGGTTCTGGTCACCGGCGCCGCCGGCGGGGTCGGCAGCGTCGCCGTCGCCCTGCTGTCGAAGCTCGGCTACGAGGTGGTGGCCGTCACCGGCCGCCCGGAAGAGGCCGGTTACCTCACGGCGCTGGGCGCCAAGGAGGTGCTTGAGCGCAAGCAGTTCCAGGACCCCGGCAAGCCGCTTGCCAAGGAACGTTGGGCCGGCGCCGTGGACGTCAGTGGCGGCCAGATCCTGGCGAATGTCTGCGCGGCGATGAAATATCGCGGCACGGTGGCCGCCTGCGGTCTGGCCGGCGGCATGTCGCTGCCCACCACCGTGGCGCCCTTCATCCTGCGCGGCGTGACCCTGGCCGGTGTCGACAGCGTCATGTGCCCCAGGGAACTGCGGATCGAGGCCTGGCGCCGTCTGGCCGATGACCTCGATCCGGCCAAGCTGGATGGCCTGACGAGGGAAATTGCCTTGTCCGATGCGATTCCCACCGCCGCCAGCCTGCTCGACGGTCAGGTCCGTGGCCGCGTCACCGTCGCGGTGTCTCCCACACTCGCGTAACTGCCGCGTCACTGCGCTGAACGGTTCTTCCGTTCCGCCAGGGCGGGAGGTGCTGCGGGCTGGCACCGGGCACCTCCCGCCCGAAAGTGATGCACATCCATTTGGGGCAAGATCACTCCAGCGATGACCTGATTGCCTGGGACATGACGACGGAGTCAGAAGCCGCTCCTCGCTCCCGCTTCTATATCGCCATTACGACAGAGGGATTGGAACACCAGCGTCCCGATGCGGGTTTCCAGAAAATCCTCCGATGTGACCAAGTAATAGCCGCGTTCGGAAGCCATCGGTTCCGGGTCAAGCACGAGAAGAAGCCGGTTTTCCGTCATTTCGTCGATCACGCCCTTCCATCCCAGGGCGACGCCGTGACCCATCAGAGCCTGATGGATCGCTATTCCATGGTTGGTGACCGTGATGCCGGAATCGATATCGCGTGTTTCCGGTGACCGGCGATTCCGCCAGTCCGACCAGCTGAACCACCGTTGCTCGTGATCCTCGAGGTGGATGAGCGGTCCCTTGGTCAGGATATCCGCCCGCGAAGCCCCCTCCAATCTTGCGGCGACGGCCGGTGCGGCAACCGGAACCACCACCTCCCTGAAAAGCAGGTGACTTCTATAGCCCGACCAATCGCCGTCGCCGAAAAGAATGGCGCAATCGACCTCGTCCAGCGGGATGTCCCGGTCCCGTTCCGCCGTCGTGACCCGGATGGCCAGCTCCCGATTCAGCTGCCTGACCCTGGACAGTCGCGGCAGGAGCCAGAACATCGCGATGCCGGGATAGGTCGCCAGCGTCAGCCCGCGCTCGCGCGCCTTTTTTCTGATCGCCACGCTCGCTTTGGCCATGTCGGCCAGACTGCTGGCGATCGTGCGATAGTAGGTCATCGCCTCGGCCGTCGGGATGGCGATCGAGCCGCGCCGTTCGAACAGTTTGATCCCGAGATCCTGTTCGAGCGAATGAATCTGGTGGCTTATGGCCGGCTGACCGACGTTCAGTTCCCTGGCGGCCCGGGTGAAGTTCCCAAGGCGTATGCACGCCTCGAAAACACGGATCGATTTCATCGGGGGTAGGTCATTCATCGCGCGCCGCTCCTCCGCGGTTCACCACCTGCCATGGCCCGCAGGAGGACGGGCATCATCGAAAAAAATAATGGCGCCATGAATTTTATCCCTCTGTTGGGCCATCAAAATCAATGCAAAATGACATCATCGTTCTCACAGAGACGCGAAAAACTTATCCGGCAAAAGAAAATATAATTCACAACACAATAAATGCACCACGTAAATATACAGTGGCGCCCAAGTGAAACCCGCTTTTTCCGATCAGACATTGATCGGATTTAAAAATGTTCGCGCCCCAACTCGACACCAAAACCACAATCAAAACCAGGGGAAACGTTATGGTCAGCGAAATCGGTCACTATATACAAGGCGCGCGCGTCTGCGGTGAGAGCGGACGCACTCAGGACGTCTTCAACCCTGCGACCGGCGCCGTAACCGGCCGCGTGGCCCTTGCCAACGCGGCGGAAGTCGACAGGGCCGTCGCGTCGGCCCGTGCAGCGTTCCCGGCCTGGGCCGAAATGCCGCCGATCAGGCGTGCGCGTCTCATGAACCGCTTCCTCGGCCTGCTCAACGAGCATAAGGACGCTTTGGCCCGCGCGATCACCGCCGAGCACGGCAAGGTCTTCACCGATGCGCGCGGCGAGGTGGAGCGCGGCATCGACATCGTCGAGTTCGCCTGCGGCATCCCACAGCTTCTGAAGGGCGGCTTCACCGATCAGGTCTCCACCGGGATCGACAACTGGACGCTGCGCCAGCCGCTTGGCGTGGTTGCAGGCATCACGCCCTTCAATTTCCCCGTCATGGTGCCGATGTGGATGTTCCCGGTGGCGATCGCCGCCGGCAACACCTTCGTCCTGAAACCGTCCCCGACCGATCCGACCCCATCGCTGCTGTATGCGGAGCTGATGAAGGAGGCCGGCTTCCCGGACGGCGTGTTCAACGTCGTGCAGGGCGACAAGGCCGCGGTCGATGCGCTTCTCGTGCATCCGGACGTTCAGGCCGTCTCGTTCGTCGGCTCGACGCCGATCGCCAACTACATCTACGAGACCGGCGCCCGCCACGGCAAGCGCGTGCAGGCGCTCGGCGGCGCCAAGAACCACATGCTGGTCATGCCCGATGCCGACCTTGAGAAAGCGGTCGACGCGCTGGTCGGCGCCGCCTACGGGTCGGCCGGCGAGCGTTGCATGGCGATCTCGGTCGCGACGCTGGTTGGCGATGTCGGCGACCGGATCGTTCCGATGCTGGCGGAACGCGCCCGCGACCTGAAGATCAAGAACGGCCTGGAACTCGACGCCGAGATGGGGCCGATCGTGACGGGCGCCGCACGCGACCGCATCGCCGGCTATATCGGGACGGGGGTCGCGGAAGGCGCGAAATTGATCGTCGACGGCCGTGGTCATTCGGTTCCGGGCCATGATGCCGGCTTCTGGCTGGGCGGCACGCTGTTCGATCACGTCACTCCCGAGATGACGATCTACCGCGAGGAGATTTTCGGCCCGGTCCTCGCCTGCGTCCGCGTCAAGGATTTTGCCGAGGGCGTCGATCTCATCAACGCGCATGAGTTCGGCAACGGCGTCAGCCTGTTCACCCGTGACGGCAATGCCGCGCGCGAGTTCGGCCGCAAAATCCAGGTCGGCATGGTCGGCATCAATGTGCCGATTCCTGTGCCGATGGCCTGGCATGGCTTCGGCGGCTGGAAGAAGAGCCTGTTCGGCGACATGCATGCCTATGGTGAGGAAGGTGTCCGTTTCTACACCAAGCAGAAGTCGATCATGCAGCGCTGGCCCGAGAGCATCTCGAAGGGCGCCGAGTTCGCGATGCCGGTCGCACGCTGAACGATGGGGTCACTGTCATGCCACGCGATCCCTTCGATTACATCGTCGTGGGCGCCGGTTCGGCCGGCTGCCTGCTCGCCAATCGTCTGAGCAAGGACCCGTCGCAGCGGGTCCTGCTTCTCGAGGCGGGGAAGCCCGATACCTATCCATGGATCCACATCCCCGTCGGCTATCTCTATTGCATCGGCAACCCCCGGACCGACTGGCTTTACCAGACCGAGCCGGACCCGGGGTTGAACGGCCGTACACTGCGCTATCCCCGCGGCAAGACGCTCGGGGGCTGCTCGTCGATCAACGGCATGATCTACATGCGCGGTCAGGCCCGCGACTATGACGGCTGGGCGCAGCTGACCGGTGACGACGCCTGGAGCTGGGCGAATTCCTTGCCCGATTTCATGGCGCATGAGGACCATTACCGGCTCGACGATGGCACCAATCCAGCGACCCGCGGCACCGGCAGCTTTTCCGACCTGCACGGACATGGCGGCGAGTTGCGGGTCGAGAAGCAACGGCTGCGCTGGGAGATCCTGGACGACGTCGCGGCGGCCATGGTCGAGGCGGGGTTCGAGCGTACCGAGGATTTCAACTCGGGCGACAATTCGGGGGTCGGCTATTTCGAAGTCAACCAGAAATCCGGGTGGCGATGGAGCGCCGCCAAGGGCTTCCTGCGCCCGGTCAAGAACCGCCCGAACCTGACGATCTGGACCGAATCCCAGGTCGAGCGGCTGATCTTCGAGACGACCCCCGACGGGGCGCGGCGCTGCGTCGGCGCGACGGTGCGCCGGGGTGGCGACGCGGTCGCGGTGCGGGCGCGGCGGGAAGTCGTGCTCTCCGCCGGCGCGATCGGCTCGCCCCAGATTCTGCAGCTTTCCGGAATCGGTCCGGCGGAGCATCTGAAAGCGCACGGGATCGAGGTGGTGCTGGATTCGCCCGGCGTCGGCCGCAATCTGCAGGACCACCTGCAGATCCGGGCGATCTACAAGGTCCAGGGCGCCCAGACGCTGAACACGCTCGCCGGCAGTCATTTCGGCAAGGCCCGCATCGGTCTCGAATATCTGTTGAAACGATCGGGTCCGATGAGCATGGCTCCCAGCCAGCTCGGCGCCTTTACCCGATCCGGACCGGAGCAGCCTTACGCCAATCTCGAATATCACGTCCAACCATTGAGCCTCGATGCCTTCGGCGAAGGGTTGCATTCCTTCCCGGCGATCACGGCCAGCGTCTGCAACCTCAACCCGACCAGCCGCGGCAGCGTGCGTCTGCGCTCGCATCGCTTCGACGAGGCGCCGATGATCGCGCCGAACTATCTTTCGACCGACGAGGACCGAAGGATAGCCGCGCTGAGCCTTCGGCAAGTCCGCCAAATCCTGGCGCAGCCGGCCTTCGCGAAGTACCGGCCCGAGGAGTGGCGGCCGGGCGTTCAGTTCCAGACCGACGAAGAACTCGCCACGCTGGCCGGCGACATCGCCAACACGATCTTCCATCCGGTCGGAACCGCGAAGATGGGCCGCGAGGACGACCCCGACGCGGTGGTCGACACCCGTCTTCGGGTCCGCGGAATCGAAGGATTGCGCGTCGTCGACGCAAGCATCATGCCCGTCATCCCAAGCGGGAACACCAACGCGCCCACCCTGATGATCGCGGAGAAGGCGTCGCGCTGGCTTCTGCGCGCGTGACCGCCCGACCGCTGGAGGGCGGCTGGAGCGAGCCGGCCGCCTCGCTGTCGGCTCGACCGAAGACCAACAAGCATATTTTCGGAGAACAGCATGACCGAGGGCCAGCGTTCCCTGCTCCCGCTTACGGGGGTGAAGGTGGTCGACTTCGGACAATATATCGCCGGTCCGGCGGTCGCCATGATCCTTGGCGACCTTGGCGCCACGGTGGTTCATGTTGATCCCCCGGGAGGCCCCCTGTGGGACAACCCCGCCAACGCGACTCTGCACCGCAACAAATTGATCGTCACCATCGATCTGAGGGCGCCCGACGGTCTTGCCCAGGCACAGGCGCTGATCGCCGAAGCCGACATCGTCATCGAAGGTTTCCGGCCCGGCAAGCTCGCGCGGCTCGGCATCGACTTCACCGAACTCCGCAGGACACGGCCCGAACTCATCACGGTTTCGATCCCGGGTTTCGCCTCGAACGACACGTTGCGCCGCGACTGGCGCGCCTTCGAAAGCGTGATCGCCGCCTGTTCGGGTGTCTTTACCGACATGGGGCTGAACCGGGTGCTGATGGGGATCAACCCCTCCTTCTCGCCGCTGCCGCTGTCATCGGCATACGGCACCATGCTCGCCGCGTCCGCGGCCGTGCTCGCGTTGCAGTCACGCGAGAAGACCGGGCTCGGCGATCAGATCGAGGTGCCGCTCGCCGCCGCCGTGATGGAGGGCCTCACCTACAATTCGATCCTCATCGACGGATATCCCGAACGCTACAAGACGCAGCGTGAGCAGGAAATTGAGCGCCGCCGCCGCGACGGCCTGCCGATGGACGTTGATTATGGGGAATTGCAGAACCTCCTCGACCCCTTCTATCGCAGCTATCGGTGCAAGGACGGGCGGATGTTCTATGTCGTCTGCCCAAGCCACAAGAACCATGCCAAGCGCTGCCTTCAGACGCTCGGCCTTTACGACGCCCTCGTCGCCGAAGGCCTGACCGAGGAGGAGGACACCTACCTGCCGGTGTCCGAGTGGAAGTCCGACGTATCGCTCGGAGTCTATCCGCTCCCGAAGGATTGGGCGGACAGGATCACCGCCCGCATGGCGGAGGTCTTCCTGACCCGGACCGCCAAGGAATGGGAGCGCATCTTCGGCAAGGGACGTTTCCCCGGCGCGCCGCAGCGCTGGCTGCAGGAGTGGATCAGCGACGACCATGCGGAAACCGCCGGGTTGATGATCGAGGTCGACGATCCGGTCTATGGGCCGATGATCCAACCGGGTCCGATGGTTTGGCTGGAAGAAAGCGGCGAAGCCGCATTGGCGCCGGCCCCCCGCCGTCCGGTGACGGTCGAGACCGCGCTTCAGGCTCTGGCCGCACTGCCGACGACGTTGCCCCCGGTGAAGGATGCCAATGACCGCCGCGGGTGGCTCGACGGCGTCCGGGTGCTCGACCTTTGCAATGTGATCGCCGGCCCGCACTCGGTCTCCTATCTCGCCCGTTTCGGTGCCGAGGTGATCAAGCTCGATCCGGCCCAGCCATTCTACGATTGCTGGAATACCGTCATCTTCGGCATGACGCACATGCGCGGCAAGCGCTCCATCCTGACCGACATCCGCTCGAAGGGCGGACGCGAGCTGTTCGAACGGCTGGTGAAATCCGTCGATGTCGTCGTCTGGAACGCGCCCGACAGTCAGGTCCAGGCGATGGGCCTCGATCTGGAGGGGCTGCGGGCGCTGAACCCGGAGGCGATCTTCTGCAAGCTCGATTGCTTCAGCGGCCCCCGGCCAGGCCCGAGGTCCGACTATGTCGGTTACGACGATCTCGTTCAGGCGGCGACCGGCATCATGCTGCGGTTCGGCGGGTCGATGGAGACGCCCGAGGAACATGCCCATGTCGGCACCATCGACGTGATGTGCGGCTTCGGCGGATCGCTGGGTATCGCCGCGGCGCTTTACCAGAAGCAGCGGAGCGGCCGTGTCGGGCGCGCCCGGACATCGCTTTCGGCCCTGAGCGGGCTCGCGCAGATGCCGTTCTGTTACGATTATCTCCGGCGCGGCCCCTTCGACGAGCCGAGCGGGCGCGAGACGGTCGGCTACGATGCGTTGACGCGCTTCTATGAGGCCGCTGACGGACTCTTCCTGCTCAACGCCACCGAAGCCGATCTCGAACGTCTCGACACGGTCGAGGGGCTGGCGGGAGTCTCGTCCGTCCCGGCGGAACAGCGGGCCGAGGCACTGACCACGCTGTTCCGGCGACGTGGCGTGGAGGACTGGATCGCACGGCTGCGCGCCGCGGAGATCGGTGTTGCCGGTTTCGAAAACATCGAAACGATCCGGGCGACCGCCAGCCGCATTGCCGACGGCACGTCCGGCATCGACCGCGGAAGCTATTCCTTCTCGGTCTTCACCGATCACCCGAGCGGTCACACGGTCACCCAACTCGATACCTATGCCGTCCGCCCGGTGCGCTCCGAAATCAAGATGCCGCCGCCGGCCGAAAAATATGGCGCCTCGACCCGGCAGGTTCTGACGGAACTCGGTTACAGCGAGGAAGAAATCAACACTCTCATCGCCTCTGGCGCGATCAGTGAGAGTTGGAGCAGAGAATATCTTCCGACCTAAAACAGATTTAACTGCATTCAGGAGAACGAATAATCCCGGAAACAGGATTATCAAATCACAGGAATTTTTGCTGATCCGATATTGGCCGACAAAAATCTTGCCATCCATAGATGTCTGTTGCCCAGACGGTTGGCATTAATCTCTGAGGGAGGAAAATATGGACGGCGGGATGGTTGCAGCGACAAAGCCGCTGGTGCGGTTCACCGGAGTGCAGAAGACCTACGACGGTGAGCATCTGGTGGTGAAGAAACTCGACCTCGACATTCGCAAGGGGGAGTTCCTGACACTCCTCGGACCGTCGGGATCGGGCAAGACCACCACGCTGATGATGCTGGCCGGTTTCGAGGTGCCGACCCACGGCGAGATCCATCTCGCCGACCGGCCCATCAAGAACCTGCCGCCGCACAAGCGCGACATCGGCATGGTCTTTCAGAATTACGCCCTGTTCCCGCATATGACGATCGAAGAGAACGTCGCCTTCCCGCTGTCCGTCCGCAAGGTCGGCAAGGCGGAGATGAAGGAGCGGGTGCATCAGGCGCTGCGCATGATCAAGCTGGAAAATCTGGCGCACCGCCGCCCCGGCCAGTTGTCCGGCGGCCAGCAGCAGCGCGTGGCGCTGGCCCGCGCGCTGGTCTTCAACCCGCAACTCGTGCTGATGGACGAACCGCTGGGCGCGCTCGACAAACGGCTGCGCGAGCACATGCAGCTTGAGATCAAGCAGTTGCACGAGACGATGGGCATCACCGTCGTCTACGTGACGCACGATCAGGGCGAGGCGCTGACGATGTCGGACCGCATCGCGGTCTTCAATGACGGCGTCGTGCAGCAGATCGACAAGCCCGACGCGCTCTACGAGAGTCCGACAAACAGCTTCGTCGCCAATTTCATCGGCGAGAACAACGTGTTGGCTGGAACCATCGGGAGTGTCGAACACGGTTGGTGCCGCGTGGCGCTGGCGGCCGGCGGTTCCGTGACCGCCCGCGCCGTCAATGCCGGGAGCGCCGGCAACCGCACCTCGCTGTCGGTGCGGCCGGAACGGGTGACCATCCTGGCCGACGACGCCCCCGCCGACGAGAGCATGAACCGCCTGCCCGCCACGGTGCAGGACGCCATCTATCTGGGCGACCACGCGCTGGCCATTCTGGCCGTCGCCGGTAACGGCGAGTTCATGGTCAAGCTGCCGCCCGGCGGCCATGTCGGACTGGCCCATGGGCAGGCCGTGACCATCGCGTTCCGCCCTGACGATTGCCGGGCGCTGGATCCGGTCTGATCGACCGCATCCGGCCTCCGTCAAGGCGCCCCTCTCCGCCGGGGTGCCGCTCCGCACAAGGTCACCCAACAAAATAACCATAGCAGGAAGGGATGGGAACGATGTCGAGGCTTTCGATCACGCTTGGGTTCGCTGCGACGCTCACCGCCGGCATCGCGCTGGCCTCCGCCGCCCAGGCGCGCGATCTTACGGTCGTGTCCTGGGGCGGCGCCTATCAGGACATTCAGAAGAAGGTCTATTTCGAGCCGTTCAAGAAGGCCACGGGCATTCCGATGAACGACGAGTCCTGGGACGGCGGCATCGGCGTTCTGCGCGCCAAGGTCGAGGGCGGTGCGGTCACCTGGGATGTCATCGAGGTCGAAAGCGAGGAGTTGGCGCTTGGCTGCGACGAGGGACTGTTCGAGAAGATCAACTATTCCAGCATCGGCGGCGAGGCGGCTTACCTGCCGGCCGCTGTCAGCCCGTGCGGCGTGGGAGCTATCGTCTATGACTATGTGCTGGGCTACGACAGGGACAAGCTGAAGGACGCGCCGAAGGGCTGGGCCGATTTTTTCGATCTGAAGAAGTATCCGGGCAAGCGCTCGCTGCGCCAGGGTCCGAAGACCACGCTGGAGATCGCGCTGATGGCCGACGGCGTCGCGCCGAAGGACGTCTACAAGGTGCTGGCGACCGACGCCGGCGTCGACCGCGCCTTCAAGAAGCTCGACACCATCAAGAGCGGCATCGTGTGGTGGAAGGCCGGCGCCCAGCCGCCGCAGCTCCTCGCCTCGGGCGAAGTGGCGATGACCTCGGTCTACAACGGCCGCATCGACGCCGCCAACAAGAACGAGAAGAAGAATTTCGGCATGGTTTGGAACGGCGCGCTCTACACCTTCGACAGCTGGGTCATCCTGAAGGGTTCGCCGAACAAGGACGTGGCGTTCAAGTTCCTGGACTTCGCCGGCAAGGCCGACAACCAGGCGCGCTTGTCCGAGAACATCGCCTATGGCACCTCCAACAAGGACGCCCCGACGCATCTGAGCAAGGCGGTCCTGGAGAACCTGCCGACCTCCGAAGACAACATGAAGAACGCGGTCCAGATCGACACCAGCTTCTGGCTTGAGAACATCGACCGTCTGACCGAGCGCTTCAACAAATGGGCGGCCAAGTAAGGCAGGCGCGAATCCTTCTCCCGGCGAGGCCGGGAGAGGGCATGCCCCAGGCGTGGCTGGGGCGGGTGAGGACATGGTCCACCCGCTGTGGCCACGCTTTTCGGACCCACCCGGCGCCACCTGCGCCAACCCTCTCCCGGGTCGGTCGGGAGAGGGAATCCTGATCGAAAAGGTCCCGCTCATGACAGCCGCGTTCGTCGCCGGCGCCGATGCGCCTCCGGAAGTGCCGCTGAAGCGCCGCCTGAGGCGGGCGGAACGGGCGCGCCAATTCAAGGCGCTGGCCCTGATCCTTCCCCTCCTGGCTTTTCTTCTATTCACCTTCCTCGGACCGATCGCCGGCATGCTCTGGCATTCGGTCGAAGACTGGGAGGTTCCCCGCGCCCTGCCCCATACGGTGTCGGCGCTGTCCCGTTGGGACGGCAAGACCCTGCCGGACGAGCGGGCGTTCGCCGCGCTGGCCGGCGACATCCTGGAGGCCCGCGCCGACGGCACGCTGGCCACGGCGTCCAAGCGCCTGAACTACACCATCAGCGGCTTCCGCACGACGCTGATGTCCACGGCGCGACACCTGAAGACCGCGCCGGAGCCGGGCACCGCCAAGGACACGCTGATCGGCATCGACAAGATGTGGGGCGAGCAGGAGACCTGGGCGGCAATCAAGGGCGCCAGCGGCCCGCTGACCGACTTCTATCTGCTGGCCTCGCTTGACCTGAAGCGCGACAACAACGGCTCGATCTTCGCGGCGCCGGAGGATCAGGCGATCTACCGCGATATTTTCTTCCGCACCTTCACCATCGGTTTCGCCGTCACGGCGCTTTGCCTCATCCTCGGTTTCCCCGTCGCCTATCTGCTGGCGACGCTGCCGTCGAACAGCGCCAACCTGCTGATGATCTGCGTGCTGCTGCCCTTCTGGACCTCGCTGCTGGTGCGCACCTGCGCCTGGATCGTCGTCCTGCAGACCAACGGCATCGTCAACGACACGCTGCGCTGGCTCGGCGTGATCGCCGATCCGGTCCAACTGGTCTACAACCGGTTCGGCGTGTATGTGGCGATGACCCACGTTCTGATGCCCTTCATGATCCTGCCGCTCTACAGCGTGATGAAGGCGATCCCGCCGGCCTATGTCCGCGCCGCCTCGTCGTTGGGCGCTTCGCCGACGGTCGCGTTCCTGCGCATCTACCTGCCGCAGACCATTCCGGGCATCGGCGCCGGCTGCCTGCTCGTCTTCATCCTGGCCATCGGCTACTACATCACGCCGGCTCTCGTCGGTGGCGCCGCCGACCAGATGATCAGCTACTTCATCGCCTTCTACACCACGGAAACGGTCAACTGGGGCCTCGCCTCGGCGCTGGGAGCGGTTCTGCTGCTCGCCACGGTGGCGCTCGCGATGGTCTACGGCAAGCTGGTCCACGGCCAGCAGATGACGGGAGGGATGAAGAATTGAGCGACACCCACGCCCTCCGAACGGCAAGCCAGCGCATCGCCTGGACCACCACGGTCGTCGTCTCGGGACTGGTGCTGTTCTTCCTGATGGCGCCGATCCTGGCGATCATGCCGCTGTCCTTCAGCTCCGGCGCCTATCTGACCTATCCGCTGCCGGGCTTCTCGCTGCGCTGGTACTTTGACTTCCTCGACAGTTCGCGCTGGATGCTGTCGCTGAAGAACAGCATGATCATCGGCGTATCCGCGACCATCCTTTCGATGGTGCTGGGCACGCTGGCTTCCCTCGGCCTCGCGCAATGGAAAAGCAAATTCAAACCACTGGTGCTGGCCATCGTGCTGTCGCCGGTGGTGGTCCCCGGCGTCATCACCGCCGTCGGCCTGTACTTCTTCTTCGCTCCGCTGGGGCTTACCGGCAGCTATTCCGGCCTTATCCTGGCGCACACGGCACTATGCACGCCCTTCGTGGTGATCACCGTCAGCGCGACGCTGCAAAGCTTCGACATGAACCTGTCGCGGGCGGCGGCCTCGCTTGGCGCCTCTCCGATGGTCGGCTTCCGGCGGGTGATCCTGCCGCTGATCCTGCCGGGACTGGCATCGGGCGCGCTGTTCGCCTTCGCCACCAGCTTCGACGAGGTGGTGATCGTGCTGTTCATGGCCGGACCGGAACAGCGCACCCTGCCGCGCGAGATGTTCGCCGGCATCCGCGAGAACATCAGCCCGACCATCACCGCGGTGGCGGTGGTGCTGACGATCATCTCGGTGATCCTGCTGGCGAGCATGGAACTGCTGCGCCGCCGCAACGAACGGCTGAAGGGCAATCTGCACGGCTGATCGTGCTTGGCAGCAGCTCGCGGTAAAAGGCTTCGATGTCCATCTTGGCGAGATACTTGCCCAGGCAGAAATGCGGCCCGATGCCGAAGGTGAGGTGGGGGTTCGGGGAACGGTCGACCCTGGGACGGTCGGGCTCCTCGAACACCGCTTCGTCACGGCAGGCCGAGGCGAAGGCCAGCATGATGGCGTCACCGGCGGGGATGGTCGTGCCACGCCACTCGACGGGCTTGTGCGGCGTCCGCATGAAATGCTTCACCGGCGCGGTCCAGCGGACGAACTCTTCCGCCGCCGTGCCGAGAAGGCCAAGATTCCCGCGCAGCTTCGCCATCCCGTCGGGAAATTCCAGCAACCCCTGCAGGCCGCCGCCGATCGAGGCCGCCGTCGCGTCATGGCCGGCGGCCGCAACGATGACGTAATAGCTCAGCCGCTCATGGCCGGCCATCGGACAGCCGCCGACCTGCCCGTTCGCCCGGGTCGTCGCAATGTCGCTGCGCGGGTTCGCCCGGCGGTCTTCCGTCAGCACGTCGAAATTGGAGCGGAAATCGTCAAGGGCGTCGCGCGTCCCCTGCTCCTCCGCCACGCCCCCCGCCGGTTGCGCCGTTGCTTGTCCGCTGAGCTGAACAGGCCTTCGTCTCGGCCCCGATCGCCGGAACTGGGACGAACCATCACTGTGGCCCATGACTTTCGGGCGATGGTCCGGGGACACCGAGCCGAAGAGCTGTACAACTGGCCGTTGAAGGTGGACGGCACCGTCTTGGCGGGCTTCGCCATTGGTTTGAAGCGCGATCTTGCCGCAGTATGGACGGCTCTGTCGCTGCCGTGGAACACCGGGCCGGTGGAGGGGCAATTCAGCAGGCTGAAGACGGTCAAGCGCATGATGAACGGCTCAGCGGCTTCGATCTGCTGAGGCATCGCGTGCTTGAGGCCGCCTGAATGCCCACGCCCAGGCTGCTACCCTGCGAGAATGCGGATGGACCGGTTGCCTGCATAAGCGGTCGCTTGAAGCGTCCGCAACGGAACAAAGCCGTTCACATTCCCCTCTCACGCAAATAAGAATCACTTGCAACTTCTATTCTTGATAGTCATAAGATTTATCAGATTGTCAAAATCGGATCCGGTCGCACTGGGAAGCATGCCGATGGTGGTCACACTCGTTCACACACTGGCACTGGCGACAACGACGGCAGGTGCGGTTTCTTTATATCTGGCAGCCCCGCGCCAACAATGGCTGCCCCGGCCCCTGTCCGCTTGGCCCGGCCGGGTCGCCGGGACACTGGCGCTGAGCGCGGGATGGATGTTGTGGTCGGTGGTTCTGCACCCGGTGACTGCGATCTTCACCAGCCTGATCGTATCGATGGCGCTGTTCACCGCCCTGCCCTTCGCGGCAGTCGCGCGCGCGTCCGCTTTGGCACGGAAGACCTGACGAATGACCTCCCGACACTCCGTCGAACGGCCGAGAGCCGCAATTCGTCCCGATTGGTGGAGCAAGAGCTGCGCCGGAACCCTGCTGGGCTTCACGCTGGCAATCGCCCTGTCGGGTCTGTTCACCTGGTTCGGTCCCGGCGGGCCGGCGGCGGCGAACAAGTTCCAGTTCACCATGTGGATCGTGGCGCCCCTCTGGCTCGGAGTGGTCAGTTTCTGCTTCCTGTTCCGCAGCGGGCTGCGCGCATGGCTATGGCTGGGCGGCGCCAATCTGGTCGCCTACGCACTGCTGCTGGCCGGACGCGGCCCTCTGCCCCACTGATCTCCCCGCCGTCATCCTTCCGGGACGAAACCCCATGCGCTCCGAAGTCATCCGCCTCTACCGTCAGGTCCATAGCTGGACCGGCATCCTGACCGGATTGATCCTGTTCGTCTGCTTCTACGCCGGCGCCGTGACGATGTTCAAGGAGCCGCTGGAACGCTGGATCACGCCACCCGCTGCCGTGACACCGATGGCGCTGGATGGAGCCGAGGAACTGATCGCCGCCACCCGCGCCCTGCGGCCGGAGGTGCGTGACTTCACTTTGGCGCTCGACCCGGTGCTGTCCGGCGAAGCGCCCCTGCGCCTGACCTGGACGGAGGAACGGATCGATCCCGCCCCCTGGGCGGCGACGCTGGACCCCGACGGCTCGGTGACGGTGGACCGGCTCGATCCCGCCGGCATCGGGCTGCTGGTGGACGTGCTGCACCGGACGGCAGGCATTCCCGGCGACCTGGATATCGGCACCATGGTGACGGGAATCGCCAGCGCGCTTTACGTCGTGGCGCTGGTGTCCGGCGTCATCGTGCTGCTGCCGTCGCTGGTCAAGGATTTCCTTGTCCTGCGCGTCACCGCGAACCTGAAGCGGATGTGGCTCGACGCCCACAACGTGCTGGGAATCGTCAGCCTGCCCTTTCACATCGTGATCGCCCTGTCGGCGGTGGTGTTCGGCCTGCACGACCAGATCTACGACGCGCTGGACGAGGTCGTCTATGATGGACGGATGCGGACGGTGATCGCCGCCAGCAGCCCCTTTCGCGGCGTCAGGAAGGACACCGGCCCCGCCACGATGCTGGCGCCGCAGGCGTTCCTGGAGCGCGTGCACGCGCTGGAGCCCGGCTTCGCCCCGACCAGCCTGGAATATCACGATGCCGGCACCCGCGCCGCGACCGTGCGCGTCTGGGGGCACGATGCGCGCTATCTGGTGCGGCGCGAAGGTTTCGTCCTGCTGGGGGCGATCGATGGCCGGGTGATCGACACCGAATACATGCCGGGGCACCAGGGACCATGGTCGTCCACCGTCTCGGCCTTCTTCGCGCTGCATTTCGGCAGCTTCGGCGGCGAGGTCGTGCGCTGGACCTATTTCCTGCTGGGACTGGCGGGGGCGCTGCTGTTCTATACCGGCAATCTGTTGTGGATCGAATCGAGGCGCCGCACCGAACGGCGGGCCGGCGGACCGGTGAAGCAGAGCCGCTCCACCCGCCTGCTCGCCGCCGGTACGGTCGGTGTCTGTCTGGGCTGCGTCGGTGGCCTGTCATCGTCCATCGCCGCCGGAAAATGGCTGAACGGGCTGGTCGACGATCTGCACGCCTGGCATTGGGGCATCTATTACGTCGCGTTCCTAGGCGCGTGCGTCTGGGCCTTCCTGCGCGGCGCCGCGCGGGCGGGTGTGGAGTTGCTGTGGGCCTCGGCGGCGGCCAGCGCCGCGATCCCGGCCACCAGCCTGCTGGGATGGCTGGCGCCCGGCCTCGGGCTATGGGCATCGCCCGGGTTGATCGGCGTCGATCTGGTGGCGCTGGCCGGTGCGCTGGCGCTGGCGTCGATGGCGCGCCTCACCGCCCGGCGCGCGCAGGCCGGACCGCAAGACAGCGTATGGGCAACGGGCGCAAGCACCGTCCATCCCGGCCGTTCGGCACCGTCGAACAGAACCGAAGTGCGCCCTATTGCCGCACCACAGTCAATGACCTCGACTACAGAAGTATAGATCTGATAAAATCGTAGATTTTAAAATAAATATGCCGCCTTTTTCTGTCAAGGCGATAGTTTTTGGCGGCTACTCGACTGGAACTCTCCAGTATTTGTTCGCAAATCTGACATTTTTTATTTCAGTCCTAACGTCATAACCCTTGCGGCAAAAGTGGTCATACGATAACAAACCCGAGGGGCATATGCGAATGAGTCGCATTATCAACTTGCATAAGCATAATCAGGGGATATCGACATGACCAATCGCACTGTGGAGGCTCGGGCGCGGGACGGTGCCATGCTGGTGGCGCCAATGCTGGTGGTGGCGGTGCTGGCGGGGGGAACGCCGGCACTGGCTCAAACCGGCGAACAGACGGGCACCGGTGACAAGACCCAGATGCTGGGCGGCCAGATCCTGGGTCCGGTGACGGTCACCGCGACCGGCACGCCGGAAAGCACGCTGATCGCGCCGGCCTTCACCACCGTCATCACGTCGGAGGATTTGAAGAAGGATGGCCCTGCCACCGGCCTGCCGGAGATCCTGAGCCGCACGGTGGGTGTCAACGACAGCACCGACGCAATCGGCCGTGACGAGGTGGTCGTCCGCGGCCTGGGCGCCAACTACACGCTGGTGCTGGTCAACGGCCGCCGGGTATCCACCTCCGACGCGCTGTGGCGTGGCGGCGACTTCGACTACCATTCGGTGCCGCTGTCCGCCATCGAACGGGTCGAGGTGGTGCGCGGCCCGATGTCGGCCTTGTACGGGTCGGACGCCATCGGCGGCGTGGTCAACATCATCACCAAGAAGCCGACGGACAAGTGGACCGGCGAGATCGGCGGCGAGTACCGGTTCGTGCCGGCCGGACGCGGCGGCAACCAGTTCCGCACCACCCTGTCGGCCGCCGGTCCGGTCACCGACAAGGTCTCGGCGACCGTCGCGGCGGAATATTACCGCCGCCAGCCCTGGTATCACGACTCCAAGAACAACGGGACCGTCCCGGTCCTGGAGAAGAAGGATCTGAAGAACCTCCTGTCCACCGTCACCTGGGACGTGACCGAGAACCAGGCCCTGGACGTCAATTACGGCCTGAACCACGACCACCGGCCCTACAACGTCTATGACCGCTGGAGCTCCTACAGCGAGCAGGACGTGGTCCGCAACACGGTCGGCATCGCCCACCGCGGCAAGTGGGATTGGGGCAACACGCTGCTGGAGGCCAATTACGAACGCGGCAACATCGACGACTACAACAGCTCCTACAACGCGCCGCAGCAACGGCACATGAAGGAAAAGAACATCTTCCTGCATGGCCGCACCGACTTCCGGCTGGCCTTCAACCATCTGACCGCCGGCGCCGAATACCGCAAGCAGACGGTGGAGGATCCCGACACCTTCCTGCAGACCGGGCGGTCGGAGATCGCACAGAAAGCCGTCTATCTGCAGGATCAGATCGACCTGACCGACCAGCTGACGCTGACGCTCGGCAGCCGCTACGACCATCACGAAATCTTCGGCGGGAATTTCACCAGCCGCGCCAACGCCGTCTATGCGCTGACCAAGTCGGTCTCGCTGAAGGCCGGCGTCAGCCAGGGCTACAAGGCGCCGGACGCCTATCAGCTCAGCCGCGAATACCGGGTCATCAGCTGCGGCGGTCGCTGTTTCCTGTCGGGCAACCCCGATCTCGAGCCCGAGACCAGCACCAACTACGAAGCCGGCGTCGAGGTGCGCCAGGACCGCTGGGACGCCAGCGTCGTGGTGTTCAGGAACAAGGTCAAGGACATGATCCAGGCGGTCTATGATCCGGTGGCCGTGGCCCGCAACTGGAGCAACGTCTCCAGCGTCGACATCTCCGGCATCGAGGTGACCGGGTCGGTGACCATCACCAGGGACCTGACGGCCTCGGGCAACTACGCGTACCTCTATACCAAGAACAACAGCGGCGCCGAGCTGGAGAACCGTCCCCGCCACAAGCTCAACGCCGACCTGACCTGGCAGGCGCTGGACAATCTCGGCGCCACGGTATCGGCGACCTACACCGGCCCGCAATATGAGGGCACGTCGAAGATGCCGGGCTACACGCTGCTGAACCTGGGTGTGAATGCCGACGTCAACGACGCGATCCGCGTCGGTGCCGGCGTGAAGAACATCACCAACGTCATCCTGTCCGAAAAGAACACCGGTTTTCAGACCGTGGAGATGGGGCGCAGCTTCTACGTCAGCGCCAACTACCGGTTCTGAGCAGGTTCCGTCCGCTTTGCGGCCGCCCGTCCCGGTCCATCCGGAGGCGGGCGGCCTTTGGAGCGTGATCGGTTCAAGCGGAAATGCCCGAACCGCGAATCACACGAAAAGCCAAAAGCCAACCGCTCACGCTGCGGGAGAACCGCGATGGCGCTTTCCAAATTGTTCGTCGACATCGGCCTGTTGAGGACCAACCCCGATTTCCGCCGGGTGCTGATCGCTCGGGCGATCTCGCTCCTGGGCCTCGGCCTGCTGGCCGTGGCGGTGCCGCTGCAGGTCTATGATCTGACCGGTTCCAGCCTGCAGGTCGGGGTGGCCGTGGCCTGCGACGGTGTCGGCATGTTCCTCGGCCTGCTGCTGGGAGGGCTATTGACCGACCGCCGCGACCGCCGGACCCTGATCCTGGCGGCGCGCGGACTGTGCGGGCTGGGGTTCCTGGGTCTGGCGGCCAATGCGGCGATGCCGTCGCCGTCGCTGGCCGCCATCTACGCCCTGTCCTTCTGGGACGGGTTCTTCGGAGCCATCGGCGTCAATGCGCTGCTGGCGGCGATGCCCCATCTGGTCGGTCGCGCCAACCTGATGCAGGCGCGGGCGCTCGGCATGCTGACCATGCGCTTCGCCACCATCCTGTCTCCGGCCCTGGGCGGGCTGCTGATCGCCGCCGCCGGGGCGGGGTGGGCCTATCTCGCCACCGCCGTCGCCACCGGCTTGTCGGTGGCGACGCTGATCGGCCTGCCGTCGATGGCGCCCGAACGCGGCGGGACCGACAACCCGTTGCGTCTGATGGCCGAAGCCCTCGCCTTCCTCGCCGGGCACCGGGTGATCCCGGGGGTCGTGGCGCTGGGCTGCCTCACCACGCTCGCCACCGGCATCCGCGTCCTCTTCCCCGCCCTGGTGGAGACCGTCTATGGCGGCGGCGCCGTCGCGGCCGGGCTGCTCTACAGCGCCGTGCCGGTTGGGGCGACGCTGGGGGCGGCACTCAGCGGCTGGGCGACGGGGCTGCGGCGTCCAGGGCTGACCATGGGGCTGGTCTGCATGGCGGCCTTCGCCTGCGTCGCGGCGATGGGTGCCGTCGGCAGCCTGTTCGTCGCCCTGCCGGCGCTGGTGCTGTTCGGCTACGTCACCGCCATCGCCTCCCTTCTCGAATACAGCATGGTTCAGGGCCACACCCCCGACGGCATGCAGGGCCGCGTCAACAGCCTGTGGGCCGCGCAGGACGTGATCGGCGATGGCGTCGGCACCGTCGGGCTGGGATTCCTGGCCGCCCTGACGGGCCCAGCCGCCGGCATCCTGCTGTTCGGCCTGGCGGCCCTCGGGCTCTGCGCCGCCGTGACCGCCGCCGCCGGCACCATGCGCAACGCGCCGCTTGCCGATCCCAGGCTGACCGATCCAAGGCTGGCCGAAGGAGCCGGGCCATGAAGCACGCCCTCCCCGTCCTCATCGTCGCGGCGCTGGCATTGCCGGCGCTTCCGTCGCCGCCGGCCCATGCCCAGATGCGGGTGAAGGTGACCCCGGTGGTCGCCGCCCCCCTCCACCAGACGCTGCAACTGCCCGGGACGCTGGTCTCCCCGCGCAGCAGCGCCCTGTCCGCGCAGGTGGAAGGCCAGGTGGAGGCCATGCTGGTCGAGGCCGGCGACCCCGTGGCGGCCGGCCAGCCCCTGCTGCGGCTGGACGACACGCTCGCCCGGCTGGAGCTGCAGCGGCTGGAGAACTCCCTGGCCGAGGCCGAGCATGTGCAGCGCGACGCCCAGCGCCTTGCCCGCGAGGCCGGGGCGCTGGTCGGCGTGCAGGGCGTGTCGCGCTCCAGATACGGCACCCTGCTCGCCCAGGCGGCCATCGAGGAGGCCAAGGTCCGGCAGTTGCGCGACGCCGTCGCCATGCAGCGCGAAAGGCTCGACCGCCACACGGTCGCGGCTCCTTTCGCCGGGGTGGTCACCGAACGGCGGACCGAGCGCGGACAATGGGTCGGCAGCGGCGCGTCCGTGCTGCAGCTGACCGCCACCGACCCGCTGCGCGTCGAGATCGACGTGCCGGAACGCCAGCATGGCCGGATCTCCGCCGGTACGCCGGCCAGCGTCCAGGTGGCCGATGCGCCGGTCGACGACGCCATCGCCGCGCGGGTCGACCGGGTGGTCCCGGCCGCAGATCCGGTCAGCCGCAGCTTCCGCGTCCATGTGACGCTCGCCAATCCCGGCGGGCGGCTGATGGCGGGCATGTCGGCACGGGTGACCTTCACGCTGGACCGGACCGGCGACGGGCCGGGGATCGCCCTGCAGGTTCCGGCCGATGCGGTCGAACGGCAACCCGACGGCAGCGCCCGCGTCTGGGTGGTCCAGCGCAGCGGCGGCGGCGCGGTGGCGCGTCCCGTGACGGTCCGCACCGGCCGCCATGTCGGCGGCCATGTCGAGATCGCCAGCCCGGACCTGAGCGCCGACGACCTGGTGGTGGTCCAGGGCAACGAGGGCCTGCGCCCCGACCAGCCGGTCTTGCCGGACATGGTCGGCTGAAATTCCGCCAGCTGAATTTGGCCGGCCGAATTTGGCCGGCTGACGGGAGACGAGACGAATGACCCGCCTGATCCTCCGCAACCCGCTGGTGGCGGTGGTCTCCATCCTGATCCTGTGCCTGCTGGGCGCCGTCTCGGTCTTCCGCATCCCGGTGCAGATGATCCCCGACATCAGCCCGCGCTGGATCAGCGTCGAGACCGACTGGCCCGGCGCCACCCCGCAGGACATCGAACAGGAAATCCTGATCGAGCAGGAGAAATACCTGCGCCTGGTGCCCGGCCTCGTCCGCCTCAATTCCCGCGCCGAATTCGGTGGCGGGATGGTGGAGATGGAGTTTCCGGCGGGCGTCGCCGTCGACGAGGCGCTGGTCCACATCGACAACGCCCTGTCCCAGGTCACCGACTATCCCGAAACGGTGGACCGGCCGCGCATCGTCGCCGAATCCGCCTCGGCCAACCCGTTCCTCTTCTACGGCATCGAGCGGCTGGACGGCGCCGCCGACGCCGCGTCGCTCCAGCGCGAGACCAACTGGATCGAGAACACGTTGCGCCCCCGGCTGGAGCGGGTGAGCGGCGTCGCGAAGGCCGAAGTGATCGGCGGCGCCGCGCAGGAAATCCACATCGACCTCGACCCGCTGAAGCTCGCCGCCCGCGGACTGGGCGTGGGAACCGTGCGCGACGCCATCCGGGCACGCAACCGCGACATGTCGGCCGGGGACCGCGACTTCGGCAAGCGGCGCTATTTCCTGCGCACCATCGGCCGTTTCGAGGATCTGGAGGATCTGGCCGGCCTGATCGTCGCGCGGGAGAGCGGAACGGCCATCCGCCTGCGCGACGTCGGCACGGTGCGGATGGCCACGCGGGAGGCGCGCAGCGTCGCCTTCGCCGACGGGCGGCCTGCGCTGGTGATCAGCATCGGCAAGCGGGCCGGCGCCAACGTCATCGCCATCAAGCAGGCGATGGACGCGGCGGTGGAGGACTTGAACCGGCACATGCTGAAGGAGCGCGGCCTGTCGATGCGGCTCCTGTCGGAAGACGTCCGCTACATGGTGCGGTCGATCGACACTGTGCTGGACAACCTGATCGCCGGCAGCCTGCTGGCCGGGGTGGTGCTGCTGGCCTTCCTGCGCTCGGTCCCCGCCACTGCCGTCGCGGCGGCCGGCATGCCGGTCTGCACGCTCGCCACCCTGCTGGTGCTGGCCGCCAGCGGGCGCAGCATCAACGTCATCTCGCTGTCCGGGGTCGCCTTCGCCATCGGCATGACGCTGGACAACAGCGTGGTGGCGCTGGACAGCATCGCCCGCCATCTTCGCCTGGGAAAATCGCGCGCCGCCGCCACGATCGACGGCATCGCCGAGGTATGGCCGGCGATCCTGTCCTCCACGCTCACCACCGTGCTGGTGTTCCTGCCGGTGATGTTCCTGCGGATGGAAGCGGGACAGCTCTATTCCGACATCGCCATCGCCATCACCGGCGCCGTCACCGCCTCGATGCTGGTGGCGCTGACCCTGGTGCCGGTCGTCGCCGGGCGCTGGTCCGTCGCGACGCCGGAAAGGAGCCGGCCCGAACCGAACCAAACCGGACGGGAACAGCCGGCGACCGGCGGCCGGCTGGACGGTGCGATCCGCTGGATGCTGCGCGGCGTCTGGCGGGAGCTGGCGATTCTCGCCGCGACCGCCGCCGCCATGACCGGCGCGCTGCTCCATATGGTTCCGCCCGCCGAGTATCTGCCGGAGGGGGAGGAGTCGACCGTCTTCAGCTTCATGTCCGCCCCGCCCGGCTACAACATGGAGACCATGCAGGAGCTCTGGCGGCAGATCGATCCGCTGCTGAGCCGCCAGGTCGGGGCAGAGCGGACGGTGGACGGCATCCCGCCGTTGCGGGTCAATCTCAGCTTCATCCGGCCGGGCTTCATCCGCTTCGTGTCGGAGCCGCTGGATCCGGCCGACACCGACGCGCTGATCGCCGCAATCACCCAGCGGATGCGGGCCATCCCCGGCGTCCGGGCCTTCGCGGCGCGCGGCTCGATCTTTTCCGGCAACGGCGGCGGCGCCCGCGCCATCACCCTGGAACTGGGCGGCGGCGAGTTGAAGCCGCTCTACGCCACGGCGCTGGCGGTGCTGGACCGGGCCGGCGACCTGTTCCCCGACGGGCAGGTCAACAGCGACCCCACCCCGCCGACGCTGGCCATGTCGCAACCCTTCCTGGAGCTGCGTCCCGATTGGGACCGGGCCGGCGAGATGGGGATCGGGCTGGCGGAGCTGGGATACACCCTGCGCGCCTATTCCGACGGCGCCTTCGCCGACGAGTATCTGCTGAACGACGAGAAGCTGGACGTCCAGCTGAGGGTGGCCGACGGCATCGGCCGCGACCGCCAGGGCTTCGCCGATCTGGTCCTGCACACCGGACGCGGCGCCCCGGTGCCGCTGTCGAGCCTGGCCGAACTGCGGGAGACGGTGGGGTCCTCGATGATCTCGCGCGTCGACGGGCTGCGCACGGTCACGCTGACCATCATTCCGCCGCGGGACGTGGCGCTGGAGACCGGCGTCGGGATCGTGACCCGCGATCTGGTCGACCGGCTGCGTGCGGAGGGCGTCATTCCCGCCGGGATCTCCACCCGGATCACCGGCGCCGCCGGCGCGCTGGAGGAGCTGCGCGGCGCCATGACCGGCGGCTTCCTGCTGGCCCTGGCCATCACCTATCTGGTGCTGGTCGCCGTCTTCGCCCATTGGGGCCTGCCGCTGATCATCATGGCGGTGGTGCCGACGGGCATCGGCGGCGGGCTGATCGGGCTGTGGCTCTACAATCTGGGCGCCGGGACCTGGGACTGGCTGGGCGCGCCGCAGCAGTTCGACGTGCTGACCATGATGGGCTTCCTGGTGCTGGTCGGCACGGTGGTGAACAACCCGATCCTGATCGTCGAGCGCGCGGCGGAAAACCGCAAGCTCCATGGCATGGGCGGCGCGGACGCCATCGCCGAGGCCCTGCACAGCCGCCTGCGCCCGATCCTGATCACCACGGTGACGACCATCGCCGGGCTGGTGCCGATGGTCGGCGTGCCCAGCGCCGGAACCGAGCTGTATCGCGGATTGGGGCTGGTCGTGCTGTGCGGCCTGCTGATCTCCAGCATCGTGACCGTGACCGTGCTGCCGGTGGTGCTGTCCCTGGTCTTCCGCGCCGGCGACCGCATCGCCGCGCTGGCGGCCGGGCGGCGGATGCGGGAGGCCGGCTGACGGCCCAGCCGAACATCCGGATCATGAACCGCATTTCATAAAATGCATCCTTTCGGTCGTTCTTTCACAAAGTCCTTGCTCCCAATGCGGGAAATGGCTATTTTGAGAATAAGAATTATTCGCATCTAGGTCCGTTCAATTCCGCGGTCCCGCCAGACCCGCCGGCCACGGAATTTCCCATCGCGCCCATCCAGACCCGACGGAGGCGCGCCCATCCGAACAAGTCAACGTCGTCCGCGACTGCGGACCGACAGTGGAGGTCCGCTTTCCATGGACGTTCTTTATCTGCCCGGCGGGGACAGGCCGGCTGACGGCCGTACCGACCCGGATTTCGCCTTCGCCTCGCGCGGACGCGTCCTGAAAGCCTTCGGGGTGGACGAAAGGCTGGATGTGGCGCTCGACGATGCCGCCTTCGCCGACGGCCGCTGGGATGCGGCGGTGGATCGCGCCTTTCGCAAACGCACCGCACAGGGCATCGACAACCCGATCCTGGTGGGAGCCGTCCCTTTCGACTGCCGTCGGCAGGCCAGCCTGTTCATCCCGCGGCATCACGTGTTCGAGGATGCCGGACGGACCGTCGCGGCCGCGCCCGCCGGGGATGCCGCGCCGGCGGATCTGGCCGGGATGGAGGAAACCGTCTGCCGCAGCAGCTTCGAGGGCGCGGTGGACCACGCCCTGGCCCTGTTCCGCGACACGCCGCTGAAAAAGGTGGTGCTGTCGCGTCCGCTCGACGTCGAGGCGAAGGAGCGTTTCGTGCCCGGCCGCCTGCTGTCCGCGCTGCTGCGGCAGAATCCGGGCGCCTACGTCTTCACCGTTCCCGTCGCCTACGGCCAGACGCTGGTCGGAGCCAGCCCGGAACTGCTGCTTCGCAAGACCGGGCGCGGCGTGGTCAGCAACCCGCTGGCCGGCTCGGCCCCGCGCAGTCCGTCGGCGGAGGTGGAGCGGCAGCGCGCCGCCGCCCTGCTCGCCTCGCGCAAGGACCGGACGGAGCATGGCTATGTCGTCGATGCGGTGCGTGACGCGCTGTCCGCCCATTGCGACGATCTGACCGTGCCGGACGAACCCACCGTCATCCGCACGCCGACCATGCTGCACCTGTCCACGGAGTTGACCGGCACCCTGGCCGATCCGTCGGTGTCGTCGCTGCGGCTGGCCCATGCGCTGCATCCGACGCCGGCCATCTGCGGGACGCCGACCGTTCTGGCCCGCGACGCCATCGCCCGGCTGGAGGGCTACGCCCGCAACTGGTACGGCGGCATGGTCGGCTGGATGGACAGCCGCGGCAACGGGGAATGGGCGCTCGCCATCCGCTGCGGGCTGGTCCACGGCCGGCGGCTGCGGCTGTATGCCGGGGCCGGCATCGTCGCCGACTCCACCCCCGCCGCCGAGTGGGAGGAAACGGCGGCCAAGCTCGCCACCATGCTGAATCTCTTCGGCGTCAGGACCCATCTGCCCGCCACGGCGGTGGAGATGGCGTCGTGAGTGTCGCCTACACGCCCTTTCCACCCGACTTCGCCGCCCTCTACCGCTCGAAGGGCTATTGGACCGACGACCCGCTGACCGACGTGATCGACCGTCATCAGGGCGCTGCGGCCGAGGCGGTCGCGATCCTGTGCGGGGAGCGCCGCCTGCGCTATGTCGACGTGCAGCGCCTGTCGCGCCGGCTGGCGGCGGCCATCCGGGCGCGCGGCCTCGGACCCGGCGACACCGCCCTGGTCCAGCTGCCGAACCGCGCCGAATTCTATCTGGTCTTCCTTGCGCTGCTGCGGTGCGGCGTCGTGGCCGTCAATGCGCTGAACAGCCATGGCGGGTTCGAGCTGGCCGCCTATGCCCGCCAGATCGAACCCGGGCTTGCGGTGCTGGCGGCGGACCGGCTGCCGACATTCGCCGGCCTGGTGGAGCGCAGCCGGATGCTGGTGCTGGGCGATCCAACCGACGACGTGCTGTCCGGCTTCGCATGGGGCGACGGTGGCGCGCTCGAAACCGGGTATGACACCCCGGCCCCCGGCCCCGCGATCGATGCCGGCGGCGTCGCCTTCTTCCAGCTGTCCGGGGGCAGCACCGGTACGCCGAAGCTGATCCCGCGCACCCACAACGATTATCTCTACAGCGTTCGCCGCAGCGCCGAGATCTGCGGACTGGACGACGGGTGCCGTTTCCTCTGCGCCCTGCCGGCTCCGCATAATTTCACGCTCAGTTCGCCCGGCGCGCTCGGCGTGTTCCATGCCGGCGGCTGCGTGGTGATGGCGGGCGACCCCGGCCCCGCCACCTGCTTTCCCCTGATCGAGAGACACCGCGTCACCTGGGCGGCGCTGGTGCCGCCGATGCTGTCGGTCTGGCTGGAGAGCGCGGCCGGCGCCGACCTGTCCAGCCTCGACGTCGTTCAGGTCGGCGGCGCCAAGCTCAGCCCCGCCGTCGCCGAACGGGTGCCGGAACGGCTGGGCTGCCGCCTGCAACAGGTGTTCGGCATGGCGGAAGGGCTGGTGAACTACACCCGCCTGGACGACGCCCCCTGGACGGTGATCAACACCCAGGGCCGCCCGATGAGCCCGGACGACGAGCTGCGCATCCTCGATCCCGCCGGCCGCCCGGTCCCGCCCGGCACGGTGGGGGAGCTGTGGACTCGCGGCCCCTACACCTTCCGCGGCTATTACAAGGCCGACACCCACAACGCGCGCGTCTTCGACGCCGACGGCTTCTATTGCAGCGGCGATCTGGTCAGCCTGACCGACGACGGGAACCTGGTCGTCTGCGGCCGCAACAAGGACCAGATCAACCGCGGCGGCGAGAAGATCGACGCCCAGGAGGTGGAGGACGTGCTGGCGGCCCATCCGGCCATCGCCCAGGCCGCCGTGGTCGCCATGCCGGATCCGCTGATGGGCGAGCGGTCCTGCGCCTTCCTGATCGCCGCGGCGGAAACGGAAACCGCCGAATCCGGCGCGGCCGGCCTGAAGCCGTCGACGCTGCGCCGCTTCCTGCGCGACCGCGGACTGGCCGACTTCAAGCTGCCCGACCGCTTCGTCCTCGTCGGCGACCTTCCCAAGACCGCCGTCGGCAAGATCGACAAGCAGACCCTGCGCGACGGTCTGAAGCGCGACCTCTCCGAAACCGCAATCCGCAACGGCTGAGCCATGACCATCCGAACCATACCCGCCTACATCCTGCCCACGCCGTCCGACCTGCCGCAGGACAAGGTGTCCTGGCCCTTCGACCCGGACCGCGCGGTGCTGCTGATCCACGACATGCAGGACTATTTCGTCGGCTTCTACGGCCCGGAGAATCCGGCGATCATCCATTGCGTGGAAACCATCGTCCGCCTGAAGCGCCACCTGAAGGCGCTGGGCGTGCCGGTGGTCTACACCGCTCAGCCGGCGGTTCAGTCCGACGAGGATCGCGGCCTGCTCAACGACATGTGGGGACCGGGCCTGACCCGCAGGCCGGACGAGGCCGGCATCGTCGCCCCGCTCGCTCCCGATGCCGACGACCGGGTGCTGACCAAATGGCGCTACAGCGCCTTCTTCCGCGCCCCGCTGGCCGAGGTCCTGGCGGAGAGCGGGCGCGACCAGCTGCTGATCTGCGGCGTCTATGCCCATATCGGCGTGATGCAGACCGCGGTGGACGCCTTCATGCGCGGCATCAAGCCCTTCCTGGTCGCCGACGCCATCGCCGACTTCACCCGCGAGGATCACTTGGCGGCGCTGCGCTATGTCGCGCGCAACGCCGGACGGACGTTGCATTCCGACAGCATCCTGTCCCCGCCGGTCGATGCCTTCACCAGGGAGGGTCTGCGCGCCACCCTGCTGGCCTCGCTCGACGCCTCGCTGGGAGAGGAGCCGGGCGACGACGACAACCTGATGGATTTCGGGCTGGACTCCATCACGGTGATGCAGCTGGTCAACGCCTGGAAGGCGGCCGGCATCGAGATCGGTTTCGCCGAGATGGCGGTCCGTCCGACCATCAACGGCTGGTGGGGCCTGCTGGCTCCCAAGCTGGCCCCAAAGCCGGCCCCCAACTCGGTCCTCCCGGCGTGAGCGCGGCCATGACCGAATCCTCCATGACCGGAGTCCGGGGGCAAACCGTCTGGGTCACCGGCGCCAACCAGGGCATCGGCCGCGCCGTGGCGGACCTCTTCCATGAACGGGGCGCCACCGTGATCGCCTTCGACCGCCGGTGGGACGACGATGCGCGGCCCTACCGTCGCGCGACGCTCGACATCGCCGACGCCGCGGCGGTGACGCTGACCTGCGGCGCGCTGCTGGAAGAAGGAGTCCGCATCGACGTCCTGGTGAATGTCGCCGGCATCCTGCGGATGGCGGCGGTCGAGGAGACGAGCGACGACGATTGGCGCGACAGCTTCGCCGTCAACGTCGCCGGTCCCTTCCATCTGATGCGGGCGCTGGCCCCGGCCTTCAAGGCGCAGGCGGGCGGGGCCATCGTCAGCGTGTCGTCCAACGCCGCCCATGTGCCGCGCATAGGCATGGCCGCCTATGGCGCGTCGAAGGCGGCGCTGACCAGCCTGACCATGACGCTGGGGCTGGAACTGGCGCCCTACGGCGTCCGCTGCAACGTCGTCTCCCCCGGTTCCACCGACACGCCGATGCAGCGCGCGCTGTGGAGCGATGCCGATTGCGTGGCGGACGGCGCCGCCCGCACCATCCGGGGAAACCCGGCCCTGCACAGGCTGGGCATCCCGCTCGGCAAGCTGGCCGAACCGCGGGACGTTGCCGAGACCGTTCTCTTCCTCGCCTCCCCCGCCGCCGGGCACATCACCCTGGCCGACCTGCTGGTGGACGGCGGGGCAACACTGGGTCGGTAGGGTTCCCCCCGCCCCGCCACTCCAACGGAGTCAGGACCGCCTCCATGACCAACGACCATTACGTCAACCCCTTCGACGACGAAAGCCGCCCCTTCCTGGTGCTGGTCAATGCCGCCGGACAGCACAGCCTGTGGCCGGACTTCGCGGCGGTGCCCGACGGCTGGACCCGCGTCTTCGGCCCCGCCGCGCGCGCCGCCTGCCTGGACCACATCGAGGCGGCCTGGACCGGCCTCACCCCCGCCGCCGCCTGACGGCCGGCAACCCCCGAACGAGAGAAAAGGGCCATGCGCATCATCCCCCTGCTGGGCACGCAACTGGGCATCTGGCTGGCGGATCAGGTCGCGGCCCGCAAGAACGCCTATGTCATCGCCCATGCCATCGAACTGAACGGCCCCATCGACGCCGACCGGCTTTCCCAGGCCATCCGCGACGGTCTGGCGGAGGCCGACACGGTCACCGCCCGCTTCGCCGAGCGGGACGGCGCCATCGTGCAGATCCTGCCCGATGGCGACCCTCGCGACGCCATGCCGGTGCCGGAACGGATCGACCTGACCGGCACGCCGGACCCGGAGGCGGCCGCCCGCGCCATGATGGCCGCCGATCTGGCCGAGGATCTGCCGGCCGACGGCACCCGCCCGCTGTGCCGCCAGATCCTGTTCGACGTCACCAGCTCCAATGGGGACTCCAATGGGATGCCGCGCTGGATCTGGTATCAGCGCTACCACCACCTGATGCTGGACGGCTACAGCTTCAACGCGCTGACCCGCCGCGTCGCCACCCTCTACGGAGCGGCCCTGGCGGGGCAGGCCGCTCCCCCCTGCCCCTTCGTCTCCGTCGCTACGGTGGCGGCGGAGGAAGCGGTCTATGTCGCCTCCGACGCCCTTGCCCGCGACCGCGCCTATTGGAGCGCGCTGTGCCGGGACTTTCCCGCACCGCTGACCCTGTCCACGCGGGGCGCCAAGCCGACCGAGCAGCAGGCGACCTCCGATGTGGTGGCGCACAGCGCCGATCTGCCGGATGCGCTGTCCGGGCGGCTGGCCCGGCAGGCGGAAAACGGCGGCCTGGCGCCGCTCGACCTGCTGATGGCCGGCATCGCCGTCTATCTGCACCGCCTGTCCGGCGACGCGCGGCCGGTGGTGGGCGTGCCGTTCATGCGGCGCATGGGGTCGGCCGCCGCCCACGCGGTGGCGCCGGTGGTGAATGTGTTGCCGGTGCGCATCGATCTGACAGGCGCTCAGACCCTGTCAGCCGCCGCCGGCAGGGTCAGGACGGCACTGAAGCAGGCGCGGGGCCATCAGCGCTACGACGCCGAGCGCATCCCGCGCGATCTGGGACAGGTCGGATCGGGCAAGGCGCTCTACGGCCCGGTCGTCAATTACCGGATGTTCGACTACGAGCTGGATTTCGGCGGCGTGGCGGCGGTCACCCGCCATCTGGCGACCGGCCCGGTCGACGATTTCGAGTTCGGCCTGCTGACCCGGGACGGCCGCATCACGCTGGAACTGCGGGCCGACCGCAGCCGCTACGACACCGACGATCTCGCCCGCCACGCCCGCCGTCTGGTCCGCCTGCTCGACGCAACGGCGGGCGACACCACGCCTCTCGACCATGCTCCCGTCATGGACGAGGCGGAAGCCGCCGCCATCGCCGCCTGGTCCGCCGGCCCGATCTTCCCCCTTCCCGACCGACCGGCGACGCTGGTCGACATGTTGGATCTCCAGACCGCCGAGACGCCGGACGCGACCGCGCTGGTCTTCGGCGACGCACGTCTGAGCTTCGCCGACCTGTCGGGCGCCATGGCGCGGGTCGCCCGGCTGCTGATCCGCCGGGGCATCGGTCCCGGCGACGTGGTGGCGGTGGCAGTGCCGCGCTCCGTCGATGCGGTGGTCGCCATGCTGGCGGTTCTGGCGAGCGGCGCCACTCATCTGCCGCTGGACCTCGATTACCCGGCCGACCGGCTGGCGACCATGTGCGAGGACGCGGCCCCACGTTGCGCACTGAGCTGGACGACGGCCGCCGGGCGGCTGCCGCCCGGTCTGGAGACGCTGTGCCTGGACGACCCCGACCTGCTGGCCGCCTGCGCCGCGCTGCCCGGCGGCCCGGTCGCCGCGGCGGAACGGACGGGTGCGCTGACGCCCGACCATATTGCCACCGTCATCTTCACCTCCGGTTCGACCGGGCGGCCGAAGGGGGTGATGAACACCCATGGCGCGCTGCTGAACCTGTTGCTGTCCCATAAGGCCGACCTCTACGGTCCGGCGCTGGACAGGGTCCGCGAACGCCATGGCGGCAGGACCCTGCGGGCGGCGCACACCCATTCCTTCGCTTTCGATTCCTCCTGGCTCCAGATCTTCTGGATGCTGCTGGGCCAGGAGCTGCATGTCTTCGACGAGGAGATGCGGCGCGACGCCCACGCCCTGGTGGAGGAGGTCCGGTCCCGCTCCATCGACGCCATGGACCTGCCGCCCTCTTTCTGCGCGCAGATGCTGGATTGCGGGCTGATGGCACCGGGACACCATCACCCGTCCGTCCTCCTGATCGGCGGCGAGGCGGCTTCGCCCGCCCTGTGGGCGCGGCTGCGCAGTCATGCCGGCCTGACCGCCGTCAACCTCTACGGTCCGACCGAGAACACGGTGGACACGCTTCGCGCCCCGCTGTCGGTCGCCGAGCGGCCGGTGGTCGGCCGGCCGCTCGGCAATGTGCGGGCGCATGTGCTGGACGCCCGGCTGCGGCCGGTCCCGATCGGGGTGGTGGGCGAGCTGTATATCGGCGGGGCCGGGCTGGCCGCCGGCTATGTCGGACGTCCGGACCTGACGGCGCAGCGTTTCGTCGCCGATCCGTTCGGGTCGGGCGGACGGCTCTACCGAACCGGCGACCTGGTGCGCTGGACGCCCGACGGCCAGATCGACTTCCTGGGCCGTGCCGACCACCAGATCAAGGTGCGCGGCTACCGGATCGAACTTCCGGAGGTGGAGGCCGCCCTGAACCGGCTGCCCGGCGTGGCCGGCGCGCTGGTGGTGGCCGAGGCGGTGAACGACAGCCATCGGCTGATCGCCTATTGCACCCTGTCCGATCCGGCAGCAGCCCCAACCACCGATCGCGATGCGACCGGCCGCGCCCTCCTCCACGGCCTGCGCGACCGGCTGCCCGACTACATGGTGCCGGCGGCGCTGGTGCTGCTGGACGCCTTTCCCCTGACCGTCAACGGCAAGGTGGACCGCGCCCGCCTGCCCGCCCCCGGCAGCGGGAATGGCGGGGGTGCCGCCCCCGCCGGTCCGGCCGAGGCATTGCTGTGCCGGGCGATGGCGAAGGTGCTGAAGCTGCCGGCGGTGGGTGCCGACGCCGATTTCTTCGCGCTCGGCGGCGACAGCATCAGCGCCATCGCGCTGGGGTGCGAACTGCGCGCCCACGGCTTCCAGCTGCGTCCGCGCGACGTGTTCGCCGGCCGCGAGCCGCGCCGCATGGCACTGGCTCTGCAACCGATGGCGGCGGCGGGAGGAACGGGCGGCCCGGCTCCGGTTACGGTGAGGCCGGTCGCGGCGGACCCGGCCGTCCTGGAGGCGCGGCATGGCCCCGTCGCCGCCGTCGTGCCGCTGCTGCCCCTGCAGAAGGGGATGCTGTTCCAGACCCAGCTCGGCGGGCAGGCCAGCGCCTACAATGCCTTCACCGCGCTCGACCTTGCCGGGCCGCTGGACGCGGACCGGCTGGAGCGCGCCTTCGACGCGGTGCTGCGCCGTCACCCCCAGCTGGCCGGCCTGTTCGACCAGGACGGCGGCGACGAGCCGTTGCTGGTCATCCCGATCCTGCCGCAGGGCGCGGGCCGGCTGTGGCCCATCGACCGGTACGACCTGACGGGGCTGGCCCCGGAAGCACAGGCGGCCGAACTCGCCCGCATCGAGGCGGCGACCGCCGGACGGGCCAATCCGACCGACCGCTTCCTCGGGCTGGTGAGGGCGGTCCTGGTCCGTACCGGCGCCGACCGCCACCGGCTGCTGATCGCCATCCATCATCTGGTGGTGGACGGCTGGTCGACGCCGCTGGTTCTGCGCGACCTGCTGGCCGCCTACGCCCGGGACGCCGCCGCGTTGCCGCCGGCGGCGACCGGCTATCCGGCGGCGGTGGCCGGTCTTCTGGCCCGCGATACCGCGGCCGGCCGCGCGGCCTGGACCGAAGCGTTGACCGGAGCCGTCCCGACGGTTCTGTTCGACCGTGCCGCCACCGGCACAGACGGCGGCACCGATGGCGGCACGGACGGCGGGGCTCCGCCGATGGAGGAAGCGTCGCTCACCCTGCCGGCAGCGCTGACCGATGCGTTGCTCGCCCGGCTGCGCGACGAAGGACTGACGTTGAACGCCCTGATGCAGGCGGTATGGGCGTTGGTGCTGGGCAACATGGCCGGACGCGACGAGGTGCTGTTCGGCACGCCGGTGGCCGGCCGCTCCGCCGCCGTCACCGGGATCGAGGAGCAGGTCGGGCTGTTCCTGAACACACTGCCGGTGCGGGTGAGGCTCGACCCGGCACGGCCCTTGTGGGCGCAGCTTTCCGCCATCCAGGACCGCCACATCACGCTGATGGAGCATGACGGGCTCGGCCTGTCCGACCTCCAGGCGCTGGCCGGCGGCGTCACCCTGTTCGACACGCTGCTGGTGGTGGAGAACTACCCGGACAGCGCCTATGACCGTCTCGACCTCGGCGGCCTTCGGATCGCCGGGATCCACAACCGCGGCTACAGCCATTACCCGCTGGCCCTGCTGGTGCTGCCCGGCCGCGAACTGACGCTGCTGGTGGAAAATCGCGGCGCCGTTCCCGATGCGCTGGCGCTGGCGGAACGGGTGCGCGGCGTGCTGGAGACGCTGGTCCGCCAGCCGGACACGGCGGTGGCGGCCCTGCCGCTGCTGACCGGAAGGGACCGCCGCCTGCTCGCCGCCGTCAACGACACCGCGCAGGTGGTGCCGCCCGCGACCCTGCGCAGCCTGCTGATCGCCCAGGCCCGGCGCACGCCCTCGGCCGTGGCGCTGGTGGACGGGACGAAGTCCCTGAGCTTCGACGCGGTGCGGCAGCGGGTGACCCGTCTGGCCGGACGGCTGCGGGCGATGGGAGTGCGTACCGGCGACATGGTGGCGGTCGGGCTGCCGCGTTCCGCGTCGCTCAGCCTGTCGATCCTGGCGGTGATCGAGGCGGGGGCGGCCTATCTGCCGCTCGACCTCGGCTATCCGGCGGATCGGCTGGGCTTCATGCTGTCGGACGCGGCTCCCCGCGTGCTGATCACCGACGCCGCCTCCCGCCCGCTGTTCGGCGACACGGTGCCGGTGCTGACGGTGGACGGCGGGGATCGTGACGGGGAGGAGAGCACCGGCGAGGCGCCCTGCCCCCTCGATGACGACCTATCGCCGGACCATCCGGCCTACGTCATCTACACCAGCGGCACCACCGGCCGGCCCAAGGGAGTGGCGGTATCGCACGGCGCCATCGTCAACCGACTCCTGTGGATGCAGCACGCCTATCCGCTGGGACCGGACGATGCCATCCTGCAGAAGACGCCCTGCGGCTTCGACGTGTCGGTGTGGGAGTTCTTCTGGTCCTTCCTGGTCGGCGCCCGTCTGGTGATGGCACCGCCCGACGCCCACCGCGATCCGGCGGCGCTGGTGCGGCTGATCGAGGATCACCGCATCACCACCATCCACTTCGTGCCGTCGATGCTGGCCCTGTTCACCGCCAGCGTGATCGAGATCCACGGCCCCGACACCCCCGTCTGCACCAGCCTCGCCCGCGTCTTCTGCAGCGGCGAGGCGCTGGGGCGTGCCCTGTCGCGCGCCTTCACCGGCCGCTTCGGCGCCGAGCTGCACAACCTCTACGGCCCGACGGAGGCGGCGGTGGACGTCACCTTCTGTCCGGCCTCCCGTGGCTGGATCGAGGGCGAAGGCGGCGTGCCCATCGGCCGGCCGGTGTGGAACACCGGCTTGCGCATCCTCGACCACGCCCTCCGCCCGGTGCCGCCGGGCGCGGTGGGCGAGCTGTATCTGTGCGGTGACCAGCTCGCCATCGGCTATCTTGGCCGGCCCGGCCTGACCGCCGCCCGCTTCGTCGCCGATCCCTTCGACCGGGGACGGCGGATGTACCGCACCGGCGACCTTGCCCGCTGGCTGCCCGACGGCTCGGTGGAGTATCTCGGCCGCACCGACCATCAGGTAAAGATCCGGGGCCAGCGCATCGAACTGGGCGAGATCGAAGCCGCACTCGCCGCCCTGCCCGGCATCGCCCGGGCGGTGGTGACCGCCGCCGTGCTGGGTGACGCCGGCTTCGCGAAGCCGGAGGCCGATCGGAGGAAAAATTCCGGAATGGACCGCCGCCAGCTGGTCGCCCATATCGTGCCGGCGGCGGGATGCGGCTTCGACGAGGCCGCCGTCCGCGCCAGCCTGGAACGGACGCTGCCGCTCCACATGCTGCCTGCCGCCTATGTGGCGATGGAGGCGCTGCCGCTGTCGCCGAACGGCAAGCTCGACCGCAAGGCGCTGCCGCCGCCGGTGACGGCCGCCATGGCCGGAAGAGGCGGACGGCGGCCGGCGCCGGGGCTGGAACGCCGGCTGGCGGCGATCTTCGCCGAACTGCTGGGGGTGGAGTCCATCGGCGCCGACGACGATTTCTTCGCCGTCGGCGGCCATTCGCTGCTGGCGATGCGGCTGGCGGCGCGCATCCGCCGCGACCTCGGGGAGAGCGTGTCGGTCGGCCAGATCATGGTGTCGCCGACGGTCGCCCGTCTCGCCGCCGATATGGCGGAGCAGGCGCGGGCGGAGGAGCCGGAGAATCTGGGGTTCGAGCAGGTCATCCGCCTGCGCGACGGCTCCGGCGCGCCGCTGGTCTGCCTCTATCCCGGCTCCGGCCTGTCCTGGCAGTACAGCGTGCTGTCGCGCTATCTGGGCGGCGACCGGCCGATCGTCGGATTGCAGTCGCCCCGCCCCAACGGACCGCTGGCGCTGAGCACCGACATCGACGAGCTGTGCGACCGCCAGCTTGCCGTCCTGCGCTCGGTGCAGCCGCAGGGGCCGTACCATCTGCTGGGCTATTCGCTGGGCGGCACCATCGCCTACGGAATGGCGGTGCGGCTGCGGCGGATGGGCGAACGGGTGGCGTTCCTCGGCCTGCTCGACACCTATCCGGCCGAGGCCCATGACTGGAGCGGCCTTGGCCGCATCGACGCCGATCAGGCCGCCGAGCGGGAACAGGAACAGTTCCTGGGCGATGCGCTTGCGGACGTGATGGACGAGGATCTGAGGCGCGAGAAGGTGGAGATGTTCGGCCACATCTTCGGCAACTACAAGGACGCGGTGCGGCTGCTGTCCCGGGCGCGGACGCCAGACTATGACGGCGAGTTGACCCTGTTCGTTGCCGAGCGGTCCATTCCGCCGGAGATCGACCCCGAAGGAAGCTGGACCGGGCGGGTCGCCCGTCTGTCCGTCCACCGCCTGTCGCACTGCGCCCACGAGGACATCATTTCCCCCGCCTCGCTGCGCATCGTCGGGCCGCTGCTCGACCGCGTGATCACGGCGGCCGGATCCTGACCGGATGGGCCGCATGTCACGATCGAGGCGTCTGATGCTTGCTGCAGGATTGATGATGATGGGTTTGCATGCGTGCGCGGGGATGCCGCAACTTTCCCCCTTGGCCCTGGACGCGCCGGTGACCGGCCATGTCGCCGCTCCGCATGGAGCGGGCGAAAGCGGGGGCGCCGTTCATCCGCTGGCGCTGGAGGACGGCGATTATGTGGAAGGCACGCTGGACTCCGGCAGCGAGGCCGCGGAACTGCGCCTGATCGACCGGCAGGGCCGCTCCCTGCGGCTCCTGCTGGACGGCACCACCGGGCGGGCGACCTTCCGCTTTGTCGCCGGCCCCGACAGCGCGGCACTGCTGGTCATGCTGCGATCGGGGGGGAACTACGGGCTGGCGCTCACCCGGCGCGTCGCGGCGACGGATCAGGCCGCCGCACCGCGCGATCCCCTCAGCCCGACCATCGCCGCGCTGGCGGAACGGCTGGCACGGGGCGGCGGCACGGACGAATTCTGGCGCATGGTGGCGGAAAAGGGCTCGCCCCTGGTCGAACCGCTGGACGCCGACAGGCCGATGACCAGCGGGCCAATGGCCGGCCAATCTGTGCTGACCTTCCTGGCGCGCGGCGCGCGGCGCAATGTCCGCCTGCTGGGCGGCCCCTCCTCCAACCACGAGCGGCTTGAGCGGCTCGCAAACAGCGACGTGTGGTTCAAGAGCTTCGTCGTCCCCAACTCGACCCGCCTGTCCTACCAGATCGCTCCCGACGTCCCCGATTTTCCCGGCACCTGCCGCGAATGCCGCGAAGCCATTCTGGCGCAGCTCCAGGCCGATCCGCTGAACCGCCGTCCCTGGCCGGCCGACGCGCCCGATCCCTACAACCAACTGTCCCTGGTCGAGCTGTCCAATGCACCGACCCAGCCGGGCATCGACGAGACGGCGGTTCCGGCCGGACGGTTGATCGCGGACCGCTTCGTCAGCCGCATCCTGGGCAATGTCCGCGATGTGACCATCTATCTCCCCCCGAACGTGGACCCGAGGGACGCCGGCACGCACCTGCTCCTGCTGTTCGACGGACCCGATTACCTGGGGCGCCGGGCGCCGGTGCCGGCGATGCTCGACCGTCTGACCGGTGACGGCCGCCTGCCTCCGATCATGACCGTTTTCATCGCCAATCCGAGTGCCGAGGCCCGCGCCCGCGAATTGCCGGCCAACCCCGCTTTCGCCGCCATGCTGGCGGAAGAGCTGCTGCCCTGGCTCGTCACGAGCACCGGCATCCGTCCCCGGCCCGACCGGACGGTGCTGGCGGGGTCGAGCTATGGCGGGCTGGCGGCGGTGACGGCGGCACTGGCCCGTCCGGAGCGGTTCGGCAATGCGCTGTCGCTTTCTGGATCCTTCTGGTGGCATCCGGACGACGCACCGCCGGATCGGCCTGAATATGTCGCCGGGCTGGCAGGGTCGATGGCGAGGCAGCCGGTCCGCATCTTCCTCGGCGCCGGCCTGTTCGAAGGAACGGTCGATGGCGAGATCGGCATCCTTGAAAGCACCCGCCACCTGCGTGACGTGCTGGAGGCGAAGGGCTACACCGTCTCGCATCGCGAATATGCCGCCGGGCACGACTATTTCGCCTGGCGCGGTGCGCTGGGCGACGGGCTGCTCGCCCTTTTCGGCACGGCGCGCGCATTGTCCCGATCCTGAGGCGACCGGCTGCGCCCGTTGATCGAGCGGGTGGCGTTGCTCAGCCTCGGGCTGGGCGCAAACGCAGCGAAGGCCGGCGCTCTATCAGGTTGCGGAAAAACGAACATATTCCGGCCTTTTTCCCTCGCTTCGGCTTGAAAATGGGGTTTCCGACGCCCGTATTGTCAGAATGGAGCGTCTTTTAGCGCTCCGAGACGCCCGGAGCCTCCGTTGAGGCGGACTTCGGGCGTGATTATGCCGTCGCCAGCAGCTTAGGCAGCCGGATCAGGTTGTAGGCGGTGGCGGTCAGGGTGAACATCCAACCGACGCGGGCCGTGCCGCGATGACGCGTTTTGCGCAAGCCGGCTCCCTTGATCCAGCCGAACACCTCCTCGATCCGTTTGCGGATTCTTAGGCTGACGGCGTAGCCGGGGTGACGGGTGGTCCGGCCGTTGATCGCCGAGCGGCGGTTGCTCGTGTTCTGCGCGGCGTGCGCAGCGGCGCCCAGGCTGCGCATGTTCGCCGCGAAGTCCTTGGTGTCATAAGTCTTGTCGGCGCCCACCGTGATGCGGTGGCCGCCGGGGATCGCCTCGACCATGGAAACCGCCGCTTCGCGTTCAGCCATACCCGTGGCCGCGGTGAGCCGGACATCCACCACCAGGGCATGACGGTTCTCCATCAACGCGTGGCCCATGAAGGCCAGCTTCGCCGGTTGCCCGTTTCCCTTGCGGTACAGTCGGGCCTCGGGATCGCCGGTCGAGGCATGGGTCTCGTTGGACCGCTTCTCACCATGGAAGTCGCGGTCGCCGTTGCGCCCCGGCCCCGGCGGCTCGCCACTGCCGTCCCCCGCCTTCGGGGGCAGGCTCTTGGACCGGAAGCTCTTCATGCTGGCCCCGTTCGCCATCGGGCTTGAACCGGTGGCGCCTCGATGGCTCACCGATCAGCGTGCCATCCACCGAGAAATGCTCGTCCGACAGCAGCGCCTTGACCTTCGGCTGACCCAGCACGAGGTGATGCGAACCTCATCCCCGAGGATTTCACGTGCCGGTAGACGAGATCGAAAACCTCATCTTTCGTCGTGCCAACAGCAGAAAGCTTGGCAACGTGAAAAGAGAGCTTCACCTCGATCGCGTCTGCGTCGAGAGACTGAATGTGTGTGGTTGGCGGGGGATTGGGCAGGATCGATGTGCAACTCAGCAACACGTCCCGCATAACACTTGAAACGGCACCCGGCGAAACATTTGGGGAAATTCTTACGGTAAGAGCAACTCCGTGCGAGCGATCCGGTCCGCTCAGATTTGTCAAAGTTGCTTTTGCCAAGCTGCTGTTGGGGAGAATGATGAGGTCATTCGTGTCGCTGAGCAAATGAGTGGCGCGCCAGTTGGTTTCGAGAACCTGGCCTTCTATGCCGTCCCCCAACGAGATCCAATCCCCAACGGCATAAGGGCGGCTGATGTTCAGAGCGATGCCCGAGAAGACATTGCTCAACGTGCTTTGCATCGCAAGGCCGACGATGATGGCGAAGACACCAGATGTCGCGATGAGGGTGCCGACCGGAAAATTGAAAACATTGGCAGCTATCGACAAGGCGGTGCCGACATAGATCATGCCAATGATCAGATCCTGGAGGAGTCGGCCTTCGCGGGTCCGCCGTTCGAAAGTCAGAAATGCTCGAACGAAACCGACCAGGGACAATGCCCCGTTCGTCCACCTGATCATTCTGGCAAGGCCGGCGAATACCCTCTGTGGAACGGAGCTATTCGATGTTCCGGCCTCCTAGGGAACGATACCGTGGTAGAATAGAAGAATAGTGAGCGCTATGAAAAGAACAACTGCCCGGCAAAGCGATGTGTCGGTCTATTCCGGAGAGCAACGTGAGTAAGAAGCGCCCCTATCGAAGCCAGAACCCCCGTCTGAACAAGTGGATCCCGAGCAAACATCATAAGGTTGAGATAGATGCTCATCATTTCCTTTGGAAGAACGCCAGAAGATAATCTAACGCCGATCAGATCGCTGAATGATGCACATCGATAAAGTTCATACCCATGCCATACGGTTCTCAAAACAATAATCAAGTTACGCTATAGTGTAAATGTGGTCGCGGTTAACGCCGGAATGCAAGCGCAACGGCAATTGCGCTATAGAGTCCTGCCAAAGCCCACAACGTCAGGAAGGGTTCGGCGACCTCCGAGAGGGGTGCCCCAAGCTGGGCCACGCGGACAAGCCCGTCGATCGCCGATGTGCTTGGCAGCAACCGGGCGATCAGACGAACCGCTTCCGGCATCGCTTCCGGCGGCCAAGCGAAACCCGCCAGGAAGAAGACGGGCAGGCCGACCGCCGCAGTGGCGAGTTGCGCCGCCAGGGGAGTGCGAAAAACCGCCGCGGCGATGAGGCCAAGCCCGCTGACGGCGAGTGCGAAGGGCAGCGCGAAGAAAAGGATTGTTACGGTCGAGCCCAGGCGCGGCACGTCATAAAGATAGGGAAGGGCAATCAGGTAGAAGGGCAGGATCAAGCTTTCCGGCACCAGATAGGCCATGTATTTGCCGGTCACGGTCGCCAGCGGCCCTGCCCTGGGCCGGTCAGGATCGGGAGTGGTGCCGAGCAGGCCGGTTCCGATCAGCAGAAGCTGCTGCAGGATCAGGACGAAAGCCGCCGGCAGCAGATAGGTCGCATAGCCTCCCTGCGGATTGAACAGCGGCACCGCTGTCAGCGGCATCGGGTCGACGACGGCGCCGGCCACCGCCGGATCGACACCGGCACCGACCAGCCGTGCGCTTTCGACCTCCGCCCCGAGCGTTCTTGCCACGGCCGAAACGGCACCGGTAATCCGCTGATAGATCAGGAAATAGCTGGCGTCCGCGTAGAGAGCGACCGGGGAAGGCCGCCCATGCAACAGGTCGCGCTCGAAATTCCCGGGGATCAGCAGGATGCCCGACACGGCGCGTTCGAAAACGGCGCGCTGGGCACTCGGAAGATCGGGCAGGACCAGGGCGACACTCACGTCGGAGGTCGCGTCGAGCCGACGGACCATCTCCCGGCTGCTGCCGGTCCCGTCGCGGTCCACCACCACGACCGGGACGTCGCGCAGCGCCTCGTTGAGGTAGGGCTGCGGATAGAACGCAGCGTAAATCGCCGCCGCCAGGATGAGCACGGAAAAGGCCGGGCGCACGGTGAAAATGCGGTGGAGTTCGTGACGGAACACGGCGAAAATCGCACTCATGGCGCCGACCCGCCGTGAACCGCCGTGGTGCGCCCGGTGCCCGCCCGCCTGCGTCGGGCACGCAGCCCTTCCAACCGCCACGCGGCCAGCCCGGCCAGCCCGATCACCAAAGCGGCGAGGATCAGCACCGGCGGCCAGGACAGGTCGGACGGCGTGCCGCGGACGGTCTGGTCGATCCGTGCCGTCAGGTACCAGGTTCCCGGCAGCAGCGTCCCATAGCCCTGGGCGAAGGCGCTCATGCCGAGGCGCGGAAAACCGATGCCCATGAAGCCGAAGGCTGGCGCGGTCAGCAGCGTCCCGATGCTGACCGCCATCGCGGTGGAACGCAGGAACAGCGCCAGCAGGACGCCGAGCAGTTGGCAGGCCAGCAGGAACAGGATGCCTGCGAGGAGCAGAATGCCCCGCTGACCCCGCAAGGGCAGTTCCAGCACGCCGAACAGAACGGAGTCGGCGATGCCGAGCACCATCAGGGACAGGATCGTGTAGGGCAGCACCTTCCCCGCCATCGCCGACCACAGCCCGCCGCCCAACCTTCTGAGAATCGCCAGCCGGTGCCGCGTCTCGACATCCAGGCCGACCGAATAGGCGGACGCCACCACCACCACCACCTGAAGCAGGCTGGGCAACAGCGCCGCCAGCAGGAAATGGGCATAATTCAGGGTCGGGTTGAACAGGCCGTGGACCTGGACCGGGATTGGTGCCAGGGAGGCCTGGGCGGCGTCCATCGGCTGGCCCTGGGCCGTGCGCAGCGACAGTCGGATGCCGGCCGCCACCGTCGGGACCGCATTGCTGACCCCGCGCAGGACGAGGTTGCCGGAGGTCAGCGTCTGGGTGTTGTAGAAGAACACCACCTCCGGCCGGCGGGCGGCCTTCACGTCCCGTTCCAGATCGCGCGGAATCATCAGCAGCCCGTGGACGGTGCCGGACAGGATCAGCCGCCGCCCTTCGGCAAGGTCGGCGACGCGATGCGCAACCGCAACATCGGGCGTGGCGTCCACTGTGCGGACGATGGCGCGCGACAGATCGGAACCGTCGAGGTCGAGCACGGCGATCGGCAGGCGGGTGGCGAGACCGGCGCTGAAGATCGCCATCAGCAGCCCCATCAGGCCAAGCGGCAGAAGGGTCACGAGCACCAGCAGACCCGGGCGGCGCCGACGCAGCCAGACCAGTTCACGCTGGAAGACCAGCAGGAAGCCGGGACGCAACCCGTTGCGGGGCCGCATCTCAATGCCCCTGCCGGACCCAGATGGCGCTCATTCCCGGCCGCAATCCCTCCACCGGCTCGGCCGGAACGGCCCGGACTTCGAAGGTTCGCAGATCGAAGTCGCCGGTGGCGCGGGTCGCCCGCCACGTCGCGTATTGCCCCTGGACGTTGATCACCGTCACACGCACCGGAATCTCCTTCGACCCGAGGGCCGGGACGGTGATCCGGAAGCTGTCGCCGACGGTCAGGCCGGTCAGCAGATCTTCGCGCAGGTTGAAGGTGAACCACGGGTGCGCAATGTCCACCATGGAGAAGAGTGGCGCGCCGGCACTGAAATTCTCGCCCAGCTCGGCCACCTTGGTGGTGATCTCGCCATCCATGGGCGCACGGACGACCATCTCCTCCACATCGACGGACCGCTGGCGGAGCGCTGCTTCCGCCTGCTTGACCTGGGCGGCGGCCAGGGCCCGCTCCTCCGGGCTGGCGCCCGTAACGGCGAGATGCAGCGCGGCCTCCGCCGACTCGCGTTTGCGAATGGCGGCCTCCAGATTGCGCGCCGCCTCGTCCAGCCGGGCCTGCGGGGTATTGCCGGAGCGGATGAGCTGGGCCTGCCGGCCGTAATTGTCCTGATAGAGGGTGACGTCGGCATCCGCCGAGGCCAGATCGGCCCGTCTCGCGGTGATGGTCTCGGGCCGCGTGCTGTTGACCCGGTCGAGGTCGGCCCTGGCGACGCCGAGCGCGGCCTGTGCGGCGGACAATGCCGCCACCAGTTGCGGGCTTTCCAGTTCGACCAACATTGTCCCGCGTGCCACCCTGTCGCCGGTATCGGCGCCCAGCTTGGCGACACGGCCCGAAACGCGGGGGCTGATGTCGACCCGGTCGGCCGACACCTCCCCCTGGACGGTCAGTGGCGGCGGCCGCGTCGCAAACCACAAGGTCGTGCCGAGTGCCGCGATGGCGGCAGCCCCGATCACCCAGCGAAGAGCCCTCATCCCCATCATCCCCAAGCCTGCCCCGGTCGCGACGCCGTTCCCGGTTCCGTCACGCCCGGTCCCCTTCCTTCCACGAAAGGGTCGCACCGATATCGCCCGGCATGCCAGAAGGAAAATCGACGATGGCGACCTCCATCTGAAATCCACGCGGCTTCAGCTCCCGCTCCCAAAAATCGTAGAAGTCCCGGGCGAAGCCCTGAAGCGTCGACGGCCAGTCCTTCTCCCGCGCATTGATCGCCCGCCCGCCGTCGCTGCACCACGCGCTCGGGAAGCGGCCGAGAAAAAGCTGCATCTCGCCGTTCGCCGCGGCGTTTCCAATGCGTGTGGTCAGATGGGCGACGAAGTCCGGCGTGACCGTGCGATGCAGGAACATCTCCTTCTGATGCTTCAGCTCCTCCTCCGCAGCCTTGCGCTTGCGTGCTTCCTCGGCGAGCAGGGCGGATTTCTGCTGGGCGACAAGGCTGCGGACATCGGCGGCCGACGGCAGGCCGGGTTGAGCGCCGGTCGGTTGAGCATCAGTCATGGTATGTTCCCGTTCTTCCTGTCCAATGGCGTCACGATGCGGCGAGTCCCGCCATCCCGGGGGGCGCCGATATGGTCTTGCCGCTCACCGATGCGAACAGCGACTCCACATGGTCGAGGCGCCGTTCAGCGTCCTGCGACAGTTCCCCGGAGGCGGCAACCACGCGACGGATGGTGTCGAGCATCCCGGCCCGGACGGGGGCATCGTTTTCCAGCAAGGCAGGGATTGCCGCGACGGCGCGGTCCTCGTCGAGCAGCAGAAGCAGATACTGCTCCCGCACCAGCGCCTTGAAGCGGGCGAGGCTGAACGGCCGGTCGGCGAAGAGCTGCCGTCGGATGTGCCGGAGCATGGCGAAGCCGCGCTCGTCCACACTGGCCCGCGGCCGGCCGAGGCCGATGTAGAGCAGGGCGCGCAGCCCCGCCTCGGCGGGCCCGCCCTGCTCCATCCGCAGGGCGAGATCGGCGACGGCGCGGGCGATGGCCGCCTCGCGGGTGAGGTCGCGGCCCGGCCTGCCGTGCCCCGGCACCGGACGGTCGGGGTCGATTCCCAGCAAGGTTTGAAGTTGCGGGGAGCCGTAGACCGCCAGGAAGAAGGCCTCCGTCGCCCGGTCCCGAACGTCGCGCAGAGCGTCGAGGGCCAGCACGATCTGGTCGGATGCCGTCTCCTGAAGGCCGAGCAGAGGATTGTCGGCGGGTACCGGACGGCGGTGGGCGCGCACCGCCGCGGCCAGTGGGGCGACCGGAGCCATCAGCGGGTTGCGGTCGGAGAAGGCGGCGAACCGCAGCCTGTACGGGTCCATCGCGCGCAGCGCCGCGGCGCTTTGCGGTGTCGCCAGGGCACTCACCAGCGGGCCGAGGGTGGAGCGGTAGAGTCCCTGGTTGAGGTCCGACAGGCGGGCCAGCGTGGCGAAACGGCGGTCGTCGGCCGCATCGTTGCCGCCCAGCGCACGGATGTCGTCAAGCCGGCGCCGTTCGAAACGCACGAGATGGTCGCCGGACACCAGCTCCGGATGGACCATGCCGGCGGTCTTTTCGGTGAAGACGGCTTCATAGAGGCCCGGCGGCAGGACGTCGATCAGGTCCATGGTCCGCGCGAACTCGTCATGCTCCTTGGTCGCCACCTTGGCCGAGACGAAGATGCCGAGATGCCCGATGCTCTGGTGCAGCGCATAGACGATGGTCTGGCCGCCGGCGACCAGCTCGCGGTCCGTCTCGTAGAGATCGAGGATCCAGTCCAGCGCCTGCTGCGGCGGCGTGATGTCGTCGCCCCAGGAGCAGAAGACGACGATCGGCGTGCGGATGCTGCGCAGATCGATCCGCGTGCCGTCGGAGAAGACGATCTCGCCGCTGGACAGCTTGTTGCGCAGGAACAGCTCGTCGGCGATGAACTGCATCTCCGCGGCGTTGAGCAGGACGGGGCTGCCCCACCATGTCTCGAAGTCGAGGAAACGCTCCTCCTCGGTGTCGATCTTCGAATAGACGTTGTAACCCTTCTTCCACAGAGTATTGGCAGGGTTCATCCGCTCGAAGTTCGCGACCAGGGCGGCGCCGTCAAAGATCCCGGCGCCGAGATCCCCGGCCAATGTCGTCAGCCAGGTGCCGCCGAGAAGACCACCCAGATAACGCAGCGGATTCTTGCCATGGACCCCGGCCCAGTAGTTGAGCGGTGCGCCCGCCAGTATGAGCGGCCCGACCGTGTCCGGGTGGGTCGCCGCCATCATCATGATCTGCCAGCCAGCCTGGCAGTTGCCGATGAGGCAAGGCCTCCCGTCGGCATCGGGGTGCAAGCGGGCCACCGCTTCCACGAAGACGGCCTCTGCCCGGCAGACGTCCTCCACCGTCTGGCCGGGGACCGGATCGGGGAGAAATCCGACGAAATAGCAGGGGTGCCCGGCTTTCAAGGCAACACCGATCTCGCTGTCCTGCTTCATGCCGCCGATCCCCGGCCCGTGGCCGGCGCGCGGATCGAACACGATGAAGGGGCGCTTGCAATCATCGACGGCGACGCCGGCGGGCGGGACGATCCGTACCAGCCCATAATTGACCGGGCGCTCAAAGGTCCGCCCGTCGGCCACCAACTCGAAGGAGAAGCTGAGGACGTTCGGTGCCGTCCGGGCGGCATGGTCGAAGTGGGTGTTGCCACGGCGGCGCAGCGCGTCGAGGAACAGGATGGAGCGCTGGCTTGCATCGATCCAATAGTCCTGTGCCTGCCGGGCAAGTTCCATCATCGGCCACATCAAGAAACCTCCTCGCATCATCGGGGGAATGCAGTGCGGACCCACGGCAATTCATTGCCGGCATCCTGCGACGACCGACAGAAAATCCCTCCGGCACTTACAAGCGCTGTGCCGCAATCGATGTCGGATGATTATTGCGAGTTGTCCGCCCGTGGCAACTGAACATTGTGCAACGCCATGATGAGCGATATTCAGCATGGTGCGAAGAACAGTGACATCAGAAGCGTTTGCCGCTTTTACCGGATCAGGATGCCGGGTCGGCCATCGCGGCGGTGATCTGCTGGATCAGCCAGCGGGCGCCGGTGTCCCGCTCTGCGCGCTGGTGCCAGATCATGTCCAGGTTTGCCCGCTGCGGTTCGTAGGGAAGGTCCAGCGCCACCAGCCCGGACTGCTCCACCGCCCGAGCCGCCAGCAGGCCCGGCAAGGTCGCCACCATGTCGCTGACCTGCAGCAGTGGCGGGACGGCGGCATAATGCGGGACCGAAATGGCCACTCGCCCGGTCAGTCCCTTGTCGCCGTCGGCCGCTTCGAGGATCAGCCGCTCGACCCAGACCCGGCGGGATACCCCGCGGTCGTCGATGAACCCGTCGGTCGCCACGTCTTCGCTGCCGGTCAACTCCACGACGACGTGGGGATACTCGAACAGGCGTTCCCGCGTTACCGGTCCGGCGGTGAGCGGATGACCGCTGCGGACAACCACGGTTTCCGCATCCTGGAGAAGCGTCGCGTGGCGCACGCGGCCCGGCAGGTCGGCAAACCAGCCGATCAGGAAATCGACGCGGCCATCGTCGAGCTGACGAACGACGTCCATGCGGTTGAGGGGAAACACCCGCAGATCGATTTGCGGCGCCACCGGGCTGATCCGCGCGATAACGCGCGGCAGGACGACCACCGCCCCATAGTCGGTCGCGGCAATGCGGAAGGTCCGCACCGCTTCCGACGGGACAAAGGCCTTCGTGCTCATCGCATCGGCGATCCGTCCCAAGCCATCGGCGATGCCGGGGGATAAATGGAGGGCGCGTGCAGTCGGCTCCATCCCGGAATCGCCGGGGATGAACAGGTCATCGTCCAGCGCCTGACGCAGCCGGGCAAGCGCGTGGCTGACCGCCGAGGGGGTCACCCGCAGTTCTCTGCTAGCCCCGATCACGCTGCGATGCTGCATGACGGCTTCGAACACCCGGAGCAGATTCAAGTCCAGCCTGCGGATCGGCACGAATTTACTCCTATCGATCGCTGTTGAGAAACGCTCCAGCAATTCTGGTCGCGGGGTGATCTTAGACAGAATAGCTGGAATTATATCGGCTCATGAAGGAAAGCACTGCTTTCACACCGCTACACACCGCATAGGTGTGCATGTTGTCGTGAAGTTAGTTGTCCGTCAAACGGTGGCAATGCGGACAGTCGGGCCATGCAGTTCCGTGACAAAACGCTTTCCGCTCGTTCATAACCCTCTCCCGCGATCGGATCGGCGTCCAAGGCCGGGACCGGGGCTGGAGAGGGGAACGGCGTGCCGCGACATCGTTTGCTGACTAAGGACGAACTCCGGCAATTGTTCGGCGTTCCCGCCGACCGGGATGCTCTGGCGCGTCAATTCACGCTCACCCCTTCGGACCACGACCTGGTTCTGACGCGGCGGGGCGATACCAACCGGCTCGGTTTCGCTGTGCAGTTGGCGTTGCTCCGTCAGTCCGGCCGTGCGCTCGCCCAGGTCGAGGAACCAATCGACCCGCTGATCGCCTGGATCGTTTGCCCAGATCGATGTGCCGGCGCACCTGTTCGCCGATTATGCCCGTCGGCATCAGACGATGACCGATCATGCCTGTGAATCGGCATGGAATAAGGACCCCGTATAGGGGGTGATCGGCATCCAAACGGGACCCCCGATGCTTTGGGTCCACACTGG
>NZ_RWIJ01000028.1 GCF_019805165.1 Azospirillum sp. 412522
CTTCGCCTCCAAGGTCGTCGCCGGCGACGGCAAGGTCGCCGTCACCCGCGAGATCGACGGCGGGCTGGAGACGGTCGAGCTGAAGCTGCCGGCGGTGGTCACCGCCGACCTGCGCCTCAACGAGCCGCGCTATGCCTCGCTGCCCAACATCATGAAGGCGAAGAAGAAGCCGCTGGAGACCGTCGCCCCGGATGCGCTGGGCGTCGACGTCACGCCGCGTCTGAAGACGGTGAAGGTCACCGAGCCGCCGAAGCGTCAGGCCGGGATCAAGGTGCCGGACGTCGCCACGCTGGTGGACAAGCTCAAGACCGAAGCGCGCGTGATCTGAGGGGGATGAACTGACCATGGCCAACATTCTCGTCATCGCGGACCACGACGGCGCCTCGCTGAAGCCCGCCACGCTGAACGCCGTCACCGCCGCTGCCAAGATTGGCGGCGACATCCACATCCTGGTCGCCGGCAAGGGGGCGCAGGCTGCCGCAGACGCCGCCGCGAAGGTGGCAGGCGTCGCCAAGGTGCTGCTGGCCGACGATGCCGCCTACGAGCACCAGCTGCCGGAGGACGTCGCTCCGCTGGTGGTTTCCATCGCCAAGTCTGGCTACGGCCATGTGCTGGCCGGCGCCACCTCGGTCGGCAAGAACCTTCTGCCGCGCGTCGCGGCGCTGCTGGACGTCGCCGCCATCTCCGACATCACCGCGGTGGTTTCCGCCGACACGTTCGAGCGGCCGATCTATGCCGGCAACGCCATCGCCACCGTGCAGTCGTCCGATGCGGTCAAGGTGATCACCGTCCGCACCACCGCCTTCGAGACCGCCGCCGCAGACGGCGGTTCGGCCTCGGTCGAGGCGGTGTCGGGCACCGGCGCGGCCGGCCTGTCGAGCTTCGTCTCGGCCGAGCTGACCAAGTCGGAGCGTCCGGAGCTGACCGCCGCCCGCGTGGTGGTGTCGGGCGGGCGCGGCATGCAGTCGGGCGAGAATTTCCCGCTGCTGGAGGCGCTGGCCGACAAGCTGGGCGCCGCGGTGGGCGCCAGCCGCGCCGCCGTGGACGCGGGTTTCGTGCCGAACGACTATCAGGTCGGGCAAACCGGCAAGATCGTGGCGCCGGAGCTGTACATCGCCGTCGGCATCTCGGGGGCGATCCAGCACCTCGCCGGCATGAAGGACAGCAAGGTCATCGTCGCGATCAACAAGGATGAGGAAGCGCCCATCTTCCAGGTCGCCGATTACGGCCTCGTCGCGGACCTGTTCAAGGCCGTGCCGGAGCTGACGGAAAAGCTTGGATAAGGCGCGCTGATCCAGGCCGCCGCGGCGGTCGCCGGACGGAACCGGTGACCGCCGCGGCGGACCAACCTACCCACATCCTTCGCGGGACAGCCCCCATGACCACGATCAAGAAGATTGGCATCATCGGCGCCGGCCAGATGGGCAGCGGTATTGCCCAGGTCTGCGCCCAGGCCGGCTATGATGTCGTCCTGTCGGACATCAGCGACGCGGTCCTGGAAAAGGCGCTCGCCAACATCGGCCGGAACTACGACCGGCAGATCCAGAAGGGCAAGCTGGAGGAGCAGGCGAAGGCCGCCGCGCTGGGCCGGATCACGACCGGCACCGACCTGTCGGTGTTCGGCGATGCTGATCTGGTGGTCGAGGCCGCGACCGAGAACGAGGCGCTGAAGCGCGACCTCCTGAAGAAGCTGGTTCCGCACCTGAAGCCGGAAGCGCTGATCGCGACGAACACCTCGTCGATCTCGATCACCCGCCTGGCGGCGGCGACCGACCGGCCGGCCAAGTTCATGGGCATGCACTTCATGAACCCGGTGCCGCTGATGCAGCTGGTCGAGCTGATCCGCGGCATCGCGACCGACGAGCCGACCTTCGAGGCCATCAAGGAACTGACGCTCGCCATCGGCAAGACCGCCGCGGTGGCCGAGGATTTCCCGGCCTTCATCGTCAACCGCATCCTGCTGCCGATGATCAACGAGGCCGTCTACACCCTCTATGAGGGCGTCGGCGGCGTCGAGGCCATCGACACCGCGCTGAAGCTGGGCGCCAACCACCCGATGGGTCCGCTGGAACTGGCCGACTTCATCGGGCTGGACACCTGTCTGGCGGTGATGCAGGTGCTGTACGAAGGGCTGGCCGACAGCAAGTACCGCCCCTGCCCGCTGCTGGTGAAGTATGTCGAGGCCGGCTGGATCGGCAAGAAATACGGCCGCGGCTTCTACGACTATTCGCAGACGCCGCCGGTGCCGACGCGCTGAGGGTTTGCGGCGCTTAATGAAAAGGCCCGCTCCGGGGAACCGGGGCGGGCCTTTCCATTGACGAAGCCGGCAAGCCGTCACTGGAAATAGGCGCCGCCCCTGGCGAGCGCGCGCTGCCAGGCCGGACGGGCGTGCATGGCGTCGACGAAGGCGGCCAGCTTCGGCCAGCGGCCGCGGTTCCCCTTCAGCATCGCCAGTTCGATGGGAAAGCTCAGCATGATGTCGGCGCCGGTCAGGCCGTCGCCGACGAAATGGCCGGAGGGGCGAAGCTCGGACTCCAGATACGTGAAATGGCTGGCCAACTGCTCCTGGATGCGGGGATGCAGCGGCGCTCCCGCCTCGCCGAGCCGGCCGACATAGAGGTCGAGCAGCACCGGGGTCATCACCGAGCCTTCGGCGAAATGCATCAGCTGCAGGTGGCGCAGCGCATCGTCGGAGCCGGCCGGCGGCAGGAAGCGGCCGGCACCCTCGCACAGGTGCTGGACGATGGCGCCAGACTCCATGACGATCCGGCCGTCGATCTCCAGCAGCGGGGATTTCCCCAGCGGATGCACCGCCTTCAGCTCCGGCGGGGCCAGATTGGTCGTCTTGTCGCGCTGATAGACGCGAAGTTCGTAGGGAAGCTCCAGCTCCTCCAGGAGCCAGAGGATCCGCTGTGACCGGCTGTTGTTGAGATGATGGACGACGATGGTCATTCGCTGCTCTCTCGGGATCGGTTGCGCCGGGACGGGTGGCGATCCTACACCACCCGTCCCGGACATGGCCTTCACTTCGGCAGCGCGTAGGCGATCACCGAATCGCCGCCCTTGGTTCCCAGCGAGCCATGGCCGCCGGCGACCACCAGAACATATTGCCGGCCATCCTCGCCCTGGTAGGTCATCGGCGTCGCCTGACCGCCGGCCGGAAGCCGGCTTTCCCAAAGCTGTTTGCCGGTGGAGACGTCGTAGGCCCGCACGTAGTAGTCGATGGTGCCGGACAGGAAGGCGACGCCGCCCGCGGTCATCACCGGGCCGCCCAGGTTGGGCACGCCCATGCGGAAAGGCAGCGGCACCGGCGAGGCGTCGCGGGTGGTGCCGTTCTTGTGCTTCCACACCACCTTGCCGGTCGTCAGGTCGGCGGCGGCGACATAGCCCCAGGGCGGCGCCTGGCAGGGCAGGCCGAGCACCGAGACGAAGGGGGCGAGCTTGATCGCATAGGGGGCGCCGAAATTCTCGTTCAGCGCCGGCAGGCTGAATTGCGGCCGCTCGCCGCCCTGGACATAGAGGTCCTTGTCGTTCTGCCGCGGCACCAGTTGCGAGACGAAGGCCAGATAGGTCGGCGTGGTGAAGGCGACCTGCCGCTGCGGATCGACCGCGACACTGCCCCAGTTGAACACGCCGAAATTGCCGGGATAGACCAGGGACCCCTGCAAGGACGGCGGGGTGAAGCGGCCGTCATAGCGCAGGCGCTTCAGCGCGATGCGGCAGGCGAGCTGGTCGAACATCGTCGCCCCCCACATGTCGGCCCCGGTCAGCGGCGGCGGGTCGTAGGACAAGGCGGAGACCGGCTGGGTCGGAGCGGCATGGTCGCCCTCGGCGGCCCCCTGCGGCGCCGGCTTCTCGGTCACCGGCAGCACCGGCTGGCCGGTGCGGCGGTCCAGCACGAACAGCTCGCCCTGCTTGGTCGGCTGGACCAGCGCCGGGACGGTCCGGCCGTTGACGGTCAGGTCGATCAGGCTGGGCTGCGCCGGCACGTCATAGTCCCACAGGTCGTGATGCACGGTCTGGAAGACCCAGCGCACCTGCCCGGTCGCCAGATCGAGCGCCACGACGGAGGAGGAGAAGCGCTCCACCTCCGGGCTGCGGTTGCCGCCGAACTGGTCGGGCGGCTGGTTGCCCAGCGGCAGGTAGACCATGCCCAGCGCCTCGTCCACGCTGGCGATCGACCAGCTGTTCGGCGAGTTGACGGTGTAGGTCTGGCCGTCGGCGATCGGCGCGGTCTGGTCGGGCCTGGCCGAATCCCAGTTCCACACCAGCCGGCCGCTGTCGGCGTCGAAGGCGCGGACGACGCCCGACTGCTCCTTGGTCGAGACATTGTCCAGCACCGTGCCGCCGACGATGATGAGCTTGGCGGTCACCACCGGCGGGGAGGTCGAATAATAGGCGCCGGGCCGGACGTTCGGCATGTTGGCCCACAGATTGACCTGACCGTTCTCGCCGAAGCCGGTGCAGATCGATCCGTCCTCCGGGTTCAGCGCCACCAGACGGCCGTCGGCGGTCGGCATGAACAGCCTGGCGGCACAGGCGCCGCCGGCCGTGGAAGCGGCGGAACCGGAGGCTTCCGACTGCGGCGCCGGGCGATAGGACAGGCCGCGGCAGGTCAGATGCTGCAGTGCCAGCTGCTTGGGGTCGATCTGCAGGTCGCGGCGCCAGACCTCCTTGCCGGTGGTGGCATCGAGCGCGATGACATGCTGGTGCGGCGAACAGAGGAACAGGCGGTTGCCGATCTTCAGCGGCGTCACCTCGAAGGTGGTTTCCTTCGGGTCGCCGGGCTGGCCGCGCTCGTCGCCCGTCTCGTAGGTCCAGGCGGCCTGGAGCCTGTCGACATTGTCCGGCGTGATGCCGGTCAGCGGCGAGTAGCGCTGGCCGTAGCCGGTACGGCCATAGGCCTGCCATTCTCCGTCCGGAATGGCCGGGCCGGAGCCACCGCCTGATGCCGCCTGCCGGGGCGGCGGAAGCGTGCCGTCGATGCGGTGCGGGTCGGTGAACCAGGAGGCGACGGCGACCAGCAGGACGATGACCAGGGAGGCGGTCAGCGGAATGCCGGTGCCGCGGAAGGCGCCGACCGGATAGGCGCCCGGCGCCGGCACTCCGGCCATCGGTTCGCGGTCACCGAGACGGCGGGTGATCCAGGGCAGCAGCAGCAGGAATCCCACCACCGCGATCACGTCGCCGCGCGCCGACAGCGGCCACCAGTCCAGTCCGGCTTCCCACAAGGCCCAGATCAGCGTGCCGATGACCAGCAGCGCATAGACCGACAGCGCCGCCGGCGAGCGTTTCAGCAACAGAACGGCGGTGGTCAGGAACAGCAGGCCGGCGATGGCATAGTACCAGGAGCCGCCCAGCAGGATCAGCCACAACCCGCCGCCCAGCGCCCCGAGTCCGAGGATCGCCAGCAGGATGACCATCACCGACAGGGCGACGCTTCGTTTTGACTGTGTCATGGCACGCACCTCGACCGAAAGCTTTTCGGACCGAACAGCCCGGCATGGCCAAGGTTGCGGCGGCATTCGGCCGCTACCGCCTTTCACCTTGCAAGGCTGCCCTTCCGGACGTGCCGGAACGGGACCGGCATGACTTTTGTTGAAGGGCGGAGAATCCCGGAATCGGCAAGACGGAGGCCGCCATGCACCGCCATCCCTGGAGCGAGGAATTCGTGAAGATGAGCCCGCAGGCCCGCTATCGCGGCGTCGGTCCGCGCAACTACCGCCGTTCCGACGAACGCATCCTGGAGGACATCAACGAACGACTGACCGACGACCACCACATCGACGCCTCGGACATCGGGGTGAAGGTGGACGGGGGCGAAGTGACGCTTTCCGGCACCGTCACGGACCGCGCCGCGCGCCGCCGGGCCGAGGACATCGCCGAAAGCGTGTCGGGCGTCGGCCATGTGCAGAACGACCTGCGGGTCGCCAGCCGCGATGCGCCGGGCCGGACGACCTCCGTCGGGATGGGCGAGCGGGTGGAACCGGCGGCCCCGCAGGCCGAGGGCAGCGTGACCGGTCCGGGCGCCCCGGCGCGGGACGCGATGGTGGCGGCGCTCGACAACAGCTCCATGGTGCTCGGCAAGCAGCCGCTGCCGGAGGACGACACCCTGCGGCGTGGCGACGCACTGGCCGGCTCCGCCGGGCGCGACCGGCGCTAGATCGGATCGCGTAAAATCGGGATCGATTTGACGCGTGAATCCGATCGCCAAACATAAAGCTGGAGCTTCGTGCGTTTCACATCAAACGCACGAAACTTCGGACCGACGGCTTGCCGGGGGGCACCGGCCCCCCGCGCCCGATGCGCTGCTGCCCTGCGCCGGCATCCGGATTGCCTGAGAGGGTGCTTAACCCTTGGTTAACCGGCGGGGACCATTGTCCCGCGACCAAGCGAGTATCCCCTCTCAAGCCTTCCGGAACAGAGCATCTGCCATCATGGGCAACAAGACCATCAAGCTTTCCGACAAGTCCGGCTACCGCGAGGTCGATCTCGACCAGCTGCCGCGCAACGTCCGCGCCGCGGTCACCGACCTGTCGACCAAGAACCCGGTCGCCGACATCATCGTCGACCAGTCCGGCATGCTGTACCGCATCCACCTGTCGGCCCCGGCCAACATGTATGTGGACGTCCTGTCCGTCGCCTGACGCGAACGGGCTTCAAGTTCAGAAGGGCGGCCTTGCAGCTATTGCAGCCGCCCTTCGTCGTTCCGGCCCTCCAGCCGGGCCAGGGCGCGGTTCAGCAGCCGGGGCGGCAGCATCGCCACGGCGCCCTCGCGGACGGCGCGCACGTCTTCGATGTCGAGGCCGGTGGCGACAGCCAGCTGGCGGTCATCGAGGTCGCGGTCTTCCGCCAGCAGCGTGATCCATCCCGCCAGCGTGCGGGCCTGGGCCAGTTCGGTGCGGTCGTTGAACCACAAACCGGCTTTCGACCGGCCAATCGGCGTTGCGTTCTCGAAAGGCATATCGGGATCGAACGACGTCATGGACGCACCTCCCCTCGGCAGTTTCTTTCGCAGTCGCAGCAAATACGCACCTTCAGCCGATGCTTTTGTTCATCTTCATTTATGAAGTCTGCCGGCGTCTTCCAGAGGGTGGTAGGCAATATTCGGCACCACCAACGGTTCCTCCCCCGCTATTTTGCGCTGCGGCATAGCCGGAAGGCGCCGGCCATGGGCCTTTCCGGGATTCTTTGAAACTGTCTTCGCCGGGCGGGGGCTAGGGCCAAGGGCTGGCTTCGGCGTATAACCGGTGCCATCGTCCTGCTTTCCCCGTGCATTCCGGAACCGCCGATGCCCGCTTCCCCGCTGTCCGACTCGCCGCTGTCCGGGCCGGCCCTTCTCGACCGCATCGACGCCCTGGCGGCGATCAGCGCGGAGGATGGCCGGCTGTCACGCCTCTACCTGACGCCGGAACACCGCCGCGCCAACGACCTCGTCGCCGGATGGATGCGCGAGGCCGGAATGGTCGTGCGCGAGGATGCGGTCGGCAACATCATCGGCCGCTACGAGGGCGAGCAGCCGGGCCTGCCGGCGCTGCTGATCGGCTCCCACCTCGACACCGTGCGCGATGCCGGGCGCTATGACGGCATGCTCGGCGTGCTGAGCGGCATCGCCGTGGTCGCCGACCTGAACGCCCGCGGCCGGCGCCTGCCCTTCGCCGTCGAGGTGATCGGCTTCGGCGACGAGGAGGGCACGCGCTTCCAGTCCACGCTGATCGGCAGCCGCGCCATCGCCGGCACCTTCGACCCAGCGGTGCTGGAGACGCGCGACGCCGCCGGCACCAGGCTGGCCGACGCCATGACCGCCTTCGGACTCGACCCCGACGCCTGGGCGTCCGCCGCCTACAAGGCGGAGGACGTGCTGGCCTATGCCGAGCTGCACATCGAACAGGGACCGGTGCTGGAGGCGCTGGGCCGCCCCGTCGGCGTCGTCACCGCCATCGCCGGCGCCACCCGGCTGGCGGTGACGGTGGAGGGGATGGCCGGCCATGCCGGCACCGTGCCGATGACCCTGCGCCGCGACGCGCTGGCGGCGTCGGCCGAGATGATCCTGGCGGTGGAGCAGCTCTGCTCCGGGCAGGAGCGGCTGGTCGGCACCGTCGGCCGGATCGAGGCGTCCCCCGGCGCCACCAACGTCATCGCCGGCAAGGTCCGCTTCACCATCGACCTGCGCGCCGACCGCGACGGGCTGCGGCTGGAGCGGGTCGGCGCCGTCCGCGCCCGGCTGGAGGCCATCGCCGACGCCCGCGGCGTCGCCATCGGCTTCGAAACCCTGCATGAAAGCCCGGCCGTCGCCTGCCACCCGGCGCTGATGGCGCAGTTCGCCGCCGCCGCCGAGGCCGAAGGGCTGGACGCGCCGGAACTGCCGAGCGGCGCCGGCCATGACGCGATGGCGGTGGCGGCACTGACCGACATCACCATGCTGTTCGTGCGCTGCGAGCGCGGCATCTCGCACAACCCGGCCGAACGCATCACCGCCGCCGACGCCGAGGCCGGCGCCCGCGTGCTCGCCCGCTTCGTCGCGTATTTCCAGCCCGCAACCCTCATCCCCTGACGGACCGCCTGCCATGACCGACCTGTCCCCCTCCCTCGCCGCCACGCTCGACGAGGCGGTGAACGCCCGCTTCGACGAGGAGGTCCGTTTCCTGGCGGAGCTGGTGAAGGTGCCGTCCGATAATCCCGCCGGGGACTGCGCCCCCCATGCCGCGCGCGCCGCCGAGCTGCTGGAGGCGATGGGCTTCACGGTGGAGCGCCATCCGGTGCCGGCCGAGCTGGTGCGGGCCAACGGCATGGTCAGCGCCATCAACCTGGTGATCCGCCACCGCTTCGGCGATGGCCCGACCGTCGCGCTGAACGCCCATGGCGACGTGGTGCCGCCCGGCGAGGGCTGGTCGAGCGATCCCTACGGCGCCGAGATCCGCGATGGCGTGATGTATGGCCGCGGCGTCGCGGTGTCGAAGTCCGACTTCGCCAGCTACGCCTTCGCGCTTCGGGCGCTGATGGAGTCCAAGGCTCCGCTGAAGGGCACGGTAGAGCTGCACCTGACCTACGACGAGGAGGCCGGCGGCGAGATCGGGCCGAAATGGCTGCTCGACCAGGGGATTTCCAAGCCGGACTATGCGGTGTCGGCCAGCTTCGCCTATTCGGTGGTGACCGGGCACAACGGCTGCCTGCATCTGGAGGTGCAGGTCGACGGCAAGTCCGCCCATGCCGCCCGCCCCGACACCGGCCATGACGCGTTGGAGGCGGCGACCGGCATCCTGGCGGCGCTCTACGCCCACCGGCCGGAACTGGCGAAGCGCCGGTCGAGCGTTACCGGCATCACCCATCCGTCGCTGACCGTCGGGCTGATCCAGGGCGGCATCAACACCAACGTGGTCCCCGACCGCGTCACCTTCCGCCTCGACCGCCGCATGATCCCGGAGGAGAACCCGGCGGAGGTCGAGGCCGAACTGCGCGCCCTGATCGAAGGGGCCGCAGCCGGCCGTGACGGCATCCGCGTCACCGTCCGCCGCATCCTGCTGGCCCGCCCCTTCCGCTCGGTCGGCGACGCGCCGCGGCTGGCCGCGCTGTTCGCCACCCAGGCGCAGGAGGTGCTGGGCGTGCCGGTCGGCCAGACCGGCATCCCGCTCTACACCGACGCCCGCCATTACTCGGAGGCCGGCATCCCGACCATCCTCTACGGCGCCGGCCCGCGCGACCTGCTGGAGGCCAACGGCCACCGCGCCGACGAGAAGCTGGTGCTGGAGGACCTCCGCCGGGCGACCCAGGTGGTGGCGCGGTCGCTGGCGGAGCTGCTGGAGTAAGGAAGTCGGGTGGTCACCCGGCCTTGCGGGCGAGATAGCTGCGCAGCGAGGCCGGGACGATCATCCGGTGCATCGGCTTGACCGCCAGCATGTAAGCCCTGCCGAGCCGGTTTTTCGTCCTGACCACGGTGGTGACCGCCGCCCAATGCCGGTCGCCGTCCGGCGGCAGCTTGCGGACGGACAGCCAGACGTCGAGGTGCCGGTCGCTGTCGCACACCACCACCTCGTCCTCCCGGATGTCGACCAGCGAGAAGATGCCGACCCGGTCGCCCGGGCGGTAGGAAGCGGGTGGCTTGGCGGGATCGACCGCGCCGAGCGCACCGAGATCCTTCAGCCCGATCATCCGGACGGCCTTGTTCCGCAGCCACATCATCCCCTCGATCCAGGCCGGGCTGGCGGCCAGAACGGCGATGAGGAGTTCCAGCGCCGACAGGCCGGAATCGGACAGGGGAAAGCGGTAGCAGTCGTGGAAGTCCGCCGTCGACAGGCGCGGATACAGCGCGCCGTCGGCGGGGACGTCCATAAGCTCGACCCGGTTCATCGGAACGGTCTCCGCAGGACAGGACAGTCCCGCCGACGGTCTGCCGGCACCCCGGGCCTGTCAATGCGTCGGTTGTGTTCCTCCTGGGGTGCGCCCCTACCCCACCCGTTCGCCGGAGGGCAGGCTCCCTGACGGCAGCCCCCCGGACGGCAGGCCCCCGGACGGCAGGCCAAGGTCCCATCCGGGCAGCTCCGCGCCTGCGGGATCGGTCTGGGCGGCGGCGTCCAGGCTGGCCAGATGGCGGTCGATCATCCGGTCCAGCCGGTCGCGCGCCTCCCACACCGTCAGGCTGTGGTCGGAGCGGTCGAGATAGACCACCTCGATGCCGGACAGGCCGTCCAGCGCCCGGCCGCCCTCGCCGAGATGCAGGTAGAACTCGGCCAGCGTCATGTCGCCGCTGCTGTAGACCACCAGCACCCGCCGGCCTTCCGCCGACAGGCGGCGGAACATGCGCAGCGCATGGCGGGTCAGGCCGGTGCGCAGCAGCACCTTGCGGAAGAAGCGGCCGGCCAGCCGCCTGGCCAGCCCGGTCAGCCGGGCGGGCTTGCGGATGCTGGCGCGCAGCCGGGCCGGCTTCAGCGCCTCCAGCAGATATTCCCTGGTGGAGCGGAAGGCGACCGTCCGCATCAGCTCCGACACGGCGATGCCGGTGCCCATCTCGAAGCGGCCGGGGTTCAGCACGATCTGCCCGACGACGCGGTCGTCGCCCAGCCCGGCATGCAGGGCGGGCGTGCCGCCGGCACACAGGCCGATGACGACGACGCGCTCGTGCCCCTGCTCCTCCAGCCAGTTCAGCGCGGCGCGGACGTCGCCCATCACCTCCTTGTTGTAGAGGAGATTGTCGGGGAAGCCCGGCCGGTCGGGGCTGTCGCCGATGCCGGCGGCGTCGATCCGCAGCGAGGCGTAGCCGCGCGCCGCCAGCCGCCGGGCCTGCACCACGGTGGCGCGGCCGGAGCCGACATGGTGGGTGGCGCCGCTGTTCAGGAACAGGATCGCCGGCCGGTTGCCGGCCGGGTCGGCGAGGACCGGCGTGCAGTAGACGCCGAACAGCTCCGAACCCGCGCCGAAGAAGATCGGGCGTTCGACCGCGGTCGGCATCATCAGGCCGGCCGGCCGGTCCGGCGGCGGGGTGGCGCCGCTGGCGACCGGGCCGGCGGCGATCCAATTCAGGACCGGATCGAACACCGCGGCGGCCTGGGCCCGTTGCGGCTGCTGGATCAGCTCGATCATGCCGCTGACGCCCATCGGCTCCGCCACCGCGCCCATGGCGCGCCAGCGCGTCGCCAGCTTCATCGACGCCTTGGCCTCCGGCCGGTCGGCGATCAGGATGCGGGGCGCCGGCAGCACCGGGCGGTCGCAGGGGTCGAGGCCGCCCAACGTCAGCGCCGTCTCCGGCGTCAGCGGCATGCCGATGACGTTCAGCCAGGAGGCGCGCTCCGGCGGCTCCGGGTTGCAGACCGGGCGCAGAACCATGGCCGACAGGGTCTGGAGTTCGCGGACCGCCTTGCGGCCCGAGGTGATCGGCGCCAGCAGGGCCAGCGTGTCGATGCCCTGCCCCTCCTCCGCCAGCTCCTGCGCGGCGGCGGTGGCGAACAGCGCCCCCATGCGGTAGCCGACCAGGGTCACCTCGGTGACGCCGGTATCCTCGCGCAGGCGGCGGATCGCCGCCTTGACGCCGTCCAGCCAGGCGCGCACCCGGTCCGGCTCCCCGTCGTCCCCGGCGGAGTCGCCGGAGCCGGGATAGTCGAAGCGCAGCGTCGGCAGCCCGGCCCCGGCCAGCCTTTCGGCGAAGCTCTTCCAGGCCCGGTGGACGCAAAGCTCCTCGTACCCGTAGGGACCGCACAGGACCACCCCGCGCAGGCCCTCCGCCGGGTGCAGCCATCCGAAACAACCCTCGAACACCACCGGTGTCGGCTTCATGCGTTCCCCCTGTAGCGGACGGGTGCCAGCGCATTGAGCGCGTGGACCTCGCCATCCGGCATCATTCGTCCGGCCGATGCCGTCCCGTCCGTGATCCCAACCACAGAACCACCGTGTGAACCGGTCCGCGGCCGCAGGCGGACGGTCCGCTCGATGCCCGGAGGCAGATGGAACCAGGCGTCGTCCGCCTGGAACCGCTCGTCCTCCACATGCACCGAACAGGCGAACCGCCCTGCCGCCAGCCGCAAGGCCCAATCCTCCCCCTGGCGCTCGACCACTGCCGTCAGACCGAGATCCGACCGCGGCAGCGAGCGCCCCCTTGGGAAATAATGAGACTCGTCAATTGGTTCCGCGCCCCTTTCGGCCAGCAGCAACTGCGCCGTCACCACATCGTGCGAGATAGGCCCAAACCTGTAGGCGTAGGTCGTGTCAAAAAAGCGGTCGGACAATTCGGCCGCCAACAGCGCCATCGCCGTCCTCGCCGGAATCGCCACCGGCCGCTCCGCCTTCAGCACCGCCACCGACCCGTCGCGCCAAGCCGTCAGCCGCAACAGCGCCTCCACCGGGCGGGCGGTGTCGTTGACCAGATGCACGGCCAGCCCGTTGACGCCCTCGTCGGTCAGGATCACCCGCAGCGGCCGGAAGGCGCGCCTCAGCGCGTACCAGGCCGGCTTGCGTGTGCCGTCGGCGGCGACCACGCCCCAGCCAGCGCCCCAGCCGGCGCCGGGTGAGGGATCGCGCCACTGCCAGACCAGCCCGCCGGCGCAGCTCGACCCGGCACGGCGCCACTCGTCGAACACCGCCTGCATCACCTCCCCGGTCACCGCGCGCGACAGGCGGCGGTAGCGGTCGGGGTCCTCGTAGCGCAGGCGGCGCGGATCGACGGCGTAGAGCGTCTCCAGATAATGTTCGCGCACGTCCTCGAAGTCCCAGGAGGCGCCGGGGTCGCGCGGCACCCGCGCCTTCCAGCGCGGATGGTGGAGCGCCGGGACGCCGGGCGCATCCTCCGCCGGGAGGTTGGCGAAGGCGAGGCATTCGCTGGCGAAGCGGACACCGGCCCGCCGGGCGTCCTCCAGCGGCCTCAGGTAGGCGCCGACGCCGTAGTAATGGGTCACCCCGGCGTTGGCGATGAAGGGCAGCGGCCCGCCGCTGGGGGAGTTCGGGACTTGGATCAGGTCGGGGCGGCGAGCGGCCGCCTCTTCCGCGATCACCGCGGTCAGCGCCGGCTGGGTCCAGGAGGCGCGGGGCAGCCCCAGCATGGCCGCCTGCTGCTCCATCTCGCTGCCGCCGCAGAGAACGGCGAGCGAGGGGGACGCCTGGGTGCGGTCGAGAAGCTGCGCGATCTCCGCCCGCACGCTGTCGAGGAAGGCGGCATCGGTCGGATAGTCGAAATTGGCGAGCATGGCGTCCTGCCAGACCAGGAGGCCCAGTTCGTCGCACAGCTCGAAGAAGGCGTCGCCCTCGTACAGCATGGTACCGCCGACGCGGACCATGTTGGCCCCGGCCTCGCGCATCCGCCGCAGTTCCGGCTCGTAGGCGGCGCGGTCCGACGCCAGCCCGACCAGATCGACCGGCACCCAGCAGCCGCCCCGGCAGAACACGCGCTCGCCATTGACCAGCAGCGCGAAGCCGGCGCCGTCCGGCCCGCGGTCGACCGCCAGCGAGCGGAAGCCGACGCGGCCGAGATCGACCTCGACGGCGCCGATCCGCGCGGTCACGCCATGCAGCACCGGCTCGCCGTGGGTGTGCGGCCACCAGGGTTCCACGCCCGGCAGGATCAGGTCGGCGGTGAACCCGTCCACGCCGTCGAAGGCCAGCGGCACCGTGTGGCCGGCCACCTCGACCGAAGCGCCGGTGCCGGCTGCCGCACCCTCCACCGTCAGGCGCAGCGACAGATGGCCGTCCCGCCCGTCATAGCCGCTGCGCAGGTCGGCGGCGAGCACGCGGCAGGGGCCGGTCTCCTCCACCAGCTCCACCGGGCGGAAGGGACCGACGGCGTGGATCGGCGGGCACCAGCCCGGCATATGGCCGAGCAGGGTGGTGCGGACGAAGCGCAGCCCCGCCGGCTCGGCCAGCTTGGGGCGCCAGCGGGCGCGGCCCTTCTTCGCCGCCAGCGCCGGATGCAGGGCATGGAAGCGGATGGACAGCTCCGCCCCGCCGTTCAGCGTCACCGGCACCTCATGGGCCAGATACATGCTGTCCGAGGTCAGGATGCGCTCGCCGTCCAGCCGCACCTCGGCGAGGGTGGCGAGGCCGTGGAAGCGCAGGGTATGGGGACCATGGCCGGTCAGGCGGGTGCGGTAGACGAAATCCCTGTCGTGCAGCGGAGCCGGGTCGTCGGACGACCACAGGCCGGCGGCCTGGAGGGCCTGGGCCACGGTGCCGGGCACCGGGGCGGGGATGCCCTCCCCGCTTTCCGCTCCGCCGGGCGCCGACACGGTCAGCGTCCAACCCTGGTCCGGAAAGGTCTGACGGCGCCCCGTGACCGCTCGGATTCGGGCCATCGCCGCTCACCCGTACCGGCGGGTCAGAGCGCCCAAAACGGTGTCGTAGCCGCGCTCCAGCCGGTCGAAGCTGTCGGTCAGGTCGGGCGCCTTGCGCCGGGCGACCGTGCGGGCGAGCTGGAACTGCATTGCCTTGGCGCCCTCGGCGATCGACTGGCAGGCCTCCATTGCGTCGGCCGGGCCGTCGAGCCAGCGGAGATGGGCGCCCAGCAGCTCGAAATTGGCGCCGAGCTGGCGCAGCAGGTTGAAGGCGTAGAGGTGGAAATACTCCATCGGCCGGGACAGCAGCCGGTCGAGATGCTCCGGGAAGGCGGCGCGGTAGGCCGTCACCGGGTTGCCGGCGGGGCGGCGGGCGAGGTGGCGGCGCAGCAGGTCGAGCGAGCCGGCGACCAGCGCCCCGCCCTCCAGGGCTTTCGGGCCGGGCTTGACGAACTCGACATAGGGGAAGAGCGGCCCGGCCGCCGCGGCGGCGACGCCCTCGTAGTCGGCGCCCTCCAGCCGGTAGAAGCCGGCATTGTGGAAATAGTCCATCGTCCGGGCCGCCGCGTCGATGCGGACGATGCCGACCGTGGTCTTCACATGGGTGGTGCCGTAGGAGGTGCCGCGGGTATCCGGCAGGTGGAAGCCGTCGACCTCCACCAGCACCAGCCCGCCGCCAGGACTCCGCCGCAACTGCTCGGCCACATGGGCCTCGACGCTGTCGTAGATCGCCAGCTCCTGCACGCGCAGGCCGTACAGGGTCTCCAGATCCTCCAGCGGCACCTTGAAGAAGGTGAACTGGTCGCCCTCGAAATCCTGGGTGACGGTGAAGCCTAGCATCGCCCGCGGCTCCAGTCCGCGGGCATGCAGCGCCTCGATCCACAGATCGACGTAGCAGTTGGTCTCCGGCCAGATCCGTTCCCCTTGATGCAGGGGATGGCGGTCGTAGCCGTCGGGCTGGCGCGGCGTCCACATGGTGCCGGTTACCCCCAGAGGACCTTGCGGACCGACGCCGGCCAAGCCGCGGTGTCGAAGCCATGGTGGCGGAACAGCGCCAGCGCCACCCGCTCCATGCCGAAACCGACGCAGGCGGTGTGGGCGACGCCGCCGTCGGCGGTGTGGATGTCCCACAGATGGCCGAAATGGTCCTGGTGGTAGTTGAAGCTGAGGCAGGCGGTCGGCTTCTCCCGGCTGGTGATCGGGATCAGCAGCTCGAACTTCAGCTTCTGCTCGCGCTGGCTGTTCGACAGCATGGCGCCGGCCCGGCCGAAGAAGGGATCGTTGGCGACGTCGACGTCGAGCGGCATGTCGAGCGAACCCATCATCTCGCGGCCGCGCTCCAGCCACAGCTCGCGGAACTCCACCACTTGGTCGGGGGTGCCGATGCGGATGTACTCGCGCATGCGGAAGAGCTGCATGCGGGCGGGGTCGATCGACGGCTCGTGCCGGAAGCAGTAGGAGAAGACGTCGATCAGCTTGCCCTCGCCGGGCAAGGGACCACGCCGCGCGATGGTCGGATAGACCGGATAGCAGGCGGCCGGCGTCATCACCACGTCGGTCGCGACCTGGTCCTCGGTCCAGTCCTGCCCCTCCTCCAGCCGGCGCAGCAAGGTCCGGTGCGCCTTCTCGTCGCCGCCGAAGCTGTGGATGGTGCCGGCCAGATGGGGGAAGCTCTTCAGATACTCGCTTTCCTCGAAATACTGGCGGTTCAGGGCCGGCGGGAAGCGCATCACCTCCGCCCCGTCCCGGCCGCCCCAGCGGGTGACCAGCGCGTCGAAACGCTCCACCACATCCTCGAAGACGCCGCTGCGGCCATAGAGGCCGTCCACCCCGGTGGGGATCAGCAGGCCCGCGTCCACCAGCTCGTCGCGATAGGCGGCCTGGGCGGCCGTGATGTCGACCATGTTCATTCGAAGGGCCCCAACCCGTCACGCTGGACGAGAAGCTGAGTGGAGATGTGCGACATGATGCGGTCGTTCCCGATCATGAGCGCGGCGGAATGGGCGTCGCGCAGGTGGCGGCCCAGGCTGTAGGGGGTGTCGTTGCGGTAGCCGGCCAACCCGCAGGTGCGGATCGCCGCCTCCACGATCTCGCGCACCAGCTCCGACGTGGTGACCTTCAGCGTGCCCATCGCCGTGGCGAAGGACAGGCTGGTCAGCCGCTCGGGCGACCCGCAGGCCAGCTCGTACTGGCGGATGGCGGTGAGGATGACGGCCTTCATCTGCTGCAGCTTGGCCGTCGCCTCGGCCAGCCGCACGGCGGAGGCCGGGGTGGTGCCGGGCTTGCGCTTGGCTTCGGAGCGGACGAAGGCGCGGGCGCGGCCGACCGCGTCGGCGGCGATGCCGAGCCAGGTGCTGCTCCACAGGATGTGGGTCACCGGCAGCATGGTCTGGGCCGACAGGTCGGCATAGGGCAAGGGCAGGATCTGGTCGAGGACGCCGGCCGCCTCCAGCCGGTAGCCGTCGGAGCAGGTGCCGCGCATGCCCATGGCGTCCCAGCGCGAGGTCTTCTCCAGCCGGTAGTCGTCCTTGGTCACCACCACCAGCACCTGATCCGACGACGGCGCGTCGGGGTTGCGCCGCGCGGTGACCAGGATCACGTCCGACTGGTCGCCGTAGGAGATGACCGAGGCGTTCTTCGCCAGGGTGAAGCGGTCGCCGTCAGCCTGCACGGCGCAGACGCTGTTGCGGATGTCGCCGCCGGTCTCCTTCTCCGTCGTGGCGGAGCCGAGCAGGAGCTGGCCGGCAGCGATGCGCGCCATCAGGTCGCGCTGCCAGCGATTGTCGCCATGGTTGACCAGACAGGCGACCTGGATCTGGTGCATGGCGTAGATCATGCCGGTGGCGGCGCAGCCGCGGGCCAGCGCATGGCAGGCCGCCGCCACGTCGAACAGCGAGGCCCCGGCACCGCCGAGTTCCGCCGGCACCATCACGCCAAGCAGCCGCTCCTCGCGCAGGGCATCGAACGCTTCGATGGGAAAGCGGCCGTCGCGGTCGACGGCTTCGGCATGGCGCGCGGCGATTTCCGCACCGACGGCGCGCGCGCGGGCCGCGACATTGACCGGAACCGGCGCCGACGCCAGCTCGGCCAGGGCGGCCGGTGCGGCGTTCACGCCGCGCCCCCGTCGACCAGGCCGCGCACGGCGTCGCGGATGGCGGCGATGCTCTCGAAGGTGCGGCGGTTCAGCAGCTTTTCGGGAAACTCGACGTCGAACTCCTCCTCCAGCCCCAGCATCAGGCCGACGCAGCCGTGCGAGGTCAGGCCGGCGGCGTAGAGGTCGTCGGTGAGGGAGAGCGTCCCGGCATCGACGGCCAGACCGCCGCACTCCGCCAGGACGGAGCGGATGCCGGAGACCATCCCGTCATCAGCTCCACCGGAGGAAGCGGGAAGTCCGGCGGCCCCGGCACTCAGGGAAGCCTGGAAGGACTGATTGGCGTAAGGCGGGCTGGCATCCTGCGGCATTCTCGAATTCCCTCGGGCAAACTTGCTGATCCCAAGCTAGCCATGCCACCCTGGGGCTTCCACTCGGCATCGGTATGGCCGCCGCGCTATCCAAGTGATCGCTTTTTCGCCGGTGGAGGTAAGCACAGGGATAGGGTCCGTCGATGGCCCGGATGCCTTTCGTGCTGCCTGCTATGGCCATGATCCTTGCGCATAGGCTTGGGCTTGGGGCTTGGGCAGGGGCTCGACGGCGGGAGCGGCACGGCATCGGGCCGCCATCGCGGCGCACACCCTTCGCCGCCATGGCAACATAATTTCGCGGCGGTGAAATTTGCCCGCCTCTTAGGGCTACCTCTTCCGTATAGCGGAAGGCCGGGAACTATCTTTTCTTCCCCTTGGAAAAGAGGTTGACGGCCACTCGTCCCATTGAAAAGCATGCGAGAGCCGGTGTGGCCGATGGTCGCAAGAACCTTTTAATACTTGCGTTGCCATGATTGCGCACAACGCGGAATTGCGGCCCAGCGGGAGCCGCGGACGCCCGGCCAGAGTTCGTGCCGGCCTTGTTTCGTGCAGATCGACATTTCGTGCAGACCGACCAGCAGCCACCACCCCCGTTCCCAAGGGACACCGACGCCATGACCACCGCCGCACCCGCCGTCACGCAGTCCGGCTCCACCGCCTCCTCCGGCAAGGCGGCCGGGCGCCGGCTCGGCGTGCGGGCCAAGCTGATGCTGGCCTTCGCCGGCATGGCGGCGATGACGGTGGCGGCCAGCGCGGTCGGGCTGATGTCCTTTTCCGCGGTCGAGCGGCCGATGACCCAGATCGCCGACACCAACCTGCCGGAAATGGGGCTGGCGACCCGGCTGGCCGGCGAAAGCGGCGCCATCGCCTCCGCCGCGCCGATGCTGGACAGCGCCGGCAGCCAGGAGGAGCGGGAAGCTCTCAGGACGGAAGCGCAGGCGCGCGCCCGCGGCTTCCTGTCGCTGTTGGACGAGCTGGCCGCCCGCCGGCCGCAGGACCCGCTGCTGACGGAGGTGCGCGAGACCGGCAACGCACTGATCGCCACGCTGGACCGCATCAACGACGGCGTGGCGAAACGCCTGTCCGTGCACGACCGCCGCGAGGCGGCCTCCACCCGGCTGGCCCAGACCTATGACGGCTTCCTCAAGACCCTGGCGCCGCTGGTCGAGGGGTCCGGCCAAGCCCTGCAGGAGAAGGGCATGGCGCTCGACGGCGGCACCGACCGCGAGATGGGGGCCTTGTCGGACGCGGTGCGGTCGATGATCGCGCTCTACGACCTGCGCGGCGCCATCGCCCGCTCGCTCGACGCCATGAACCGCGCCGGCACGGCGCAGGACGCCAAGGCCGTCGGCGACCTGCAGCAGACCTACCTGGAAGCCTCGTCCCAGGTGCCGGGCGCGCTCGGCACGCTCGGCGACCGTCTGGCCGCCGACACCGGTGCGAAGATCGAGACGCTGCTGCTGTTCGGCTATGGCAAGGACAACGTGTTCGACCTGCGCCGCGCCGCCCTGGACGGGACCGGCGGACCGGCGGCGGACCGGCGGCTGGCCGAACGGCTCGACGACGCCCGGACCCAGGCCGCCCAACTGATCGACAGCCTGTCGGTACCGCTGCGCAAGGTGCAGAGCGACATCAAGCGCGCCAATTTCGACATCCGCTCCCAGGTGCAGGACGCGGTGCAGGACCTGCTCGGCCGCGGACTGGAGCAGTTCCGCACCAACCTGGAGCTGTCGACCTACGGCACCGCCCTGACCGGCGCCCTGAACGAGGCGGCGCAGGCCCCCGACGCCGCCCGGCTGGATCTGCTGGAAAAGCGCTTCGCCACCGCGTCCTCGTCGCTCTTCGAGCGGATCGGCACGCTGCGCGGGCAGGCCGGCGACAACGCCGCCGGGGAGGCTGCCGGCACCGAGGTGCTGGCCGCGCTGGTGAAGGCGCTGATCGGCTTCGGCCGCGGCGAGGAAGGGGTCATCGCGCTGCGCCGCGGCGAGCTGGCGGCGATGGCCGAGACCGAGCGGATGCTCGCCGAGAGCCGCCAGCTGGCCCAGCGCTTCGCCGCCACCGTGGATCGCGAGATCGCGGCGATGCGGGACGAGGCGAAGACGGCCGTCGCCGGCACCGGGGACACCATCGCCGCCGGCCGCAAGATGCTGATCCTGTTCGCCGCCGGCAGCCTGATCGGCGCGGTGGCGCTGGCCTGGCTGGTGGTCGGCCGCCATATCGTCGCCCGGCTGAGCGCGCTGTCGGACTCCATGCGGGCGATCGCCGAGGGCCGGCTGGATGCGCCGATCCCCGCCGCCGGCGCCGACGAGATCGGCGACATGACCCGCGCCCTGACGATCTTCCGCGACACCGCCAACGAGGCGAAGGCCGCCAACGCCCGGGCCGAGGCGGAGCGCGGCCGGGCGGCCGGCGAGCGCCGCCGCGCCATGGTCGAGATGGCCGGGAATTTCGAGACCAGCGTCCGCGGCGTTCTGGACCGCGTCGCCCAGGCCGCCGGCGAGATGCAGGACATGGCCGAGCGCATGTCGCGCAGCGCCGACCTGACCGCCGGCGAGGCGAACACCGCCGCCGGCAGCTCCCAGCAGGCGGAAGGCAACGTCAAGGCGGTCGCCGCCGCGACGGAGGAGCTGTCGGCCTCGATCCAGGAGATCGGCACCCAGGTCCACGCCTCCAGCCAGATCGCCCGCAAGGCCGCCGACGAGGCTGAGCGCACCGACCGCACGGTGGAAGGGCTTGCCCAGACCGCCGGCCGCATCGGCGAGGTGGTCGGGCTGATCCAGTCGATCGCCGGCCAGACCAACCTCCTGGCGCTGAACGCCACCATCGAGGCGGCGCGGGCGGGCGAGGCGGGCAAGGGCTTCGCCGTGGTGGCGTCGGAGGTGAAGGGCCTCGCCACCCAGACGGCGAAGGCGACGGAGGACATCTCCGCCCAGATCGCCGCGATGCAGTCGGTGACGCAGGAGGCGGTCGACGCCATCCGCTCCATCGCCGGCACCATCCGCGAGGTCAACGAGATCGCCGCCACCATCGCCGCCGCGGTGGAGCAGCAGAGCGCCGCCACCCGCGAGATCGCCCGCAATGTCGGCGAGGCGGCGGACAGCACCCAGCATGTGCGCGGCAATATCGACAGCGTCGCCGACGCGGCGCGGGAGTCGGGGGAGTCGGCCAGCCGCGTGCTGTCGGCCTCCTCCACCGTGCAGGACCAGCTGCGTACGCTGGCCGGTCAGGTCGATGGGCTGGTGGAAGAGATGCGGGCGGCCTGACGTAGGGTCTTGGGATGAAGGCGGCGGGCTACGGCCCGTCCGCCAGCTCCCGCAGGGCGTCCACGCCGCAGCGGAAGCGGTTGGGCCGCAGTTCTTCCAGCAGGCCCTGGCGCTTCAGCTCGGCGACGACGCGGCTGGCGGTCTCGGTGGTGATGCCCAGCACGGCGCCGACATCCTCCCGCCCGAAGAAGTCGCATTCGCCGCGCTCGTCCACCAGGGTCAGGAACAGCCGGGCGACCCGCGCCCGGGCGCTGCCGGTGCCGAGTTCGACCAGGAAGGCGTCGGCCCGCTCCACCGCCCGATGCCAGCGCTGCATCAACTGCCGGTGCAGGTGCTGCGTCTCCTCCGACAGGCGCTGGATGACCGCGCGCGGGATGCGGCAGGTCAGGACGGGATGGATGGCGATGGCGGTGTGGCGGTAGGGTTCGCCCAGCACCGCCTCCAGCCCGGCGGTGTCGCCGGTGCGCAGGAGCCGGACGATGCGCTGGCCGCCGTTGGGCAGATACTGCACCAGCTTCACCAGCCCGCTGCGCACGGTGTAGAGGGCGGCCGGCTCGTCGCCGACATGGTAGAGCGCCGCCCCCGGCGCCACCGTCATCTCGTCGATCGGCAGATGGATCAGGTTGAAATCGGGTTCCGTCAGGTCGGCGAACAGCGCAGTGTCCCGGATGCCGCACCCCCGGCAGTTCGCCAGCCCCCGCCATGCCGAGTCGATGCCGGTCTTCTTCACGCTCATGTCCATGATTGGCGGGGCGGCGATGTTGTGGGTACGAACGGTGTGCGCCGCGCAGTGTGGCAGCTTTCCGGTCGGGTTCCAAGTTTACGGGGAACTCCTACGCCGCGCTTTCCGCCACCGGCGGGACTTCGCGGAATTCCTCGCGCAGGGTGACGGCGCCGTTGGTCCGTTCCAGCACCAGCTTGCGGCTGTGATGGGCGTCCAGCCCGGCGTGATGGCCGATGGTCAGCAGGGTGGCTTGCGGCAGCTCGCGTTCCATCAGGCTCAGCAGCTCCTCCTCCGCCGGAGGATCGAGGCTGTCGGTGGCGTCCTCCAGGAAGATCCAGTCGGGGCGGCGGATCAGCAGCCGGGCGAAGCCCAGGCGCTGGCGTTCCGGCACCGACAGCACCTCGTCCCAATGGTCGCGGCTGTCCAGCCGGTCGATCAGATCGGGAAGCCCGACGTTGGTCAGCGCTTCGGCCGCCTTGTCGTCGCCGACCGACGAGGCGGTGCCGGGATAGGCCAGCACCGCGCGCAGGCTGGCATGCGGCAGGTAGGGGCGTTCGGGCATGAAGAAGACGCGGGTGTGGGCCGGCAGGGTGATCAGCCCGCGGCCCCAGGGCCAGACGCCGGCCACGGCGCGGAACAGGCGGATGGTCGCCGTGGCGTCGCCGCCGATCAGCACGCGGTCGCCCGGCCGCACCTCCAGGTCGAAGGGATGGACGACGGCCGTGCCGTTCGGCTCGTCGATGCCGACGCCGCGGAAGGTCAGGGCGTCGTGCTCGTCGGCGCGCACCACCTGGATGTGGCCGTCCGGCACGTTGCAGACGTCGCGGTCCAGCCGCACCAGCGCGTCGTGCAGGTTCAGCACCCGCTCCACCGACGCCCGCCATTCGGCCACGCGCGGCAGGTTGTCGATGGGCCAGGACAGGGCGCCCACCGTCTGCTGGAAGGCCTGCGCCGTCTGCATCAGCACGCCCAGCGTAATCGTGCCGGCGATATAGCGGGGGGCGGCGACCAGGATCGGGAAGGCGGCGGACAGCACGGAATAGCTGGCGCTGAACACCATCATGTGGCTGAGCGCGCGGGTCTGGCCGGTCCAGCCCCGCACCACCCCGCCGAACAGGCCGGAGAGATACCCGCGCTCGGCCGATTCCCCGTGCAGCAGGGCGATGGTCTGGCCGTTCTCGCGGATGCGGGCCAGCGCGAAGCGGAAGTCGGCCTCGTAGCCCTGGCGCCGGTTGACCGCGGTGACCAGCGGCTGGCCGATCAGCATGGCGATGGTGGTGCCCATCGCGGCATAGAGCAGAGCCACGAACAGCAGATGGCCCGGCACCGAAAGCTCGGTGCCCAGCAGCGTGACCGACAGGGTGCCGGACAGCATCCACAGGATGTTGGTGAAGCTGATCAGCAGAAGCGCGCAGTAGGTCAGCGAATGGCCGAGGTCGATCGCCATCTCCGCCGTGATGCGGATGTCCTCGGCGATGCGGCCGTCGGGATTGTCGTGCTCGCCCGGCATGTAGGCGATCTGGTGGTGGCGGCCGCGGCGCAGCCAGTCCTCCAGCAGCTTGCGGGTCAGCCAGTCGCGCCAGCCCATCTGCAGCCGGCGCTTCACCCGCAGATGCAGCACGACGATGACGATGTTGTATAGGATGATCAGCCCGACCAGACCGATCATGGTCAGGAAGCGGTCCATGGAACGCTGTTCGAGCGCGTCGAACAGCCGCTCGCTCCACAGGTTGATCAGGACGGGGACCGAGACCTGCCCGACCGTCAGCACGAACAGGGCGACGGTCAGCGCCCACACCGTCACCCGCGACCGCCCGTGCCAGTAGCCCCCCGCGAGATCAAGGAAACGGCGGGCGAAGCCGGGCGTGCCGCCACCGGATGCGTCACCGGCGCCGTCGCCAGCCTCTCCGCCCTTCCTACTGCCGCCTGTCTTGCCGGTCATGCCGCCCATCCCGGGGCTTCCGCCCTTGCTTCTCTACCGTCCGTATAACTGACGAATAGGGTGTGACAGGCCGAAAGTACAGGGGTGGCCGCGAAAGAACGGTTAAAGCCTGCCGGTTCTCACCACCTCAGCGAGGAAGCGGTAGCTGTCCTTCGGCATGCGCTCCAACGTGTCGTAATCGACCCGCACGATGCCGAAGCGTTTCGACAGGCCGTAGGCCCATTCGAAATTGTCCAGCAGGCTCCAGCACAGGTAGCCCGTGACGTTGCAGCCGTCGGCCAGGGCATCCGCCACCGCTTCCAGATGCTCGCGGTAGAACAGCACCCGCTCGGCATCGTGGATCTGGCCGTCCGGTGTCACCACGTCGTCATAGGCGCAGCCGTTCTCCGCGATGAAGACGGCGGGGTTGCCGTAATCGGTGCGGAGTTCGGTCAGCAGGTCGTACAGCCCCTCCGGCTGCACCGGCCAAGCCATACCGGTCCAGCGCCGGCACTGCGCCTCGCCCCAGCCGACGGCGAAGGGCCGCCCCTCCTCATGCTTCATCGTCATGCGGGAATAGTAGTTGATGCCCAGCAGGTCGATGGGATAACGGATCGCCTCCTCGTCGCCGGGCAGCACGAACTCCGCCATCTGCTCGGCCAGCGGCGCCGGGATTTGGCCGCGCATCAGCCCGTCCAGCGCCACCCGGTTCCACACCGCGTCCCAGCGGGCGGCGGCGGCGACATCCTCCGGCCGGTCGCTGTCGGGAACGGCGGGTTGCAGATTGAGGACGGTGCCGAGCGTCAGGCCGGATTGTTCCGCCGCGATGGCGCGCAGGGCGGCGGCCTGCGCCAGATTCTGGTGGTGCAGGGCGCGCAGGATGCCCGGCTCGCCCAGCCTGTGGCCGGGGGCGTGCTCGCCCATGCCATAGCCGTGGATGGCGACGACGTTCGGCTCGTTCAGCATCATCCAGGTCCTGACCCGGTCGGCCAGCCGGGCGGTGACGATGCGGGCGTAATCGGCGAAGGGGCCGACGATCTCCCGCCCCTGCCAGCCGCCGGCATCCTCAAGCGGCTGCGGCAGGTCCCAGTGGTAGAGGCAGGCCATCGGCGTGATCCCCGCCTCCAGCAGCGCATCGACCAGCCGGTCGTAGAAGTCGAGGCCGCGCGTCTCCATCGCCCCGGTCCCCGTCGGCAGGATGCGCGGCCAGGCGATGGAGAAGCGGTAGCTGTCGAAGCCCGCCGCCTTCATCAGCGCGATGTCTTCCGCGTAGCGGTGGTAATGGTCGCAGGCCACCGCGGCGCTGCTGCCGTCCATGATGCGGCCTTGTGCGGTGAAGGTGTCCCACACACAAGGGCCGCGCCCGTCGGCGTCCAGCGCCCCTTCGATCTGGTAGGCGGCGGTGGAGGCGCCCCAGCGGAAATCGGGCGGAAAGCTCAGCGGCTTGGCATCGTCGGCCAGGGACACGGGCTGGCTGAAGCTGTCCATCTTTATCCTCCCACGGGGATGTCCGTTCCACCAAGCATGCCCCAGCCGGGCTTGCTTCGCCATGGGACAAGCATGCGGACGGTGCGAGCGCGACGCGGTGGCGCAGCCGGAGGTGGCTGCATGCGGGAGACTGTGCGGACCTGTCCGGAAGGCGTAGCCTTGGTTCCCGAAGACGGCGGTCAGCCGCTCCGTTCACGGAGGAAGCCCACCATGTCCGACAGCATCGGGTCCAACACCACCAAGATCGTCTTCATCGGCGCCGGCAGCGCCGCCTTCGGGCTCAGCCTGTTCCAGGACCTGTTCTCCACCCGCGAGCTGGCCGGCAGCACCCTGACGCTGGTCGACACCGATGCCGACGCGCTCGACCGCATGGCGGCATTGGCCGAGGTGCTGAACCACCGCGGCCCGGGGGTTGGCGGGGCCGGCCTCGTCATCGAGAAGACCACCGACCGCAAGGCCGCCCTCCAGGGGGCGAGCTTCGTGCTGTGCGCCGTCGCCATCGACCGCAACCGGCTGTGGAAGCTGGATTTCGAGGTGCCGAGGAAGCATGGCATCCGTCACACGCTGGGCGAGAACGGCGGCCCCGGCGGGCTGTTCTTCACGCTGCGCACCCTGCCGCTGATCGTCGACATCGCCCGCGACGTCGAGGCGATCTGCCCAGACGCGCTGTTCATCAACCTGTCGAACCCGGAAAGCCGCATCGTGCTGGGGCTGTCGCGCTGCACCGGGGTGCGGACGCTGGGGCTCTGCCACGGCATCTTCCTGGCGCGCTGGTTCGTCTGCCAGATCCTGGGCATGGCGGAAAAGGAGGTCGATGTCTGGGGCGCCGGGCTGAACCATTTCCAGTGGCTGACCGCCATCCGCGAGAAGGCGACGGGGCGCGACCTCTACCCGCTGCTGCGCGAGAGGGAGGCGGCGCACGACCCGAGCTTCACCCCGCTGGCGCGGCGCCTGTTCCACGCCTTCGGCCTGTGGGTCACGCCGAGCGACGACCACACCGGCGAGTTCCTGCCCTATGGCTGGGAAGCGGGGGAGCACGGCTTCGACTTCCAGCATGACGAGGAGGGCCGCGTCATCCTGCGCGACCTGATGGACGGCGTCATCGCCGGCAGCCGGCCGGTCCCCGAGGACTGGACGAAGCCATCCTGGGGCGAACGGGCGGTGGCGGTGATCGCCGGCATGCTGCACAACCAGAAGCGCTTCATCGAAAGCGGCATCGTCATCAACCGCGGCGTCATCCCCGGCCTGCCGGACGAGCTGGCGGTGGAGGTGCCCGTGATCGCGGATGCGGCCGGGGTCCACCCGCTGTCGCTCGGCCGCCTGCCCGACGGCATCGTCAAGCTGCTGTCGGTGCAGGCCAACGTGCAGCAATTGTCGGTGGAAGCGGCGCTGCACGGGTCGAAGGAGCTGGCTCTACAGGCCCTGCTGATCGACCCGGTGGTGAATTCCAGTACGGCGGCGGCGGCCATCCTGGACGAGCTGTGGGAAGCGAACCGGCCCTACATCCGGGCCTGTCTCTGACCCCGCCGGCCCGTCAGCGCCGCCGGATCAGCCGGGCCGAGGCGAAGCCCAGCCCGGCGGTCAGCGCGCCGACGCCGAGGAACAGCGGCGCGAAGCCGGTGTGGGTGGAAATGTAGCCGTACAGCACTGGACCGATCCCCTGGCCGATGAAGAAGCTCGACGCGAACAGGGCCAGCGCCGAGCCACGGGCGGTGGGCGCAAGCTCCGTCGCCTGGGTCTGCATGGTGTTGTGCAGCATGTAGAAGCCGAAGCCGGCGACCAGGAAAGCGAGGCTCACCACCGGCCAGGGCACCGGGAAGGCGATGACCAGATAGGCCAGACCGGCCGCCAGCCCGCCGGCCTTCATCATGCCCCACTGGCCGAGCGAGGCGATCAGGCGCCGCACCACCGCGCTGTAGACCACGCCGCCGATGGCGAAGGCGGCGATGGTCAGCCCGGCCTGGAAGGCGCCGGCCGCGCCGTGCTCGATCAGCACCGGCGCGACGAAGGGGAAGACGCCGAAGATCAGCAGCCCTTCCGCCGCCACGGTGGCGAAGACGAACAGGGAGGCCGGGTTGGTCAGCACGGTGGCATAGCGCCGCTGCGCCTCCGCCACCGACAGGGGCGAGCGGGTTTCCACCTCGCGCGCCAGCCCGATCAGGGCGGCGGCGCAGATCAGCGCGGTCAGGCCGGCCGACAGGCCGAACACCGCGCGCCAGCCGAAGGCCTCGGCCAGCGCGCCGGCCACGGCGGAGCCCGACATCTGCCCGAGGATCACCGCCAGCAGGAAGCGGCTGATGGCGATCTGCCGCTCCTCATAGGGCACGCGGTCGCCGATCAGCGCCATGGAGGCTGGGATGATGCCGCCGGCGAAGGCGCCGGCCAGGATGCGACCGGCCATCACGGTGCCGTAGCTCGGCGCGATGGTGGACAGCACCAGACCGACCGTCAGCACCGACAGGGCGAGCCGGACCAGCCGCGACTTGCCGATGGCGTCGCCCACCGGCCCCAGCACGATCTGCATCAGCGCGTAGGGCAGCGTATAGGCCGAGGCCAGCAGCGCCGCCTGCCGCACGCTCACCTCGAGGTCGTCGGCGATCAGCGTCAGCATCGGGTCGGTGGTGCGCAGGGAGAAGGCGCTGGCGAAGCCCGCAAGACCGAGCAGGAAGATCAGGCGCATGGAGGATCCGGACGGCAACGGTGACGGTTCAGGACCTTAACCGGATCGCGCACCCGCGTACCGCAGTGCGGCGGTGATGGCAGGCATGCGCTTGCCGCGGGAGGCTATGTCGCCGCCGTTACCTGGCAGGTAATCGATTCCGGTCCCTCCGCCGGGCGATCCTGGGTTCGCCGGGACGATCCGGCTGACAGCAAGGGAGCGGCGGAAATCATGGGCTTCATCCACACCGACGACGGCGTGCGCCTGTTCTACCGCGACTGGGGCAGGAAGGAAGGCAGCCGCCCCATCCTCTTCGTGTCGAGCTGGTCGCTGACCTCCGACGCCTGGGCCTATCAGATGGCGCCGCTGTCCGAACAGGGATGCCGCTGCATCGCCTTCGACCGCCGGGGCCATGGCCGGTCCGACGAGTCGCCGTCCGGCTACGGCTTCGACCGGCTGGCGGACGACATCGCGGCAGTGCTGGACGGGCTGGATCTGCGGGACGTGACCCTGGTCGGCCATTCGATGGCGACGGGGGAGATCGTGCGCTGCCTGACCCGGCACGGCGCCGGGCGGGTAGCGGGGGTGGTGATGATGGGAACCGTCACGCCGTTGATGGCGCGGACCGCCGACAACCCCGACGGCGTCGATCCGGCGCTGTTCGAAGCCTTCCGGACGGACCAGCTTTTGCGCGATTTCCCGAAATGGCTCGGCGACAACATCGACCCCTTCGTGAATGCGGAGACCTCGGCGGAGATGAAGGGCTGGATCACCGGAATGGCCCTGCAATCCTCGCTGAAGGCGTTGCTGGAGTGCCACCGCGCCATCACCTCCGCCGATTTCCGGGCGGAGCTGCCGGCCATCGCCGTGCCGACGCTGGTCGTCCATGGCGACCGCGACGTGACGACGCCGCTGGCGCTCGCCGAGCGCACGGTGGCGCTGATGCCGAACGCCAGACTGTCCTTCTACGAAGGGGCGCCGCACGGCCTGTTCATCACCCACCGCGACCGCTTCAACGCGGAACTGCTGGCCTTCGCCCGCGGATGACGGCAACCATCGACGGCAATACCGGCTCGGAGCCAAGTCCCATGCCCCAGAACACCCGGCAGACAACCAGCCGAAACGGCGGGATCGCGACCCCGCCACCGATCGGTGCCCTGCTGCGCTCCTGGCGCCAGCGCCGCGGCCTCAGCCAGCTCGATCTCGCCTGCGAGGCCGACATCTCCACCCGGCATGTCAGCTTTCTGGAGACCGGCCGGTCGCAGCCCAGCCGCGGCATGCTGATCCATCTGGCCGAACGGCTGGACGTGCCGTTGCGGGACCGCAACGCCCTGCTGGTCGCCGCCGGCTTCGCCCCGGTCTACAGCGAGCACAGCCTGGACAGCCCGGCGATGCAGGCGGCGCGCAAGGCGGTCGATCTGGTGCTGACCGGGCACGAGCCTTTCCCGGCGCTCGCGGTGGACCGGCATTGGCAGTTGCTGGCGGCCAACCGGGCGGTGGCGCCGCTGCTGGAGGGGGTGTCGGCGGAGCTGCTGGCGGGGCCGGTCAACGTGCTGCGCCTCAGCCTGCATCCGGACGGGCTGGCCCGCCGAATCGGCAACCGGGCGCAGTGGCGGGAGCATGTGCTGGCCCGGCTGACCCGCCAGATCGAGGCGAGCGCCGACCCGGTTCTGGTGGCCCTGCGCAGCGAATTGCAAAGCTACCCGGCTCCGGCGTCCGGTTCGGGGGGCGGCGGCGAGGCCGGGCATCATCCCGACGTGGTCGTGCCGCTGTGTCTGCACACGTCCTTCGGTCCGCTGAACCTGATCAGCACGACCACGGTGTTCGGAACGGCGGTGGATGTCACCCTGTCGGAGCTGGCGATCGAAGCGTTCTTTCCCGCCGATGCCGAAACGGCGGAGAGGTTGCGCGGGGCTCTTACCGAAATCCCCTCTCCCCCCCGGGGAGAGGGGGAAGCCCTCTCCCGCCCTTAGCTCATCGCCACCAGGCTGGCGTTGCCGCCGGCCGCGGTGGTGTTGGTGCTGAGCGAGCGCTCGTTCACCAGCCAGGCGATCTCCACCCCCTCGCCGCCGGCCGGAACGCCCTGGGTCAGGACGAGGGGGCCGGGCAGTTCGGCGATGCGGCGGTTGGCGGCCAGCAAACGGACGGCGTCGCCCTCCACCAGCGCGCCGGCCAAGGCACCGGAGGACAGCCAGTTCGCACTGACCCGGACGCGGGATGCAAGCTCCGCCGGCAGGGTCTTCAGGGCGGCGGTGACGGCGGGATCGCCATCGACCACCACCTCGTTGCCGGTGGCGAGTGCGGCACCCAGCAGGCGAAGCAGGCCGTCCCCGGTCTGCGGCAGCAGCAGGATGCGGCCGCGCGGGATCAGGCTGTAGACGTTGCTCTCGCCGACCGGACCGGCCAGCTCGACGCTGCCGCCGACGGGGGAGCGCTTCGCCAGCGCGCGGACGCCGGTGGCGATCTCCGCCTTGCCCTGGTCGGCCAGCCAGTCGGCAAAGGCCTGGGCTGGCGCACGTACGGCGTCGCCGCCGCTCACACCGACATCGAGAGACGGACGTACGGACAGCAGGCGCGACAGGTACAGCGGGCCGCCGGCCTTCGGGCCGGTGCCGGACAGGCCATGGCCGCCGAAGGGCTGTACGCCGACCACCGCGCCGATGGTGTTGCGGTTGACGTACAGGTTGCCGGCCTCGATCCGGCCCGTCACCCGGTCGATGGTGGCGTCGATGCGGGTGTGCAGGCCGAAGGTCAGGCCGTATCCGGTGCCGTTGATGGCGTCGACCAGCCGGTCCAGATCGTCGCGGCGGAAGCGCAGGACGTGCAGGACCGGACCGAACACCTCGCGCTCCAGATCGGCGATGCCGTCGATCTCGATGATCGTCGGCGCGACGAAGGTGCCGTTGGCGGTCTCCGGCGGCAGCGGCAGCGATTCGACGCGGCGGCCCTTGGCCCGCATCGCCTCGATGTGGCGGGCGATGCCGTCGCGTGCCTCGGCGGTGATGACCGGGCCGACATCGACGGCCAGCCGGTCGGGGCTGCCGATGCGCAGCTCGCGCATCGCACCCTTCAGCATGGTCAGCGTGCGGTCGGCGACATCCTCCTGCAGGCAGAGGATGCGCAACGCCGAGCAGCGCTGGCCGGCGCTGTCGAAGGCCGACGCGATGACGTCGCCGACCACCTGCTCGGCCAGGGCCGAGCTGTCGACGATCATGGCGTTCTGCCCGCCGGTCTCGGCGATCAGCGGGATCGGCGTCCCCTGCGGCGACAGGCGCTCGGCCAGCCGGCGCTGGATCAGGCGGGCGACTTCGGTGGAGCCGGTGAACATCACCGCGCGGGTGCCGGCATGGCCGACCAGGGCGGCGCCGACCTCGCCCGCGCCGGGCAGAAGCTGGACCGCGCCGGCAGAAATGCCGGCGGCACGGAGGATGCGCACGGCCTCCGCCGCGACCAGCGGGGTCTCCTCCGCCGGCTTGGCCAGCACCGGGTTGCCGGCGGCCAGCGCCGCGGCAACCTGACCGGAGAAGATGGCAAGCGGGAAGTTCCACGGGCTGATGCAGACCACCGGCCCCAACGGCAGATGGGTGTCGTTGGCGAAACCGTCGCGGACCCGCGCGCCGTAATAGCGCAGGAAGTCGATGGCCTCGCGCACCTCGGCGATGGCGTTGGCGGTGGATTTGCCGGCCTCGCGGATGATCAGGCCGAGCAGGGTCGGCAGGCGCGCCTGCATCGCGTCGGCGGCGCGGAACAGGCAGGCGGCGCGTTCGGCCGGCGGAGTGGCGGCCCAGACCGGGGCGGCCGCCTCGGCGAACAGGAAGGCGTCGGCGATGTCGGCGGGGCCGGCCTCGACGCAACGCCCGACGACGTCGCGGTGGTCGGCCGGGTTCAGCACCGGCTGGCCCTTGCCGGGACGTTCGCCGTCCGCCAGCAGCGGGGCGGCGGTCCAGGCCATGGAGGCGCTGTCGCGTAGTGCGGCGGACAGTTCGGCCAGCGTGTTTTCGTTCGACAGGTCGAGTCCGGCCGAGTTGGCGCGCTCCGCAGCGTAGAGATCCGCCGGCAGGGAAATCAGCGGGTTCTTTGCGCCCACCGGCAGGGCGGCGCGGGCCAGCGCCACCGGGTCGGCGATGAGATCCTCGATCGACACGCTCTTGTCTGCGATGCGGTTGACGAAGGAGCTGTTGGCGCCGTTCTCCAGCAGGCGGCGGACCAGATAGGCCAGCAGCGTCTCATGGGTGCCGACCGGGGCATAGACGCGGCAGGGCCGCTTCAGCGGACCGACCACCTCCTTGTAGAGCGGCTCGCCCATGCCGTGCAGGCACTGGAACTCGTACTGGCCGACCTTGAAGTCGCCGTTCAGATGCGCGGCCATCTGGTAGATGGTCGCCAGCGTCTGGGCGTTGTGGGTGGCGAACTGCGGGAACACCGCGTCGGGGGCGCCCAGCAACCGGCGGGCGCAGGCGACATAGGACACGTCGGTGTGCAGCTTGCGGGTATAGACCGGGAAATCCTCCAGCCCGTCGACCTGGGCGCGCTTGATCTCGCTGTCCCAATAGGCGCCCTTCACCAGCCGGACCATCAGCCGGTGGCCGCTGCGCCGGGCCAGATCGACGACGAAGTCGATGACGTAGGGGCAGCGCTTGCCATAGGCCTGGACGACGAAGCCGATGCCGTTCCAGCCCTTGAGGTCCGGATCGAAGCACAGCGATTCCAGCAGGTCGAGCGACAGCTCCAGCCGGTCGGCCTCCTCGGCGTCGATGTTCAGGCCGATGTCGTAGCGGCGGGCCAGCCGGGCCAGCGTGGTGACGCGCGGCAGCAGTTCCGCCATCACGCGATCCGCCTGGGCACGGGAATAGCGCGGGTGCAGGGCCGACAGCTTGATCGAGATGCCGGGGCCGTCATAGATGCCGCGCCCGGCCGACGCCTTGCCGATGGCGTGGATGGCCTTCTCGTAGTCGGCGTAGTAGCGGTCGGCATCGGCGGCGGTGGTCGCCGCCTCCCCCAGCATGTCGTAGGAATAGCGGAAGCCCTCGGCCTCCATCTTGCGGCTGTTGGACAGCGCCTCGTCGATGGTCTGGCCGGTGACGAACTGCTCGCCCATCATCCGCATGGCGAAATCGACGCCGCGACGGATCAGCGGTTCGCCGCCGCGCAGGATCAGCTTGGTCAGCGCCGAGGACAGCGCCTGCTCGCCGCCGAAATGATCGCCCAGCACACCGGTGACCTTGCCGGTCACCAGCAGTCCCCAGGTCGCGGCGTTGACGAACAGCGACGGGCTGTTGCCGAGATGGGCGCGCCAGTCGCCGCCGGCGATCTTGTCGCGGATCAGCGCGTCGCGGGTGGCGCGATCGGGGATGCGCAGCAGCGCCTCCGCCAGACACATCAGCGCCACGCCCTCCTGGCTGGACAGGCTGTATTCGTGGATCAGCCCCTCGACCCCCCGCCCCTGCGGCTTGGCGCGCAGCGCCGCGATCAGCGTGCGCGCGGTCTGGGCCGCGGCATTGGCGACCTCGTCCGGCAGCGCCGCCTGATCGACCAGCCATGCCACGCAGTCCGGCTCCGGCCGGCGATAGGCAGCGGTGATCGCCTGGCGCAACGGGCTGGCTAGGCGGACGACGGGGGCGAAGGCGGCGAAGGGACCGGCCCCGCTGGTCAAGAAGGACGGCTCGGTGGCGGCGGCAACGCTCGGGTCGATCATCTGGTTCATCGCGTGGCTGGCTCTGGTCGGGGGGGCCGGAACGGTGCCTGTCCTGCGGGCTGCGGAGGCCGATCCGATGCCTGTCAGGCTAACCGATTTTCCAGGATCCTTTCCAACTGGTATTTAGGCGGTTTTACCGATCTAAATTCTGAATTCATACCATGAAACCGAACTAATAACGTGTGTTTCAGTAGATTTTCAGAACATCCGGCCGGTTTCCGATGACCGCCCGTCGAACAATCCGATTTCTCCGAACAAAAGTCGGCAGAACAGCCCACAGGCTGTTGATCCGGGATAATCATCCGGTCTGTTTCCGCAGATTTAACGGGATAAGGAACGGGTTACCCGAACGGCCCCGACTCAGCCCTTCAGAGGCTTCGCGCGGTTGGTTTCCGGCGGCTTGCGCACGGGGAGCGGGGGAGAGGCCTTCTCCACGCCGCCCTCGCCCAGATAGCTCTGCGCCGCGGCGACGACCGACCGCCAGGGGCGTTGCAGCGGGAATTCCGGCCAGCCTCCGGCGAACAGGCCGGAGATCATCCAGCCCGCCATCAGCGTCACCGCCAATTGTTCGGAAAAGCCGCCGGTCTTCAAAATCGGCAAGGCGAAGTTGCGCCGCCGCTTGATCGGCCACAGCAGCGGCAGGCCGGCCGGGGTCAGCATGTCGCCGGCCAGATGGGTGAGATAGCCGACGATGAAGGGAATCAGCAGGTGCTGGTAGGCCGCATGCTCGTGCAGCACCCACAGGCATCCGACGATGGCGAGGGCGGAATGGGTGACGCCGCGATGGCCGAAGATGCCGGAAATCGCGGTGGACAGCGGCTTCACCATCTGTCCCAGGGTCGATTTCGGATGGTCGATGTCCGGTGCCAGCGCCCCCAGAATCGCCGAACCGAAGGCGACCGCGTCGAAGGTCATCCCGTACCGGCTCGACAGGTAGAACCAGGTGGCGCCACCGACGATTATGTGAGAGGACGCCATCACCGTCGGGTCACCGGGGCCTGAAGCTGGTCTCTGTCGGGACGGCATCTTTGCCGGACCCGAAATGGGGGTAGTTTGACCTTAGGATATTCTTCGGTTCCAGAACAATAAGCCAAGAAGAAAGGAGGGATTCCTTAAACGCATAACCTCCATGCGTTCGGCAACGACGGGTTGCCGGAGATGCCGGCGGGAAAGCCGAGCCCCCGCCTTCCCTTCTTCCCCCCTCGCCCCTCCTTCGTCCGAACGCGCCGCCGCCGGCCGCAGCGGGGTAGTCGGCTACCGCCGCGGGTGCCCGGCGCTTAATGGCGTTACTCCGGTCCGGCACGGGTGGGGCGCATTCCCCATCCGCGCCGCTCTGGCATAGTTTCGCGGACTTGCCGGCGGCCGAAGCCGGAAAATGATGCCAGGGAGTGGTCGCCGATGAGATCGAAGGACTTCGTGCGCGCGGCGGAAGGAACGCTGGAAGGGCCACTGAGTGGAAAGGTGAGCGGAAAGACGGGCGCGCATGCGGCCGGAGCGGCCGGCATGGCCGGCAAGGACCGCTTCGCCGCCTGGACGCTGGCGGTCGCGTTTCTGTTCGTCCTCTGCGCCGACACGCTGCTCGGCGTGGTCTTCAGGCCCTATCTCGACGGCGGGACCGGCGACACCACGGTCTGGGACGTCCTGCTGCTGGTGATGGGCCGGTCACCGGAACGGCTGCCGCTCGATTCCTGGGAACCGATGATGACGGCCTTCACCTGGCTGCGCGAGCATGGCAAGGAGAACGTCTACGACGCCGTCTTCTTCACCCAGCATGTGAAGTTCCAGTATCCGCTGACCTCGCTGCTGGTGATGGAGGCACTGTCGGCGGTCGGCCTGCTGCATCTGCGCATCTACGCCATGATCAACCTGCTGATGGTGGTCGCCACCGTCGGCGGCATGGCGCTGCTGATGCGCGAACTGGCGGAGCGGATGGGGTTCGACCGGGCGGTGCGAGGCGGGGTCAGCCGGCTCACCCTGGCGGCCCTGGGGGCGGTGGCGGCGCTGTGCTTCTACCCGGTGGTCAAGGCCTTCGCCGTCGGCCAGATCCAGGTCTGGCTGAACGCCGCCTTCGTCTTCGCCACCCTGTTCTACCTGCGCGACCGGCGGGCGCTCGCCGGCGTCCTGCTCGGCGCCTCGACGCTGATCAAGCCGCAGATGTCACTGTTCCTGGTCTGGGCGCTGCTGCGCCGGGAATGGGGCTTCGCCGTCGGCTGGGCCGCCGTGGTGGTCCCCGGCTTCGCCGCCGCCTGCTCCCTCTACGGCTTCAGGCCGTCGATGCATTATCTGGATGTGCTGTCCTTCCTGGGCCAGCATGGCGAGAGCTACTACTCCAACCAGACCGTCAACGGGCTGCTGCACCGGCTGCTGCACAACGGCCCCAACCTGATGTCGACCACCAACGGCGACACCGAATGGCGGGGCAGCGCCTTCGCCCCCTACCATCCGCTGGTCCATATCGCGACGCTGGTCTCCGGCGTGGCCTTCGTCCTGTTCGGCCTGCTGTGGCGGATCAGGGACGGCGGGCGGCAGCCCATCGCCTCCTTCCTGGTGGCGGGCACCTGCTTCACCATCGGAACGCCGATCGCCTGGGTCCCGCATTACGGCGTGCTGCTGCCGGTCTGCGCCTATCTGCTGTTCGTGCTGATCGCCCAAGCCGTGAAGGAGCGGACCATGGCGGACCGGCGCGGCGCCCTCGGCAAGCTGCTGCTGCTGGGCGCCGGTTTCGCGATCCTGAGCAACGACTTCTTCCATCCCCTGAGCGAGCTTGCCGACACCTCCTTCAACATCCTGCAATCCTACCTGTTCTTCACCGCGCTGATGCTGCTCCACCTGCTGGTGACCACCACGGATGCGCCGAACCATGCGCCGGGGCCGGCCCGCCTGTCCTGACCGCCCACCGGAACGCCGGGGCTTGGACGCCTGTTGGGGAGCCAGACGATCCAACCGGCAGGAAGGAGTTTCGGCATGCCTCGCTACTCGGGATCAGGTTATTCGGATGCGGACGGGACGGGCTGGCTGTCGGCGCGCGGGCTGGCGATGATGGCCGGCGGGGCGGCGCTGGCGCTGGTGGCGAGCCGGCTGCTGCCGCCGGTGGTGGCGCAGCTGGCCGGCACCGCCCGCCATGCCGCCGGGCGCGACGGCATCGATGCGCTGATCGACGACCACCGCCACATCCAGGCGTTGCTGGTCGAGATGGTACAGACCCCCATCGACGCGCCGGGCCACCGCACCCGGCTGCTGCTGCGGCTGAAGCGCCGGCTCGCCGCCCATGCGATGGCGGAAGAGGACGTGGTTTATCCGCTGCTGCACGAGGAGGCCCGCAAGGAGGAGGACGCCAAGCACCTCTACGGCGAGCATGCCGAGATCAAGATGCACCTCTTCACCCTGGAACAGACGCCGAAGGACGACCCGCGCTGGCTCGCCGTCGCGCTGGACCTGAAGCGCATCGTCGACGGCCATATCCGGCAGGAGGAGGAAATCGACTTCCCCGCCCTGCGCAACAGCCTGGACGACGGCCAGACCGCCATCATGTCCGGCGGAGTCGCCCGCGAAAAGGCACTGATCCTTTGACTTTCCACCAAAGGTAAGGAGGCTTCCGGCGGCGGAACGCTCCGTCCGCCGGGCCTGTTGCCCCCCAGACGACCGCAAGCGAGCCGCTGGGGAGAAGACTTCATGAGAGCACTGGTCTGGCACGGCGCCAACGACATCCGCTGCGACACGGTCCCCGATCCGGAGATCGAGCACCCGCGCGACGCCATCGTCAAGGTGACGACCTGCGCCATCTGCGGCTCCGACCTGCACCTGCACGACAATGTCATGCCGGGCATGGAGAAGGGCGACATCGTCGGCCATGAGTTCATGGGCGAGGTGATGGAGGTGGGGTCCGAGGCCAAGAGCGCGCTGAAGGTCGGCGAGCGGGTGGTGGTGCCCTTCACCATCTGGTGCGGCGAATGCGACCAGTGCAAGCGCGGCAACTATTCGGTCTGCGAGCGCTCCAACCGCAACAAGGCAATGGCCGACAAGCTGTTCGGCCACACCACCGCCGGGCTGTTCGGCTACACCCACCTGACCGGCGGCTATGCCGGCGGGCAGGCCGAATATGTTCGGGTGCCGATGGCCGACCGCACCCACATCAAGATCCCCGGCGGGCTGACCGACGAACAGGTGCTGTTCCTCGGCGACATCTTCCCCACCGGCTGGCAGGCCGCTGCCCAATGCGACATCCAGCCGACCGACACCGTGGCGATCTGGGGCTGCGGCCCGGTCGGGCAGATGACGATCCGCAGCGCCATCCTGCTCGGCGCCCGCCAAGTGATCGCCATCGACCGCGTGCCGGAACGGCTGGCGATGGCCAAGGCCGGCGGCGCCATCACCATCGATTTCGAGGAGGAAAGCGTCGTCGAGCGGCTGAACGAGCTGACCGGCGGGAAGGGTCCCGAAAAGTGCATCGACGCCGTTGGCATGGAGGCGCACGCCACCGCTACGCTCGATTCGATGTACGACCGCGCCAAGCAGGCGCTGATGCTGGAATCGGACCGCGCCCATGTGCTGCGCGAGATGATCTATGTCTGCCGCCCGGCCGGCACGCTGTCGATCCCCGGCGTCTATGGCGGTCTGGTCGACAAGATGCCCTTCGGCATGGCGATGAACAAGGGCCTGACCTGGCGCATGGGCCAGACCCACGTCAACCGCTGGACCGACGACCTGCTGAACCGGATCCAGGAAGGGCAGATCGACCCGTCCTTCGTCATCACCCACACCGTTCCGCTCGACCAGGGACCCGAGATGTACAAGACCTTCCGCGACAAGCGGGACGGTTGCATCAAGGTGGTCCTCAAGCCCTGAAGGTGACGTCATGGCCTATTACGACCGCTCCTCGGCCGGAGACAACCTCGCCCGCGGGCTGGGCTGGTTCAGCATCGGTCTCGGCGTCGCCGAGCTGATGGCCGGCCGCAGCATCGCCCGCTGGATGGGGATGGAGGACAAGACCAACCTGATCCGCGCCTATGGCGTGCGGGAGATCACCGCCGGCGTCGGCCTGTTGGCGCTGGGCGATCCCAAGCCCTGGATCTGGAGCCGCATCGCCGGCGACGCCGTCGACATGGCGACCCTGGCCGCCGGCATGAAGGACAATCCGCGCGCCGGCAACGCCCGCATCGCCTTCGGCGCGGTGATGGCGGCGACGGCGCTGGACGTGGTCTGCGCCCAGAAGCTGCATCAGGAAGAGGCCTATTACCGCAGCCTGCCTGTGCCGGACTACAGCGACCGCAGCGGCTTCCCCCGCCCGGTCTCGGCCATGCGCGGCGCGGCCAGCGATGCGCCCGTCGGCGAGGACATGCGGACGCCGAAGATCCTGCGGTTCCAACCGGCGCAAAGCCAGTCCGCAAACTCCTGACGAGAGATGCAGCATCCGGCCGACCTCTTCATGGAGCTGTGGCGCCGGTTGCAGGCGCGCCGCGACGAGGTCCGCACCCTGGCCCAAGGGCTGGAGGCGGACCACGCCCGCGCCGGACGGCTGGCGGACGAGGCGGCGGAGCGCCTGCGGCACGGCGTTCCGGCGCTGGAGGACTGGACCGGATCGTGGTTGGACCGAATACTGGCGGCGGCGCAGGCGATCGACGCATGGTTCGCGCCGCTGGTCTCCCGCTACGATTTCCGGGCCGACGCCCCTCTTCCGGCCGAGCGGTTGGAGGCGCGGCGCCGGCTGAACCGTGACGGGCGCTTCAATGCCGATCCGGCCGACGGGCAGCTGATCCTGCGCCCCGGCCTGCTCGCCCGCGCGATGAACATCCGCGAGACGGCGCCACCGGGAAGCGATCCCGACGCGTTCGATCCCGTCGATCTGTTCACGAACCTGCTCGTCGTGCCGCCGTTCCTGACCATCGGGGCAGAGCGCGAAGGCGATTCGGAACGGCGCATCGCGGTGGAGTATCGGCGCCTCGCCATGGTGTCCGACCAGGACCCGGGCGATCCCGCTTGGAAACCCGTCATCGGGGTCGTTCCGCTGGCGGAGGCAGAGGACGACCTCGCCATCCATCAATTCCGCCGCGACGGCGAGGACTGGTACGACCCCGCCCCACGCGACGTGAGCCGCCGCGCCGCCGACGCCGTCGCCGGGCTGGCCGCAAGGGGGGCCAACTTCATCCTGTTCCCCGAGGTTTCCGCCGGACCCGAAACCGTGTCCGCGATCCAGCAGGCCCTGCGCGCCCAGGCGGTGGGCGGCCCGATCCGCTACGCTTTGGTGGGCGTGAGGGAGGTGGTGGCCGGCAGGCCGCGCAACCGGGCGATCCTGCTCGACCGCTGCGGCCGGATGGCCGGCAGCCAGACCAAGCTGCATTGCTGGGACCTCGACGGCGACCAGTGCCGCTCCTACGACCTGCGCGACCGCAATGGCCGGCTGCTGGACTGCGCACGCGAAGACATCGGGACCGGCGACCGCTTCACCCTATTCGACCTGCCCGACCTCGGCCGGCTCGCCGTCGCCATCTGCGAGGATCTGGGGCGGACGGAACCCAGCGCCTGGATCGCGTCCGGCATGATGGTCGACTGGCTGGTCACCCCGGTGATGGACAGCGGACTGACCACCGAACGCTGGCAGGCGAAGGAGGGAGGCGAATCCTCGCGCGCCGGTTCTTGCCGGGTGATCGTCGCCAACAGCATGGCACTGTCACACCGCTTCAACCGCTATTGCCGCACCAACGGCGAAGAGGACATGGTGATCGAGGACTGCGGCGTGGCCCTGCTGTTCCAGCCGCGGGCGAGCCAGGCCGGCGCCCCCCACATCGCCTGCCTGACGCTGCCGCTGTCGGATCCGGCACCCGGCTATGTCTGCGCCCGCTGGACGCCGGGCGACTGGCCGGCCTTGTCGGGTCCCGAATCGGAGGGGGGCGAATGAACGCGCTCGACCTGGCCCTTCAAAGAGTGGGCGATGATCTGCTCGACGCTATCGGCCGGCAGGACTGGGCGGTCGCGGATGCGGAGTTGGAGACCTTGGCGCAGGAGGCGGTCGCCGCGACGGTGGCGAACCGAAGGGATGAGCTCGCCGCCCTCGCACGGGTTGCCGCCCGCTGTCACACGGCGCTGTCCCTGCGCGACGATCCTGGCGGTGAGGACATGCACCGACTCGGGCAGTTGCGTGCGCTCGCGGTGATGATCGCCGCCGCCCGCGGCCGGACTCCGCCGCGCCCGGCCGAGTCGCTGGCCGCATCCGGCACAGCGGGCGCCGCGGTTCTGGCGGCGCTGGAGAGCGGCCCACAGACCTGCCCCGCCCTGGTCGAGGCGACCGGGCTGTCGGCCGAACAGGTCGGCGGCGCCCTGCCGGAACTGCGCGCCGCCGGCCTCATCCGCTCCTGGCCGGCCGGGCGGCTGACCGTCAACGCGCTTCGATCCAGCTGAAGCCAAGCAATCACCCATCGCGACAAACGCCCTCTCCCGGGACGGGAGAGGGAATTCTCGGCGGGCGGATATCCTCCGTCAGGACGACAGCGTCTTGTTGATCTTCAAGGCCAGCAGCGTGCAGACCGCCCCCGACAGCAGGTAGAGGCCGGACGCGATCAGCCCGAAATGGCTGGACAGGAACAAGGCGACGAAGGGCGCGAAGCCGGCGCCGAACAGCCAGGCCAGATCGGAGGTCATCGCCGATCCGGTGTAGCGGTATTGCTGGCTGAAGCCCGACGCCACCGAGCCCGACGACTGGCCGAAGGACAGGCCGAGGATGACGAAGCCCAGCACCATGAACACCAGCTCGCCGACCTTGCCGGCGTCGAGCAGCATCGGGGCGAAGCCGCTGAACACCGCGATCGCCGCGGCGCAGGTGCCGAGCAGCGTCCGCCGCCCGACGCGGTCGGCGATATAGCCCGAGGCGACGATGGCGACGACGCCGAAGGCGGCGGCGATCACCTCGATCACCAGGAAGGCGCCGGTCTCCTGATTGGCGTTCAGGAAGATCCAGGATAGCGGGAAGACGGTGACCATGTGGAACAGGGCGAAGCTCGCCAGCGGGGCGAAGGCGCCGATCACCACGCGCTTGCCTTCCACCTGCAGCGTCTCCACCACGGGGGCGGGCTGCAGCTCGCGGTTCACGAACAGGCGCTCGAACTCCGGCGTCTGGACGAGTCGCAGGCGGGAGAACAGGGCCACCACGTTGATGGCGAAGGCGACGAAGAAGGGATAGCGCCAGCCCCAGGCGAAGAAATCCTCCGCCGACAGGCTGTTGACCATGTAGGCGAACAGGCCGCTCGCCACGATCAGGCCGATGGGCGCGCCCAGCTGCGGGATCATGGCGTACCAGCCGCGCCGGTTCTCCGGCGCGTTCATCGCCAGGAGCGAGGCCAGCCCGTCCCAGGTGCCGCCCAGCGCCACGCCCTGCCCGATGCGGGAAAGGGCCAGCAGCCATGCGGCAGCGACGCCGATGGCCTCGTAGTCCGGCAGGAAGGCCAGCGCCACTGTGGAGATGCCCAGCAGGAACAGGGCGATGGTCAGCTTGGCGCTGCGCCCGTAGCTCTCGTCGATGGCCATGAATATGAAGGTGCCGATCGGTCGCGCGACGAAGGCCAGCGCGAAGATGGCGAAGGACCAAAGCGTCCCGGTCAGCGGATCGACATAGGGGAACACCAGCTTCGGGAAAACGATCACGGAAGCGATGGCGTAAACGAAGAAGTCGAAAAACTCGGAGGTCCGGCCAATGATCACGCCGATGGCGATCTCTCCGGGATTGATCCCGTGATGCCGTGCGTTCACCAGCCTCGCATCCCGTTCAACGGCCGCAATCGATGAAGTCGTCATATCGGCCCCGGCTGCGTAATTTCGCTTGCGATGATCCGCAGATCATACAATATGTCACCGCAACAGTCGGTGATCTGTCAAGCACGCAGGAGTCGGGGCATTGGACAAATTGTCCAATGTCGCCGCTGGGGTATGGGCGCTAGCTGTCTCCCCAAAGCAAACCTTGGATACAGGTCCTGCCTTGAGCCGTTATCGCGCAATCGCCCTGCTGCCAGTGATGGCAGCGTTGAGTGGCTGCAACCTGGTCGTGCTGAACCCGGCCGGCGACGTTGCAAGCCAGCAGGGTGACCTTGTGGTCATCTCCACCCTGCTGATGCTTCTGATCATCGTCCCGGTCATGGCGCTTACCGTGCTGTTCGCCTGGCGTTACCGTCAGTCCAATAACACGGCCCGCTACGAACCGGACTGGGACCATTCGACGCAGCTGGAACTGGTGATCTGGGCCGCCCCGCTGCTGATCATCATCTGCCTGGGTGCCATCACCTGGGTCACCACCCACAAGCTCGACCCCTACCGGCCGCTCGACCGCATCGCGTCGGACAAGCCGCTTCCCGCCGGCGCCAAGCCGCTGGAGGTCCAGGTGGTGGCGCTCGACTGGAAATGGCTGTTCGTCTATCCGGAATACGGCATCGCGTCGGTGAACGAGATGGCGGCCCCGGTCGACCGGCAGATCCGCTTCAGCCTGACCGCCTCGTCGGTGATGAACGCCTTCTACGTTCCGGCGCTGGCGGGCATGATCTACACCATGCCGGGCATGGAGACGAAGCTCCACGCCGTGATCAACGAGCCGGGGACCTACAAGGGCTTCTCGTCCAACTACAGCGGCGCCGGCTTCTCGCACATGCGCTTCAACTTCCTCGGCCTGTCGAACCAGGATTTCGACGGCTGGGTGTCCAAGGTGAAGTCGGCCGGCGGCTCGCTCGACCGCAACGCCTATCTGGCGCTGGAGAAGCCGAGCGAGGCCGTTCCGGTCCAGCATTTCGGCACCGTCGATCCGAAGCTGTTCAACGCCGTGGTGAACCTGTGCGTGCGTCCCGGCACCATGTGCATGAGCGACATGGCCGCCATCGACCGCGCGGGCGGGCTGAACGCCGGCGGCAAGGCCGCGGCCGACGCCATCCTGCGGGCCAACACGCTGGCCGGCTTCCCGGACACGCAGCCGACCGGCCTGTGCACCGTCGCCGAGGCGGTTGAAGCCGCCGCAAATTCGGGCGCCGTGCAGCGCCCCACCGTCACGCCGATCAGCGCGTCCGCCTCCCCGGCCGGGCCGCAGCGGCTGGCCAATCCCTGATTGGGCACACCGGCATGCTTGAGACACTGACGACCTTCCTCTTCGGGCGCCTCAGCCTGGAGTCCTTCCCCTATCACGAGCCGATCGTCGTCGCGACCTTCTTCGCGGTGCTGCTCGGCGGCATCGCGCTGGTCGCCGCCCTCAGCTATTTCAAGCTGTGGGGCTATCTGTGGACGGAGTGGTTCACCACCGTCGACCACAAGCGCATCGGCATCATGTACATGATCCTGGGCCTGATCATGCTGCTGCGCGGCTTCGCCGACGCCATCATGATGCGCGCCCAGCAGGCCATCGCCTTCAACGGCAGCGAGGGCTATCTCAACTCGCACCACTTCGATCAGGTCTTCACCGCCCACGGCGTGATCATGATCTTCTTCGTCGCGATGCCGTTCGTGACGGGGCTGATGAACTATGTCGTGCCGCTGCAGATCGGCGCGCGCGACGTGTCCTTCCCGTTCCTGAACAATTTCAGCTTCTGGATGACCGTCGGCGGCGCCGTGCTGATCATGGCCTCGCTGTTCATCGGCGAGTTCGCCCGCACCGGCTGGCTGGCCTATCCGCCCTTGTCGGGGCTGGAGGCCAGCCCGGACGTCGGCGTCGATTACTATATCTGGGCCTTGCAGGTGGCCGGCGTCGGAACGACGCTGTCGGGCATCAACCTGATCTGCACGATCATCAAGATGCGCGCGCCGGGCATGACCATGATGAAGATGCCGGTCTTCACCTGGACCTCGCTCTGCACCAACGTCCTGATCGTCGCCTCCTTCCCGATCCTGACCGCCGTGCTGGTTTTGCTGTCGCTGGACCGCTATGTCGGCACGCACTTCTTCACGAGCGACATGGGCGGCAACCCCATGATGTACGTGAACCTGATCTGGATCTGGGGCCATCCGGAAGTCTACATCCTGATCCTGCCGTGCTTCGGCATCTTCTCGGAAGTGACCTCCACCTTCACCGGCAAGAAGCTGTTCGGCTACACCTCGATGGTCTACGCGACCGTCGTCATCACCATCCTGTCCTACCTGGTGTGGCTGCACCACTTCTTCACCATGGGCTCCGGCGCCAGCGTGAACTCGTTCTTCGGCATCACGACGATGATCATCTCGATCCCGACGGGTGCGAAGATCTTCAACTGGCTGTTCACCATGTACCGCGGCCGCATCCGGTTCGAGCTGCCGATGATGTGGACGATCGCCTTCATGCTGACCTTCGTCATCGGCGGCATGACCGGCGTGCTGCTGGCGGTGCCGCCGGCCGACTTCGTCCTGCACAACAGCCTGTTCCTGATCGCCCACTTCCACAACGTCATCATCGGCGGCGTGCTGTTCGGCCTGTTCGCCGGCATCTACTACTGGTGGCCGAAGGCCTTCGGCTTCCGCCTCGACCCGTTCTGGGGCAAGATGTCCTTCTGGTTCTGGGTGATCGGCTTCTACTTCGCCTTCATGCCGCTCTACGTCCTGGGCCTGATGGGCGTCACCCGCCGCCTGCGCGTGTTCGAGGATCCGTCGCTGCAGATCTGGTTCCAGATCGCCGCCTTCGGCGCCGTCCTGATCGCGCTCGGCATCGGGTCCTTCCTGATCCAGATCGCCGTCAGCATCCTGAAGCGCAAGCAGTTGGTCGACGTCAGCGGCGACCCGTGGCACGGCCGCACCCTGGAATGGGCGACCTCCTCGCCGCCGCCGGGCTACAACTTCGCCTTCACCCCGGTCATCCACGACAACGATGCCTGGTGGGACATGAAGAAGCGCGGCTATGCCCGTCCGCTGGAAGGCTTCCGTCCCATCCACATGCCGAGCAACACCGGCGCCGGCATCATCCTGGCCGGCATCAGCACGGCGCTCGGCTTCGCGATGATCTGGCACATCTGGTGGCTGGCGGCGGTGAGCTTCATCGGCCTGCTGGTGGTCGCCATCGGCCATACCTTCAACTACAACCGCGACTTCCACATCCCGGTGGATGAGGTGGTGCGGACCGAGAACGAGCGGACCCGTCTGCTCTCCGGACAGGTGTAAAGCATGACGACGACCGTTGAGGCCATGCACGGCAGCCACGCAGGGCACGACACCCCGCGCGGCGCCACCCCGCCCGTCTTCTATGTCAGGGACGAGCACGCCCACGAAGCCGCCAGCACCGCGCTGGGCTTCTGGATCTACCTGATGAGCGACTGCCTCATCTTCGCGGTGCTGTTCGCGACCTACGGCGTGCTGGGCGCCAGCTACGCCGGCGGCCCGACGGCGAAGGAGCTGTTCGACCTGCCGCTGGTGGCGCTGAACACCTCCATGCTGCTGCTGTCCTCCATCACCTACGGCTTCGCCATGCTGGCGATGGAGAAGGGCCGCACCGCCCAGACCCAGGGCTGGCTGGCGATCACGCTGCTGTTCGGCCTCGCCTTCCTCGGCATCGAGCTGTACGAGTTCGCCCACCTGATCCACGAGGGCGCCGGCCCGTGGCGCAGCGCCTTCCTGTCGGCCTTCTTCACGCTGGTCGGCACCCACGGTCTGCACGTCACCTTCGGCAGCGTGTGGCTGGTGACGCTGATGGTCCAGGTCGCCCGCCGCGGCCTGATCCCGGCCAACCGCCGGCGCCTGATGTGCCTCAGCATGTTCTGGCACTTCCTGGACGTCATCTGGATCGGCGTCTTCACCTACGTCTATCTGATGGGAGCGCTGCGATGAGCACCCACGCGCACGGCGACCACCACGCCGATCACGGTCATGGTCATGACGACCATGGCCACCCGGCGGGCGCCCATGGCACCTTCGGCAGCTATATGATCGGCTTCGTCCTGTCGGTGATCCTGACGGTCATTCCGTTCTGGCTGGTGATGAACGGCACGCTGGACAACACGACCACCACGGTCGTCATCCTGGCGCTGGCCGTGGTCCAGATCATCGTCCACATGGTCTATTTCCTGCACATGAACGGCCGCGCCGAAGGCGGCTGGTCGATGCTGGCGATGATCTTCACGATCATCGTCGTGGTCATCATGTTCTCGGGTTCGCTGTGGGTGATGTACCACATGAACTACAACATGATGCCGGGCATGAACCACGACATGAGCAAGATGCCGTGACCGGGCAGCCGTCCGCGCCCATCGCGGGCGGCACGTCGAAGAGGGCCCGCCCGGTCTGGGCGCTGGCCCTCTTCGGCCTTCTGGCGCTGGCCGGCATCGCCGGCCTGACCGCGCTCGGCATCTGGCAGCTCGAACGCCGGGTGTGGAAGCTCGACCTGATCGAGCGGGTGGACGCCCGCATCCACGCCTCCGCGGTGCCCGCTCCGGGTCCGGAAGCTTGGCCGTCGGTCACCGCCGCCTCGGACGAATACCGGCGGGTCAGCGTCACCGGCCGCCTCCTGAACGACCGCGAAACGCTGGTGCAGGCGGTCAGCGACCTGGGCGGCGGGTTCTGGGTGATGACGCCGCTGGTCACCGACCGCGGCTTCACCGTCCTGGTCAACCGCGGCTTCGTCCCGCCGGAGAAGCGCGATCCCGCGAGCCGCGCCGAGGGGCAGCCGCAAGGGCAGCAGGCGGGCGAGGTCACCGTCGCCGGCCTTCTGCGCATCACCGAGCCGAAGGGCGGGTTCCTGCGCAGCAACGATCCGGCCGCCGGCCGCTGGTATTCCCGCGACGTCTCCGCCATCGGCGCCGCGAACGGGCTGAAGGATGTTGCCCCGTATTTCATCGACGCCGACGGCACCCGCAATCCCGGCGGTTGGCCGGTCGGCGGGCTGACGGTGGTCAGCTTCCCCAACAGCCATCTCGGCTATGCGCTGACCTGGTTCGCGCTCGACCTGATGCTGATCGGCGCAGTCCTCACCGTGATCCGCAGCGAGTTGCGGCGCCGGAGGGCGTGAACCGGACGCTCCGAAAACTCCCCTCCCGCCGGTAACTCTCTATATAAGTCGGTGGGCTGATGAACCGGGTGAGGAACAGGACGTCCTTCGTGCGCGACACCACCGACCGCAAAAACCTGTTCCTGCTCGTCCAGCTGCGTTGGCTCGCCGTCGTCGGGCAGATCGTGACGATCCTGATCGTCCATCTGCAGATGGGCATCCGGCTGCCGCTGCTGCCGATGGCCGCGGTGATCTTCGTGCTGATCGCGCTGAACATCGCCAGCCTGATCCAGATCCGCCGCAGCGCCGACGTCTCCAACACCCAGCTTTTCCTGGAGCTGCTGATCGACGTCTGGGCGTTGACCCTGCAGCTCTATCTCAGCGGCGGCGCGTCCAACCCCTTCATCTCGCTCTATCTTCTTCAGGTGGCGCTGGGGGCCGTGCTGCTGGAGGCCTGGTCGGCCTGGGCGCTGGTGCTGGTGGCGACCGCCGGCTTCACCTGGCTGATCGGCACCCACCAGCCGCTGCCCCTGCCCCACGCCCATGAGGGCGAGCTGTTCAGCCTGCACATCCAGGGCATGTTCATCTGCTTCGTGCTGGCGGCGAGCCTGCTGGTCCCCTTCCTCACCCAGATCAACCGCAACCTGCGCGCCCGCGACGCCTATCTGGCGGAGCTGCGCCAGCGTTCCATGGAGGAGGCGCACATCGTCCGCATGGGGCTGCTGGCGTCGGGCGCGGCGCACGAGCTGGGAACCCCGCTGGCCACCCTGTCGGTGATCCTCAACGACTGGCGCCGCATGCCGGCGCTGAAGGCCGATCCCGATCTGGCGGACGAGATGGCGGAGATGCAGAACCAGATCGACCGCTGCAAGACCATCGTGTCCGGCATCCTGCTGTCGTCGGGCGAGGCGCGCGGCGAAGGCACGGTGCGCACCACGGTGAAGGGGTTCCTCGACGGGCTGATCGAGGACTGGCTGTCCAGCCGGTCGCCGGGCCGCTTCGACTACGACAACACCGTCGGTCCGCAGGAACGGATGATCGCCGACCTCGCCTTGAAACAGGTGCTGTTCAACGTGCTCGACAATGCACTGGAGGCGTCGCCGCACTGGATCGGAGTCGCCGCCTTGCGGCAGGGCGACAATCTGGTGGTGGCGGTCAACGACCGCGGCCCCGGATTCGACCCCGCCATCCTGGAGGAACTGGGCAAGCCCTACCGGTCCACCAAGGGGCGCCCGGGCAGCGGACTCGGCCTGTTCCTGGTGATGAATGTGCTGCGCAAGCTGGGCGGCACGGTTTCGGCCAAGAACCGGACCGGCGGCGGCGCCACCGTGACGCTGACTTTGCCGCTGTCCGCCCTGTCGCCGGGAGGTTCCGATGGAGACGACTGAGCTGGACACGCCCGACCCGGAGATGGGCGCCCGCACCCTGCTGATCGTCGAGGACGACGCGTCCTTCGCCCGTGCGCTGCGCCGCTCCTTCGAGCGCCGCGGCTACGAGGTCCATGTCTGCGCCGGGCTGGAGGAGATGCGGGAGATCCTGCAGAACGTGGACCCCGACTATGCGGTGATCGACCTGAAGCTCGCCACCGGGTCCGGGCTGGAATGCGTCAAGGAGCTGCACGAGGCCGACGAGGAGACCCGCATCGTCGTGCTGACCGGGTTCGCCAGCATCGCCACCGCAGTGGAGGCGATCAAGCTCGGCGCCTGCCATTATCTGGCGAAGCCGTCCAACACCGACGACATCGAGGCCGCCTTCGACCGCACCGAGGGCGACACCTCCATCGCGCCGGCCGTCCGCACCACCTCGATCAAGAATCTGGAGTGGGAGCGCATCCACGAGACGCTGGTGGAGACCAACTTCAACATCTCGGAGACCGCGCGGCGGCTCGGCATGCACCGCCGCACGCTGGCGCGCAAGCTGGAGAAGAAGCGGGTGCCTTGACGAAGGGCCCTCTCCCGCCCCGGGAGAGGGAGGGGACCCACGAAGTGGGGAGGGTGAGGGGCTATCCGAACATGGATCTGATCCTTGGATCACCCCTCACCCTTCCCATGCTTCGCATGGGCCCCTTCCCTCTCCCGTGACGGGAGAGGGAATTATACGCCCTATCCCTTTACGAAAACTCCCGCACCGTGTGCAGGTGGTTGAGCGGGCCATGGCCATGGCCCAGACCGGGGGCGGTCAGGATCGCCGTCTCGACATAGCGCCGCGCGCGGGCGACCGCGTCGCGGGTGCCCAAGCCCTGGGCCAGACCGGCGGCGATGGCCGACGACAGGGTGCAGCCGGTGCCGTGGGTGTGGGGGGTGTGGACGCGCTTGCCCTCGAACACCGTCTCGCCCTCTTCCGTCAGAAGCAGGTCGTAGAGGGTGTCGTCCTCCAGATGGCCGCCCTTCAGCAGCACCGATTTCGGGCCGAAGCTCAAAATCAGCTCGGCGGCGCGGCGCATGTCGTCGAGGTCGCGGATCGGCAGGTCGGTCAGCGCCTCGGCTTCCGGCAGGTTGGGCGTCACCACCTCGGCCAGCGGCAGCAGGCGCTTTCGCAGGGTCAGCACCGCGTCGGGGTCGAGCAGATGGTGGCCGCTCTTGGCGATCATCACAGGGTCGAGGACCAGCGGCACGTTGACCGCGCGTTCCTCGTACTCCGCCGCCACCGCCTCGATGACGGGGGCGTTGGCGAGCATGCCGATCTTCACCGCGTCGGCGCCGATATCCTCCAGCACCAGCTTCATCTGCAGGGCGACGAAGGCCGGGTCGACCGGGACCACGCCATAGACGCCGGTGGTGTTCTGCGCCGTCAGAGCGGCGATGGCGGTCATGGCATAGGCGCCGAGCGCGCTGACCGCCTTGATGTCGGCCTGGATACCGGCACCGCCGCCGGAATCGGACCCGGCGACAATCAGGACGCGGCCTTTGACCGTGCTGCCGCTCATTGCGCGGCCTCCAGGCTGCGGGCGGCGCTGGCCTGGATGGTGCCGGCGATGTCGGCGACCACGCTGTCGACCAGCGCCGCGTCGTCGCCCTCCGCCATCACGCGGATGAGCGGTTCGGTGCCGGATTTGCGGATCAGCAGGCGGCCGCTCGCCGCCAGACGCGCCTCGCCGTCCCTGATCGCCTGCTGGACGACGGCATCCTCCAGCGGCTTGGTCCCGGCGTTGAAGCGGACGTTGGTCAGCTTCTGCGGCACCGGATCGAACACGCGGCAGACCTCGCTGGCCGACCGGCCCTCGGCCTGGATCAGCACCGCCAGCACCTGCAAGGCCGCGATCAGCCCGTCGCCGGTGGTGGAATAATCGGACAGCACGACATGGCCCGACTGCTCGCCGCCGACATTGTAGCCGCGCTCGCGCATCATCTCGACGACATAGCGGTCACCAACCGGGGTACGGGCCAGATGCAGGCCGAGGCCGCCGAGATGGCGCTCCATGCCCAGGTTGGACATCACGGTGGCGACGACACCGCCGCCGCGGAGCGTCTGCGACCGCGCCCAGGAGGTGGCGATCAGGGTCATCAGCTGGTCGCCGTCGATCGGCCGGCCGGCCTCGTCCACCATGATCAGGCGGTCGGCGTCGCCGTCGAGCGCGACGCCGAGATGGGCGCCATGGGCGACCACCTGCTCCTGCAGGGTCTGGGTGGCGGTGGCGCCGCAGCCCTTGTTGATGTTGGTGCCGTCCGGGGTGACGCCGACCGGGACCACGTCGGCCCCCAGCTCGTACAGCACCTTGGGCGCGACCTTGTAGGCGGCGCCATTGGCGCAGTCGACGACGATCTTCAGCCCGTCCAGCCGCAGGCCGCGCGGAAAGGTGTTCTTCACATATTCGATGTAGCGGCCGGTGGCGTCCTCCATCCGGCTGGCGCGGCCGAGATCGGCCGGGCGGGCGAGGTCGGGGGCGAAGGGCAGAGCCATGCGCGCCTCGATGGCGGCCTCGACCTCATCCGACAGCTTGTAGCCGTCGGGGCCGAACAGCTTGATGCCGTTGTCCTGATAGGGGTTGTGCGACGCGGAGATCACCACGCCCATGTCGGCGCGGAGCGAGCGGGTCAGCATGGCGACCGCCGGGGTCGGCAGCGGCCCGACCAGCACAACGTCCATCCCCATGGAGATGAAGCCGGCGGTCAGCGCCGGTTCCAGCAGATAGCCGGACAGCCGGGTGTCCTTGCCGATCACCACCCGGTGGCGGTGGTCGCCGCGGCGGAACTGCAACGCGGTCGCCATCGCCACGCGCAAAGCCGTTTCGGCGGTCATCGGGTCGATGTTGGCGGTGCCACGGATGCCGTCGGTGCCGAACAGGTGTCGCGTCATGAGAACCTCGTGCAGGAACCGTATCCAAGCCCGGATGTCGGACCGGACGCCGGAAATAACAAGCTAAGGATGTTTCTTCGCGCGGCAGCCCGGCCGGGTCAAGTCCCCATCGGCGGCTGCGCGAAAGGGTTACAGACGCAGGTTACAGGGGATGCAGCGCCTCCCACAGGGCGCGGGCCTGCGCCGTTTCGGCGACATCGTGGACGCGGAGGATCTGGGCGCCTTGGTTCAGCGTCTCCAGCCCGGCGGCGAGCGAGCCGGCCAGCCGCTCCTTCGGCGGCTCCTCGCGCGACAGCCGGCCGATAAAGCCCTTGCGCGACAGGCCGATCAGCACCGTGCAGCCAAGGGCGTGGTACAGCGCGGTGTGGCGCAGGATCTCCAGATTGTGCTCCGTCCTCTTGCCGAAGCCGATGCCGGGATCGACGGCAATGCGCTCCGGGGCCAAGCCCGCCGCGACGCAGCGGGCGACCCGCTCCTCCAGCCAGTCGAAGACGTCCAGCGCGGCGTCGCGGTAGGACGGGTTGGCCTGCATGGTGCCGGGATCGCCCTGCATGTGCATGACCACCACCGGCGTCGCGGTGCGCGCCACCACCGGCAGCGCGTCCGGATCGGACAGGCCGGCGATGTCGTTGACGATGCGGGCGCCGGCCGCAGCGGCGGACGCCATCACCAGGGCATGGCGGGTGTCGACCGAGACGGCGGCACCCTTGCCGGCGAAATGGCGGATGACCGGCAGGACGCGCCGCTCCTCCTCCTCCGGCGGGACGGGATCGGCGCCGGGACGGGTGGACTCGCCGCCTATGTCGAGGATGTCGGCGCCGGCCGCCAGCATCGCCTCGCCATGGGCGATGGCGGCGGTGGGGTCGAGGAAATCGCCGCCGTCGGAGAAGCTGTCGGGCGTGACGTTGACGATGCCCATGATCAGCGGCCGGTCGAGGGACAGCCCGGCGAAGGGCGCGCGGGCGCGGGTCAGCGCGCCGAGCTGGCGGTCCAGCGCCTCCGCCACCGCGCGCGAGCGTTCCCAGCCCCAGGCCAGGATTTCCGACAGCGGCGCGAAGGCGCGGTCGATGCGCGAACCGGCATCGCGCACGATCAGCTCGGCGGTGGAGAAGGCAAAGCGCCCACCGGCCAGCGGCACCGCCGCCCCCTTGGCCCAGGCGGCGATCGGCATCATCCCGACCGGACGGAGATAGACCCGCACGCCCCCCTCCCCCGCCCAGGGACAGAAGCCGGCCAGCGACCCGGCGGCCGATTTGGGCGCAGCTTTGGCGGCAGGCTTGGCGGAGAGCGGCGGCATCGGGAATCCCCTTCAGATCACGGGCTGACGACACCGTTCCTGGCACGTGACCGGCGCGATGGCAAGGGGAGCCGCCCTGGACGATGCAGCCGGCGAGGGGTGGAACAGCGTGAAACGGTGGTCGGAGGATGTGCAAGTCACTGAAACAGAAAGGGCCGCCATAGGGGCGGCCCCGTCAACCGGCAAGCAGACGGCGTTTGCCGACTTACATGCAGCTGGCCTGCGCGGTCATCACGATCTCGATACCCTTGCTGTGCTTCTGCGTGGCCGCGGCGGCCTCTTCGGCCTTGCCGGACGCCATGGCGGTGTTCATGGCCTTCATCGCCTCGATGGCGCTGGTGCGGTCGGCACCCGTCAGCTTGCCGGACGCGCACTTGCACGACGCGACGGTCGGCTCGGACTTGTCGGTGGCGGTGCACAGCGCCTCGAAATCATCGGCGAACGCAACGGCGGGAACGGCCATCATGGCGACGGCGGCGACAGCGGCGATCTTCAGAATGCGCATCTATAACTCTCTCAATCGAATTTGTGACAATTACGAGGTAGCGCCAGATATTCGCGCGTTAGCAAGCCGATAGCGTGGTGTTTTGGAAAGCTTTAGATTTTCCATTTGAAACAGTCAGAGGCTGCTTACCGACCTACGGTCCAGCAGGCGCGACGCTCATCCCCGCCGCGCCAGCCCGCCCTTCAGCTTCAGCACATAGGTGATGACCTCCGCCACCGCCTGATAGTGCTGGAGCGGGATCGTCGCATCCACCTCGGCCGAAGCGTGGAGGGCGCGGGCGAGCGGCGGGTTCTCGACGATGGGGATGCCGTGCTCCTGGGCCAGCGCGCGGATGCGCAGCGCGATCAGGTCGGCGCCCTTGGCGAGGCAGATCGGGGCGGCGGTGCGGCCCCGCTCGTATTCCAGGGCCACGGCGAAATGGGTGGGGTTGGTGATGACCACCGTGGCGCGCGGGACGTTCGCCATCATGCGCTTCTTGGAGCGCGAGCGGCGGATGTCGCGCAGCCGGGCCTTGGCGTTGGGATCGCCCTCGATCTGCTTGAACTCGTCCTTGATCTCCTGATGGCTCATGCGCAGGCGGCGGCGCCATTCGAGCCGGTTCCACAGCACGTCCACCACCGCCATCAGCACGGTCGCCAGCAGGACAGCCAGCAGCAGCCGCAAGGTCACGTCCCGCAGCAGCACGGGCAATCCGGCGACGTCCATGCCCACAGTATCCTCCGTCCATGCGATGTAGGGCGCCAGCGCGTGCCAGACGGCCGCGCTGATGATGGCAAGCTTGACCAGGCTCTTGGCGAACTCGACCAGCGCCGGGCGGCCGGCCATCCGCCTCCAGCCCGACGCCGGCGACAGATGCGACCATTTCGGCCGGATGCGGTCGGACGCCACGACAAACCGCCCCTGCCCCAGCGCCGACACCACCACCCCGGCCAGCAGGATGCCCAGCACCGGCAGCAGGGCCACGGCGACGCCGCCGATCAGCCAATGGAGGCTGTGGATGACGTCGATGGCGCTGCCGTCGATGCGGATGTCGTCCGGGTTCTCGATCAGCGGCAGCAGCAGGGCCGACAGGTTCGACGCCACGCCGGGCGCTGCCATCAGCACGATCATCCAGGCGGCAACCATCGCCGACAGCAGGCCGACGTCGCGGGCGCGGGGGACATCGCCCTTCTCCGCCGCCTCGCGCAGGCGTTTCTCTGTCGGTTCCTCCGTCTTCTGCTCGTCGTCCTGTTCCGCCATGCCTCAGGACCCCGACAGCCAGCCGCCGAGCGCGGCGACGAAGGCGGTCAGCATCGCCCCGGCGGTCGCCATGAACAGGCCCATGCCGACCATCAGCACGCCCGGCGTCGCGACGAAATAGACTGGCATCGCCGGCATCACCCGGTTGACCAGCCCCAGCGCCAGATTCATCACCAGCCCGTAGAGGATGAAGGGCGCCGCCAGCCCCACCCCCAGCCGGAAGGTGGTGGCCAGCAGCTCGGCGAAGCGCTGGGCGACCATGCCGAGGTCGGGGAACACCCCCGCCGGCCAGGAACCGTAGGAGCGGGCCAGCGCACCGATCATCAGGTAATGCACGTCCGACGCGAACAGCAGCGCCAGCCCGCCGATCAGCAGCACGCCGGACAGCACCGACCCGCCCTCGAAGCCCGCCGCCTCCATCGAGAAGGGGTTGCTGAGGCCCACCACCTGGGCGACCAGGGCGCCGGTGGTCTGCAAGGCGGCCATGAACAGCCGGGCGCCGAGGCCGAGATAGGCGCCGACCAGCGTCTCCCCCGCCAGGGCGCGCAGCATCTCCACCGGCTGCTCCGGCATGTGGTCGGGCAGCCCGTCCAGCCCCGGCAGCAGAACCAGCGTGACGACGATCGCCAGCGCCGCCCGGATCCGCATCGGCACCGCCGCCTCGCCGAAGCCCGGCAGCAGGCCGAGGGCCGCCGCCACCCGCGCCAGCACGATCAGGCCGCGGTAGATCTCCAGGGTCAGGAGCTGGCTCAAGCCATCCATGGGCGCCTACACCTGATCGACGGTCTTGAGCGCCGCCTTGCGGTGCAGCTCGGCATGGCTCAGCACCGGGGTCATCGGGCTGACCCGCTCCAGCAGGGAGCGGACGAAGGGACGCGCCTCGGCTCCCACCAGCAGGGCGGGCCAGACCTGCGAGGTGGCGTGCTTCTGGATCTTGAGGCGTACCGCGGTCAGGAATTCCTGCACCTGGCTGGGCGGCATGACGAAGCGGCGGTCGTCGCCTTCCACCACGATGTTGTCGAGGAGCGCCTGTTCCCAGCGCGGACTGAGCGCGATCACCGAGACGAAGCCGTCGGGTCCTGCCAGCCCCTGGTGGATCTGCTGGCCCAGCCGCATGCGGACATGCTCGGTGATCAGGGTGATGTGGCGGGTCCAGCCGACGGCCTCCGCCACCGCCTCGACGATGGCGGGCAGGTTGCGGATCGACACCCGTTCCGAAAGGAGCTGTTGCAGCACGCGCTGAAGGACGACCAGCGAGATCTGGCTCGGCACCATGTCGTTGATCAGCTTCTGGTACTCGCGGCCCAGCCCGTCGATCAGCTTCTGCAAGGCGGCGAAGGTCAGCAGGGTGGACAGGTTGTCCTTGATGACCTCGGTCAGGTGGGTGGTGATGACGCTTTCCGGATCGACGACGGTGTAGCCCTTCGCCACCGCCTCCTCGTGGCGGGCCGGGTCGATCCATTTGGCCTGGAGGCCGAAGGTCGGCTCGCGCGTCGCGTCGCCGGCGATGTCGGGAACGGCGCCGCCGGTGGGGTCGATGGCGAGCAGGTGCTTGGGCCGAACCTCCCCCTTCGCCGCCTCCACCCCCATGATGCTGATGACGTAGCTCTTGGGCGGCAGAAAGCTGGAATCCTTGATGCGCACCGAGGGCAGGACGAAGCCGAACTCGGTGGCGAAGCGCTTGCGCAACGTCTTCACCTTGGTGGTCAGCGGGCCGTTCTTGTTGAGGATCAGCGGCACGAGGTGGTTGCCGACCTCCACCTTCACCTCGTCGACCTTCAGCATGTCCTCCACCGCCTCCTCCGGCACGGCGGCGGGCGCCTTGCGGCTTTCCTCCAGCTTGGCGAGCGCGGCGGCGCGGGCCTTGCGGCGCGGGGCGTACCAGCCGAGCAGGGCGAAGGCGGCGCCGATGGCGAGGAAGGGCGCCATCGGCAGGCCGGGCGTGATCGCCAGCGACACCAGCAGGCCCGACGCCACCAAGAGCGCCTTCGGATAGGCGCCGAGCTGGTCGATCACCGCCTTTTCCGCCGAGCCGACGTTGCCGCCCTTGGTCACCAGCAGGCCGGCGGCCAGCGACACCACCAGCGCCGGGATCTGCGTCGCCAGCCCGTCGCCGACCGTCAGCGTGGTATAGATGGACGCGGCGTGGTCGAAGCTCATCCCCTTCTGGACGATGCCGATCGCCATGCCGCCGAGAACGTTGATGACGGTGATGACCAGCCCGGCCACCGCGTCGCCACGCACGAATTTCGAGGCGCCGTCCATCGCGCCGTAGAAGGTGCTCTCGTCCTCCAGCTCCTTGCGGCGGCGGCGCGCCTCGGCCTCGTCGATCATGCCGGCGGAGAGGTCGGCGTCGATGGCCATCTGCTTGCCGGGAATGGCGTCGAGGGTGAAGCGGGCGCCGACCTCGGCGATGCGGGTGGCGCCCTTGGTGATGACGACGAAGTTGATGACGACCAGGATGGAGAAGATCACCACGCCGATGACGAAGTTGCCGCCCATCACGAACTGGCTGAAGCCCTGGATGACGTGGCCGGCGGCGGCGTGGCCGTTGTGCCCCTCGCTGAGGATCAGCCGGGTGGACGCGATGTTCAGCGCCAGCCGCAGCATCGTCACCACCAGCAGCACGGTGGGGAAGGAGGAGAAATCCAGCGGCCGCGGGATCCACAGGGACACCATCAGCACCAGCACCGCGACCGAGAAGGACAGCGCCAGCCCGAGATCGAGGAACCAGGACGGCACCGGCAGGAACAGCACCGCCAGCACCAGCAGGATGCCGACCGCGAACAGCACGTCGCGGTTCGCGAGACCGATGTCGCCGATCAGGCCGAACCGGCTGCGGACGTGATCCGTGAGGGTCATGGGGGTCCCGGCGGGTTTGTGGAGAGAGGACGTTCCGGCAACGATAGGGGGGCGCGGTAAAACCGGGATTTAAGGGCGGGGCCGGGTGCCGGATCGAGGTCAGGAAAGTGATTGACTAGGAAACAATCCGGAATATAGTTTCCTAGTCAACAAAGGGAGTGGTCTGCCATGAACGCCAACGGCACGGTTTCCCGGCTGACCGACCATCTCGGCTACTGGATGCGCATGGTGTCCAACCATGTCTCCTTCGCCTTCGCCCGCCGGCTGGAGGGCAAGGACGTGACCGTGGCCGAATGGGTCATGATGCGGGAACTGCATTCGGCAGAGCCGCTGGCCCCCCACCGGCTCGCCGGGCGGATGGGCATGACCCGCGGCGCCATCAGCAAGCTGGCGGACCGGCTGGTCGCCAAGGCCCTGGTCACCCGCAGCGACGATCCGGCCGACGGCCGCGCCCATATGCTGGCCCTGTCGGACGCGGGGCGCCTGCTGGTGCCGGATCTGGCCCGGCTGGCGGACGAGAACGACGCCGACGCTTTCGGCTGCCTGACGGCCGACGAGCGCACGCAGCTTGACCGGATCCTGCGGAAGATCGCCGCGGCGCATGGGCTGAAGGGCAGCCCAACCAGTTGATCCCCTACTACTCCGCACCCTCACCAAACCGTATGTTAAGGAGAGCGCCGATGAACGCGCAGCAGAAGACGGTTGCCCAGACCTGTCTTGCCGCCGCCCATGAGGGCACGATGAATTTTCCGTCCATCGTCGCCGTCCTGATCGACGCCGGGTTCGAAGGCTATGCCGTCGATTACCGCCGCGGGACCAGCACCTACTACCTGCCGGACGGCGACAGCGTCGAGCTGCCGGCCATCACGACGCCGTTGCCGGTCGCTGCGGCCTTCCGGGCGGACGCGATCGAGGCCGCGGTGCGCGCGGCGCAGTCCAATGCGGCGGGCTACAGCTACCGCGGGTTCTGCGAGGCGGTGAAGAAGGCCGGATGCGCCGGCTACATGGTGTCGTTCCCCGGCAGGCGGGTGGTCTATTACGGCCGGACCGCCGAATGCCATGTCGAGCATTTCCCGCAATGAACCGGCCTCAGTTCTGCCCGGCCGGCAGCAGCGGCCGGGCCGGACCGTCGGCGAACAGGCCGGACAGGAAGCTCAAGCGCCCGCGCTCGGCCGCGGTCCAGACCGGGGCGGCACCGCCGGGGCCGGCGGCCAAGGTCTCCAGATAGCCGAGCGCCCCGGCGACCCAGCGCAGATTGCCGGTCACCCGTTGGCGATAGGCCTCGCCGCGCTCGGACTGGGCGGAGTGGTAGCGAGCGATGGCGGTCTCCAGCGACCCGTGGTCGCGCCGCAGGGCCGACAGGAAGGAGGCGGCATAGCGGGCATTCGCGACCGGATCGAAGGCGGTGACCAGATCGGGGAAGGCGTCGGGGTGCCAGCGCAAATTCACTTGCAGGCAACCGACGTCGATGGACTGCACGCCGCGCGCCTGCGTCTCGCGCACGAAGGATATCGCCGCGTCGCGCGTCGGAAAATAATGGGATTGCCCTTCGGTGTTGACCGTCCAGGGCCAGGCGGTGAAAAGCCGGTCCTCCGTCCGCCGGCCGGATTCGGTGAAGCCCATCGCCAGCAGCAGATGGTCGCCGATACCGGCCGCCTTCTCCGCATCCAGGATCGCGGCGATGCATTGCGCTTCCGGCGGCAGGGCTTTGCGGGCCGGTTGGGCGGGCTGTTTGGGCGGGGCGTAGAGGGCGGTGCTCCACACGCCGATCTGCGAGAGGTTGGCCGGCGGCGCCGCCGAACCGCCGGCCGGGCTAACGAGCAGCCCGAGAAGGAGGGCCACGACCGCTCGCAACGGAGGGCGCCGCATCGCCGGAACCGTCAGTCGATGGCGACGATCAGGTCGCTCAGCCGGTCGGCGTAGGTGGCGAGCGCGCCGTACATGAAGGGCAGCGCCAGCACCGTCACCACCAGGATCGCGACGATCTTCGGCACGAAGGTCAGCGTCATCTCCTGCACCTGGGTCAGCGCCTGCACCAGCGAGATCGACACGCCGACCACCACCGCGACGATCAGCGGCGGGGCGGCGACCAGCAGGGTCGTCCAGATGCCGCTGCGCAGCACCTCCAGCACGTCGGCCTGGTTCATGGGGAATCCTTCCTCAAGCGCACCCGCTCACACCGCGATGCGCATGATCTCCTGATAGGCCTGGACCATCTTGTCGCGGATGGCGACGACGCTCTGCACCGTCATCTCGGCGGCCAGGACGGAGCGCACCACCTCCTGCGCGCTGGCCTTGCCCGACACGGCGGCCAGCGACACCCGCTCGCTCTCCTTCAGCGTATCGACCGCCTGGGAGATCGACTTGTCGAGGAAGCCGCCGAAGTCGCTCTCCGCACCGGCGGCGACCGCGTCGGTCTGGCCGGTGGCGGACAGGGGCGACGTGGCGGCCTGGGTCTCGGCGAGGCCGCTGACGGCAGGGCTGCGGTTGGCGGCATAGGCGGCGGCGACGCGGCCGACGGACATCTCGATCATGGAACGGCTCCTCAGCTGCGCAGCAGGTCGACGACGCGGGTCATCATCGCGCGCGACTGCTCGATGACGTTCATGCTGGCCTCGAAGGCGCGGCCGGCCTCGCGCATGTCCATCATCTCGACCAGCGGCTGGACGTTCGGCTTCTTGACGTATCCCTTGTCGTCGGCAGCCGGGTGGGAGGGATCGTAGGCGAGCTGGAAGTCGCTGCGGTCGCGGCCGATCTGCTTGACCTGCACCAGCTCCGCCCCGACGCCGCGGTCCATCACGCTGTCGAAGGACACCGTCTTGCGGCGGTAGGGGTCGCCGCCCTTGGCGGTGGCGGTACTGTCGGCGTTGGCGAGATTCTCCGCAACGACGCGCAGGCGGGTCGACTGCGCCTGGAGGCCGGCGCCGGCGATCTTCAGCGTGGCGCCGAGGGTGTCGTTCATCATGGCCGGTCTCCGTCCTTAGCCGTTCCTCCAGGCCATGCGCAGCATCTGCACATTGCGCTGGAACAGGCTGGTGGTCAGCGCGAAGGCGTCGCGGGTCTCGCTGCCCTTGATCATCTCCTGCTCCAACGACACGGCGTTGCCGCTGGGGGTCGATTCCCACAGGGCCGCCCTGCCCTCCTCGCGAAAGCCGGCGGTCGAGCGGGCGCTCGCCAGATGCAGGCCGGAGGTGCGGGCGGTCTCCACCGAACGGATGCCGTCCATCACGCTGTCGAAGGGCTTCAGGTCGCGCGCCTGGTAATCGGGCGTGTTGGCGTTCACCACATTCTCGGCGACCAGCTTCTGCCGCTGCGCCAGATAGTCGAGCCGCGTGCCGGCAAGCTGAAAGAAACCGATTTTACCTAAATCCATTGCGACCTCGGTCCATCACATCTCGCCGGAACACTGGATCGGACGATGATCCCGCCCGTTTAAAACCGGATTTAAATTCGCTGCTCTAGGCTGCCCTGCATCGATAGGCATGATGGAGACAGCGCCGATGCCGGCACTCGCCACCCTCGCGGCGGAACTCGACCGGCTGCCGACGCGCCGATGGCGCGGGGAGATCCGCTCGGCCGCCGGCATGACGCTGGAGGTCGACGGGCTGCAGCGCGTGCTGTCGGTCGGCGACAAATGCCATGCCGAGACGCTGCGCGGCGGGCGCGTGCTGTGCGAGACCATCGGCTTCCGCAATGGCCGCTCGCTGCTGATGGCCTTCGACAACCTCGACGGCGTGGCGGAGGGCTGCGCCGCCGTCACCGACGACACCGCCTTCACGCTCAGGCCCGGTCCGGGCTGGCTCGGCCGGGTGGTGAACGCGCTGGGCGAGCCGATCGACGGCAAGGGACCGCTGGTGAACGGCGAGCATCCACGGTCCCTGCGCCAGCCGCCGCCGGCCGCCTGCGCCCGGCGCCGGGTCGGCAGGCGGATCGACAGCGGCATCCGGGTGATCGACAGCTTCGTGCCGCTTTGCCGCGGCCAGCGGCTGGGCGTCTTCGCCGGGTCGGGCGTCGGCAAATCGACCCTGCTGGCGATGGTCGCCCGCCATGCCGAGGCCGACGCCATCGTCATCGGCCTGATCGGCGAGCGCGGGCGCGAGGTGCGCGAGTTCATCCAGGACGATCTGGGAGCGGAGGGGCTGGCGCGCTCCGTCGTCATCGTCGCCACGTCGGACGAGCCGCCGCTGATGCGGCGCCAGGCGGCGCTGCTGACCATGACGGTGGCGGAGGAGATGCGCGATGCCGGAGGCCAGGGGGGCAAGCATGTGCTCTGCCTGATGGACAGCGTCACCCGCTTCGCCATGGCCCAGCGCGAGATCGGGCTGGCCGCCGGGGAGCCGCCGACCGCCAAGAGCTATCCGCCCAGCGTCTTCGCCGAACTGCCCCGCCTGCTGGAACGCGCCGGGCCGGGGCCGGAAGACGGGGGAGACGGCGACATCACCGCCATCTTCACTGTTTTGGTCGATGGCGACGACCATGACGAACCGATCGCCGACGCGGTGCGCGGCATCCTCGACGGGCATCTGGTGCTCGACCGCCGGATCGCCGAGCAGGGACGCTATCCCGCCGTCAACTTGCTGCGCAGCGTGTCGCGCAGCCTGCCCGGCTGCCACGACGCGCGGGAGAACCGCATCGTCGGCCACGCCCGCGCGCTGGCCGCCACCTATGATGGCATGAAGGAGATGATCCGGCTCGGCGCCTACAAGCGCGGCACCGATCCGGAGACCGACGCCGCCATCGACCTGCACCCGCGGCTTGAGGACTTCCTGCGCCAGGGGAAGGACGATCCCTCACCCTCCGCCGACAGCTTCGCGCGGCTGGGGGCGCTGCTCGCCGCCATCGGAGACCAAACATGAGCGTCAATACGAGCGTCAATACAAGGCTGGCCGCCCAGGCCGTCAGCCCGCCGGCCGCCCAGCGCAAACCGTCCGCCGAGCCGGAGGAGACGCTGGCCGACAGGATGAGCGTCGGGTTCGAGGACCTGCTGGACGTCGTCAACCCGCTCCAGCAATTGCCGGTGGTGTCGTCGGTCTACCGCGAGGCGACGGGAGAGGACATCTCGATCCCCGCCCGACTGGCCGGCGGCTTCCTGTTCGGCGGCTTGCCCGGCCTGATCGGCAGCGCCGCCATGGTCGCTTTCGAGGAGGTCACCGGCGACAGCGTGCTGGGCCATATCGGCAGTTTGCTGGAGGACGGGCCGGAGACCACCGTGGCGGAACGCGCGCCGGCGGGCACCCTGCCCTGGATGACCGGCGGCGGGGACGGTGCCGATCCGTCCCTGCCCTCTCCGCAATCCCTGGCCGAGGCCTTGCGCCGCAAATCCGCTTCAGCAGCGGAAACGGTGACCGCCGCTTCGGCGCCGGCAGACGAACAGCCGGCGCCGCAACTGCTGGCGAAACTCTACAGCCTGGAAGCGACGGCAAAGACCGGCAAGCCGGGGGCGGTGCGCAGGGACTCGTGACCAACCCTGACTTGCGCGGCACCGCCGGGCGCGGTTCAATGATGCGGAAACGGGATGCGGGATGAGCGGGCGGCCGGGCGATGGACGGAAGCGACAGCATGGGAAAGGGACGGCGGCGGCTCTGGCTGCTGGTCGGCCATGGCGCGGTGGGGCTGGCGACCGCCGGCGCGTTCCTGCCGATCCTGCCCACCGTTCCTTTCCTGCTGGTCGCCGGCTGGGCCTATGCCCGCGGCAATCCCGAACTGCGCGAGCGGATGCGCAACGACCCGCGCTTCGGCCGCGCGGTGCGCGAGTGGCAGGACCGCGGCGCCATCCCGGTCAAGGCCAAGGTGATGGCGGTCGGCGGGATGTCGTCCAGCTTCGCCGTGCTGGCGCTGACGTCGCCCGGATACCCGGTGCTCGCCGGCACCGGGCTGGTCATGGCGGGGGCCGCCGCCTATGTGGTGTCCCGCCCGACTCCATAAGAAAAAGGGCCGCCGTTTCCGGCAGCCCCCTTCCTTCAAGGTTTGAAAGCCCAGTTCAGGCCGCGACCCGCTCCTGCCCGATATGGCCCATGCGAGCCAGAATCGCCGGCTCGATGGCCACCCGCAGATGGGCGTGGCTGTCGTCGTCGCGGCGGCCGACCACCTCGCCATGGGCGTAGAGCCAGGCGAGCGTGGCGCCGTCGCCATGTTCGACCTCCAGCTCCACCAGCTCGCGGCCGGCGGTCATCCGGTCGTCCAGGATGCGGAACAGCGTGTCCAGGCGCGCGCCGGTCGCGGCCGACAGCGCGCAGGCGTTGCCGGACCGTCCGGCGCGGGCGAGCACGGCGTCGAGTTCCGCCCCGTCCAGCAGGTCGATCTTGTTGGAGACCTCGACCACGCGCGGGTCGCGCTCCGGATCGATGCCAAGATCGGCCAGGATCGCCTCCACGTCGGCCTTCTGGGCCTCGGTGTCGGGATGGGCGATGTCGCGGACATGCAGGATGATGTCGGCCGCCTGCACCTCCTCCAGCGTGGCACGGAAGGCCGCGACCAGATGGGTCGGCAGGTCGGAGATGAAACCGACCGTGTCGGACAGGATCACCTTGCGCCCCGACGGCAGGACCACCTGACGCATCGTCGGGTCCAACGTCGCGAACAGCAGGTCCCGGGCGAAGACATCGGCGCCGGCCATCCGGTTGAACAGGGTGGATTTGCCGGCGTTGGTGTAGCCGACCAGCGCCACCACCGGATAGGGCACCTTGGCGCGCGCCTTGCGGTGCAGGCCGCGGGTGCGGCGGACGTCGTCCAGCTCCCGCTTGATCCTGACGATGCGGTTGCCGATCAGACGGCGGTCGAGCTCGAGCTGCGATTCGCCGGGGCCGCCGAGGAAGCCGAAGCCGCCGCGCTGGCGCTCCAGGTGGGTCCAGGACCGCACCAGCCGCGACTTCTGGTAGGTGAGAGAAGCCAATTCGACCTGGAGCTGGCCTTCATGGGTGCGGGCGCGGGCGCCGAAGATCTCCAGGATCAGCCCGGTGCGGTCGATGACCTTGGCGCCGAACGCCTTCTCCAGATTGCGCTGCTGCACCGGGGTCAGCGCATGGTCGACGATGACGAGGTCGATGCTCTCGCCCGCCTCGCGCGCGTCCTCGATCAGCATTGCATACTGCTCGATGGCGCCGCCGCCCAGCAGGGTGGCGGGGCGCGGCTGGTTGACCTTGACCACGGCGGCCCGAACCACGTCGAGGTCGATGGCCGCGGCGAGGCCGACCGCCTCCTCCAGCGAGGCTTCGGGGCTGCGGTCGGTTTCGCTGGCGCGCAGGACGGGGTGGAGGACGAGGGCGCGGCCCAGGCTGGACCGCGGGGTTTGGATGGTTTGGGATTCGGTGGTCTGATGGGTGCCCATGGGGTTCCTTATGGCGGCCCGGCGCCGGATGCGCGGGGCATGCGTCGAATACCGATCCCGACGGATCGGCCACGTGGAAGCCGGCATTCGACGCTGCCGGCGTGCGCGCATCGTTCGCGGATGCAAAGCTCGGGAACTGGGAAAAGGGGGGTCCTCTCCGGCCCCACCGGCGGCGCCACGGCACGGGGGAGGGTCGCGGCGGCCTGCGCGTCACGGAGCCGGAGAGGAGAGGGTCGGCAAACCCGAGGACGGGCGCCAAACCGGGGAACTTAGATCAAGGGAAGATCACCGAAGTTGCCGCGCCGCCCGGGAATGGGACTGGTCACGCGGTGTCGCGCTGGGATCGTGTCGGCACTGCCGGCACATCGCATAGATGTGGGTTTCGGCGCTCAAAACAAGGGCGCGAGGCCGATTTTTGCGGGGAGCAGCCCCTCATCGCCCCATGCTGTTGCGCGACGCCTGTTCGATGGTCTTGATGTGGGCGAGGCCGGGCAGGATTTCCGAGCGGATGAATTCCAGCCGGCGCACCGGGCCGCCGCCGCGGCCGAAACGGTGTTTCCACAAATTCATCTTCACCGCCAGCCCGCACAGCACGCCGCCGATGGTCAGGTGATGGGTGACGATCAGGTCGCGGATGCTGCGGAAGCTCTCCGGGTTAATGTCGCGCCAGAAGTCGCGGGAGCGGTTGTCGAAGCTCTCGAACCGCCCGGTGATCGAGGTGGCGATGTCGGTCAGGTCGTGGCCGATCTCGTCCAGCATGCGGCTCTGCCGGGCGTCGCGGCGCACCTCGCTGACCTGATACAGCTCCGCCATCCAGCCGAGGAAGCCCTGCACGTCGGGCACGATGTCGTCCAGGCAGCGCTTGAAATAGGCCAGCGACAGGAAGATGTCGGCATATTCCTCCAGGAAGGCCGGGATCTCCCCCAGCGGAATGTCGAGCCGGTCGGCGGTGAGCTGCAGCCGGCGCCGCGCCTCCTCGACGTCGGGCTGGGCGAACAGGCGCACCAGATCGTCCATGCTGGCGATGTCCGCCCCCTGCACGCCATAGACGTGCTCGACCAGCGGCCGGGTGAAGACGCGCATGTAGTTGGTCAGCTCGGCCCGCTTGGCGGCCGACAGGCGGAGTGCGCCGGCTTCCTCGACATCGATGTGGAGGCGACGCAGCTCCAGCCGCAGGCTGTAGACGTCGAAGCTGGCCGCTTCGCCGATCTGCACGATCTTGCGCAGGTCGCGGCGGAACTCCGGGCCGTCGATGCCGAAGCATTTCGACAGCTGGTTGATGCCGATCTGGCCGCTGCCGGTCTGGGCGTCGTTGAAAAGCTCCGCCACCGTTTCCAGCCGGACATTCTTGATCAGCCGCGCCCGGCGCAGCCCCGGCGTCTCCAGCGGCAGGATCGACAGGGGCAGGATGTGCAGAGCGTCGCGCCCGTCATCCTCCGCCGTCGATGGTGGGGGTTGCAGACGGACCGCGCCGGCGCCGGTGGTGGCGGGCGGGCGGATACGGTCGCGGCCCTTGCGGTCCTGTAAGTCGCCGGACCTGCGGTCCTGTGAAGTGCCGGCTGGAGGCTGCACGGCTGGACTCCTCCCGCCTGGGTGAGCCCCGCAGCCCGGTCAGAAGCGCGGGAATCTCATCAGCGTCATGGTGATGGACGGATCGATGGAGATGACCGAGGCCCGGCCACTGCGGGAGATCGGTCCGATCGACGGCATGGCGGCGGTGGCGGTCGAACCGCCGTTGCGCATGTCGTACATCGCGGCGAAGCGGTCGAGGAACTTGGCGACCTTCGCCGGATTCTTCAGGTCGGCGATGTCCATCCGCTTTTCCAGCAGCGCCTTCTGCTTGTCGACGTCGAGCAGCGCCGTCTGGTCCGGCAGGCCCAGCGCGGTATAGACCACCTTGCGCAGGGCGTTGTCGGCCATCACCTGATACCAGTTGGTGATGTTCGACGAGCGCCGCTGGAAATAGAGGCCGAGCCGCACCGCCGGGTTCCGGTCCTCCGATTCCACCTCCAGCGTCACGTCGACGTAGCGGTCGACGATGGCCTGGACGACGGCCGGCTGTTTCAGGTTGTCGCCGCCATTCTCGGCGAAGCCCAGGATGGTCGCCATCTCGCGGAACTTGGTGTCGCTCATCCGGTTGGCGGTGGAATACTGGTCGGTCACCCCCTCCTCCAGCACCTTGCGGATCAGGCCGCGCGACTTGGCCTGGCTGCCGAGGTCGAAGGCCTCCAGGACGAAGCGGTAGAGCTTGTCGTCCTTCATGAAGTCTTCGGTGCTGGTGATCTTGCCGATGTTGTCCTGGAAGTAGGCGATGGCCCGCTGCACCGCCGGGCGGCTGCGCACCGCCTGTTCGTAGCGGTCGTGGTTCTTGCTGACCATGCGCAGGTCGACGAGCGTCGTCATGCCTCGACCTCCCCGGTCCTTTCGCCCTCGCCTTGCGGGAGGACGGGGTCCTCGTCGGCCGCATCGGTTTCGGCGCCGTAGCCGGCGGGGATGCGCATGATGACCTCCCCCGTCGCGGTGTCGAGCACCTCGGTGTAGAGCCGCCGCGTGTCGGGATCGAGGTTGACGCGGTAGGGCCGGGTGGCATGCTTCGCCTCCGCCTCGGACGCGTCCGTCTTCGCGGTGCGCTCCACCACCTCGGCCGGTTTGGTCGTCTCGGCCTGGGCGGCGCGCAGGCGGTCGGCCTGACGCTGGCGCGCTTCGGCGATGATGTCGGCGCTGGCGGTGGAGCGCTCGCCGGAGGGGCCGCTCACGCCGGTGACGGGAGTGGGCATGGCGTCAACCTCCCGACTGGTGGCCCGGATGGTGGCCGATTCCGCTGGCCGGCATGGCGGGGGCGGGGGCGGACGGCGGAGCCGCCAGCAGCGTGCCCTCATACTCCATGACCGGGCGCAGGGCGGACAGCGCCTTGTAATAGTCGCGCTCGCCGATATGGCTCATGGCGCGGGCGATGCGGTCCTGGATGTCGGGGCGGCCGAAGGCGGTGTAGAGCTGCGCCATCATCGCCGCGACCGCGCCGCTGCCGCCGGCGGCGACCTCGGGATCGAGCAGCATGCTCTGGATCAGGAAATAGGCGCGGCGCACCGGGGTCACCGCATCCTCCTCCTGGAGGATGTCGCTGCCGCGGATGATCTGGGCGAAGTTGGAGATCGTCAGGGTGTAGCGGCGGTTCTCGTTCTGCACGACGCAGCCGTTGATGACCACCCGCTCGCACGGCTTCAGGCGCAGCTTAAGTGCCATAGGACAGATCCTCCGTCGCCAGCTCCCGCGCGGGCTGCGCCGCCCCTTGGGCCGCCCCTTGCAAGCCCTGCATCACCGATCGGTTGATGTGGAGCAGCAGGTCGATGCCGCCCTCGCCGCGCAGGACCCGCTGGGTGTTGCGGTTCACCGCGAAGGACAGCGAGACGAGGCCGGCGCGCAGGCCCTCCGGCAGGGCGTTGCCGTCCTCCAGCAGGTCGGCGCGCAGGGCGTTCCACAGCTCCAGGTTCCGCCACAGCGCGTCCTTCAGCTCGGTGGAGCGCCAGTCTGCGTGACGGTTGCCCTCCAGCGCCAGGGTGATCCGCAGGAAGACCCGGTACTCGATCTTTCGCGGGTCGTCGCACTCGGCAATGGTCTGATGGTAGGCGGCGATGCTCATGGGCGCGCCCCTGCGATGGGGTCCTTGGCGGCGGGATGCCGGACCGGTTGCGGTGGTTTGGCGACGGATGCGTGGGTCGAAGCCGTCGGCGATGCCCGCTCCGCTCCGATGCGGACGGCATGAACGGGCATGGCCGACGGGGCGGCGCCATCGCCCAGGGGATTGGACGACGGCGCCGCCCATCAGGGGCTTAGCGGAACAGCGACAGGATGTTCTGCGGACCCTGGTTGGCGATCGACAGAGCCTGGATGGCGAGCTGCTGCTGGACCTGGAGGGCCTGCAGGCGGCTCGATTCCTCGTTCATGTCGGCGTCGACCAGGGCGCCGATGCCCTTGTTCATCGAGTCGGTCAGCTTGGACACGAAGTCGTTCTGCACCGACACGCGGTTCTCGATCGAACCGATGACCGCCGACTTGCCGATGGCGCTGTCGAGCAGCTTGTTGATGACCTCGAGCGACTTCTTGGAGTTGTTGACCACGTCGATCTGGGTCAGGTCGGCGAGACCGCCGAAGGCGTCGCTTTCCTTCGAGCCGACCCACAGGCCGGAGATCTGGGCGGTGAAGTTGCCGTCGGCGTTCACGTCCTGGTCGGTGAATTCCAGCGTGTCGCCGTTGAAGGCAACCTGGAAGTCGGCACCGGCGGTGTTCAAGGCGGCGTTGACGGCCGTCACCAGGTTGCCCTGGGTGGTGGCGAGGTCGGTGTCGTAGGTCTGCGCCGACAGGTCGACCGACACGTCGACCTTGCTGCCGTCCTCCTTGGTGACCGTCAGCGTCAGGGCGCCGAGGCCCAGGTTCTGGCCGTCGATGAAGGTGGTGTCCGGCGCGCCGAGCTTGATGCCGACAGACGCCTTCAGGTCATTGGTCGAGTCGACCTGCTGCTCGATGGTGGCCTTGCCGACGATCGACTCCACGCGCATGTCCTGGCGCTGGAATTCGATGTAGCTCGGGTCGACGGTGCTGTCGCTGCGGCTGAGCGAGGCGAGGATCGAGACGTCCTTGTCCTTGGCCGTGCCGTCGTTGGAGTAGGTGACGCGCAGCAGGTTGTCGCCGTTGAAGGAGGCGTCGGCGGCGGCGCCCTTGATCAGCTTCACCAGCTGGTCGACGTCGTTCTGGATCAGCGACTTGTCGACGCCGTTGGTCTGGCCGGCGATGACGCGGGCCTTCAGCGTCTGCAGGTTCTCGACGATGTTCTTGGAGGCCACCGACGCGGTGTTGGTGGTGCCGGACCCCAGCTCCAGCGATTCCTTCACCGCCTTGAAGCCGGCGACGTCGGCCTTCATGGTGGTGGCGATCGACCAGTAGGCGGCGTTGTCCTTGGCGTTGTTGACCTTCAGGCCGGTCGAGATGCGGTCCTGCGTGGTCTCCAGATCCCCGGTCACGCGACGCAGGGTCTGCAGCGCGGTCATGGCGGAGGTGTTCGTCATAATCGAGGCCATGGGTATCTCCATTCGCGAGATGCATGGCGCCTTTCTGACGCCGGGGCCATTCACGCCGGCCATCCCGATCTTCAATGCGGGGGCGCGAGCGGCAAAATCGAGGATGACCGACCCGGTTTAAGCCGGGGTAAAAAATCGGAGATGTTCTGGAAAGACGGGACGGAGGGGCAGGATCAGCGCCCGACGGCGCGGGCGGCGGCACGGGGGACCACCGGCGGGATGAAGGGAACGCGGGGCGCGGCCAGGGCGCCGGCGTTCGACCAGCGGTCGAGCATCAGCTGGGCGCGGTCGGGCGCGACATGGTCGGGCGGCGCCTCGAACTTGTAGCCGCGGCCGTAGACCGTCTCGATGTAGCGGCCGCCGCCGGTCGCCGTGTCGATCTTCTTGCGCAGCTTGCAGATATAGACGTCGATCACCTTGTCGAGCGGGTCGGAGCCGGACAGGCCGTAGACCTCCTCGTAGATGTGCTCCTTAGACACCACGCGGCGGTGGTTGAGGGCCAGCACCGACAGGATCGCGTGCTCCCGCTGGCTGAGGCGCAGGCGTTCGCCGTCCACCTCCGGGTCGCGGCCGTCGAGGAAGACTGTCAGGCGGCCGACGGTCACCGCGTTGCTGGTCAGCCCGTAGGAGCGGCGGCGGATCGCCTCCAGCCGGGCGCGGATCTCGGTGCTGACGACCGGCTTGACCAGCACGTCGTCGGCCCCGGCCCGCAGGATGCCGGCGGTGGTGTTGGCGCAGCGGCGTTCAATCAGGCAGATGATCGTGGCGGTGACGTTGCGGGCGCGCAGCATGGCGACGCAGGCTTCGGTATCGCCGACATCGCCGATGATGATCGCGTCGTGCGCGATGTCGACGGAGCCATGCCCGCCCACCAGATCGCGCAGACCATTCAGGTCGAGGCGGTCATGGTTAACCTTGCACAGGGCGAGTTGTTTACCGATGGCTTCGGCAATCAGATCGGCTGGCTCAATCAGCAAAGCCTGCATTGGATTCTCCATTGTCGAGCAAGCGCAGATAAAGCATTGTTTTTTACGCAATTGCGTCCATGTCACATGCTTATCACAGCCTCAAAAGAACCTATCGAAAGGCTGTATGTCAACAGATTGGGGTACCCGGATAGACATAGACTCATACCCCATTTTACGTCGCTTTAATGGTTCCGTTCGATTAAAGACTGGATAAATTTTTATTCATGTGGGGTTTTACTTAGAAAGTCTCGTCGTTTTTCGAATGATCGTCACAAGCAATCATTAATTCGTTCGCCATCCATGGTTAACGACAGTGAAGAGGTGGAAAACCTGCGCTTACAAACATGAACGCTGGTTTAACCCTGATGTCCTACGGTCGCCGGGCATCCGCGTTTGAGGAGGTTCCATGTCCGGAACGAAGGCGTCCGTCTTTCCAGCGGCCGCAGCCGCTGCTTGCCTGCTCGTCCTGCAAGGCTGTGCGCAAGTGTCGCAGGCGCCCGACAGCGATTACCGCCAAGCCCTTGAAAAAGCGCTGGCCGCCGGACAATGCGACGGCGGCGCGGTGCAGGACATGTGGTCGGCCTATGGCCGGTGGTATGCGGTCGCATCCTCCATCGCCGGCCATCCGAAGACCGACGAGGCCGCGGCATTGCTGCGCCAGGGCGACCAGTTCCGGATTTTGAATTGTCCGGAGGTGGCGCGCGCGTCCTACCAAACGCTGATCGGCCGCTTCCCGGAGGGCGGATTCGCGCCGTTGCGGGAGGCGGCCCGCGCCTCGCTGCGCTCGTTGCCGCCACCGCTTCCCAAGCCGGGCCAGCCGACTCCGGTCAGGCCGCCTGCGGAGATTTGAGGCGGGAGAGCGGGATTATCGCGGGAGACGGGATGGCCCCAATCACAAAGCCACATCGGATGACATCGGCTGGTCCAGTCCCAGCCAGGCGTCGGCCAGCGGCCCGACGGTCAGCGCGCCGTCGATCCGGCAGTCGGCCAGGGCGGCGCGGAAGCTCTCATGCAGGTCGGCCAGGGCGGACGACGGCAATCCCATCGCCAGACGCAGCGTCACGTCCAGCCGGCGGCCGGCCAGCGTCGCCATCAACTGCACCGGCCCCAGCCGCTGCGGCCGGGCCTGAAGCACCAGGGTGACGCGGTCGGACAGGCCATCCTCGATCCCGACGGCACAGAGCAGGCCGTCGTCGCTGTCCAGAAGCGGCACGCGCGACAGCCGCCACAGCCGCCCGTCGATCGGTTGGAACCTTGCGGCCAGCGCCCGGTCGCATTCCTCGATCAGCAAGCCGCCGTCGAGGTCCGCCAGCCGTGCCGCGGCATCCGTCCCGAGCCAGCCCTGGCAGCCGCCGGCCGTCGCCGCCAGGAACAGGGCCAATCCGGCGCCGAAGGTCGAGTCGCAGCGCGGCAGGCAGCCGCGCGCCAGCGCCGCGTCGATCGGGGACAGCGAATCCAGCAGGTCGAGCAGACGGCGCACGAGCGGCCCCGCCTCGTCGCCGTCGGCCATCGACCGCACCGACGGCAGGGAGGTTGCGGCGAAATGCGCCGCCAGCAGGTCCGGCGGCGGCACGTGCCGGGGGACGAGGTCGCGCCCGGCCATTCAGAGGAGTCCCATGCAGCGACGCTCCGCTCAGTAAACCACGGTGTCGGCGTCGTCGGACTGCGGGATGATGATGGTCCCGTCTTCCGCCATCGCCTTGGCGACGCGGACGATTTCCGCCTGGGCCTCGTTGACGTCGCGCATGCGCAAGGGGCCCATGTTCTCGATCTCGTCGAGCAGGATCAGGCGGGCGCGCTCCGACAGGACCGACAGGAAATGGTCGCGCTGCGGTGCCGGCGCGCCCTTCAGCGCGATGGCGAGCTGGCCGGTGTCGCAGCGGCGGATCACCGACTGCAACGACACGCGGTCCAGCCGCATCAGATCCTCGAAGGTGAACATCAGCTGCTTGATGCGCTGGGTCGGCTCCGGCATCACCGTTTCCAGATCCTCGAAGATCTCGGTCAGGGTCTCGCGGTCGATGCGGTTGAAGATGTCGGCCATCCGCTCCAGCGAATCGTTGCCGTGGGTGCGGGCGTAATTCGCCATGAACTCGTTGTGCAGGATCGATTCGATGTCGAGCAGCACCTCGCGCTGCACCGATTCGATCTGGATCATGCGCTCGATCACCTCGGTGCGGACGGCGGGCGGCAGCAGCACCAGCACCTTGGCGGCATGGTCGGCCCGCATCTTGGACAGGATGACCGCCGCCGTCTGGGGATATTCGCCGGCGAGGTAGCTGGCGAGCACCCCCTCGTTCACGTTGGACATCTTCTCCCACATGGTGCGGCCGGCGGGACCGCGGATCTCGCCCATGATCTCCGTCACGCGGTCGGACGGCAGGAAGCGGTTCAGCATCCGCTCCGTGCTGTCGTAGGAGCCGACGACCGACCCGGCATTGGCGAACCGCTCGGTGAAGATGCGCATCAGCGTCTCCACCAGGTTGGAGGTGACGTTGCCCAGCGTCGCCATCGCCCGGCTGACGAGGCGGATCTCGTCCTCGTCCAGCCGTTCCATCAGCCGCGAGCCGCGCTCCTCGCCCAGCGCCAGGAAGATGACCGCGCTCTTCTCCACGCCGGTCAGGCTCTTGTAGTTCTCACGGATCTTGATCGGCGTTCCCATGACGGCACCTCAGAAGGAGAAATCGGCGGAGGACGTGGAGGACGGGGCGGGATTGGCACTGTCGGTGCCGTCGGCCGGCGGCAGGGCCAGCGCGCGGTCATGGCGGAAGGCGACCGCCATCACCGCGCCGGCCACCAAGAGCAGCGGGTGCGGGATCAGCGGATTGGGATCGAGGGCGGCGAGCAGCCCGGTGACGGAGCCGTCCTCCGGCACCGCCACCCCGCGGCGGCGGGCCAGCGCCAGCAGGCTGTCGGCCAAGCTGGCAGTGGGGCTTGCGGTGGTGCCGGCGGGCGCGTCGTCCATCGCCTCAGACCCCATAGGAGCGGATCAGGCTGCCGGCGATCAGGAACCAGCCGTCGGTCAGCACGAAGAAGATGATCTTGAAGGGCAGCGCGATCATCACCGGCGGCAGCATCATCATGCCCATCGCCATCAGGATCGCCGCCACCACCATGTCGATCACCAGGAAGGGCAGGAACAGCAGGAAACCGATCTCGAAGGCGCGGCGCAGCTCCGACAGCAGGAAGGCCGGCATCAGCAGCCGCAGATCGACGCTCTCCGCCGTCACCGGCCGTTCGTCCTTCACTTGAGCGGCGTCCCCGCCGGCGGGTTTCGGCTTGGCCGTGAAGGCGGCGAAGGCGGCGAGGTCGCGCTCGCGGACATGGGAGGCCATGAAGCCGCGGAACGGCTCGATCATCCGCTCCAGCCCCTGTTCCTGCGTCACCTGCTCGTTCAGGAGCGGGCGCAGCCCGTCCTGCCAGGCGCTGTCGATCACCGGCCCCATGATGTGGAAGGTCAGGAACATGGCGAGGCTGACCAGCACCATGTTCGGCGGCGACTGCTGAAGCCCGAGGGCGGAGCGCAGCAGCGACAGCACGACGATGATGCGGGTGAAGCAGGTGACCATGATCAGCAGCCCCGGCGCCACGCTGAGCACCGTCAGCAGCACGATGCCCTGGACGATCCGCCCCGACAGGCTCGCCCCGTCCGCCAGCGAACCGAGCGCGCCCAGGTTGAGGTCGAGCGGCGCCGCCGCGGCCGGAACGGCGGCGAGGAGGAGCGTCAGGAGGAGGGTCAGGGGGCGAAGGCGCATTGGGGGGCTTTCGGGGATGCCCCCTCTCCCCCCCGGGGAGAGGGTCGGGGTGAGGGGGATGCAGGGGGTGGATTTCGATGGGAGAGCGAGGTGCTGCTCAGCCGCCTAAGGCACGCCGTGCGTCCCCCTCACCCTAGCCCTCTCCCCAGGGGGGAGAGGGGATCCTTCTGCACCTCAGTCGATCTCCAGTTCGGTCCGCACGATCTCGGTCAGGGTCACGCCGAGGCGCTGGTCCTCGACGATCACCACCTCGCCGCGCGCGACCAGCCGGTGGTTGACCAGCACCTCGACCGGCTCGTCCACCTTGCGCTCCAGCTCCAGCACGGCGCCGCGGCCGAGCTTCAGCAGTTGCGCCACCAGCATGCTGGTGCGGCCGAGCACGACCTGGACGTCGACCGGCACGTTGTAGATGGCGTTCATCGGGCCGTCGTAAGCCTTCTCGCCGGTCTTGTCGGAGACCTTCTCCGCCTGCTTGGGATCGTCGTCGAGGATGTCGAGGTTCAAGGGAGGCATGAGGATTCTCGCTTCAGGTCGGTTGGGTCTTGTCAGGGGACGGCGCCGGGGACAGGGCCGGCGTCAGGGCGGCGACGGCGCGGTCGGTGAGGTCGGCGACGGCGGCCTCAATGGCGGCGGGATCGCGTCGGACGGAGCCGGCGCCCCAGCTCGCCTCCAGGGCGCCGACGGCCAGCGCCGGGTCGCCCTGGATGTCGAGACGGCCGTGGAAGACGGCCTGCCCGGCCAGCCGCTCCTCCAGCGGGCGGCAGAGCGAGGGGTGCAGGCGCAGGGTCAGCACCGGGGCCTGTCCGGCCGCGCGCAGGGCATCGGCGGCCAGCCGCTCCACCTCGGCGCGACCGACGCGGTCGAGCAGGCGCGGCGCCATGCGGCGCACCAGCGCCAGCAGGACGAAGGCGCCCTCGGCCTCCAGCCGCTCCGTCAGGGCGGCATGGCCGGCGTCGAGCGCCGCCATCCGTTGCGCCAGCCGGTCGAGGGTGGCGGAGAGTTCCGCCTCGATCCGGCGGGCGGCGGACAGTTCGCCTTCGCGCCGTCCTTGAATGAGACCCTCGGCCAGGGCGGCTTCGCGGGCGCCCTCCAGCGCCGCCCGGTGGGCGCGTTCGGACAGGGTCGGCAGGTCGAGCGGATCGACGGCCTCGGCCGCCTTCGGCTCGGCCAGCATGGCGGGCGCGCCGAACCCCTGGTCGAAACGGTAGCGCGGATAGGCGGCCATCACGCCATCTCCTCATAGAGCCAGGAGCGCAGGATATCGATGGCCTCGTCCGGATACTGGTCGACCAGCTCGCCCAGCCGGCGGATGGAGGAGGCGCGGACGCGGCCCTCCACGGTGCGCAGCTCGATCAGCTGGTCCATCGTCTCCTCGATGCCCAACTGCGGCGCCATCGGGGCGGCGGCCAGGGCCGCGTCCCCTTCCCCGCCTTCGCCCAGCGCGGCCCCGGCCGCGGCGGTGCCGGCGGCGGCCGGGCCGGTCAGCTGCGGCATGGCACCGCCGGCCGGGGCCGCCAGCGCCGGGGCGGCGGCCTCCGCAACCACCGGTTCCGGGGCCGGGAAGACGCGGCGGATCAGCGGACGCAGGCCGACCAGGATGACCAGGGCGGAGAGCACCAGCAGGATCACCCACTGGATCAGCGTCATGACGTTGCGGGTCAGCGTCTCGGCGATCTCGTCGCCCAGCGGGCGCGGGGCGAGGTCGGGGGCCAGATCGACGAACTCCAGATTGTCCACCGTCACCCGGTCGCCGCGCGCCTCGCTGAAGCCCATGGCGGAGCGGACCAGCTCGCCCAGGCGCTGAAGCTCCTCCGCGCTGCGCGGCTCGTACTGGCGAGCACCGTCGGCGGCGGTCTTCCAGGTGCCGTTGACCAGCACGGCGACGCTGAGGCGGCGGACGTCGCCCGGCTCGATCACCGTCTCGCGGCTGACGTTGGAGATCTCGTAATTGACCGTCTCCTCCTGCCGCTTGCTGTCGTTGGAGGATTGCGGCCCCTGCGACTGGGCGCGCACGTCGCGCTGCGGCAGGTTCTGTTCGGCGGTGACCGGCGGCTCGCCGTTGCTGTCCTGGCTGCGGTCCTGCTCCTGTACCGTCTGGGTGGAGCGGACGACCTGGCTGTTGGGGTCGAAGGTCTGGCTGCGCACCACCTCGCGCTTGGTCTCCACCTCGGCGGCGACCTGGACGCGGACGTTGCCGGCGCCGAGCCGGGCGGTCAGCATCTGCTCCACCGCGCGGGCGACGCGGGTTTCCGCCGCAACGCGCAGGCCGTCGGTGCGCGCCGAGGCCAGCCCCGGCCCGTCATCCTCGGTCAGCAGCAGCTCGCCGGAGGAATCCATCACCGTCACAGCGCTGGGCTTCAGGTTGGGCACGGCGGCGGAGACGAGGTGGCGGATCGACAGCGCCTGCTTGCGGTCCATCGAGGCGCGGCCGCGCATGCGCACCACCACCGACGCGGTCGGCTTCGGCGCGCTGCGCGAGAACTCCTCGCGCTCCGGCAGGACGATGTGAACGCGGGCGGCCTCGACACCGGACAGCGTCTCGATGGTGCGGCCCAACTCGCCTTCCATGGCGCGCAGGCGGTTGATGCGCTGCATGAAGCTGGTGATGCCGAGCGGCTTGTCGGTGTCGAACAGCTCGTAGCCGACGCCGCCATGGGCGGGCAGGCCCTTTTCCGCCAGCGCCATGCGGACGCGGGAGACGTCGGTCTGCGGCACACTGATCGTCGTGCCGTCGAAGCCGGCGTTCACCGGCACGCCCATCTCCTGCACCGCCTTGGCGATGCGTCCGGCCTCCGCCGGTTCCAGGCCGCTGTAGAGGGCGGTCATGTGCGGCTGCGACAGCAGCAGCGCCATGCCGGCGACGGCCAGGACGATGCCGAGTCCGGTGCCCGCCAGCACGAGCAGGCGACCGCGCCCCAACGACCGCAACGTGTCGATCAGACTGTCCACGGCTCCCCGCACCTTTAAAGTTTCTGAAAATCGGCGGGCCTAGTCTTCGCCCTGCGCACCCCGTCACGCTAACGGCGCGACTTTTAAGCGGAGTAAAAAACGGGGCCGCTGCTGAAGACAAAGCCTCTAAAACTTTAAAGACTACCCGGTTGACTAAAATTTTCGGCAATCGCCGACGGGATGGATCGATGATTACACGGCTCGGCATGGCGGGAACGACGGCGGCGCGGGACGAAGTCCTGGACCGGCTGCGCGGTTCGGGACGGATCCTGGTGATCGCCCTTCCGGTGGTCCGGCTGCTGGCCGGCATCGCGGCTCTGGTCGCGGTGGCCGCCGCCGGGCTTGGCGGCTATTGGCTGGCGGCGGGTCCGCAGGCGGTGCAACGGCTGTGGACCCCGTCGGCGGAGACGGCGCCGGCCGATGCCGTGGTCGACATGCCGGAACTGGTCGTCAACCTGCGCCGCGACACGCCGTCCCGCTTCCTGAAGATCGGCCTGTCGCTGTCCGTCGCCGGCCGGGATCGCCCGCGGCTGGAGCAGGCGATGCCGCAGCTGACCGACAGTTTGCAGGAGTTCCTGCGCAACCTGGACCAGGACGACCTCGAAGGGTCGGCCGGGCTGCACCGTCTGCGCAGCGAGATCAAGCGCCGCTTCAACCTGATCCTGTCCGACCCCGCCGGCCGGCGCGACGTCGTCACCGACGTCCTGCTGCGCAGCCTGCTCACGCAATAGCGATCCCCAGAGGCACCGGATGACCGACACCCCCGCCCCGCCCGCCCCCTCCACGCTCGCCGCCGCTCCCGCCGGAGAGGAGGATGCGGACTGGTCCGACGCCGCGTGGGAACTGGCCGCGGCCCAGCAGACCGCCCCGCCGGCCCCGCCTGCCGCCGAAGAGGCCGAGGCGATGCGGCAGGCGCTGTCCGCCATGACCGGCGAGACCAAGACGCTGAGCCAGGAGGAGATCGACCGGCTGCTGAACTTCGCGGCGCCGGAAGGCGGCGGGCCGGCGATGAGCGCCATCCAGCGGCTGGTCAGCTCGACCACGGTCAACAAGGACCGGCTGCCGATGCTGGACGTGGTGTTCGACCGCATGGTGCGGATGCTGAACACCTCGCTGCGCCAGTTCGCGTCCACCAACGTCGAGGCGTCGCTGTCGAAGATCGAATGGCTGCGCTACACCGACTTCCAGGACGCCATCGAGCTGCCGGCCCTGATCGGCGTCGCCCGCGCCGAGCCGTGGGACAACCAGATGCTGGTGACCATCGACAGCGCGCTGATCTACTGCATGATGGACGTGCTGCTGGGCGGGCGGCGGTCCAGGCCGGGGCGGATCGACGGGCGGGCCTACACCTCGATCGAACGCAAGATGACCGAGCGGATGATGAAGGTGGTGCTCCAGGATCTGGGGCAGTCCTTCGACCCGCTGGCCCAGGTCGATTTCGTCTTCGACCGGCTGGAGGTGAACCCGCAGTTCGCCACCATCACCCGCGCCACAAACGCCATCATCCGCGTGCGCATCGCCGTGGAGGTGGAGCGCCGCACCGGCCACATCGACATCGTCATCCCCTATGCCACGCTGGAGCCGATCCGCGGCAAGCTGGTGCAGATGTTCATGGGCGAGAAGTTCGGCCACGACACGGTGTGGGAAAACCACCTGAAGAACGAGCTGATGCGCTCCAAGCTGGAGCTGGTCGCCGTGCTGGCGGAGACCAAGGTGCCGCTGGGCGAGGTGCTGGCCTGGCAGAAGGGCCAGTCGCTGAAGCTGCGCATCACCCCGGACTCCACCGTCATGGTCTTCAGCAAGACCATCCCGCTGTTCGCCGGCCACATGGGACAGCGCAACGACAACATCGCGGTGAAGATCGACACCGATCTCGACACCAAGCAGGAGCTGATCGATGGTCTCCTTTCTCATTGACGCGGCCCTGGCGGTGATGCTGGTCACGGCGACCGCCTATCTGGTCATCGTCAACAAGCGGCTGAAGCTGCTGCGCACCGGCCAGTCCGAGATCAACGCCCTGGTGTCGACCTTCTCCAGATCGATCGACGACACCGACGCCTCGATGAAGCGCATGGTGGCGTCGGCGACGGAGATCGCCGCCCGCCTGTCCGACGAGCTGGACCGTGCCAAGGGCATGAAGGAGGACATGGCGCTGATCCTGGGGTCCTGCGAGCGCACCACCGCCCGCATGGAGGAGTCGGTCCAGCATGCCCGCGCCCTGTTGCGCCGGCTGGACGAGGGCGCCATGGGAAGCGTCGCGCGCAACCGGCCGCGGGCGGAGGCGGCCGAGGACGCCGGGACCGTGGCCAAGGACGCCGGGGCCGCGCCCGCCTCGCCGCTGCTGTCGGCGCTGAAGGCGGCGGAAATGGACAAGAGCGAGTTCCAGGCGCTCGAAACGGCCCTGCGCGCGGTGGCCGGCCAGCCGTTGAAGCAGCCTGCCGAAGGCGGCGCACCCGCGTCCGCCGGCCCGGCGAAGGCGGCGGCCAGTGCCTTCTACGCCCGGCTGCGCACTGTCGGGTCGGAGGCCTCGGCATGATCCCGCGCATCCTGCCCATCACCCTGGTCGCCGTGCTGATGGTGCTGCCGCTGAAGCTCGGCGCCCTGGTCGACGGCTTTCCGGTCATCGCCCAGCAGTTCGATCGCGAGTTCGGCGCCCATGAACGACCCTGGGCCACCGATCTGAAAGCGACCGACGCGAAGACGGCGGACGGCAAGGCCGCGGCGGAAGCCTCCCCCGCGCCGGTGCCGCTGCCGGTCTCCGCGCCCGTCGCCGAGGTTCCGCCGCCGGTGTCGCTGGCGCCGCCCACCTGCACCGATCCGCTGCTGCGCGCCGCGATCGACGAGCAGAAGGCCGACAGCTCCGGCCGGCAGAGCCGCCTGCGCGAGGCCGAGGCCGTGCTTGCCGCGACCGAGGCGCGGGTCGGCACGCAGATCCAGCGGCTGAACGGCGTGAAGCGCGAGGTCGAGTCGCTGATGACCCAGCGCTCCAATCTGGCGCAGGAGGATCTGAAGCGGATGGTGGCGATCTACGAGGCGATGAAGCCGCGCGACGCCGCCCGCATCCTGACCGACATGGAAACCGACATGGTCGTTGACGTGCTCGACCGCATTTCCGAACGCCGCGCCGCGCCGATCCTCGCCGAGATGGCCGACGCCAAGGCGCGCGAGGTGACGCGGCTGATCCTGCAACGCCGCGCCCTGCCCGGCGACCGCAAGGCCGCTCCGGCGGTCGTCGGGGCCGCGGTCCCCGTCACCGCCATGCCGCGCCCCACCCTGACCAATTGAGCGCCATGACCAGCATGCCCGATGCCGTCTCGGCACCGCCCCGCCCGGCTTCCACCCAGCGTGGCGGTTCGTCCGGCGACGACGCCCGCGACGAGGATTTCGCCAGTCTGGTGGACGAGGCCGCCGACGAGGAATCCGACGATGCGGCCCGGCCCGAGTCCCTGCGCAAGCGCAAGGCCCCGAGGCCGGACGACCCCGTCGCCGTACAGGGGACGATCGTCCAGGCCGTTGCGCAGGCGGTCGCGCAGGCCGGCGGCGGCACCGCCGCCCCACTGATGCCGTGGATGGTGGCCGCCGCGCCGGCCGCGTCGGCCATGCCCGCCCCGACACCGACCCCGACACCGTCCCCGGCAGCGACGGCCGGAGCTGTGGCGCCGCCGCCTTCCGCCGCTCCGCAAGCTGCAGAAATCGCCGGCAGCGGCAAGTCCCCTGCCGGGCAAGCCGCCCCTGCCACGCCGGCAGCCGCCTCACAGCCGGCTCCGGAGCCGTCCGCATCCGGCAACCCGACCGGACAGACACAGCCGGCTCTGGCCGATGCGACGGCGCAGAACGGTGCCGAGCGGCCGGCCGAGACGCCGGCCGTGCTCCAGACCGTGCAGACCAGCCTGCCGGGCATGACATCCGCCCCCTCAGGGGCGACCGCCGAATCCTCCCCCTCTCCGGACGGGCGCGAGAGCCGGCGCGACGAAGCCACCGATCCGCGCACCGCCGTCCGCGGGGCGCGCGGCACCGGTCGTCAGGCTGCGGCCGGCAAGGCCGACCAGCCGGCCAATGCATTGCCGACACCCCAGCACGGCCAGCCTGCGCCCGATGCCGCTCCGGCCCCCGCCGGCCGGGACACGGCGGCGCCCTTCGCCGCTCCCCCGGCGACCG
>NZ_RWIJ01000029.1 GCF_019805165.1 Azospirillum sp. 412522
GAAGCCTGGTCGGCGGCGATGGCGGCCCCCGCCGCCTCATAGGCCGCGTCGGTGATGCTGGAACCGAGGCCGGCCCCGCTCTCAACCACCACGTCCAGTCCCAAACCCTTCAGTTTCTTCACCGTTTCCGGTGAGGCGGCCACGCGAAGTTCGCCCGCACGTCGCTCCTTTGGAATGGCGACTTTCATTAGATAAAACTCCCCTGCCTCAAATACGCCGATCCCGGCATCCCCCATGGGTTATCGGCACAGACGACGCGCATACATGCCGGATCCATGTGACTTTGTGAAGCCGAACCCACCGATGGTAATACCAGCCTATTGGGTGCGCCGCAACAAAGGGAATGGCTGAGTAGGTCTATCGTACGATTGTTTCATACAGACAGACAAATCAGCCACGGGCTGTTCAAATTCCGGTACCGCTTCCGCTTGTACGAAGGAATTGCCGCGACGCGATGACGCAGCCGAACCTCTGCCGTGCATATCCGCGGCGCATCGCCGGCTTGCCATTCCCCCCGCCCGTCGATATTGTCCCGCCCCGTTCACGAACACCCCCATCGTTTGAGGTTTTGCCATGTCCGACGTCGGCGGCATCGCGGCGGATCGCCTGAAGTCCTTCGTCGAGCGCATCGAGCGTCTCGAAGAGGAAAAGCGCGGTCTGCAGGAAGACATCAAGGAGGTCTACGCCGAGGCGAAGGGCACCGGTTTCGACACCAAGATCATCCGGCAGATCATCCGCCTGCGGAAGATGGACAAGGCCGACCGCCAGGAGCAGGAAGCCATCCTTGAGCTCTACAAGGAAGCGTTGGGCATGGTGGAGTGACGGCTTCCACCGTCGCTCCCCTGCCCTCGGTTCTGCCCACCTGATATGCGAAGCGGCGGCCCCTCAGGCCGCCGCTTCGCGTTCCGGCACCTCGATCGCCCGTCCGGCCATCTTCTTCATGACGTTGGCGATCAGCGCCAGTCCGTGTCCACCGCCACCACCACCATCCAGCGTAAGAATCGATTCGGGATGGAACTGCACCGCGGCCAGCGGCAGCGTCCGGTGCTCGATCGCCATCACCGTCCCGTCCTCGGTCTCCGCGGTCACCCGCAGTTCCGGCGGCAGGCTGTCGCGCCGCGCCACCAGCGAGTGGTAGCGGCCCGCCCTCATCCCCTGCGGGAGTCCCTCGAACAATCCGCCGCCCTGGTGACGCAGGGCTGACGCTTTGCCGTGCATCGGCTCCTGCAGACGCTCCAGCTCCGCACCGAAATGCTCGGCCATGCCTTGCAGCCCGAGGCACACGCCGAACACGGGCACACCGAGGGCGAGCGCAGCCTGGACGCTGCCGCCGACATCGAAATCGGCCGGTCGGCCGGGCCCCGGCGACAGGACCAGCAGGTCGGGCGGATCGTCGCGCAGAGCGGCCCGCGCGTGGGCATGGCGCAAGGTCGTGACGCTCGCCCCTGTCTGGCGAAAATAGTCGGCAAGCGTATGGACGAAGCTGTCGTCATGATCGACCAGCAGCACCCGCCTGCCCTCTCCGCTTTGGCCCGCTCCGGATTGGACCGCCACAAGCCGACGGCCGCCTTCCTCTCCACGCACCGCGTCGAGGAAGGCGGAGGCCTTCAAGCGGCATTCCGCGTCCTCCGCGTCCGGATCGCTGTCGGACAGCAGGGTGGCGCCGGCGCGGACGAAGGCCACGCCGTCCTTCATGCGGATGGTGCGCAGAGTCAGCCCAGTATCCATCCCGCCATCGAAGCCGATGCGGCCGAAGGCTCCGCCGTACCAGCGGCGCGGCGACCGCTCGGTGTCCTCCAGGAATTGCATGGCCCAGCGCTTGGGCGCACCGGTCACCGTCACCGCCCAGGCGTGGGTAAGAAAAGCATCCAGCGCATCGAAGCCCTCGCGCAGCCGCCCTTCCACATGATCGACCGTGTGGATCAGGCGGGAATAAAGCTCGATCATCCGACAGCCGATCACGCGGACGGATCCGGGTTCGCACACCCGCGCCTTGTCGTTGCGGTCGACGTCGGTGCACATGGTCAGTTCCGCCGCATCCTTGGCCGAGTTCAGCAGCGTCAGAATTTGCGCGGCGTCGTTCAGCGCGTCGCTCCCCCGTGCCACGGTACCGGAGATCGGGCAGGTCTCCACCCGCCGCCCGCCGACGCGGACATACATTTCCGGACTGGCGGCGACCAGGAACTCGCCGTCGCCCAGGTTGATCAGGGCCTCATAAGGCGCCGGGTTGGCGGCGCGGAGGCGGCGGAAGATGGTCGCCGGGCTGTCGGCGCAGGGCTCGGCGAAGGTCTGGCCGGGGACCACCTCGAAGAGATCGCCGCGATTGAAGGCCTCCTTGGCAACCCGCACCACCTGCTGGTACTCGCCCGGGGCATGGTCGCACTCCGCGGCGGCATTGGTGTCGGGACGATAACCGTGGATCCGCCCACCACCCGCGACGCCTTCGGTCGAGACGCCATCCACCACGAACTCATAGGCGAAGCGGCGCGCCACCCCGGCGGCATGGTCCACTACCAGCAGCCGGTCAGGCAAATACAGCACGAGGTCGCGCTGGTCGTCCGGCCGGGCCAGCCGACGACGGATCGGCTCGAACTGGAAAGCGAGGTCGTAGCCGAACGCGCCGTAGAGCCCCAGGAACGGCTCGTCCGGGCAGGCGAACAGCGCCATCAGCGCCCGCAATACGCTGAAGACGGAGGGCTGGCGGCTGCGCTCCTCCTCGGCGAAGACACCCGCCGGCCGTCGCACCAGGGCGGTAACGCGCCCGGCGGTGACCTCCAACCCCACAAGCGCCTCATGTCCGTCCAGCACGGCGGCCACAGCGGGCAGCAGCAGCCGGCCGCGTGGGTTCAGCGCATCGATCCGTACGGTAAGGCCGCGCGCAGTCACCGACAGCGGCGGGTCGATGAAGCCCAGCGCCTGCCGCCGGTAGCGGCCGGGGGATTCCACCCCACCGGACAGCAGCAGACCACGCCGCTCGTCCAGGGCGTTGATCAGCGTATCGACCGACTCTGCCGACATCACCGGCTCGGCAGTACGGCGCACGCCGAGGCCACCGCCGGTGCCGGCGGCGAACGGATCAAGGAAGGCGGGGTCGGCCAGAAACAGGTTTGACGGGATCATGACGGCGGTGCTCCGGTTCGGGCGTCTTGTCGGTGACGCCACCCGGTGCTTCCGCCTGCCTGTCCATTCTTCCGCTGGATGACCCGCTGTATCGGGTCAGGAAAAAGGCCGCTCCGGATGCACCGGGCGGCCTTTCGTTCTCAATCCACGCTCACGCGCGTCGCCAGGCCGGCCCGTTGGAAGCGGGCCACCACCAATGCTGCGACAGGAGGGGCGAGGACATGTTCATGACTTCAACCGCAACACAGGACAAAGCAGGCTGTCAAGCCCTATCATCAAGTTTCATCATGCGGCGGGGCGACGGCGTAGCTGCTGAGATCCTCCTTGCGGCGTTCGTCGGACGGCAGGCGCCCCTTGACCAGGAAGCTGATGTTTTCCGCCACGTTGGTCGCGTGGTCGCCGATGCGTTCGATCGACTTGGCAGCGAACAGCAGATGGGTGCAGCCGGTGATCTGGACCGGCGTCTCCATCATGTAGGTCAGAAATTCGCGGAACAGCGCGGTATAGGCGGCGTCGACCTCTCCGTCGCAATCGCGGATGGAGGCGGCAAGATCGGCGTCCTGCCGGCTATAGGCGCGGCGCATGTCGCCGATCATCGACTGCACCATCCGGCCCATGCGAACCAGCGAGGCGACCGGCGGCGCCACCGGCAGGGTGGCCAGCGTGACCGCCCGCTTGGCCACCGATCCGGCGAAATCGCCCATCCGCTCCAGGTTGGAGGCGATCTTCAGCGCCGCGACGACCTCGCGCAGATCCTTCGCCATCGGCTGGCGCAAGGCAAGCAGGCGGACGGTCATCGCCTCCACCTCCATCTCCAGCCGGTCGATCTCGGCGTCGCCCTTCAGCACCTCGCCCGCGATGTCGGCATCGGGACCGGCCAGCGAATCGAGCGCCAGCCCGACCTGCCGTTCGACCAGCTCGCCCATCCGGTCGATGGCGGTGCGCAGGGCCGCCAGTTCGGTGTCGAAAGCCGCAAGCGTGTGTCCACCCGACATGATCCCCAACTCCTCGCTGTTGCAGGCAGTGCGGCGCCCGACGCTCCGCAGATGGGACCTGACGCCGCCCGCGCCAAGCCGCTCCGGCACTGGAAACGGCCTTAACCTTTGGCATAGATTATTTCGGGACACTGGTCTATCGATGGACCACGCAACCATGCAGACCGGACGGGACCGATGACGCCGCACGAGTTGGTTGCCGTGCTGGAAAAGCACGAGCGCTGGCTGAAGAACAAGTCGGGCGGTTCGCGCGCCAACCTCACCATGACGAACATGGAAGGCGCGAACCTGTCCGGGGTCAATCTGGCGCAGAGCAAGCTGTCCGGCGCCAATCTGTCCCATTGCGATCTGTCCAACGCCAATCTCAGCACCGCCGACCTGTTCGCCGCCCATCTCACCAAAGCGGATTTGTCCGGCTGCAACCTGTACCGCGCCGATCTGCGCGGCGCCCATATGCGCGGCGCCAAGCTGAAGCGCGCGATCCTGAAGGAAGCCGACCTGCGTGGCGGCGCCCTGCTGTATGGCGGGCCAAAGGGCGGCAAGGGGCTGGATTTCGTCCGCTCCGACCTTTCGGGGACGGATTTCGACGATGCGTCACTGGATAACGCCAACCTGTCCGGCGCCGACCTCACCGACGCGTCGATGAACGGCGCCGATTGCGAAGGTGCGCTGCTGACCGGCGCCACGCTGATGCGCGCCAGCATGAAGAGCTGCAATCTCGCCCGTGCCGACCTGCGCGGCAGCAACCTGTCCGGCGTGAACCTGCAGGGAGCGATTCTGCGCGACGCCAACCTGACCGGCGCGATGCTGGCCGGGGCCAACCTGCGCAACGCCGACCTGCAGGGGGCTAAGCTGGAGGGCGCGGATCTGGCAGGAGCCGACACCACCGGCGCCAACCTAGCGCGGTCGGCCGAGAATTTCTCGGTGCAGATCCAGCAGGCTCTGCACAGCCACTACACCTGGATCAACACCAACGGGACGATGGGAGCACGCGCCGACCTGACCGGCGCCGACCTCAGCCACATCGACCTGACGGGGGTCAACCTGTCGGGAGCCAACCTGAAGCGGGCCAATCTCAACGGCGCCAAGATGCGGGAGGCGCTGCTGATCATGTGCGATATTTCGGAAGCGGTGCTGGCCGGCGCTGATTTCACCGGGGCGATCCTCGACGGTGCCAATCTTCGCGGCACCGACATGGAGGGGGTGCGCCTGGATGGGGCGGGGGTCGGCTGGGTCGACATCAAGGGTCCCGACGGGCAACCGACCGGACGCCTGTGGGCGGCGAACCTGACCGGCGCGCGGCTGACCGGCAGTTCCTGTGTCCGCACCAATCTGCGCGGCGCCAACCTCTCCGACTGCGATTTCAGCAACGCCAATCTGACCGGCGCGATCCTGAGCGATGCCAACATCCGCGACGCGAAGTTCACCGGCGCCAACCTGACCGGCGCCAGCCTGCCCCCGCCACCGGACCCGGATGACGATTGATCCGGTGATCCGGAAAGCAGCTGGCCGTTCCGGACGGCAACCCGCTGGAACTGCCCCGACACGATATGGCGGGACCAGCATAACGCTACCCGCCCTACCGTCTCGTCCCGTTACTCTTCTTCGCCGTCGCGCGAAGCGGCACAGGCGGCGTTGAGGTTGGCGCCGACGCGGCGCAGCACATCGAGCGTCAGGTCCAACTCCTCCGCCGTGATGCCCTCGATGGCCGTCTGGGCGATCTCCGACGCGCTGGGCAGCATCGTCTGGCGCAGCGCCCGTCCCTTGTCGGTCAGGAAGATGTTCATCTTGCGGCGGTCATGGCTGTTGCGTACCCGCTGGACCAGCCCTTGACTCTCCATCACGTTGACCGCGGTGACAGTGGTCGGCTCCATCATTCCAACGCGATGGCTCAGCTCCCGCTGGGTCAGGCCGTCCTCCTCCCACAGAGCCCGCAGGAAGAACCATTGCCCCATGCTGACCCCGGACCGCGCAATGCGGGTCTGCAGGGCACGGGCGAAGGCGCGATTCACGTCGCGTACGACGAACGATAACGCACCGCCGGCCGAACCGGCCGCGTCCTCCGACTCGCCGGGGCGCTCCGGCTCCCACCCCTTGACAGACGCCTCCATACCGACAATCTCTCTGCCGTCATTCCCGTGCCCGCAACCATCCCGGCCGACCGGCTGCGAGCGCCGGACGGTCGTCTGTCGAGACGACGCCGAGGCATTGCATCCGTCAGGTCCATGCCTGTCTGGTAACACCACCTTGACACGAATGGGCATGATTGCGTCATCCAATCATAACGTGTTGTGGGCAAAGCGCAAATCAATTGCGCAGCGGCTATTCACCGACATGCAATGATATGTCGCCACCCGGGCGCCGAATCGGCAGCGGCTTAAGCAGAACACGCACTCCGACTCTTCGCATGGCCGCCTTGTGTCACGTCCATCTTTTCTGCGCCATCGACAGGCACCATATCCGCATATGAAGATCGATATGATGATTGCCTATTAAATCAGTTTTATTTGGCAATTCGTACAGAACCGACCCTACAATGTGAATATTTCGCTAAATTGTTGACAAATCCCTTCCAGCCGCTTGCCACCGCCGCGACCTTTGGTCACACAGGTCCCTAACCGCCTTCCAACAGGAGCCATGAACCCGCAATGACCGCTTCGTCGACCGTCCCTTCGTCCCGTACCGTCACCGTCGCCGCCACCCAGATGGCTTGCAGTTGGGACCGTGCCGCCAACGTCGACGGCGTCGAGTCTTTGATTCGCGAGGCCGCCGACAAGGGTGCACAGATCATCCTGCCGCAGGAACTATTCGAGACACCCTATTTCTGCAAGGATCAGAAGCAGTCGCTGTTCGAACTGGCCGCGCCCGCCGAAGGGCATCCGGTGATCGAGCGGATGCGGAATCTGGCGCGCGAACTGGCGGTGGTGATTCCGGTCAGCTTCTTCGAGAAGGCACGCAACGCTTACTACAACTCCATGGCGATGGTCGATGCTGATGGCAGCCTGCTGGGTATCTACCGCAAATCCCACATCCCCGATGGTCCGGGCTATCAGGAGAAATTCTATTTCAGCCCCGGCGACACCGGCATCCAGGTGTTCAAGACCCGCTACGCCACTGTCGGCTGCGCCATCTGCTGGGACCAGTGGTTTCCCGAGACCGCACGCGTCATGGCGCTGAAGGGAGCGGAGATCCTGCTCTATCCCACAGCCATCGGATCGGAGCCGCAGGATTCCGCCATCGACAGCCAGAGCCATTGGACGCGGGTGATGCAGGGCCATGCCGGAGCCAACCTGATGCCGCTGGTCGCCTCCAACCGCGTCGGAGTGGAGCAGGGGGAAAGCTGCGCGCTGACCTTCTACGGCTCGTCCTTCATCGCCGGGCCGCAGGGCGAGATCGTGGCGCAGGCCGACCGTGAAAGCCGCACGGTCCTGACCGCAACCTTCGACCTTGACCGCATCGCGGCGCAGCGCGCCTCGTGGGGAGTCTTCCGCGACCGCCGGCCGGAACTGTACGGCGCCCTGCTGACGCTGGACGGCGAGACGACCCCGCGTCGTTGATCCGGACCGGGGGGAGCTGACGGCGTTCGACGCCGCAGGATCAGATTGCCGGTGTCAGAAGCGGTGTCAGACGGTCAGCCCCCTCCCGGCCCCTCCATTGCCCAGTGACTGGATGGCACCATAGGCCGCCGCAGCGCGTCCGAAATCGGAACTGTCCCCTTGCCGGCGTTGTTCCGACTGCGCTTGCAGCTTCGCCGCATCGGCCTGTGCGGCGACACGCAGATCCTGCGGTGACGGGTCGGCCGGCGCAAGGGCGGCGGCCTTCACCTGCTCCATCTTGGCCACGGTGGCGGCCGGTTCCGATTCAGGACTGACGTCGATCGGCACCTCGCCGGCGGTGGCGTAGTTCTTGCCGTCCGGCCCCCGGGTAAGGGTGAAAGAGGCGCCGCCGGCATGACTGCCGCCGGCCGCCTGATGAGCGGCTTCGTGCTGGCGGACGCCGGTATCCGCCTGCTTGAGCTTCTGGACCTGCTGGCGGGCGGCGTCGGACAAGGTGACGGTGTCGGTTGCGCCGCCTGTGCCGCCATCCTTCCCGCCGGATGCGTCCTTTCCATCCCGCTGCAGCGACGGGCCGCGCGGGGTGGAATAGGTCCCGATGGACAGACTGGTGATGGAAAGGTCGGCCGCCACCGCCCGCATCCTCAATTAGATGCCGAACTTTCCATCAAGCTAGAACGATTCGGCCGCAACGGCAACGGTGCGGCCATGCTCACGGTCGATCCGTCCGGCTCAGCCCTGCTCGAAGCCGGTCAGAACGTTGGCGACATTCACGCCCAGGTCGTCGACGGCATAGCCGCCCTCCATCACGAACAGCGTCGGCAGGCCGATGCCGGCAATCGCCGCGCCCATGCGCAGGAAGTCCTCCGACAGCAGACGGAAGCGGGAGATCGGATCGCCGCCATAGGTGTCCGCCCCCAGCGACAGCACCAGCGCATCGGCGCCAAAACCGCGGATACGCGTCGCCGCAGCCGCCAGAGCCTGAGCGTAGCCGCCCCAGTCGGTCCCCCACGGCAGCGTCAGGTTCAGATTCGCCCCCTCCCCCACGCCGGCCCCGGTCTCGTCGGCATGGCCGCAGAAATAGGGAAACTCGTCGGCCGGATCGGCATGTACCGACACGAACAGCACGTCGCCGCGCTCCCAAAAGATCTCCTGCGTGCCGTTGCCATGGTGATAATCGACATCCAGCACCGCTACCCGCGCGGCCCCGCCGTCACGCAGCGATTGCGCCGCGATCGCCGCGTTGTTCAGGAAGCAGTAGCCGCCGTAGAAAGCACGACCGGCATGGTGTCCCGGTGGACGGCACAGCGCGAAGGCGCTCCGGTCGCCGGCCCGCAGGCGGTCCGCGCCGGTCAGCGCCCCGTCGGCCGCAGCGGTGGCGGCCCGCCAGGTGCCGGCGGTGATCGGTGTCCCCGCATCGAACGAGTAGAAGCCGAGTCGCCCGTCGATCGAACGCGGCACCCGTCGCCGCGACATGCCCGGCGCCACCCAGTTCAGCGGCAGCGCGTCGATGTCTGCCCCATGTTCCCGCACCCACTCGTCCCAGGCGGTCTGGAGGAAGCCGAGGTAGCCGGCGTCATGCACCCGCTCCAACGGCGCAATTCCATGACGGGTGGGCTCCATGATCGGCCCCAACCCCACCGCTTCGATCCGCGCCCGGACGATATCGGCACGCGCCGGCTTCTCGTAACAGGGAACGAGTTGGCCGTCGTTGAGTTCGGACCGGCCCGCCTGAAGCCGATGCTCTTCGCTGTGGATGACGATCACGCCACTGGATCCCTTGACTGTTTTGTCGCCCCGAATTTTGCGGGCCGCCGGAGATGACGCTCATCATAGCCCCACACGACATGCGAGCGATGCTGCCCTTTTGCATGGCGCGCCGGATGCCGGTCATTGCCTTTCGGCGGAACGCACGCAATAGTGTTCACCACCTACAGCTCGCGCTGTGCGGGTGGTGGATGGGGTTTTTGACATCGATGCTGGCTGCCGTGTGCAGGATATTCGCCCGACTCCCACCCGGAGCGGTGCTGGTGTTTTGGGCGTTCGCCGCGTTGGCCGACCGGCCGACGCGAAGCGATCCACCATTGCCGCCAACCCTGATCGCACAGGCTCCACCTCGAACCACCGCCTCCCCGATCGAACTCGCTTTCTCGGCCCGTGCCGGCGAGCCGTTGCGCCAGTTCGGCTATGACCTGTTTTCCCTCGCCGCAGACTCAACGGTAACGGCTGAAGCCGCGCCCGGCGCCATCCAGGGCGACTATGTGCTGAACACCGGAGACGCGCTGCTGGTGACCCTGCGTGGCCAGAAGTCCTTCAGCAAGCGCTTCACGGTCGACCGTAACGGTCAGCTGGTGGTCGACGATCTCCGCCCGCTGACCGCCGCCGGCCTGACCCTGGATGCCCTGCGGCGGGACCTTGCCGCCATGGTCGCAGCCACCTGGCCCAGCACGGACGCCTTCGCCTCGCTGGCGGAGGTCCGGCGGATCGGCGTGCTGGTCACCGGCGCCGTCCACCGGCCCGGCCGGCAGGAGGTCAGCGCCTTCGCCACGGTGCTGGACGCCCTGTCCGCAGCCGGTGGCGTCGACCATGGCGGCAGCCTGCGTGCCGTAAAGCTGATGCGGGCCGGCGGCGGCGTCACGGTCGACCTCTACGCTTTGCAGATCGCCGACACCGTTGGAAGTGCCTCCGGCAACGGAGCCGGCAATGCCGACATACAGCTACGCGACGGTGACCGCCTCTTCGTCCCACCGTTGGGCGCCACCATCGGGGTGGCCGGGCCGGTGAAGCGGCCGGGCATCTACGAACTGCGGCCCGGCATCGATTCCTTGTCCGCCACGGAACTGCGCGATCTTGCCGGCGGCCCGTTGCGGCCTGGCCGCGGCCGGCTCCTGCGGTTCGGCCTCGGTCCCGCGGGCGAGGAGACGGCGGAGGAAGTCGCCGACGTCAATGCCCGGCACTTCCGTGACGGCGACCTGCTGTTGCTTGCCCCGGAGCGGGAGGACCGCCGCGGCGAGGTCCGGCTGGAGGGGCATGTCCTGCGCCCCGGTCCCCGCGCCTGGGCGCAGGCAAAGACGCTGGCGGGACTGCTGTCCCGCGCCGATCTGCGTCCCGCCCCCTATCTGCCTTTCGCCGCGCTGGAAAGCACGACCACCGCAAGCGGAGCACGCAGCCTTCGGCCGGTGGATCTCTCGTCCGCTCTGAATGGGCGCGACCGCCGCCCCTTGGCGGAAGGAGATGCCCTGTTCGTTCTGGGAGCCGCCGACATCGATTTTCTGACGTCGGAACCGGTGCTGGCCCTGCTGCGTGGCGGACGCGAACCACCGCCGGACGCCTGTCCCGGCTTGGTCGTCCTCGCCCGCACCCTGGCGGCGGAACCGGAGGGGGCGCTCGCCACCGGTCCACAAGCCCGGGCCGCCGCCACGCTGACAGGCAGCCGAACGCCCTGCCCTCCCTTGTTCGCCACGGTCCCCGACCTGCTTCCGCTGGCTCTGCGCCATTCCATACTGCGTCTGACCGGCGTCCCCCGTCCCGGCTTCTATCCCGTCGCCGACGGGGCGGAGAGCCTTGGCGCCCGTGAGACCATCGTCGAGTCGGAAGCGCCGCACTATGAGCTGATCGGCCACGTCCGCCGCCCCGGCACCCGGCGGCTCCCGGCCGGAACCACGCTGCGCAAGGCGCTGGCGGACGGCAAGGCCTTGAAACGTGACGTGTATCCGCTGCTGGGCATCGTCGAACGATATGACCGGCGGACCTTGACCCGTGCCTATCTGCCCTTTTCCCCGCAAGAGGTTGCCGCCGGACGTTCCGATCGCGCCTTGGCCGACGGGGACCGCATCCATCTGTTCGCCACCGAGGACATCCGCAGTCTGGCGAGGCCGGCCGAGGCGGGAGCCAGCACGGCGGACAAGGTCGAGGGGGAAGGCGAGCCGCCGATGCTGGCGGCGGTGCTCGACCCGACCATCGTTGCGGTGATCGGCGAGCGGACGGTCCAGGTGCGTGGCGCAGTGCGCGATCCAGGCGGCTATCCGGTTGCAGATCGCACGCCATTGGCAGCCCTGGTCGCCGCGGCAGGCGGGCTGGCCGCCGATGCCGACCCGGCGGCGGCGGAACTGACGGGGGCCAGCGGCACGCGCACCAGTGTCGACCTGACCCGTGACGGCAGCGGCGCCGTCGGCCCTGGCGACGCGCTTCGGATCAACCCGCGCCCGCAAGCCCTGGAGGCGCGCGCGGTCGCCATTGAAGGAGCGGTACGCCGGCCCGGGCGGTACGACATCGGCCGCGGTGAAGCACTCTCGTCCCTGATCGCGCGCGCGGGTGGGCTGATCGACGATGCTTATCCGTCCGGCGCCGTCCTGACCCGCGAGAGCGAGCGCCGCCGCGAGAAGGAGCAGTTCCAGCGCCAGGCGCGCGAACTGGAGCGTACGCTGGCGCTGGAGGTGGAGAAGGGAGAGCCGGTCAAGGCCGAGAATGTCGCGCTGGCCCGCCAGCTTGCGGCACAACTCCGCGGAACCGAACCGCTCGGCCGCGTGGTGGTGGAGGCGGACCCCGCCGTCCTCCGTGTCCGGCCTGAACTGGATCCTCTGCTGGAGTCCGACGACCGCATCCTCATCCCGAAACGGCCTTTGACCGTGGCGGTGTCGGGCGAGGTCCTGCATCCGACCTCCGCCCAATTCGTCAGCGGCAAGACCGCGGAAGATTATCTGAATGAAGCCGGCGGTCCAACCCGAGATGCCGACACCGGCCGCAGCTTCCTGGTCCTGCCCGACGGACGCGCGAGGCCGCTGGCCCTGTCTTCCTGGAACCATCGGGTGGACATGATACCGCCGGGATCGATCCTGGTGGTGCCGCGCGATCCCCGCCCTTTCGACGGGTTGGACGCCACCAAGGCGATCGGCAATATCCTGAGCCAGCTTGCGATCACGGCGGCCTCGATCTCGGTGATTACGCGATGACGGAGCCAGCCCCGCTCCGCCTCGCCATCGTGACGGTGGTCCGCGACGACCGCACCGGGTTGGCCGACACCTACGACAGCCTCGGCGGGCAATTGGGTTCCGGTATCGTCTGGCTGGTCGCCGACGGGGGTTCGACCGATGGCACGGCGGAGTGGCTGGCCGAGCATGCCGACATCCCGATCTGGTGGCGTTCGGCCCGCGACTCGGGACTCTACGATGCGATGAACGATGCGCTCGACTCCGTACGCAGCTTCGGTTGCAGCCACGTCCTGTTCCTGAACGCCGGCGACCGGCTGGCAGCGCCGGACAGTGGAAGCCGGCTGCTGCAGGCCATAGCCCAGGCTCCCGGCTGCTCCCTTCTCTACGGCGATGCGCTGGAACGGCAGGGCGACGGACGTATCCTTCTGAAGCGCGCACGGTCTCACCGGTGGGCGCGTTTCGGCATGTTCACCCACCATCAGGCCATGGTCTTCCACGTCACAGCCCTGGCAGGCCTCCGTTTCGACGCCGCTTACCGGATCGCGGCCGACTATGCCTTCACGCTTGCCGTACTGGAGCGCGGCCCGGCGGCGCGCCTGAACTGGCCGGTTTGCCTGTTCGCCCCAGGCGGCCTGTCGCAACGCGACTCAACCACCGGAAGGAACGAGCAGGCGACGATACGGCAAACGCACTTCGGTGACGGAGTGGCCTTTACGGCAATGATCGCGCTGGCCCAGCGAGTCGCACTGGCAGTGCGCCAGCGCTTTCCAGCGACTTACGCGAAATTACGTTTCCGATGCCCGGAAACTTGATGTCTTTCGCTCTCTCCCTTCCACTTCCACCCAAACGGACCGTTGATACTCACAAATGGTTGCATAGAATTTACTTTCTGAACTAAGCATTCCCGCGGCGCCTTCCCTCCGGCTTTCCCTTCGAGGTACGACTTATGAGCGCGACCAAAACCAAACTCGCCCCCGCCCACACCCTGTCGCGCCGCGGCGAAGGTCCCAACCCAATCGATATCCATGTCGGCGCCCGCCTACGGCTTCGCCGGACCCTTCTCGGCCTGAGCCAGGAGAAGCTGGGCGAGGCGGTCGGGATCACCTTCCAGCAGCTCCAGAAATACGAACGCGGATCGAACCGCATCAGCGCCAGCCGCCTTTACAACCTCTCCCAGGTTCTCGGCGTGCCGGTCAGCTACTTCTTCGACGACATGCCGTCGTCCGACCAGATCGCCGCCGAAGCTCCGGCCGATGGGTTGAGCGAGACCGACGAGTTCGAATCGATGGCGCGCCGAGAGACTCTGGAACTGGTCCGGGCCTATTACCGGATCGAGGATCCGGGCGTGCGCAAGCGCACCTTCGACCTGCTGAAGGCGTTGGGCGGCGACCGGATCGCGCTGCTCGAAGAGTAAGAATCGTCCACGGAAAGGGTGGGTCGGGAACTTCTGGAAACGGTGTGGACCGACAGGGAGTGGACACTTGACTCACGCACCTGTGCGGCCGACCGAACTTTGAGTCCAACCTGCCAGTAGTAGAACGCGCGTGCCAGCGCGTGGTCGAGTCCTGCAGCGCCATCGAGAATACCGAGGCGCAGGACATAGGCATGCAGGAAAGCCCAGAGCGGCCGGCCCGGCAGGCGCTGGAACAGCCGCTTCTGCGCCCGCCGGCCGATGAGACGGAAATAGGGAATGGAACCCGAATGACCGTCCGGTTCACCATCTATCAGATGCTCCATCCGGCCATCGGAACGCAGCGAGGCTTCCCAGTCCGAATAACGGTTGTGGCGCTCGAACCAAGCCGAGGGCGGCTTGGCGTCCTCATGGTCCATCGGATGGTGAAGCCTGCCGGTCGTACCGGCAATCTGTGGCTGGTAGTGGCCCTCCACTTCCCACATGGCGGCGATATCCAGATCGGGCTGTTCGGGAAAACGCGCATGGCGGCGGTCGAGCAAGGCAAGCTTCCGGTTCCAGCAGCCGAAGCGAAGCGATCGTCCGCGGACGACCGGACGGCCGTCGATCCAATAGGCGGCGTGGAGCGGCCCCCCTGCCCCGGCTTCCGCCATCAGCCGGGCGATCTCCTCCACCAGTGCGGCGGTCGGTCGCTCATCCGCATCCACGAACAGGATCCAGTCATAGGTGAAGGGAACAGTGTCCAGGCACCATTGCTTCTTCTTGGGATACCGGCCATTCCAGAGGAAGGACACCAGCCGCGCTCCGTGAGACCGCGCAATGTCTGGAGTGCCATCATCGCTGCCACTGTCGACCACGAAACATTCGGCGAAGCGGGCAAGCGCCGGCAGGCAACGCGGCAGGTTCGCCGCCTCGTTGCGCGTCATCACCACCACGGAGACGGGGATGGCAGTCATGACAGGACCTCGGTGCCCATCTTCTGCTCTCTCAGCGCATGGTAAGCCGACAGGCCGAATCCGGCGGCGACCAGCCCGACCAGTCCCGCCAGCGGAACCACCAGAGCCGGGTTCGGCCAGTCCGGCAAGGTGGCCGCCACAGGCGGCTGGATCATGTCGGCAGCAAAGGGCAGTTCGACGCCGATCATCATCGCCACCCGCTCCTGGTCTAGAAGCAGGTCGCTCAACGCCTGCCGATGCTCCGCCACCGTGACCGCTCCCAGGCGGAGTTTGATGTGGGCGATCTGGGCGGCACTGCGCCGGGCCGCCTCCGCCCGCAGATGAGCGTCGGTCGTCGCGGCGATCCGGCCGAGCAACTCCACCGCAGTCGCCCGGTCAGGATGGCGGAAGGTGATGCGGCGCATCGGTCCCGATCGCAGCATGTCGATCACCATCCGGTCACGCAGGACCCGCGCCACGCGATCGCCATCCGGCTCGATCCAATCCTCGCGCCCGACCAGCGCCAGCAACGCCCGCTTCAAGGTGGCCAGCACGCCGGGCGGTGGACGCCAGCGTCCCGCCGCCGCGTCCCAGCGGTCGGGAAACAAAGCTTTCAGAATGCCGGGATCGGCGGCCAAGCGATCCGCCACCGGACCGGAACCGAAAAGTTCCAGATAGCGGGCGAAGTCGGACAGCGATTCGTCGCCGGCACCTGGTTCGGCAACGGCGGTGGAGTCACGGCCGCTCAGGGTCGGCACCCGGGCGCCCATGGCGGCGGAGCCGACCCGCGCGGTCGGCCCGATGACCATCGCGGCGGTATAAGCCGGCGTCACCAGCCACAAGGCCGCGACCGCCAGCGCCATCCCGCCCAACCAGCCGCCGAGCAACCAGCGCCAGCCCTTCCGCAGGGTGCGGGTGAATGCACCCAGATCGCCCTCTCCTCCCGCCCTGGGCAGGACCATGGTCATGGAGCGAGCTTGGGGTTGGCTCTGGGGGTGCGAAACGACGCCGTCAGGCATGGGGCAATGGCCTCCCCAACAGAGGTCGGGCGGCCCGACGTGCGACGATGAGCCGTTCGGCCAATCCGGCAAAGGCCAAGGCAGCGCGGTCTGCGTTCCAAGTTGCGGCGTTGCGGGCCGCAAGCTCTCCCTCCGCCATGCAACGGTTGAGGTCGGCAGCGTAGGAGCGGACCGCGGCGGCGATCGCCGTCCCATCGGACGGGTCGATCACCAGACCGCACCCCTCAACCCGCGCGGCGGCCTCGCTCCCTGCCGGTCCGAGGAACAGGCAGGGGCGGCCGGCCGCCTGCACCCCGGCCAGTTTGCTTGGCACCAGCATCCCCTTTGCCGCCGGCGCCATTGCTACCAGATGCAGGTCGGCGGCGGACAGGCACTCCGCCAGCCGGTCGGCCGGCTGCCAGGGAAGCCGCCGCAGGTTTTGCAGGCCCCGGCTGCGCGCGGCTTCCTCCACCGCGGCAAATCCCCTTCCCTCGCCCGTCAGCAGGAAAAGCACGTCGGGATCGCTGTCCTGCAGCCGGGCAGCGGCCTCCAGGACCCCGTCCATCGGATGGGCCAGCCCGAGCGTCCCGGAATAGGCCACCAGGAACCTCCCATCGCCGTCCTCCAGCCCAAGCGACCGGCGGAAGCCGTTGCCGGCCTTCGGCAAGGGACGGATCGCTGGATCGGCCCAGTTCGGTAGCAGCGTTACGCTGTCCGCTATCACGCCGGTGGCCAAGATGCGGTCGCGCATGCAGTGCCCGATGGCAACCACCCCATCATGCCGGCGCAAGGCCCGCGCCATGCCATAGCCGGCCATCCGTCGGAGCATAGCCGGAAACCGCACGCCCAGGACCGGAAGCAGGTCGGGATAGAGGTCCTGGCACCAGTGGAGCGACGCGGCGCCATGCCACGCGGCAAGAACCGGTCCGGCCAACGCCAGCAATGGCGGGTCCGTCATCGTGACGACAAGGTCGTGACGCGGCACGCGCAGCGCGCGGCCGGTCAGCCGGCACAGCGAATCGAGGTAGGCGCGGGCATCGGGCCTGTCTCCCTCCACCACATTGCGACCGGTGCGGACAAGAGTAACGCCGGGTGGACCAGCACAATTGGGCGCATCCGCATCGGCCTCCGCGCCATCCGTCACCACCGTGACCCGCCAGCCCATGGCCGAGAGCCGGCCGGAAAGGTCGGAAAGGCAACGGCCGGTCGCCCCACGACCCGGCGGGAACATCCGATTGACGAACATAATGGACGGCTGACCGATCAACACGGCACACCACAGCGTGAATTGCACGCATAAGTATGATGAGGTTCTAGTGTTCAGACAACTCTTTCCTGCACTCCGTCGCCAAAAGCATCAGCGACAGGATGACCCCGGTATCGAGATACTTGAAGCTCGTGTGGAGGCAGAGTGCCATCATCAATGGCGGCACGACTGCCAGCGCCAGCACCGGATCGGCCGCGAGCAGCCTAGACCAGGGCCGGACCATGGCCCCCAGATAAGCCGCCAACGCAATCACCCCGAAGAGCCCGGTCTTCAGCAGACTGTAGCTCCCGAGAGTGTGGGTATATCCGACCCGCCAACCGCCAACCGCCGGATTGGCGAATCGCGCTCCCCAGCCGTCGCCGAACAGCAGGGTCCAGGGCGTGGAAACGGCATGATCGATCACCGCCGCGGCCTCCTCCCACCGGGCATTGACCCCGGTCAGCCGCGTCTTCTCCGCCGCCTGCTGCCAAGCGCCGAGCAGCGCATCTCCACCGGCCACCGCGAGCAGCACCAATCCCAACAGCAACGGCAAGGCCAGCCACGGTCGCCGCCGGACCCACCACAGGGCGATGATCGCCAGCGCCAGCACTGCCAGCCCCAGAGCGGTACGATGGACCGCCCCGGCCAGCGCGCCAAGGCAGAGCAATCCACCGACCGCGCAAGGAACCGCCATGATCCAGTGGCGAACCCGCCCACCGACGGCTAACAGCGACAGCACTGCTGCTGGCAGAGCCACCGCGGCGAACAGCACCGCCGGCGCGTTGAGCAGATAGACGCCGCCGTCGGCCATCGCCCGCTTTCCGATGGCGCCGAACCCCCACTCCGCCTGCCGCCACCAACGCAGGGCCAACAGCACTCCCGCTAGTGTCACTCCCCCCGCCAGCGAGCGCACGGCGGCTTGCCCGCCGCTCCGCAGAACCGGAACCAGAAAAACGGGAAGGAACAGGTACAACAAGGGCACGACATCGCGCAGGATATCGGCCGCCTCCCATCCCAGTGCAGCCCCACGCAGCAGCGGAACCCATAGCAGCCAAGCGGCTGCGGCGACCGCCGCGGGCATCCATCCATTCTCGGACGGTGTGCGCAGCGCATGGCCGCTCACCACCGCCAACGGCCATCTCCAGCCGATCGACGCCAGGATCAGAAGACCTATGGCGATTTCCACCCAACGCAGCCCCGGTGGCGCCGGGACGCTCAGTCCGCCATAGAGAAGCAGCCCAGCGGCCATCGACAGCGCGGCGCCCCTGCCGGCCGCCGCCGTCACGGCCGAACCCTGGAAAGGACGCTGGGAAGGAAGGCCCGGCTCCTCAGGCCCAGCGCTGCTCGGCGCGATCCAGGCGATAGCAGAGCCCTTCCTGTGGGCGGAGGCGCAAGGTGCCGGCCAGGGTCAATGGCTCCCGCGTGGCCGGCAAGGCGATGGCGGTATGGACATGCATCATGGTCGCCGGTCCGGGGCTCTCGCAGGCGGAGCAGCCCATCGGGTTGGCGGACAAAACGAAGTGGTTGTGGGTGGCACCTTCGGTCAGTGGCACCATGAAGCCGCGGACGGTAACCGGCCGGCCGTCCAGCGCGGAAACCTTCACCGGGAACTGCGGATCGCCGGAAAGCCCGCCCATCCGAACAGTGCCCAGGTCGCGCCAGATCGCCGTGGTCTCGTCCAGCGGCAGATGGAAGGGGCCGGCAGGGTGGCTTGGTGAATCCGGCACTCCGGCAGCCCAAACGGCCCAGCCGGCGACGGGAGCGAGCGCAAGCGGCAACAGGATCTGGCGCCGGCTGGGCATGGCCGCACCAAGACGGATGGCTGTGTTCATGGTCGCTTCTCCCCTGTTGTATTGCTTCGTCACCGGGGCTGCGAAAACAGGGCGCCGTGCGTCGTGGAAGTCTCTGGTCCGGCGGCCGGGGAACAGCTTTGTCCGGTACGGGGCGACGCCTTCTGTCTGACGGTCGCCGATTGCGCGAAAGTCTCCGGCAAGTGCAGTCGCCGGTCAACCCGCATTTCCGCCCGGTGCCGAAGAGACCGCGACGCGTAAGGACAGGATATGGATAGCCCGAAATTTCGATCCGCTCCCGGATGCTTTCAAGAAAACGTAATCTGTTTGACGGGGTGCGCCACGGCACTTCATAGTCCCACCACCGCGCCTGCCGCACTGCACACAGTCCGGCGCAAGCCGTTCCGGTGACGAGACGAGCCATGGAAACCTTCCGCTTCCAGCCGGGTGAAACACCGGTTTTGCTCAATATTCCGCATGTCGGAACCATGATTCCGCCGGACATCGCCATGACGATGACGCCAGCGGGATTGGCACAACCCGATGTCGATCGCCATCTGGACCGGTTGTACCACTTTGCCCCTGCGCTCGGAATTGGTTTCCTGACGGCGCTTTGTTCGCGCTACGTGGTGGATCTGAACCGTGATCCCGACGGCATCGTGCCGCAGCCGGGGTTGGACCCCACCGAAATCTGCCCGCTGACCACTTTCGACCGTGCGCCGATCTACCTGCCGGGTCGGGAACCCGACCGTGCGGAGATCGACCGTCGGGTGGGCGCGTATTGGCGTCCCTATCACGACCAGCTGCGCAGCGAGTTGCAAGCCTTGCGTGACCGTTTTGGCGTCGCGATCCTGTTCGACGCCCATTCCGTGCGCAGTCGCATCCCGCGCTTCTTCGACGGCGCCCTGCCCGACTTCAACCTGGGAACCGGTGACGGCAGCGCTGCCCAGCCGATGGTCGTCCGGCTGATGAATGTTCTTTCGGCCTCCGAGCGCTATTCCGCCGCGCTGAACGGCCGCATGCGTGGTGGCTTCATCATCCGCAGCTATGGCCAGCCGGAGGAGAACATCCATGCCATCCAGCTGGAACTGACCCAGTCGACCTACATGGACGAGGATGCCCCCTATCATTTCCGCCCGAACCTGGCAGCGGAAGTGAAACCGTCGCTGGAGCGGCTGTTGAGTGTCGTCGTCGAATGGGCCTGGCAGAAGGCCAGCGGACAGCGCCGGGCGGCGTTCCTGTAACGCCACCGGCATCCTGAACGAACCACCATGAAAGAGTGGCCCTCCCCCGTCACCGGGGAAGGGCCGAAGGACGGCCTGATCGGGGATGGATCAGATCTGGCCGCGCTCGCTCGCCTGACGCATCAGGACGTATTGGCGCATCATCTGGTTGCGGAACCGGTAACGCTCCAGGCCGGGTTCGACCACCGGAGCCAGGATGCCGCCATGGTCCTCCCGCGTCAGGCGCTTCAACAGGTCGAGCGTCGCGGCGCCAGGCAATTCTCCGCTGTCACCCGCCAAGTCCTTGGGATCGAACACGCCATAGGCATCGGCCGGACACAGCGCCGCCGCCAGCAATGCGTCCTCCAGCTCGGTCCGACGGTCGGCGGCCAGCGCGCGGGCATAGCTCTCGACAATGCCGCGTTCGGCTTCCTGCAGGCAGCGGGCGACGGCATAGGCCAGATCCGGCCGCTCCACCAGCTTGCTGCCGCGGCTGACGGCGCTGCGCGCCGCATGCAGTCCCAGAAGCTGGGCGTAATAAGGCAGGCCGCGTACGAATTCGGCAATCCGCCGCACCACGTCGGCGGCGAACTCGATGCCGGCATTCTGCGCGCCCGCCTGGATCAGACGGCCGATCTCCTGGTCCGTCATCAGCGGCAGGTGAACCGGCACCAGGGACCGCTGGATCGACGGATGCTTGCCCAGAAGCTGGTCCAGATTCTCGGCGACGCCGACCACCAGAAGCGTGACCGGGATCGAGCTGTCGGTCAGGTTCTTGAAAAGCTCCGCCAGCTTGTTGCGGAAATCCTCATCCAGAACGCGGTCATACTCGTCGAGGATCAACAGCACGTGGGTCGCGTGGATGCCCGCCAGCACCTCGTTCAGTTCGGTGACGCTGAAGGTGCCGTCCGGCAGCAGTTCGTTGAGGCTGGCGAAGTTGCGCCGCGCCGCGAACGGGTTGTCCAGCGCCGAGCGGTAGTAGGTTGAGGGGATCTTCTTCAGGAAATGCCTGAAGATGTCCTCGAAACTCAACTCGCCGCTGCAGGTCAGCTTGAGCGAAAGATAGCCGGCCTGTCCGGCGATCTTCTCGATGGCATTGGCAACGGAGGTCTTTCCGCGGCCGCGGTCGCCGTAGAGGATGACGTGGGCCCGCTCCTCCTCGATGGCGGAGATGATACGGCGCAGGGTGTCGTTGCGGCCGATGAACAGGCCGTTCAACTGCTGCTTCGGCCGGGTCGGGGTGAAGGCCTCGCGCAGAAGCCCGTTCAGTTCCGGCGTCAGGCCCTTCAGCATGGCCGGCGCGTTGCCGCCCGCATTGGCCCCGAAGCCGCCGCGATAGCCGCCATTGACCGACATGGTGAAGCGCGGCAGGTCGTATTCGCCGTCCGCATCATGGCCGCCCGGCTGCGGGAATATGTGGCCGCGGCGGTCGCCGGTGGCCTCGTTGTCGATGATGTCGGGCAGGCGTGGGGCGGCAGGGCCGCGCATCGCCTCGAACCCGGCCCGGCCACCCATGCCGGCGCTCTGGCCTCCCATCGTACCGTCCACGGGACGCAGATGCACCGCACCCGGCCGGGCGAAACCCGGCGCGTTGGGAAAGCCACCGGCATTGCCCATTCCAGACCCGGCGGCGCCGGGACCGGCCATACCCGGTCCGCCGGTCAGCGAACCGGAACCAAGACCGCCACCCGTGATGCCCGGACTGCCCAGGCCAGTACCACCGGCGGCCGGCATGCGTTCGTCAGCCACGGCGGCAGTACGACGCTTTCGAAAGAAATTCCGCATCCGTCCCAATCCCCACGCGTTGTCGGCGTTCGCGGAACCGGCCCCCTTTCGGCTTCTCGGATGGGCCAGGGACGGCTCCGCGTGTTCCCGATGTAAGCGCTGCGCCGGCCGGGGTGGGCTGGGATTTCGGATATAATACCGACGCGGCATTCCCCGTTCGGGGACCTCTTCCGAAGGGATGTGCCGAGAAACCCGCAGGGCACCCCCCAGCCGTCATCAGCCGATCAGGATCGGCCCTACCGTGGCCCAGCCATAGAGCACGGCCAGGAACAGGGCGAGCGTCATGCATTCACGCAGGAAAGCCAGAACCGACATGCCAACCTCCATTGTTCGCGTCTTGTTCCGATAGAGCTATCAGAACGGACGCAGAACGGCAACCTCACAGTTCTGCCTATGTTCCTGTTATGGGCTCCAGTGTTCCATTCTGGACACAGATCGAACGGACAGGTGGTTGGAAAGTTTCGCGTTGAAAGCGTAGACCCGTCAGGCGTGGTCGGCATCGTCATAGCGGATCAGGTCGGTCCAGGCGCGCTCCAGGCGCCGCAGCGTGCGATAGGTGGTCTCGAAGTCCGCGCCGTCGCTGTCGTTGCGGAGCAGACTGTCGGCACGTGTCGCCTCGAGCTTCTTCAGCGCCTCGCAGGTTGCCAGCCCCTGATCGGACAGCTTGAGCCGGGCGGCGCGGCGGTCACGCTGGGACGGGCTGCGGTCGACATAGCCCCCCTCCACCAGATGCTTCAGATTGTAGGAGGCATTGGAACCCAGATAATAGCCGCGCTCCAGAAGGTCGCGGACCGACAGTTCCTCTGTGCCGATGTGCAGCAGCATCAGCGCCTGCGTCGGGCTGAGGTCGGTCACACCGATGCGGGCCAGTTCCATCCGAAGCACGTCAAGGAAGCGCCGGGTGATGCTTTCCATGACGCGGCCAAGGTCGGTATAGACCGCGGGGGCCGCCACACTCTGCTGCATGCTCATCATCCTGTGCCAGTGGCTTACGAAAGCCGTTGTGCGGTCGCCGCGAAACTGCCGCGCTTTATCGACCGGCGGACCGGGGAAGCGATGCCGCGGCACCCCTTCCCGTCGCCGTTTCTTAATGGCCTGTGACGATGGGCAAATTTTATTGCGAATTGGAGAGACAAACTTGAGACGCCGGGGGTTGGCGGTCCCCCGGTACCGCTGTCTACAGCGTACCGGGAAAGGCACCACCATCCAGAAGGATGTTCTGACCGGTCATGAAACCGGACTGCGCGGCGCAAAGGAAGGCGCAGGCCATCCCGAACTCCTCCGGATCGCCAAATCGCCCGGACGGGTTCGTCTTGCGACGCAGGTCCATTTCCTCGTCGATGCTGCGTCCGGCGGCCTTGGCGCCGCCCTCCATCGTCTTGCGCAGACGGTCGGTCTCGAAGGGACCGGGCAGCAGGTTGTTGATGGTGACGTTATGCTTCACCGTCTGGCGCGACAGGCCGGCGACGAAGCCGGTCAGACCGGTGCGCGCACCGTTCGACAAACCCAGGATCGGGATCGGCGCCTTCACTGCGGCCGAGGTGATGTTGACGATGCGGCCGAACCGACGGGAGATCATGCCGTCCACCGTCGCCTTGATCAGGAAGATCGGCGTCAGCATGTTGGCGTCGAGCGCGCGAATCCAGTCTTCGCGGTCCCAGTCGTGGAAATCGCCCGGCGGCGGGCCGCCGGCATTGTTGACCAGGATATCAGGCTCCGGGCAGGCGGCCAGCGCGGCGGCGCGTCCCTCTTCCGTCGCGATGTCGCCGGGAGCGGTGGTGACGGTGACGCCGGTCGCCTTGCGGATCTCTTCGGCGGTCGCCTCCAGCGCGTCGGCGCTGCGGGCGGTCAGGGTGACGTGCACGCCCTCGCGGGCCAGCGCGAAGGCGCAGGCGCGGCCCAGCCCCTTGCTGGCTGCGCAGACGATGGCGCGGCGGCCGGCGATCCCCAAATCCATGATCGTCTCTTCCCTGTTGAAATCAAAAGGTCGTTCTGGAACCGGCTCGTTGCCGCTCCAATCGTTGCAGCTCCGAAAGGACCTCGCGCGCCAGCGGAACGGTCACGCCGCGATGGGCTGCCAGCGAGGCATGGTCCAGCGCCGCCACCAGACGGCGGGCGAAATCCAGCGACCGCTCCATCCGGGCCAGCAGGTAGGTGATCACCTCCATGCCCGGCCGCAATTGACGGTCGGCGAACAGCTTGACCAGCACCGCGGCCAGCAGCGCGTCGTCCGGCGGGCGGACTTCCACCGCCGGTGCACCCTTGATGCGCGACCGCAGGTCGGCGAGTCGGGTACGCCACCGTGACGGCGCCTTGCGCGACAGCAGCAACAGATGGCCTTGCTGTTCGCGGGCGAGATTGTAGAGGTGGAAGAGCGCCTGTTCCCGCTCGGGCCTGCCGGCGACCATGTCGGCATCCTCGACGACCACCGCGTTGGCCGGCGCCAGCAGCAAAGGCACCGCCGCCGTCTCCAGGGCATCGCCACGGGTCACCGGGGCATGGCTGCGGGCGCGCCAGACCTGCGACAGATGGGTCTTGCCGCAGCCGGCCGGGCCGAACAGCGTCAGAGCCGGGGCCGGCCAGGACGGCCAGCGGTCCAGCCACGCCACCGCGTCGGCGTTGCTGGACGCGACGAGGAAATCCTCGCAGCCCATCGCCGTCCGGTGCCCAAGGTCGAGCGGTATCTGCGCCGGCAAGCTCATGCGGACACACCCATCAGCGTTCCGCGTCGGTGCCGCGGTAGTACGGGCTTGAGAGATACTGTCGCAAGGCGAAGCGGGTCAACACGCCGATCACCGCGGCGACCGGCACCGCCAGCAGCACGCCGACGAAGCCGAACAGGCTGCCTCCGGCCAGCAGGGCGAACATCACCCACACCGCATGCAGCCCGACCTTGTCGCCCACGAGCTTCGGGGTCAGGACGTTGCCCTCCATCGCTTGGCCGAACAGGAAGATGCCGACCACGATGACGACCCGCCAAACCTCGTCGAACTGCAGCAAGGCAAGGCCGGTGCTGGCGACGAAGCCGAACAGGCTGCCGACATAGGGAATGAAGGACAGCAGCCCGGCGAGCAGACCGATCACCAGACCGAAATCCAGCCCCGCCGCCGACAGTGCCAGCGCATAGAAGACGCCGAGAACCACGCAGACCGTCGCCTGCCCACGCACGAAGCCGGACAAGGTGACGTTCACCTCGCGCGCCTGCTCGCGCACCGTCTCGGCATGCTGGCGCGGCAGCCAGGAATCGACCTTCCCGACCATCACGTCCCAGTCGCGCATCATATAGAATGCGACGATCGGCGTGATGAACAACAGGGTGACGATGTCGAACAGCGCCAGCCCGCCCGACAGGATGCGGGTGACGATGCGGCCGACCAGCCCTGCGGCCTCTCCGGCATAGGCGCCGGCTGCCGCCCGCAACCGCTCCACATCGTCGGCCGGCAGACGATGGATGAAGCGGTTGAGCGCCGGGATCAGGCGCTCCTTGACCAGGGTCGCATAGGTCGGCAGCACCTCCAGCAGATGGGAGACCTGTCCCTGCACCAGCGGCAGCAGAAGCAGCGCCATCAGCACCAGGACCAGGACGAAGCCGAGCAGCACCAGCGTGGTGCCGAGCCAGCGCGGCAGTCGGGCCGCCTCCAGCCGGTCGACCGCCGGGTCGAGCAGATAGGCGATGGCCAGCCCCACCACGAAGGGCAGCAGCATGTCGGACAGCAGCCAAAGCGCCAGGACGAACAGCCCCAGCCCGATCAGCCAGAAACGGAGCTGCTTGGCCGGCGTCACGGAACGCCGCCGAGCCGGTTGAACAACAGGGCGCCGCGCCGTGCGTACAGCAGCCCGGAGAGCACCGTCGTCACCGTGCAGGCGTACACCAGAAGCTCGACCAGTTCCCACCCGTACAGGTGGAAGTCCGGAAGGCCCAGAGCCGGCGGAGCCAGCACCGCGGCAGCCAGCGCGATCTGCACCACCGTGTTCACCTTGCTGATGTAGAGCGGCTGCATCGCCAGCGTCTCCTTCAGCGTGAACAGCAGGATGACGCCGCCGATGATCATGATGTCGCGGAACACCACCATCATCGCCAGCCACAGCGGGATCGCGCCGACCCAGGCCAGCGCGACGTACACCCCGACGATCAGTGCCTTGTCGGCCAGCGGATCGAGATAGCCGCCCAGCACCGTACGCGCGCGGAACATGCGGGCGATGGCGCCGTCGAGCGCATCGGACAGGCCGGCGGCGACGAAGAGGGCGAAGGCCCACTCCATCCTGCCGGTCAGGATCATGTACATCGCGGCCGGAACCGCCACGATGCGCAGGAACGTGATGATGTTGGGAACGCTCACGGTGCGCTCTTCGCCGGCAGCGTGCCCAGGTTGCGCGGCGGAGCGCCCATGCCGCCGGTGCCGCCCGCGTCCATCGGCGCCGACGGTGCCAGCGATGCCGGCGAGGCCATCGGCGTGGCGGCGGACGGGACGGCTCCGGCCGACCCGGCACCCGAGCCGCGCGGCAGCAGCGTCAGCTGCCAATCGGCGGACTGCACCGGCAACGGCGCGCCCGGATATCCGGCGACCGCAGGGGAGGCGTGCGCGAATCCCAGATCCTGGCGGGCGAGCGCCTGGGCCAGCTGCTCGGGAGCGCCGCGATAGGTCAGAGTGATCAAAGCCTCGCTGCGGCTGATCGACATCAGGGTGCTGCGGCTCACCGCGTTGACGGCGGACAACCGCTTGCGCGTCTCCACCCAATCGTTCACCGCGGTCAGCGGCACGCGGACCAGCGTGTTCTGCTCCGGCCCGGTGGCGGCGGTGTGCTCGCGCTTCCAGGAATCGTCCAGCTGGGTGCCGACCGCCGCGACGGCGCGGTTCAGCAGTTCGTCGGCGGTGCCGCCGCCCTTCACCTGCACCATCTGGTTCTCGCGGGTGCCGTCCAGGCCGTAGCGGGTGACGTCGACCGCCAGTCCGCGCGCTGGATCCGGGCCATTCGCCGGCAAGTCGGTGCGGGCGACCACCACGCCGCCGGCCTTGTAGGCCTGGGCGATGCGGGCGAGCGCTTCGGAGTTGCCAGCGACCGCGTCCTCGCCGCTGATCGCCTGGGCGTCGGACAGCTCGCCGTCCGGCACCACCAGCGGCACCAGCGACGCGGCGGACTGCCGGGCCTCCCACGCCGCGCGCCAGGGGGTACGGTCCTGCCACAGGATGGTGCGCCCATCGGTCTGCGTCACCGGCAGGATGACGAAGGGGCGTGACGGCGGCTCGACATATTGGGTGGCACCGCCGCTCTGGCCGAGCGCGTCGCGCACCGCGTTGGGCCGGAAGCGCACGGTGATGGCGCCGACATAGCGGCTGGCCGACACCTTCTCCTCGTCGATCTCGAAGCCCTGGACCAGTTTGGCGATCTCGTTGTCCGACAGGCGCGGCGGGTTGCCGCCACCGGGGACGAGCCGACGGTAAAGCTCCGCCCAGGCCTTGGCCTGCGCCTCGCGGATCGCCTGATCGCGCACGGTGGTCGGGTTGCTGCCGTTGATGTCGACCCGGACACCGGACACCGCAAAGGGGTCCGCGGCGGATGGCATGGCGGCGGAGGAGGCAGCCGGCGGCGGGGAACCGGTCTGCGCCCCGGCCGGCCCGGTCATGGTCAGGACCAGAGCGGTGGACATGGCAGCAAGACCGGCGAGGAGCGGCGCGCGGCGGCGGTGGAGCATTGCAAAGCCTTCCGATTCGAGTATGTTCGGCCCGAGCCCAAGGCCCGGTATATAGCTCAGCCCAAGCGAGGATACCATCAGCACCCAGTCCTATAACATGTCCGACGCCTACAAGCAGGCCGGTGTGGACATCGATGCGGGCAACGCGCTTGTCGAAGCGATCAAGCCCCTTGCCCGCTCCACCGCGCGTTCAGGTTCCGACGCGGGCCTGGGCGGTTTCGGCGCGCTGTTCGATCTGCGCGCCGCCGGCTACCAGGATCCGCTTCTGGTCGCGACGACCGACGGCGTCGGCACCAAGCTGAAGGTGGCGATTCTCGCCAACCGTCACGACACGGTCGGCATCGACCTCGTCGCCATGTGCGTCAACGATCTGGTGGTCCAGGGCGCCGAGCCGCTGCTGTTCCTGGATTACTACGCCACCGGCAAGCTCGACGTCGCCGCCGGCCGGGATATCGTCGCCGGAATCGCCGAAGGGTGCCGTCAGGCCGGCTGCGCGCTGGTCGGCGGCGAGACCGCCGAGATGCCGGGCATGTATTCCGAAGGCGATTACGACCTCGCAGGCTTCTCCGTCGGTGCGGTGGAACGCCAGCATGCCCTGACCGGTTCCGCTGTCCAAGCCGGCGACGTGGTCCTCGGCCTCGCGTCGACCGGGGTGCATTCCAACGGCTACTCGCTGGTGCGCAAGCTGGTCGAGAAATCGGGCCTCGGCTACGACTCCGCCTGCCCGTGGGACGCGTCGAAGACACTGGGCGAAGCTCTGCTGACCCCGACCCGCATCTATGTGAAGAGCACGCTGAAGGCGGTGCGCGCCGGCACGGTCCGTGCCATGGCACACATCACCGGCGGCGGCCTGATCGAAAACATTCCGCGCGTCCTGCCGGACGGGCTGGGTGTCGTTCTCGATGCCTCGGCTTGGACCCTGCCCCCCGTCTTCTCCTGGCTGATGAAGACCGGCGGCATCGCTCCGTACGAGATGGCGCGAACCTTCAACGTCGGCCTCGGCATGGTCGTCGTGGTTCCGGCCGACAAGGCCGCCGAGGCCATCGACATCCTGCGCGAGGGCGGCGAGACGGTCTTCACCGTCGGCACCGTCACCGCTCTGAAGGACGGCGACGCCCGCGTGACCGTCACTGGCATGGACGCGGCCTGGACCGCGTAAAGGACGCCTCAAGGATTTGTTGATGAGCAAGTTGAAGCTCGGCGTCCTGATCTCGGGGCGCGGCAGCAATCTGCAGGCGTTGATCGACGCCTGCGCCGCGCCGGATTTCCCGGCCGAGATCGCGCTGGTGCTGTCCAACAAGGCCGATGCCTTCGGTCTTGAGCGTGCGTCCGGGGCCGGGATCGCCACCGCGGTGGTCAACCACCGCGACTTTCCCGGCGACAAGCCGGCCTTCGAGGCGGCGATGGATGCTGCCCTGCGCGAGACCGGTGTCGAGCTTGTCTGTCTTGCCGGATTCATGCGCCTGCTGTCGCCCTGGTTCGTCGGACAATGGCACAACGCGCTCATCAACATCCACCCGTCCCTGCTGCCCTCGTTCAAGGGCCTGGACACCCATGAGCGGGCGCTGGCGGCCGGCGTCCGTTTCCATGGCTGCACGGTTCATTACGTGCGTCCGGAAATGGACGAGGGTCCGATCATCGCCCAGGCCGCGGTTCCGGTCCTGCCGAGCGACGATGCCCACAGCCTGGCCGACCGCGTCCTTGAGTCGGAACACAAGCTCTATCCGCATGCCGTCCGGCTGATCGCCGAGGGCCGAGCCCGAGTCGATGGCGATCTGGTGCGGATCGACGGTCCGGTTCAGGACCTTGCAGCCTCGGTGAACCCGCCGCTCTAGGGCCGCGCACCTTCCGATCAACACCCTTCCGGCATGGTTGACGGTTCCACTCGGAATCTGTTGCGTTTCTGCGCGTCCGCGTCAAAATTCGCGGGCAGAAGAAACTGTTGGAGGGTTGATCGATATGGCGGCCGTGAGTCCGAACCCGGTCAGTGCGGAGACCGTCCGCTCACATCAGGCGACCTGGATCGCCTTCACCAAATTCATGAAGCTCAGCATCGCCGGGGTCGTCGCAGTGCTCGTGCTGCTGGCGATCTTCACGCTGTAGCGGACGGATGGGGAGGGGGCACGTAACGAAGCCCCCCTCCCCTACACATCACCCCGCCAGCATCTCCAGCGCCTTCTGCAGCTTGTCGCGGGCCTGGTCGGCAGCCTCGCGACGGTCGCGCTGCTCCTCGATCACCTCTTCCGGAGCCTTGGCGACGAACTGCTCGTTCGACAGCTTGGCGTCGATCTTCTTGATCTCGCCCGCCAGCTTGTCGATCTCCTTGGACAGGCGCGCCTTCTCCTTGTCGAGATCCACGATGCCTTCCAGCGGCAGCACCAGCGTGGTCTCGTCCAACACCGCCTGAACACTGCTCTTGGGAACCTCGCCCTGAAGCGGCTCGACACTCGCCAAGCGGGCCATGCGCAGGATCAGGTCGCGGTGGGTCTCCAGCCGCTTCAGGGTGACCGCGTTCGGGTCCTTCAGCTTCAGCTCGATCTGCGCCGCCGGCGGGACGTTCATCTCCGACCGCATCGAGCGGACCGAGGTGATCAGCCGCACCACCCAATCCATCTCGTCGCGCGAAGCAGGATCGACAATGTCGGCGGCGAACTCCGGCCACTCGGCCGAGATCAGGCGGTTGCCGCGGACCGGCGAAAGCTGTTCCCAAAGCTCTTCGGTGATGAAGGGCATCAGCGGGTGCAGAATATGCAGGATCTGGTCGAGCACCCAGGCGGTTGTCGCCCGCGTCTCCACCTTCGCCGCCTCGTCCGTGCCGGCAAGGATAGGCTTGGTGAACTCCATGTACCAGTCGCAGAAGGTGCCCCAGGTGAACTGGTAGGCGGCGCCGGCGGCCTCGTTGAACTTATAGGTGTCGACCGACTCGGCGACCTTCCTCGCCGCATCGGCCAGCGCCCCGACGATCCATCGGTTGACCGTCTGGGTCAGGCCGACCGGCTTGTAGCCGGCGACCGGCTCGCAGCCGTTCATCTGGCAATAGCGGGCGGCGTTCCACAGTTTGGTGGCGAAGTTGCGATAGCCCTCGACCCGGTTCACCGCCAGCTTGATGTCGCGGCCCTGCGCCGCCATCGCCGACAGGGTGAAGCGCAGCGCATCGGTGCCGTACTGGTCGATGATCTCAAGCGGATCGATGACGTTGCCCTTCGACTTCGACATCTTCTGGCCCTTCTCGTCGCGGACAAGGGCGTGGATGTAGACGGTGCGGAAGGGCACGTCCTTCATGAAGTGCAGGCCCATCATCATCATCCGGGCAACCCAGAAGAAGATGATGTCAAAGCCGGTCACCAGCACATCGGTCGGGTAATAGCGGTCCAGTTCCGGCGTCTGGTCAGGCCAGCCGAGCGTCGAGAAAGGCCACAGCGCCGACGAGAACCACGTGTCGAGCACATCGGCATCGCGCGTCAGCTCGACATCTCTGCCGTAATGCACCTTCGCGGCGGCGCGCGCCTCGTCCTCGGTCTCCTCGACGAAGAAGGTGCCGTCCGGGCCGTACCAAGCGGGAATCTGATGGCCCCACCAGATCTGGCGGCTGATGCACCAGGGCTGGATGTTGCGCATCCACTCGAAATAGGTGTTCTCCCACTGCTTGGGCACGAATACCGTCTTGCCGGTCTCCACCGCCTCGATGGCCGGCTTGGCCAGAGTCGCGGCGTCGACATACCACTGGTCGGTCAACCACGGCTCGATGGCGACGCCGGAGCGGTCGCCGTGCGGGACCATGTGGGTGTGCGGCTCGATCTTCTCCAGAAGCTCCAGCGCTTCCAGCTCGGCGACGATCTTCTTGCGCGCCTCGTAGCGATCCAGCCCGCGATAGGCCTCGGGAACATTGTCGTTCAGCCGGGCGTCGCGATCCATGATGTTGATCTGCTCGAGCCCACAGCGCCTGCCAACCTCGAAGTCGTTGAAGTCGTGGGCTGGCGTGATCTTCACGGCACCCGAACCGGTCTCCGGATCGGCATATTCGTCGCCGACGATCGGGATCAGCCGGCCGACCAGCGGCAGGCGGACCATCTTGCCGATCAGATCCTTGTACCGCTCATCCTCCGGATGGACCGCGACGCCGGTGTCGCCCAGCATGGTCTCCGGCCGGGTGGTGGCGACCACGATGAAGCGCCCCTCCTCCCCGTCGATCGGATAGCGGAAGTGCCAGAGGTTGCCCTTGACCTCCTTCTGCTCGACCTCAAGGTCGGAGATGGCGGTGTGCAGCTTCGGATCCCAGTTGACCAGCCGCTTGTCCTTGTAGATCAGGCCCTGGCGGTGCAGTTCCACGAACACCTTCCGGACGGCGCGGCTCAGCCCCTCGTCCATGGTGAAGCGTTCGCGCGGCCAGTCGGGCGAGGCGCCCAGCCGGCGCAGCTGGCGGGTGATCGTGCCGCCCGATTCGGCCTTCCATTCCCACACCTTGTCGATGAAGGCGTCGCGGCCGAAATCGTGGCGGGTCTTGCCGTCCTTCGCCAGGTTGCGCTCCACCACCATCTGGGTGGCGATGCCGGCATGGTCGGTGCCGGGCTGCCACAGGGCATCGCGGCCGCGCATGCGGTTGTAGCGGGTCAGCACGTCCTGGATGGTGAAGGTCAGCGCATGGCCCATGTGCAGGCTGCCGGTGACGTTCGGCGGCGGCATCATGATGGTGTAGGGCTTGCCGTTCCCCTGCGGCTGGGCGCCGAAGGCGCCCGACTCCTCCCACAGGCGGTAGTGCTTCTCCTCGACCTCGGCGGGCCGGTACGTCTTTTCCAACATCACCACGAACTTTCGCTAGAAACGTCTCAACCGGGACTCAAAGATAGGCAGGATCAGAACTTCTGCGACCGCCGGATCATCCGGTCGATCTCCTGCTGTACGAGCCGTTCGACCACCGTCGGCAGATTCTCGTCCAACCATTCCTTCAACAGCGGCTTCAGCAGTTCCCGCACGACCTCCTCCACAGTACGGATGCCGATCGGCATCGGACCGATGGACAGGTCGTCGCCAAGCTCGCGCGCCAGATGGGTCAGGTGGTGCGAGGCATCCTCCGCCGTCCGGCGGGAGATCAGCCCATCGTCCGGATCGACCGCACGGCGACGCGGACGCGGCGGGGGCGGCGGTTCATCATCCTCGAAATCGTCGAAGGCCGGCATCGGCCGCCTGGCGGCGGGACGCGGCGGCGGCATCGGTTCGGGGTCCGGCTCCTGCCAGCGCGGCGTCGGCGGGGGCGACGGCTCCGGAAACGCCGGTTCCTCCGGCCATGGATCGGGATCCGGCTGACCGAAGTCGGGTGCCGGCTCATCCTCCACCATCTGGGTCAATTCCAGGACGTCGTCATCCTCGTCCACCGGCGGGGGTGGCGGGGGCGGCGGCGGAGGAGGGGGAGGTGGCGGAGGAGGCGGCGAAGGCGCCTGGGCTTCCGACTTGGCCGGCTCGCCGTCCTCGGAAATGATTCGCCTGATGGAGGCGAGGATTTCCTCCATCGAAGGTTCTTGCTGGCCCTTATCGCTCATCGTGGCAACCCAAGACGTCAACCTGCCCCAAACCTAGGGCAGGGCCGGCAAAAAAGCCATAATACAAAAACGGCCCGCTTCCGCGGGCCGTCTGGTTCATTCGGTCACCGAAGTTCCCAACCACTTGCCCCGCGTCTTGTCGTAATTCGCCTGCGGGTCGTATTTCTGGACCGGCAGGTTGAGCCGGTCGGCCGTCAACTGTCCGCTGGCCGCCAGAACATTGAAGGCCGCGACCATTTCGTCGTGCTGGGCACGGACGAGGAAGACGCGGGCGTTCAGCAGTTCCTGTTCCTGGTTCAGCACGTCGAGCACGGTGCGGGATCCGACCTGGGCCTCCTGACGGACACCTTCCAGGGCGATCTGCGCCGCCTTGATCTGCGCCGTATAGGACTCGATGCTGGCGCGGGCGGTCTGCAGGGCCTGCCAGGCGCTGACCGCCGATTCGGTCACCTGACGGCGGGACTCCTCGATCTGCAGGCGGGCTTGGTTGGCCGTCTGCTTGGCCTCGCGGACCAGGGCCTCAGGCTGACCGGCCTGATAGAGGGGGATGGTCACCTGGGCGGTGATCTGGGCGCTGTCGGACCGGTTCAGGTCAATGCCGGAGGAGCGGCCCGGATCGTAGGTGCGGCTGCCGGTGGCCGACAGGTTCACCGAAGGCAGGAGCCGACCATATTGCTGGTCGACCGCTTCGCGCTGGGCCGCCTCGGTATAGGAGGCCGACAGGACGTTCGGGTTGTTGGCGCGGGCCAGCTCGACCAGCTCGTCGAGGTTCTTCGGCAGGCGGAAGGCCGGCTTCGGCGCCTTCAGCTCACCCGGCGCGGCACCGACCAGACGCTCGTAGGTGGCGCGGGAGGCGCGCAGCGTGCCTTCGGCCGAAATCTTCGAGGCGATGGCCGCCGACAGGCGCGACTCGGACTGGCTGACGTCGGTACGGGTGTATTCACCGACGCGGAAGCGGTCGCGGGCGGCGTCCAATTGGCGGCGCAGCACCTGCTCGTTGTTGGTCTGCAACTGCAGGATGGCCTGGTTCTGGACGATGTCCAGATAGGCTTGCGACGCGGCGAGCAGAACCGACTGTTCCGAGGCGATCAGAGTGGCGCGTTGCGCCTCGACGAGCCGTTCGGCCCGACGGACCGCCGGGGCGACGGTGGCGTCGTAGATCGGCTGGGTGGCGGTGACGCCCACGCTTTTGGCATTGGCTTCCGACCCCGTCGAACCGCCATCGAACTTGCTCTCGCCCATGGAGCGCGAGATGCCGGCCGTCACGCGGGCCGTCGGACGGTAGCCGGACAGGGCCTGAGGCACGCCTTCGTCGACGGCACGCAGGCGGGCGCGCTGGGCGCCGATCGTCGGGTTGTTGGCATAGGCCTGGGCGAGGGCCTGTTCCAGGGATTGCGCCTGGGCCGTACCACTGCCGGTCACTGCTGTGCCCATCGTGGCGGTCAGGGTCAGGGCCGTCGCCAGCAGCCAGCGGCGCGCAAAACGGCTTCGCACGGTCATGTTCAGTAGACCTTCATGTTCGGGTCGATTCGGCGCGCCCAGGCATCGACGCCGCCATCCAGGTTGATGGCGCGGTCGAAACCCTTGGAACGCAGCCACATGGTGACCTGCGCGCTGCGGCCGCCGTGATGACACACGACGACGACATCGCGGTCCTTCGGCAGCTCGTCCACCCGACCGGGAAGCCCGTTCATCGGAATGTGCAGGCTGCCGTCGATGGCGCACAGCGCAAACTCCCACGGTTCGCGCACGTCGAGGACAACCGGGCCGTCGCCGGCCTTGCGGCGGCGGTCCAGTTCTTCCACCTCGATCTCAAACGGTGCGGCCATGGGAGCTCACTTTCGTGCAAGGGCGACGGCGACGGTAGCGCAGAACCACGCGGAGGTAAACTGCACGGTTCAGTTCAAGGCCTGTCCGACCGGCGATTCCGATCAGAACACGAAGGACGCCTTCTTTTCGAAGCCCGGCAGCGCGTGCGGCTGGGCCTCGAACAGGATGCGGCTGGACACCACGCCGGCGGCCCGCTGGAACAGACGGACCTCGCCAACGCTGCCCTTGCCCTGGACGATGGCGACGAGGCGCCCGCCTTCCGCCAACTGGTCGGTCAGCGAGGCCGGCACCTCCGGCACGGTACCTTCGACGACGATGACATCGTAAGGGGCGTTTTGGGCGTACCCCTCCGCCAGCGGGCCGGTGACGACCTTGGCATTGGCGATGCCCTGCCCGGCCAGGGCGGCGGCGGCGGCGGCGGTCAGCCCTTCGTCGCAATCGAGACCGACCACGGACGAGGCAAGACGGCCCAGCACCGCAGTGGAGTAGCCCCCGGCGGCGCCGACGTCGAGCACCCGGTCGGTCTCCTGCACCGCGACGGTCTGGAGCATGCGGGCGAAGACCATCGGCTCCAGCAGGAAGCGGCCCTTGCCGATGGGAAGATCGTCGTCGACATAGGCGACGCCGCGCGCCGACTCAGGAACGAAGGCTTCGCGCGGAAGCTCCGACAGGACATCGACGAGACGTTGATCGGTCACCTTGTTGGGGCGGATCTGTCCCTCGACCATGAAATAGCGTGCGGCGGCGAAATCGGTCATGGCGGTCGCTTATTGATGTGTTGTGACGACACCGGCACCAAGCCGAACAGCGGACGGCTTCCTGCCATGGCGGTATATAGCCGCAAAGGCTTGGCGAACACAACGCCACGAGCGATGTCCTCCCGGGCTTTGCCGAAGGCCGGGAAATCATCCGGCGGGGGTACAGGCGGCAGGCTGCTCCGCCGGATTGACGGGCGATGTTCAAAAAACGTCACCATTCGCCTTGACCACCCCGTTCCGGGCCGCTATACCACCGCTCCACACCGAGGGCGCACCGGAAACGGAGCGCCGGTGCCGGTCAGGATGGCGCGGTGGCAGAGTGGTGATGCAGCGGACTGCAAATCCGTGTACGTGGGTTCGATTCCCGCCCGTGCCTCCATACCTGAACCCCTTGGAAACCCTCAGGTTTTCAGCCTTTAGCCCTGAAGCCTAACAGGCACAGGGCACCCAATTTGCTCCCATCTTGCTCCCAATTGCACCCAAGGCTTCGGCCTGCTGTGGGCTTTCGCTCACATGGTTGATCCGTTGCCCGACGAACTCCCCCTATCTGCCTTAGCGACTCGCCGCAGTCCAGCCCCTTAACCGAGGGGATGGCAAGGGAGAGGCGTTAGCGTCTAGGGAGTGCATTGGGAGCAAACACCCCACTCGCCAGCCGAAGCCGGCGATGAGGCAGCCTTCGGGGCGCGTTTGCGTTTATGCCCTCTTTGCAGAACGTGGGCGGCGATTTCGGGTCTGTGTAACCTTGTCAGCCCATCGGCAGTTCTCCGGGGTATAGTCGCCGTCGTTGTCGCGGCGATCTAATGTGTATCCTTCCGGTCGCTCCCCCATGTCTTCAACGAAGGCCAGAAAAGATTTTCGCCACCGCTCACACACCTTGATCCCACGACCTCCATAATATTTCCATCCGGTACTTTTCGGATTTTCGCATCTTTGGATCATCATGAAGTAGGTATTGTATAGGTAATGCTTAGATTGTCCGTCGAACCCCTCTATGCACGGACTAAAACAAGAATATCCGGGCTGCCGAAGGGATGAAGCTTGCCTTATCGCAACCGTCCCGCACTCACATTTTGCTTCAACAAGGCGGTTCCCGTGGGTGTCTGATCCAGCTTCCGAAAGCACTGTGACCTTGCCATATGTATTCCCCACCATAGGCACTTTGGAAACGCGTTGCCGGAATGGTGCGTTCTCATTGGCAGGCTTGGACGTAGCAGCAAGAAGCCACGTCTGGCGTTTGATCTTATGGCAGACTTTGCATTTAGCGTCGTAGCGGCCATTCGACGGACGGAAATAGTAGTCGTTGAGCGGGACTGCCTTACCGCAATCCCGGCAAACCTTGGTGTTCATGGTCATTAATCCTGAGTGATTGTTATCTCTCAGGGTGGGTGCATTGTCCGGTGGCAATCAGCGGGGTGGCGCCCCTACCCCGGTGGGGGCCGATTGTTGAAACAGCGCCCCTCTTTCGGGAAACCGAAGATCGAAGGGGGTGGGGTGGGCCGGGAGTCCCATTGGGAAATCTGGGGCGACTCGCAGTCGGTGACGGTCGGAACAACACCAAAACAACAGCGGTTTAGCCCCAATCTGCGAACCACGATTTTCAGAGCGGGGAGGGTTGGGATTGTCTTCCGGTCCCTTGGGACTCCTACCGCCCTACCCTGCCCCGCGCTTCAGGTATCGGAACCAAGGATGCGGTAGACGCTGGCCCGGCCGATGCCGAGTCGTTTGGCTATCTCCGTAGCCCCCAGCCCTTCAGCCTTCAGGGCCATTAGCTCGGCGGTATTGATGGACGGCTTACGGCCCTTGTAGACGCCTTCCGCCTTGGCCTTCGCAATCCCCTCTAACTGCCGCTCCTTTCGGATGTTCGTCTCAAACTCCGCGAACACGCCAAGCATACCGAGAAAGGCTTTACCGGCCGCGGTGCCTGTGTCGATAGGCTGTTCGGTTGCCTTCAGCGCCACCCCCTTAGCCTCCAATTCCCGCACGATGTCCTGTAGGTCAGCGATAGAGCGGGCAAGACGGTCAACCCGCGTGACCATCAACGTGTCACCAGGGCGAAGGAACTGTAGGAGGGTTTCCAGTTCGGCCCGTCCGTTCCGGGTGGTGCCGCTGACCTTCTCCGTACGGATCACGTCACAGCCGGCAGCCCGAAGCGCCTCTTCCTGTACAGTGAGGTTCTGATCGGTGGTGCTGACCCGTGCATAACCGTAAACCGCCATGACACCCTATTCCTGTCTCGTTTGGTTCTAGATCCTGCCTTGATGCACTGTCTTGCAGCGCCAGTCAACCCAAATGAGACACAGAGAGCCTAGGCTTGGGTGTCTTGCTGAAACGCCTCGTTTAGGTATACTTCAACGAGAGATGATCGAAGCCAAATCAATAAAATAACCACAGCATTCCCCAGAAAAAAGGAATAGACTAGTGAATATTAAGCGCAGGAAAAACCGAAATCAAAAAAGGAAGCCTCAGGAAAAAGGACTTCTAAGAAGTCTTGATCCTCATTATGACCAAAGGTTGCCTGACCATTATTTTACCGCAATGGAATTACCCGGAGCACCGACGCGATATCTTTCGCTACAGATAGATGGAGATGGCGTTACTCATCATTTGAAAGTCACCTTCCCTGAAGGAAGCCGCCCTAAAATTGCAATCATTCAAGCGACAAGGGACGTTTTCGTATACGATGTATTTAGTCGCCTACTTGTTCCAGAGAAATTTCACATTGAGACATACAGAAAAAGGCAGTCTGGAAGTTCAAAGATAAAGTTCACTAGCATAGTGCCTGGGTTCTCGACGCAAATTACAGCCAATACGGGGCACATATTTGAAAAGTGTGACGCTGTCGTCTCGATAGATACCAATACAAAAACTGAGAGGATTGGAGATGACTATATTTCCGTCTTGGGAATATCAACTTCCCGTTTGTCTCCCCTTTCTTATCCAAAATTGGTACATATCAACGCGCAGAATGCGATAGAATTTAGAAACCTTGTGCCGCCGAGAGAGAAGATTGGCTGGATAGTTGCCCTACGCGAAATGTATCGGCAGGAAATGCTAAAAGAAGATTGGAATGTATGCGTCGTAGTGGATGCTTACCAAAGCGAGGTAATGGAATTTAATAATGGGGGAGAGATATTTTCAGACGTTGGTATTGGAAATATTTCTTTCCCGAAAGGATTAAAGCTTGCTTATGCAAGCGCCGAAACTGGACAACTTTATGCGATAAATAGATGCGTCAAGGCAGCGGATAGGCTGTCAGATGTCGTGTACGAAAAGATTTTGGAAGAAGAAAGACTCCATGCAATCCCCCATATTGGTGGCGACCTCCCATATTCAGCAATAAGGTTTTGGAGCATTGACGATGACGGGAAAAGCATTACTGGATTTATCCCAGAATGATCAAAAAGCAGATCCTGGATATCCGCTTAAACAGCTGCAAAAAGAAAGGGGAGGAACCCGAAGGCCCTCCCCTATGTCATCCTCTGCCCGCCTGCTGTTCAAGGTACAGACACGCTAGGACCGTTTCCCGGCTGATCCGGGCTTCAGGCTTCTCGCGGTCGATGTACGAGCGGCGGCTAATGCCCAAAACGTCGGCCGCGGCTGCCTGGGTCATTCCCATGCGCCCACGCCATGCCTTCAGGTCTTCGGGTGTCCATTCGGGAACCTCTGGGGTGCCTTGCATCATCCGCCCCTCAAAGTTATGTTTGAGGGAACCGCCAAGGTGCTGCGAACACCCCGGCGGCCCCCTTGCGGTTAGCGGCTAATGATGATGGTGACAGTCCACCTCAGAAAGCGCACCTCAAGGAAGAAGTAAGGCTTTTCTTTCTACCTTGCTACCGCGTCGGCGGGGAACCGCTACCCGCTGACGCACTTAGCATCTTAGTCATTCCTACAAACCTCCTTCGCCAACCCTTCAGCCACTTGGGCAATCCTAAGAAACTCGGCCCGAAGGAACTCCGCGGCCTGGGGCGCGATGGGCGACGTACGGTTATTCAAGGCATTGCCGGCCATACTCACGGCGCTATCGACGCAATCAGCGTCCACAGCACCAAAGCCCGCTATCAGCGTCCGTACCAGTTCGCGGGCCTGCGCTTCGTCTCCACGGGTCATGTGGGCGTTGCCATAGACGGCCGCAGGTTCCCCGAGAAGTTCATTCAGCCGAAAAGCCGTACCGCAGACACCCGCAAGCCCCATGATTGCATGGGCTTTTCCAAGATCGGTACGGCGATTCAACATCTTCGCTATGGCATCGGTGCGCTTGGTCACGGCGGGTTCCTTTCGGCAAGGTTTGGGTGTTCGCAGGGTGGGGTAGGTTCCCTTCTGCGGTTTGGGCGACTCGGGTGGTGTGAAGCGGCTTCGATACGCTAAAGTTTAAGTCACTGAAACCTACGCTACAAGAGTGAAATTTGCGTGACTTAAACTTTTCCTCGTGCGAGCGTCAGCCCATGGAGAACTCAGAATGGCAAGTCCGCGCCAAGCAAGCGGGCCTATCACAGGAAACGCTTCGGTCCCTGCTGAAGCTGTCCAAGAGCGGTGTGTCCCAAGGCATCCGCGGGGCTTGGGCCTCTGGTGTCCCGCAGTCGATCAAGGCAACCGTCATCGCCTGGGAAATCATGACCCCCGAACAGAGGGCGGAGTGGGTGCGGCTGGCAGAAGAAGCAAGCTGACAAGCCCCACAGGAAGGGCTGTAGAAGACTCAGGGAGGCCGCCAAGCTTCCGCCTATAGGCAGGTAGCCAGAAAGGGGCAGACTTCGCCCCTGAGGCGCCCTGAGTCTCCTACAGGGCAAAGCCGTAGCCTCCCTCAACCCTGTTCAGTTAGACACCACCGCCGAGCATCCCGGTTCCGCCCACGGCGTTGTTCCCGACCATTCCGCCCCCAGTGTAGCTGGGGGCTACCGGGGTATTGAAATAGGTGTTGTAGAGGTTCATTCCGGTGCCGAGCATACCAAGGCCGGTAACCCCGCCACCGATAGCCCCCTGAAGGGCAGAGGCACCTACACCCTGCCCGGCATAACCGCCGGTCTGAGTTTGAGTACCGCCCCAGCCGTTTGACCCTGTAATCTCATAGTATCGCTTAAGAAGATCGGTGGACCGGGTATCCTGCCCCTGCCAACGCTGGAAATCGGCTTGGTTCTTATTGTTGGCGTCCGTCTGGTAGACTCCGCCAGCACTCAGCACCGCACCCGCGTTATTCAGACCGATATTGTTGGACAGGTCGGCAGCCTGAAGACCAAGGCCCGTCTGTCCCGCAAGCTGTCCGTTGGCAGCAAGCCGGTTCCCAATCTCCCCATTGCGGGCAGCCTGGGCACTGTTCAGGGCGTTCATTCCCTGCCCGGTGAAGTTCAGGCCCGCAGAGAGGGCGCCAAGGTTCGTCTGTGCGTTCGCCTGTCGGGCGCCCTCGGCAAGCTGAAGGCCCGTCTTGTAGGCGTCGCTTCGCATGTTAGCGGACAGGGTTCCGATGGTTCGGGCAGCCTGCCCCCGCATTTCGGCTTCAGCGGCACCCGCCCGGCTGGAATTGAGGTTCCCACCGGCCGAAGCGGCGTTGTTCAGACCCACAAGGCCCGTGCCAAGCTGGTCAGTTACATCCGCCGAAGCGGCGTCAATCTGCGACTGAAGGAACGGGTTGTCAGCGTAGGAACTCGCCGCGGTAATGTTCGCCTTGGTCGGATCATCCTGGGCATGGGCGACGGTGTTCCAAATGCTGTCCGTCAGGAACCCGGTTCCGCCTAGCGCCTGGGCGCCAAAGGTGCCCATAAGCCCGGACTGATCCGCACCCACGCCAGCACCCCAATTGCCAGAGGCGCCATTCATGGCGTTGTCCGCGAAGTAGTTCCCACGGGTCAGGGCGTCAACGCTGGCGTTCGTCGTCTTGCCGGCCAGCAGCCCGCCGTTAGTCCCCGCCCAATTGGTGATACCGTTCAGCCCGGCTTTCTGAATATCATTCAGGCCAGTATAGAGCGGACCTTGATAAAACGGGGTGGACTTGGAACCGTTGTAATTATCCTGCGCGGCCTTCCAGGCATCCGTAAGGTATGGCTGTTGTTCCGCCCAAGGAACGGTTGTCGTGGTCTGTCCCTTTTCTGCCGCCTTAGCCTGTGCCTTAGCCGCAGAACTAGACGACATAGCGCCAATACCAGCCGACGCGACGGTTGCCGCCGCAATCGCTGAAAATCCCATAGATTTTATCCTTTTCTAATATACTTTGTGAAAATCTGTTCCTGCGGTCGATAGCCCAATGGCAAATATCGAACCAAAACCGAGTGCAGGCGCTTGATGTTTTATGATCTTGCGCTGTAGTTACCGAGAATATTTTCGATGAAATATGAATGACTAATCCGCCTCCCTAGGCGTTTCTCCATTACAGATTTCTCTTCATCCCAAACGTCACGCAATTGCCGACTCATACGAACCAGAACCGCGTTTCCACCATTCCCATATCTCTTTGCCTTCATGTTCATATCAATCTTTCTGAATGAGTGAGGGCGCCGAAGCGCCCCCGGTTAGAGTTTGAGAGTTTGCGAACCGTCGCGCGTCTTGACTTCCTTGAAGCCGGTAGCCTTCAGGCCCGCCCTCAGGTGCTTGTCGGACTTGATCCGCCGGAAGGACTCTTCCGACACGACCACCGTTTCCCCGCTGATCCGAATAGACCGGGGGTCGCTGGGGAAGGGGTTGGAACCACCTTCAGGGGCCGCAGGGGCGCCCGTGGGTGCGTTCTGAGGCGCGGCCGGTGTAGGCGCGTAGCTCCCGAGACAGGCGCCCTCTGCGGTGCCTTCAGGACTCCACTAAGGGGGCCATCCTTCGCGCCGTAGCCGGTCAGGGGCATAAGGACCAAAGAGGCGCCTTCCTGCTGATCGGGCGGCAGGCTAGAAAGGAACTGATTCAGGATCGTTAGCTTTTCACCCTTGGTCTTCGCTTGGGCAATCTCGGCACCCGCGGCCTTCACCTGATCGGGAAGACTCGGGTTCCCCTGGATAGCCCCATGCGTCGCCAAGGCGGCATCAATGGTCGCCTGATAGGCTTGTGGGTTGCGGATATGTGGGGCAGCCGCAGGGGCACCAGAGGCGCCCACAGGGGCCGCGGGATTACCCACACCCACCGTAGGGCTAGAACCAGGCACAACAGCCGGGACGGCCTGGGGGTCGCGCTGTAGCACCCCCTCGGCAACAAGGCCCTGAAGACGGTTTTGCAGGGCAAGGCCCCGGTTGCCATCCATGAGGGACCGCGGATCATTGTGGAAGGCGTTCACAGTGTCCGAGTCGATGGAACCCCGCTGTACCAGGGTTTCAAGGCCCCGCTGCACCTCCAACGGCTTCAAACCGATATGGTCGTAAATCGCCTTGTAGATCCCCCCGCCGGGAACCTCATTCCGGGCGATAAGCTCGGCCTGGGTCTGTCGGAAATCCTCAAGATGCTGGGCGCGTTCGTCGGCTTGCTGTCGGACGGTAGCTTGTGCCCCCTCCTTCAGCCCCTTAACCGCCTGCACCGTATCCCCGCCAGAGATACCGACTTTCTCGGCATAGCGGCGCCGTGCGTCGGCGGTCCGCAGAAGGTCCGCGGTCTGAGTGCCGAAGAACTTGTCAAGGACGCGGCCCCCGGTCTTGCCGATAGCGGGGCCGAGCAACCCGGCAGCCGTAGCGCCTCCGGTGAATGGGAGGGCCGCCGCAGAGGCACCCGCGGCCAGCTTCCCAAGCTTTGCGCCGGCAACCTCAAACCGCCCACGCATGTTCTTCTGTTTGGACTGCGAAACCGCGGTGTTCAGGTCACGCAAGCTTTCCTGAAGGGTCTTTGTGGTCCCTTCGTCCAGCCCCAACCCGTTCACCCGGTCAATGAGGGTGTCAAAGTAGCCGGCGGACTCGCCCCCGCTTCCGGGTTCCCGGTTATGGCGGGCGGCCTCGCTGATCGCCGACAGGATCGTTCCGCGGCCTTCCTTGTCGATTGCCCCGGACTGAACAAGGGAGTCGGTAGCCTCCCGAAGGTTCCGGCTTAGATCGTCGGCAATGTCCTTGAAGGTCACGGAGTCGGGTTGCCGGGAATCACTGCCCCGGTTGTCCACCGTCGCCCGACGCTGTTCGTAAAGCTGTTGAACGCGAAGGGCGGAAGCGGCTTGGTCGGGGTGGGTGTTGAAGTCCTCTTCAATCTGCCCCATCCGGGCCATATCCCGAACAGCACCGGCAGCCCGCGCAGGGGCCGCAGCAACAGCAACGCCAGCATGAAGGCCCCCAGCAGACGCACCGCCTATGATCCCTTCACCCACGGCTTGCTTTAGATCGAGGGCGGCCCCGTCATCGGTGCCAACAGTGGAACCCACCTGCTGAACCGCCGACTGTCCGGCATTCGCCACACCTTCACGGGCGACGTTGCCGACCAGGGAACCACCCTTGAACAGCTTCCCGACTCCGAAAGCGTCGAGGGCGCCAGAGGCACCGGCCACCATGATAGCAGCCTTCCAATCCTCTTCGTTCGGGGTCTCTCGGCCGTTGTGCTGGGCGCGTTCAAGGGCGACAGGTCCGACCGTCTGAAGGGCACCGAAGAGGGCCGGGCCGGCAAAGGCACCGGCAGCCGCACCCGCGGCGTTGCCAACACCAGGGACCACGGAACCCATGGCACCGCCCACGGCCGAACCCGCCGCACGGGTCAGCAGCCCGCCGAGCAATTGCCCGCCTTGCTCCACCGCGGCGCGGGGAAGGCTAGACCAATTGAAGCCCTCGTTTCCCTTGTTCAAAAAGTCTTCAGAAGCGTTCGCATAGTTCTTAGGGGCACTGGTCAGGTTCCGAAGGAACTTGCCTGTCGAATTGAACCCCATCATTTCAGCGGTAACGCCTAGGTTTTCTAGAGGCGCATCAATGCCAGAGGCAAAGGCGCTAGAAAATGAAGTGTCGGGGTCGGTTGCTTCCTTGGAAGAACCACCCTTTCGGTTGCCCGTAACCTGGGCGTGAATGTCTTGAATAATGGCGTTCTGTTCGTCAGGAGATTTCTGTAGAAAATTCGCCCCGATGTTAACGCGGCCGATACCGTCTATCTGAACAACAACCGCCCTCTGCGTATCTGGCAAATGCACGGACTCCACTTTTTATTGATTTCACATTTAAAAAAGGAAAGGGTCATTAATGTACGGTGGTCCCTAGCGGGCAAATCTCGGGGCATATATCATCTTCCGCACCACCGATTACGGCTTGTTCGGACTCCGACAGTCTGACAACCTCATTCTTCAGCCTCTCGATTTCCCTCGCCCCACCCCTGCATTTCGCTACTAGATCAACCACTCTCTGAGTGCTGAACATGTTCGTGAAAATGAGAATGTTACGTTCGTCGGCGGGACTCAGTACATTCCGGTGAACCAATCCCATTACCGCTACAGTGTTCATAGGGTCGATACCGAACGCCTCAGGATATTTGGAGAGAATGGTATGTGAACGCGATAGAATGTCTTTAATAACCTCCCCCAACTCCCCACTCAGGTTGATCGGAAGGTTGATGCCATAGGGGTCATTGTCCATAGAATTTTCCTTCTGCATTTATATGATTGGCATAGATCGAACAATAATTTCCGACCATATTCTTAACGGAAGAGGTTCGGCTATCTTCGGACAGCCTTCCCCTTCTCTCTCAGGGTGGGTGAATTGTTCGATGATTGATGTTCGGGGAAGGGTCCGGAGTGATCGTTCGCCCTCTGTCTTCAGGGGCTTCGCAAGATCGCTCTCTCTCAGGGTGGGTGAATAAGGCGCCATTTTCCCTCTAAACCATTGATAATAAACGACACAGCGCCGCATATCCGTACTCAAAAGCAGGTGGGTGAATTAATTGCTTGGCTAGAGTGTCCGCCGCCCCCGACCCCCTAGGGCACCCCCAGAAAGCAAAAAGAACCCCCCTGTTTCTGGAGGAAGACTTCAAGCCCCCTGGGGGGTGGGGGAGTCTCTTCAAGAAAATTCTGGGGGAACTCTCTGTGTCTGAGGGTCGGAACAACAACAAAACAACAGTGGTTCAACCCCATTCTTTGAAGTCCGATTGCCTGAAGGCCGGGGGAGGGCACAGAGTGTCTTCCGGTCCCTTGGGACTCCTTCAACCTGAAGACGTGGCCCGACTCGGGCAAACCGACAGACTCATAACGGTAATTATGGAAAATGAATGACGAATAAGGCGTTGATAGGCTTATGCTCATTATGTGACTAAGGGTGTTGGGGCCTGGGGACATTAGGGCTTACTGTTGCCTGTACCTCTCCCCTGCCCCGTAGACCACACGCTTACCGGGAGTAGGCAGGAAGATTATAGGCAGTTGGTGGAATGACACTGGAAAAGAAAAAGGGAGAACCCGAAGGCCCTCCCTGTTTTACCGACCAACAGACCTTAACCACCCTGCAAATGCGAAGGTCGGCCTTCAGATTTCAGCGGTAAGCAAACCGCGGGCTTTCCAATCACCGATCATGGTGATTAGTTCTTCCTTGGAAGCGTCTTTGAACTTTGCGGCCACTTCAGCCACGACTGCCCGTCGCCGGGCAACTTCGGCCTTCAGGGCTTCAAGCTGGGCTTCAGCCTCTTGGGCACGGCGTTCACTGTCGGTAAACCCTGCGCCTGGGCACAGTTCTTGTGCCTTTGCTACCAGGGCTTCAGGGTCCATGCCGAACCCCTCGGCCACCTTCGCAAGCTTCGTCGCGGCCACGTCCCTTTCGCCGTCCTGCCCCCGCTCAACGCGGGCATGGATCTTCAGGGCGTATTCAGCGTCTTCGCGGGTGAAGGAGGACGCGGGGGCCGGGGCCGCCTGGGTAGGTTCCTCGGGGCGTGGCTTGGCGTGGGCTTCAAGGAAGGCGTCAACCCCAGCATCGGCGTCAAAAGTGCCGTGGTCGGCACATTTGCGGGCAACCTGCATATACTTTGCAGCGGTGCGGTAGCTGCATCGGCAGTTGGCGGACACCCAATCCTTGAATGTGCCATGGGGACACAGCTTCTTTGCCTCTAGCAGGTATTCACCGGCTTGCTTGGCTTCTAACAGCATTCCCTTGGCGTGGTACTGAACTTGGAAATGACACTCATCAATCCGCCGGGCGAGGCGGGGAAGGTCCGTTACGACGGTAGGCAGCATTGGGCTTTCCCTCTCGCAGAAGGTTGATGGAAGGTCGGGGGTTCTCTAGTCGGGGGTTTAGGCACCGGGCCGGCGGCTGATCCGTGGAACCTCGGTGTATCCTCAGGGTGGGTGAATAAGCGTGGAAGCGGCCGGGACCAGATCACCGCGGCGATACGCGGCGAACACCCGGACCAAGGTAGCCCGAACCTCCTTCGCCATTTCCGTCCGGGAGAACATGGCGACTAGAAGGGCCTGTTCTTCGTTCAGATGGTAGGCGATAGAGGGACGGCCACGCTTGCCGGTATTTGCACGTTGCGAATGCAAATTCCCAAAGCCTTCAAGTTCGGCCCGGTTCGCTTCGATCACGATGCGAATGTTCGTCGGCCGGGCCATACCAAGGGCCACCGCAAGATCGGTATCCAGAACACGGGGTTCACCTTCAACGGCGGTAACGCAAATCAAGTCGTTCATGGTCAGGGTGTTCTTCAGGAAGCTCATAGGCGACTCGCTGAAGGCGCTTGGCACTGGGTTGGCTACATGGGTAGCGGGTAATGGTAGGGACGCTGTAGCGAGTCCCTGAGGGCGCCTAGGCTCGTCCCTCTGCGTTTGGTGAAGCGCTTACGACGAATGGCATCTGTTGTCGCATAACGAGACAACACCCCACCGCTCCGCCATGTCGGTTTCGGCCTGGGCGGCGCTATCGGCTTCAACCATCCGGTGAAACTTCAGGGCCTTCTTTGCCGTCTCTTCGTCCAGAGCGGCGGCAATGGCAGCCTCTACGGCCTTCCGGTAGGCTTTGCGGACTTCGGTGGGGTTGTTGGCATTCGTGCCTTGGGTGTCACCTAAGGCAGCCGTAACCCGCTCCCACTCTTCCGCAAGCCACATTGCATTTGAACGGGTGGGGGCGTCGATTGGACCAAAGCCCTTCTCCACGCACCAAGCGCCAAACCGCTTCGTGTTCAGCTTCCCGGTTTTCTCGGACAGGCACTCAGCCCGCCCGATCAACAGTGCCCCGCCCACCAAGCGCTAATCCCCGCGCATCATCCGCCCGGTTGCCGAACGCATCGCCCATAGCTATCGTGGAGACGCATTATAACCCAGAGGCATATATGGGCACCGATCAACCTAAAGAGCCAATCATAATTGAAAAGCTTGAACGCATCCTAGCAGCAACCGCAAAGCTTCTTGTCAGAAGAGACTGCATCGGAGCTGCGAGCACTGTTGTTCACGGCCGTCCCCATGTTCATCCATCCCCAGTTGATTATTATAGTGATTGTGTCGTTTGGGATGTTTGGTTTTACATGCCAGCCGATGTTTATGAGGCATTGGAGGGGAAAGGGCTAATTGAGAAGCAGATAGACGAGGCATTTAATGAAGTAATTTCTGGAGCTTCACATTCCGACCGAGCAAATATATCAATTAAGATTGACTACGAGCAGGACTTTAACGAGGGATGGCGAGATGAGATATCGCGCATACTTTCAGGTGAATTGATTTCAAATCAGGGCCGCGTCCGCTCCACTAACATAGCGCACCTACAACACGAAGGATTGCTATTCCGTTCTGAGCCTGAAATATTTTTCTACAAAGCGGCCAAAAAACGCGGCATTCCCATCGCTCCGTTACCTGTATTTATTCAGGGTGGGAACGACTATCATCGCACTGAACCTGACTTCCTCATCGTAAAAGATGGGGTTTGCCTCTTAGTTGAGCTAGATGGGAATATGTTTCATCGCGAAACGCCCGTTCAAGCTCAAAACCGCTTGCGCTTCTTGACCCAGCAGGGCGCACATTTGTACCGACTTGAAGCAAAACGCTGCGTTACCATACAAGGCGCTGAAGAATGCGTATCAGAAGTTATTGAGAATATCCACATTCTTACCAGAAAGTTGCGATAGCGTTAGCTGAAGTGTAACAAGCAAGAGGGGGCCGAAGCCCCCACTCACTTCAACCCAACTTAGACGCCAAGTCCTTAGCATCTGGGTTGTAATATCGCTTTAGAACCTGAACGCTTTTATGCCCCGTAACGGCTGATAGCTCCAAGACATTGGAAAGCTTCTTACTCATATCTGTAGCCGCTATATGCCGAAGATCGTGAAAGGTAATGTGGGGGAAGGTCGGGTTCCTCTTGCGGATTGCTCGGATTACCTTCTGGTAAGAGCGAACCACCGTGCCAGGACGCACCACGTCGGGGAACAGCGGACCAGCGGGGGGCCTGCCTTGCTCAATCCACCATTCCCGCAGAACCTTTGCGGCTTCCGTGGAAAGGGGGACATCCCGGCTATCCCCGTTCTTGGTGTCAGTCAGGTGAATGACGTTCGCCTTGTCCCAGCTTTCCCAACGTGCAATCCGCCATAATTCTCCCTGCCGCATTGCCGTTAGCGACGCGAGGCGGGCTATGTAGTACAAATATCGTTTGCGGATTGGGTTCTGAAGCTCCCTCCAAAGTTCCTCTCTCTGGGCAGGCGTCAAGCGAACCTCTCGGGCCTTGCGGTTTTTCGGGAGTTTCACACCGCGGACAGGGTTCTGAAGCTCGGGCATGCCCCATTCACTACGGGCGTGTTGGTAGATAGCGGACAGGATCGCCAGCTTATTACGGATTGTTGACGGGGAAATCGGAACCCCTCTACAGCCCTTTCGCTGTTCTTCCGTCTGTCGCCATTCCACAAGCTCCACCGTCGTCACGTCCACCATGCGTTTATCTGCCAGAGGGAGGGCCAGCCAAGAGCCGATCCGCCCCTTTTCCTGTTCGTGGCCCTTCTTCTTCGGACTCTCTTCGGAGAGATAGCGGGTAAGGGCCTCCCTGAGCGTCAGGGGATAGCCTGTGGCGTTGGACGGTGGGTCAGTTGCCGGTTTGGGTTCAGGCGCATCCTGAAGCATCCTACGAGGCACTATGGACTCGCGCTTGCGTCCCCTGCCCCTCCCCACGACTCCAAGGGCCGCTTCCTGTTCCTCGCCCCACTTCCGGGCTTCCTCGACGGCTTCCAGGGGAAAAGTGCGTTGGGCCTCGACCTTGCCCCGGACCCTCACAACCACCCTCAGGCTGTGCCCCCGTTTCTCGACGTAAGCCATTTTGCTCCCATCTTGCTCCCAAGGAGCGAGGGGGCCACTGGTCGGCTTAGACCATTGATTTCCTTAGGAAAACGCGGTGGCAGAGTGGTGATGCAGCGGACTGCAAATCCGTGTACGTGGGTTCGATTCCCGCCCGTGCCTCCATACCTGACGTTGAGACAGATACAATATGGAAGACGACCTTCCGGCCTGGACACAGCCCCGCCCTTGGCGGGGCTTTTCGCATTTCGGCCTTGTTTTCATTGGCGAAACGCCTTCCTGCCCCCTGCCGTAGAAAAATTCATTTTTTGTCGGATTAGGCTTGGCAGGGCCAAAAGGTTCGGCTATACACCCGCCACGCCAACAACGGCGGTCGCCGAAAGGCCGGTCACCGATCCCGGTTAGCTCAGTTGGTAGAGCAGCGGACTGTTAATCCGCTTGTCGCTGGTTCGAGTCCAGCACCGGGAGCCAGATTGAAAGGGCCGGATGCCAAGCGCATCCGGCCCTTTCTTCTTTGCGCGTTCTTGCCTCTTGACTGTGGCGCTTAAGTAACCGAATTCGGTTTAAAGCAGTTGGGCTAGGCCCGACGGTCACCCGTCACGGCATGAACTAGTCCCAAAAGACGATCCTGACTTGCCGGAAGCGAAATGCCCCATCGGACTGCGCGGCGTTAGACTTGAGGACAATCCGGGCCTTGGTCTTGGGCCGGGCGTCTCCAGCCATGGAGGATCGCCGTGCTTCTTCCATTCCAGTCCGAACATCTTCGCACCGCTCCACCTGTCGAACGCACCGGCCGTGGCCCGTCCGAATCCGATGACCATCCGGTCCGGACCATCGACTGCGTCAACGCCGTCCTGCTGTTTCTCGCAGCCGTGCTGATCGCCCTTCTAGCCTTCAGCGCCGATTGGAGCGGCCCCACGGCCGCCAGTCGGCCGCAGGCCTATGAGAACACTCCGGTCCTGGTGATTCCACCCAATCCGCGGTAAGCCGCGCCTACTCCACCAGATCGTCGTAGATGGTGTCGTCGGCTCCCGGCGGATCGCCGCCCGCCGAGGCGACGGCTACCCGCTTCCATTCCCCGCACCAGTCGGTGGACAGGGTGATCGGGAAATCGCCTTCCGGGCTGCGCGGGGTCACCACCGGCGGATAGCGCCGGCAGGTCCCCTTCGGCCCGCGCTGGCGGAGCCCCTGCCCCTCCCAGAAGCGGCAGGTATAGCAGGTGTCGAGTCGCTTCATCGCGAACCGGTCCCCTTCTGATGGCCAATTTCTTATTGCCTAGCCCCCGGACCCGTCCGCTCCCTCCGCTCAGCCGGTGGAGGGCGGCTTGGCCGGCCGCATCGTGTCGGCACATCTGGCGTAATACGCCTTGATGTCCGCGTCCAGAACACTGCGGCGCTGTCCCTCCTCGGACCCGTCCGGCGCGTCGCTCAGACGCTGGAACTCCTGGACGGCCTGTTCCAACTCCTGTTCGCTCTCGATCGGCATGCTGCCTCCTTCCTATGGATTTCCCTTTGGATTGCCGGACGCGGACAGAACAACAGCCGCCAAGGGCCGTATGTTTCCGCCGGTGTGGCCGTGCTTGCGGTGGATAACCACGCGATGACGGCTTGATGACCCGCGACTCGAACGCAATGTCATGCTTGTGTCACCCGAGTCTCGACGGACAGGGCCGCGCGGCTCCGGGGTACCCTTGGCCCTGCCATGTGCGGGAGTATGGCGTCATGCGGGTCATTCCAATACCGGTCGGGTCGCGTCTGGCGGCCACGATCCTTGTCCTGATCGGTCTGCAACTGACCGCGCCCGGTGTCGGCACGGCGCGGGCGGCGGAGTCGGGACGGCTCGACCCGGAGCGCGTTGTCCGCTCTGTCGTCGGCATCAATGCCGTCGTACCGCCGGACAGCCAGAGCGCCCGCACGCTGGGAACCGACCGTGAAGGCAGCGGCGTGGTCATCGACGGGTCCGGCCTGATTCTGACCATCGGCTATACCGTGATGGAAGCCTCGCAAATCCAGGTGACCGCCGCGGACGGCCGCAGCTACCCCGCCAACATGGTGGCCTACGACCCCGTCAGCGGGTTCGGGTTGTTGCGGGCAGAGATGGGCTTCTCCGCTCCCTGGCTGCGGCTGGCCAATCCCGACGCGGTAAAGGAGGGCGACACGCTGTTGGCGCTCAGCGGCGGCGACAATCGTGGGGCCACAGCCGTGAAGGTGGTCGGCAAGCGGGAGTTCGCCGGCTATTGGGAATATCTGCTCGACGAGGCGCTGTTCACCTTCCCGCCGATCCGCGCCTTCAACGGCGCCGCCCTGGTCAACCGCGAGGGCCGGCTGGTCGGCATCGGATCGCTGCTGGTGGCGGAGGCGGTCGAGGGCCGAGGCCTGCCCGGCAACATGTTCGTGCCCGTCTCCGCTTTGGAACCCGTCCTGGCCGACCTGCTCGCCTATGGCCGGCGGCAGGAGCCGGCCCGGCCGTGGCTGGGCGTCACTTTGCGGGAGGAGATGGGGCGGCTGCTGGTGGAAAAGGTATCCCCCCGCGGCCCCGCCGAGTCGGCCGGCCTGCGTTCCGGCGATTGGATCGTCGGCGTCGGTGGCCAGCGCTTCAGCGGACTGGCTGATTTCTACCGCAAGCTCTGGGGCCTGGGAGCGGCCGGCATCGTCGTGCCGCTCGAAGTGATGCGCGGTTCCACCCTGACCCCCGTCCCGGTGACCTCGGCCGACCGCGTGAGATTCCTGCGGCTGAACCCGACGCTGTGATGTTCTCCCGCCTGATTGGAGGCTACCGGGCGCTTGTGGAGGGCGCGCCGGCGTAGCACCCTGTGGGAAACAGCCATCCGTGGGACAGCGTCGACCATGAATCATCCCGACATCGAGATCATCGACAAGAAGACCCCCTACAAGGGCTTTCTCACCATCGACGTCTACCGCCTGCGCCACAGGAAGTTCGACGGCACCTGGACCGACGTGCTGCCGCCGCGCGAGGTGTGCGACCGCGGCGCGGCCGTGGGGGTTCTGCTGTACGACCCTGATCGCGATACCGTCGTGATGATCGAGCAATTCCGCGTCGGCTCCGCCGCGGCCGGAGGGCCGGCCTGGATGACCGAGATCGTCGCCGGAATGGTCGGCGAAGGCGAGTCGCCCGAAGAGGTGGCACGCCGCGAGTCGATGGAGGAGGCCGGCTGCGCCATCCAGGAGATCGAGCGGATCTGCGACTATTACGTCAGCCCGGGCGCCTTCACCGAGGTCGTCACCGTCTTTTGCGGCCGGGTGGACAGCCGCAACCTCGCCGCGACCGGCGGCCTGGAGGAAGAGCATGAGGACATCCGGATCATGGCGCTGCCGGCCGGCGAAGCGATCCGCATGATGGACGAGAACCGCCTGCGCAACTCCGTCGCCATCATCGCCATAGGCTGGCTCGCCCGCCACCGCGAGTCGTTGCGCAAGCGCTGGCTCGGCGCAGGGTGAGGCGTCGGGTACGGGAAAGGTCGTCCGTACCCAAGCCAAAATTCCACATGTAATTGTCGTTCAATGCAGCTTTTCACACCCTCGCCTTGAAACCGCTGCCCTGCGTCCTGATAGTATCGGCAGAAATCCACATCAGACCTTAGGAGTACCCGTCTTGGACATCCGCAACGGCTTCATCGGCGCCATCGGCAACACGCCGCTGATTCGCCTGGAAGGGCCTTCGAAGGCGACGGGCTGCGAGATTCTGGGCAAGGCGGAGTTCCTGAACCCCGGCGGGTCGGTCAAGGACCGCGCCGCTCTCGCCATCGTGCGCGATGCGGAGAAGCGCGGCCTGCTGCGCCCCGGCGGCACCATCGTCGAAGGCACGGCCGGCAACACCGGCATCGGGCTGGCGCTGGTCGGCAACGCACTGGGCTACCGCACCGTCATCGTGATGCCGGAGACCCAGAGCCAGGAAAAGAAGGACATGCTGCGCCTGATCGGCGCCGACCTGCGACTGGTCCCGGCGGTCCCCTATTCCAATCCCGACAACTACGTCCGCTATTCCGGCCGGCTGGCCGAGGAACTGGCGAAGACCGAGCCGAACGGCGTCGTCTGGGCCAACCAGTTCGACAATACCGCCAACCGTGAGGGCCACCGCACCACCACCGGTCCGGAAATCTGGGAGCAGACCGGCGGCACGCTGGACGCCTTCACCTGTGCGGTGGGCAGTGGCGGCACGCTGGCCGGCGTCGCACTGGCCCTGAAGGAGCGGAACCCGAAGATCCGCATCACGCTGGCCGATCCGATGGGAGCCGCCCTGTTCAGCTACTACACCAACGGCGAACTGAAGTCGGAAGGCAGCTCCATCACCGAAGGCATCGGCCAGGGCCGCATCACCGCCAACCTGGAGGATGCCCCGATCGACGATGCCCTGCAGATCCCGGATGAGGAAGCGCTGCCGATCATCTTCGACCTGATCAAGACCCAGGGTCTGGTGCTGGGTGGATCGAGCGGCATCAACATCGCCGCGGCGATGCGGGTGGCACGCGACCTCGGCCCCGGCCACACGGTGGTGACCATCCTGTGCGACGGGGGGCAGCGTTACCAATCGAAGCTCTTCAATCCTGACTTCCTCCGTGAGAAGAATCTTCCGGTGCCGGACTGGCTGGCCTGATTCTGTTCGAGGGGAGATATGGACGCGCTTTTCCGTGAGGACGCCTACGCCCGCAGCTGCATCGCCACCGTCACGGCGGTGGTTGACCGGGGCATCCGGCTTGACCGAACCGTCTTCTACCCGACCGGTGGGGGTCAGCCGGGCGACAGCGGCGTCCTGCGCTTCGACGGGTTCGAGGTCCGTATAAAGGATACGGTGAAGGGCGACGGCGGCCCCGACGACGTCATCCATGTGCCGGAGGATGGGCAGGAGTTGCCCACTCCGGGCACTGCGGTGGAAGCGGTTATCGACTGGGACCGCCGGTATCGCCATATGCGCATGCACACCGCCCTCCACCTGCTATGCGCCGCGGTGCCGGGCTCGGTCACCGGCGGCCAGATCGGCGCGGACAAGAGTAGGCTCGACTTCAACGTCCCGGCCGAATCCCTGGACAAGGACGCCATTGCCGAGGCGGTCAACAGGCTGATCGCCGCCGACACGCCGGTCGGTACCCGCTGGATCAGCGACGACGAGATGGCGGCCCAGCCCGAGCTGGTGCGCACCATGTCAGTGAAGCCGCCGACTGGCAGCGGCCGGGTTCGTCTGCTGAATGTCGAGGGCGTCGATCTGCAGCCCTGCGGCGGCACCCATGTCGCGCGGACCGGCGAGATCGGCGGAATCGAGGTGACGAAGATCGAGAACAAGGGCAAGCAGAACCGGCGCGTCGTCATCGCGCTGAAGGACTGACCCCGTTTCATCGATCTCCCGCTTGACGGATCCTACCAAAGGACGCGCAGCATGAGCGACAGCATCGTGGAACCGCTGACCGGCCCCGTCGTCTCCACCGACTGGCTGGCCCGCAACCTCGGCCGGCCGGGCCTGAGGATTCTCGACGGATCCTGGCATATGCCGGCCCTGAAGCGTGACATCCGGGCGGAGTTCGCAGCCGGCCACATCCCCGGCGCCCGCCTGTGCGACGTCGACGAGGTGGCGGCACCGGACACCGCCCCCCTGCCCCACATGGCTCCCGACGAGGCGACCTTCGCCGCGAAGATCGGTGCGCTCGGTATCGGCGATGGCGACACGGTGGTCGTCTATGACAGCGCAGGCATGGCGACCGCGGCGGCGCGCGTCTGGTGGTTGTTCCGCCTGTTCGGCTTCGACCGGGTGGCGGTGCTGGACGGCGGCCTGCCGAAATGGCTGGCTGAGGGTCGCCCGACCGAATTGGGGGAAGCCGCTCCGGTCCAACCGTCGGCCTTCACCGCCCGCAAGCGACCGGAACTGATCCGCAGCGCCGATCAGGTGCTCGTCAACATCGATGCGAAGAGCGATCAGGTCACCGACGCCCGCGCGCAGCCGCGCTTCGAAGGTGCGGTGGCGGAACCCTGGCCCGGCCGGCGCAGCGGTCGTATTCCCGGCAGCTTCAACCTGCCCCATACCGACCTGATCGACGCCGGCACCAAGACCCTGCTGCCGCCGGACGTCATCGCGGAGAAGGCCCGTGGCGCCGGGCTGGATCTCGACCGGCCGGTGGTGGCATCCTGCGGCAGCGGGATCACAGCCTGCGTCATCGCGCTGGGCCTCGCCACCGCCGGCAAGCCGGATGTGGCGATCTATGACGGCTCCTGGGCCGAATGGGGCCTGCGGGAGGATCTGCCGCTGGAAACCGGAGTCCGGCAACCGTGAGCGGACCCGTCGCCGTCCGGCCCTGCACAGCGGAGGACGGTGACGCCGTCGTCGCGCTGTGGACTGCCTGCGGGCTGGTGGTGCCTTGGAACGACCCGGCCGCCGATTTCGCGCTGGCGCTGTCGAAGAGCAGTTCGACGGTGCTGGCCGCAGTCGCCGCAGAGCGGATCGTCGCCACCGCCATGGTCGGCCAGGACGGGCATCGCGGCTGGCTCTATTACGTGGCCGTCGATCCGGTTCTGCAGGGACAGGGACTCGGCCGCCGGATGGTTGCCGAGGCGGAGGGCTGGCTGGCCGCCGCCGGCATGCCGAAGGTCCAGCTTCTCGTCCGCGAGACCAACCAACGGGTGCTGGCCTTCTATGAAAGGCTGGGTTATGCCAGATCGCCCGTCACGATGATGCAGAAATGGCTGACCAACCCTTCTCCCTGACCCGTCCCGCCGTGCCGGCCGCCAGCCGGCCGGGCTACCTGCCGGTGATCGTCACCTATCTGGAGATGACGGCGCCGCCGGTCCATGCGCCGGTCGGCCAACCGGCCGGCAACCTGTCGCTGGTGCGGGCCAATCCACCGACCTGGTCGTTCTACCGCTATCTCTACGACACGGTGGGCGAGTCGTGGCTGTGGCACGAACGCCGCCGCATGCCGCGCAAGGAGCTGGAGCGGTCGATTCTCGACCCGCGGGTCGAGGTCTGGGTACTGTATGTCGGCGGCACGCCGGCCGGCTTCGCCGAGTTGGACCGCCGGACCAGGGAAACCGACCTCGCCTATTTCGGCCTGATCCCCGACTTCATCGGCCACAAGCTGGGTCCCTGGCTACTCGACACCATGATCCGCAAGGCGTGGGAGGGCGGCGCAGAGAGACTGGTCGTCAACACCTGCACCTTCGACCACCCGAAGGCGCTCCCGCTCTATCAAAGCCTGGGCTTCGTCCCTACCCGCCATGTCGCCCGCGAGGTTCGCGACCCACGGCTGGACGGCACGCTTCCGCGAAGCGCAGGGGAGCATATTCCGCTCGCGCGATAAGGCACGGGGGATTCGCCGTCCCCCCTTGACCACCCCGGCCACCACGTCCCATCTACCGCGGAACGCCGGAACCCGATCGTGGCCCGGCGCGTTTCTTCAAGCAGGCGGAAGCTCCGCCATGACGAGCGTGAGGTGGGGCCTTGGTGGGTTGGGTCATTCGAACGCTGGCTTTGTGCTTCGTCGTCGGCTTCCTGCTGTCGTTCCTGCACATCGATCCGGCCAGCATCCTGACGAACAGTTGGCAGACGGTGCAGGACATCGCCGCGCTGATGATCGATGCCGGCCGTTGGGCCCTGCCCTATATCCTGATCGGAGCGGTCGTGGTGGTGCCGCTGTCGCTGATCGGACTCGTCCTGCGATGGAACCGCACGCGCCCGCCGCCCTGACCCCGGACAAAAAAACAGGAGGCACCGGAACCGGAGCCTCCTGTGAAACAGGGAGGGTTAGAGACAGTCATAGGTCTACGCCCGTCCGCCCCCTCCTGCGTTGATGCATGTCAAGGGACCGGCACTTTCCCCCTCTACAGTCCAGACTGTCCGGCGGACCACAAAGAAAAAGCCGGAGACATCCATGCGGATGCTCCGGCTCAGTGATTTAGGGAGGGTTAGAGACGAGACGGAGAATATCCGGAAACGCATAGCCTGTTCGTTGATCTGTATCAAAATCAGTTAGTATCACGGCATGCAGCTCGCGTCGCCCCGCTGCAACCCGCGAACCTCAGCCGAGAATCTCCGCCAGTGCCACCACCAGCGCCTTGTTTTCCTCCTCACGGCCGACCGTGATCCGCAGGCAGTCGGACAGGCCATACTCGGTGACCGGCTTCACCAGGATGCCGCGGCGGGCGAGATGGTGGATGACGGCCTGGGTCCCCAGAGACGGGTCGGGCGGCACGCGGGCCAGCACGAAGTTGCAGACGCTGGGATAGACACGCAGCCCGACCCGCTCCAGCTCGCGCGACAGCCAGGGCAGCCATTGCGCATTGTGGGCGAAGGTCGCCTCCTCGTGCCCGGCGTCGCTCAACGCGGCGGCGGCCGTCAATTGGGCCGGCAGCGAAACGTTGAAGGTGCCTCGGATGGCGTTGACAGCCTCGATCACCGTGGCCGGGCCATAGCCCCACCCCACCCGCAGCCCCGCCAACCCATGCATCTTGGAGAAGGTGCGGATCAGCAGAACATTGTCGCAATTCTCGACGATCTCCGTCCCGTCGCTGTAGTCCGGCAACCGACAGTAATCGGCATAGGCCGAATCCAGCACCAGCAGCGTGTGCGGCGGCAGCCCGGCACGCAACCGCTGTACCGAGTCGGCCGGGATATAGGTGCCGGTCGGGTTGTTGGGGTTGGCGAGGAAGCAGATCTTCGTCCGCTCGCTGGCACGGTCGATCAGGGCCTCGACATCGACCACCATGTCGCGCTCCGCCGCGACGACCGCGGTGGCCCCGGCGGCGCGGATCGCCTTGAGGAACCCGCGATAGCCCCGCTCATGGCAGAGAACCTCGTCACCGGGGCCGGCGAAGGCCTGGGCGACCAGATGGATCAGTTCCTCCGACCCGGCGGTGCAGACGATGCGCTCGACATCGATGGAATGTCGGCGTGCGATGGCGTGGCGCAGCGGCTCCTGGTCCCAGTCGGGATAGCAATGGATACGGGTCGCCGCTTCGCAATAGGCGTCCAGCGCCAACGGGCTGGGGCCAAGCGGATTATGGGTGAGCGACAAATCGATCCACCGGCGACCATCGCGTGGCGGGCGGGCGGGACGGTACGGCTTTATCTGGCCAACGCTGGGACGGGGGCTGAGCAGGTCCATAACCTCGGTCTCCGGTAGCGGATCGGTCGAACTGCACGTCAGGCGACCGATTGAACCGCAAACCGGTGCGCGACGCCACAGGACATTGCGTCGCGCACCGTGAGTCGAGGTGTTTTGTTTCCGTGTGGCGGATCGAATGGAACTGTCGATCCGCCCCGGCGATCAGTGGTTCAGAATCTGGCTGAGGAAAAGGCGCGTGCGGTCCGACTTCGGGTTCGAGAAGAACGCGTCCGGCGTGTCCTGCTCGACGATCTCGCCGCGGTCCATGAAGATGACGCGGTCGGCGACCGACTTGGCGAAGCCCATCTCGTGCGTCACGCACAACATGGTCATGCCGTCCTCGGCCAGCCCGATCATGACGTCCAGCACCTCCTTGACCATCTCGGGGTCGAGGGCGGAGGTCGGCTCGTCGAACAGCATCACCTTCGGGCTCATGCACAGCGACCGCGCGATGGCCACGCGCTGCTGCTGGCCACCCGAAAGCTGGCCGGGATATTTCTTGGCCTGCTCGGCGATGCGCACCCGCTTCAAGTAGCTCATCGCCCGCTCTTCCGCCTCGGCCTTCGGCATCTTGCGGACCCAGATGGGAGCGAGCGTGCAGTTCTCCAGGACCGTCAGGTGCGGGAACAGGTTGAAGTGCTGGAACACCATGCCGACTTCGCGGCGGACCAGCTCGATGTTCTTCAGGTTGTTTGTCAGCTCGATCTTGTCGATGACGATCGTGCCCTTCTGATGCTCCTCAAGCCGGTTCAGGCAGCGGATCATCGTCGATTTGCCCGAGCCGGACGGACCGCAGACGACGATGCGCTCCCCCTTCTGGACGCTGAGGTTGATGTTCTTCAGGACGTGGAATTCGCCGTACCACTTGTTGACACCCGTGCAGCGGATGATTTCCTCGCCGCTGAGGGTGTGCTTCGGCTTGGCGCCCTGGGACATGGCCTGGGACATGGGTCTCGTGTCTCCCTTGACGGCGAGGATCTAGCGGCGGTGGCCGCGATTGAGATCGCGTTCGAGCTTCTGGCTGTATTTCGACATGCTGAAGCAGAAGATCCAGTAGATCACGCCGATGAACAGATAGGCCTCGCGGTAGAAACCGCGCCAGGACGGATCGGACAGCGCCGCCTTCGCAGTGCCGAGCAGATCGTACAGGCCGATGATGATGACGAGCGAGGTGTCCTTGAAGAAGCTGATGAAGGTGTTCACCAGCGGCGGGATGGCGATGGCCAGCGCCTGCGGCAGGATGATCTTCCGCATCTTCTGCCAATAGCCGAGTCCCAGCCCGTCCGCCGCCTCGTACTGCCCCTTCGGGATCGCCTGCAAACCGCCGCGGATCGCCTCGGCCATATAGGCGGCGGCGAACATGATGAAGGCGATCTGCGCGCGCAGCAGCTTGTCGATCGACACGCCGTTCGGCAGGAACAGCGGCAGCATCACCGACGCCATGAACAGCAGGCTGATCAGCGGCACGCCGCGGATCAGCTCGATGTAGGTGACGCACAGCACCTTCACCGCCGGCATGTTCGACCGCCGGCCGAGCGCCAGCAGGATCGACACCGGGAAGGCCACCGCCAGACCGATCACCGAAAGGATGATGGTCAGCGGCAGGCCGCCCCACAGCGTGTTCTCGACATAGGTCAGGCCGAGGACACCGCCCCACATCAGGACCGCCACCAGCGCCAGACCGGCGGCCCATACCAGCCCGAACCACGGCTTCCAAAAGCGGCGGTCGCAACTGGCGACCAGCAGGGCGATGAAGACGGCGATGGTGACCAGAGGTCGCCACTGCTGTTCCCACGGGAACATGCCGAACATGATGAAGCGCAGCTTCTCGCTGATGAAACCCCAGCAGGCGCCGCCGGCATCCTGCCGGCAGACCGTGGAGGTCGCGTCGAAGCCATGGGCGCGGATCAGCAGCCAGTTGACGAAGGGCGGGATCGCCGACGCCAAAAGCCCCAGGACCAGAACGGTCAGGATGGCGTTGTACCAGCTGTTGAAAAGGTTGTTCCGCAGCCACGCGATCGGGCCGACGGTGTTGGCCGGCGGACGCTCGTCCGGCAGGCCGACGCTTTGCACGTTGTCGGTCATGGCCGTTACCGCTCCACCAGCGCGATGCGCTTGTTGTACCAGTTCATGAAGATCGAGATGCTGAGGCTGATGACGAGATAGGTGCCCATGATCATCGTCACCCCTTCGATCGCCTGGCCGGTCTGGTTCAGCGTCGTGTTGGCGATCGACACCAGATCCGGATAGCCGATGGCGAGCGCCAGGGAGCTGTTCTTCGTCAGGTTCAGATATTGGCTGGTCAGCGGCGGCACGATCACCCGCAGCGCCTGCGGCAGGATCACCAGACGCAGGGTCGGGCTGCTCGGCAGGCCGAGAGCGCGGGCCGCCTCGGTCTGGCCCCAGTTGACCGCCTTGATGCCGCTGCGCACCACCTCGGCGATGAAGGCCGCGGTGTAGAGGGTCAGGCCGGTCAGGATGGCGAAGAATTCGGGCGAGATGGCGGCGCCGCCGGTGAAGTTGAAGCCGGACAGCGTCGGGACGTCCATCGCGAGGGGCGCACCGCCGGCGAGCCAGGTCAGGACCGGCAGGCCGACGATCAGGCCCAGCCCGGCCCAGCCCGCGGGGAACGGCTGACCGGTGCGCGCCTGCCGCGCCCTGGCCCAGCGCGACACGCCCCAGGCGGCGACGATGGCGACCAGCAGCGCGATGCCCATGTTGGCCCAGACCGGATCGGGGGCCGGAACCGGCACGCGCAGGCCGCGCTGCGACAGGAAGACGCCCGGGATCGGGTTCAACGCCTGACGCACCGGCGGCAGGCCGTCCGACACCAGCGCGTACCAGAAGAACAGCTGCAGCAGCGGCGGGATGTTGCGGATGATCTCGACATAGGTCGAGGCCAGCTTGGCGATCAGCCAGTTGCTGGACAGCCGGGCGACGCCGATGATCGTGCCGATGATCGTCGCCAGGATGACGCCGATGATCGACACCTTCAGCGTGTTCAGCACGCCGACCAGGAAGGCCCGGCCATAGGTGTCCTTCGGCGAATAGTCGATCAGCGACTCGCCGATGCCGAAGGCCGCTTCACGCTCCAGGAAATGGTACCCGGTCGCGATCGAGCGCCGCGCGAGGTTGTCGAGCGTGTTTGAAATCAGGAACCAGCCGACCAGGACGACCGCGCCGACCACCAGGATCTGGTAGACGATGGCGCGGAACGTCGGGTCGCTGAGGGAAAACGATACGCCACCCGGCGGCGGAGCGCCTTGGGTGGTCCGGGTCTCGGTCGCCACGGACTACTCTCCCCCAACCATCGCTTCCCAGACGGTGCCCACGCGGTTCCGGACGTTCTTCCGGGCATTTCCCACACCGTCGGGGATGCGACATGTCTCCCAATGCGGTCAGATCGCGGGCGTTTCAATGACGCCCTTCGCGACCGCTCCTACGACCGGAAGGCCGCCCTCTTCAGGATCCCTGACGGGGACGGCCTTCGAACGGCGGCGTGCTTACCGGAACGGCTGCGCGTACATCAGGCCACCCTTGGTCCACAGGGCGTTCAGGCCGCGCTCCAGCTTCAGCGGAGTGCCGGGACCGACATTGCGGTCGAAGATCTCGCCGTAGTTGCCGACCTTCTTCACGATGTTGTAGGCCCACTTCTCGTCCAGGCCCAGAGCCTTGCCCATGCCCGGCGAGGCGCCGAGGAAGCGCTGGATGTCCGGGTTCTTGGAGCTGTTGAACTCGTCGGCGTTCTTGGAGGTGATGCCGAACTCCTCCGCCTGGATGGTGGCGTAGACCGTCCACTTGACGATGTCGAACCACTGGTCGTCACCGTGGCGCACGGCCGGAGCCAGCGGCTCCTTGGAGATGACTTCCGGAAGGATGACGTGGTCATCCGGAACCGGCGCCACGCCGGCGCGGGTGCCGGCGAGACCGGACACGTCGGTGGTCAGCACGTCGCAGCGGCCGGCGAAGTAGGCGGCGTTCACCTCGTCGTTCGACTCGATGACGACCGGGTTGTAGGTCATGTTGTTGGCGCGGAAATAGTCCGCGAGGTTCAGCTCGGTCGTGGTGCCCGACTGGACGCAGACGGTGGCGCCGTTCAGTTCCTTGGCGCTCTTCACGCCCAGCTTCTTCGGAACCATGAAGCCCTGGCCGTCATAATAGGTGACGGGGGCGAAGTTGAGGCCGACCGAGGTGTCGCGGGTCAGCGTGGCGGTGGTGTTGCGCGACAGCAGGTCGACTTCGCCGGACTGGATGGCCGGGAAGCGCTGCTGGGCGGACAGCGGGGTGAACTTGACCTTGTTCGCGTCGTTGAAGATGGCGACCGCGACGGCACGGCAGTAATCGACGTCCAGGCCGGTCCAGTTGCCGGCGCTGTCGGGGTTGCCGAAACCCGGCAGGCCGGCGTTGACGCCGCACTGCACGAAGCCGCGCTGCTTGACGGTGTCGAGCGTGGCGGCGCCGGCAACGGCACTGGCGGAAACGACCACGGCCGCCGCAGCGGCGGCGAGGAACCCTGACTTCATATTATAAACTCCACCCTGTTCTTGCGTTCTTCGCATTTGAGCGGTCTGATGACGCGCTTGGCCACGCCGGCCTTGTGATCCGCCCCCATGATCCGGCGGGACAATCCCCGCTGGACCGGTCCTGTGAGGATCGCGACGCAGCCATGCGCGTGGGACAAGAGTGTATCAACTTGATCCGGCTTGTCGAATCCTCTGTGCATTGGTGGTGTTACCAGAACATCCCGACCGCTGAAGGCCGTTGCGCACAATCCGCGATGGCGGCAAGGCGTCCGGAATGACACAATGTTCGGCCGCGCCCGCGCCGCCTCCCGGGGACTTCCCCTGCAAATGACGGAATCGGACGCGCCGGATTGCCGCTCCAGCCAAACGGACAGTCGATGAAAGACGTCACCAAGGACACGATTCTCGTACATGCCGGCCGCGACCCGCGGAACAACCACGGCATCGTCAACCCGCCGGTTTACCATTGTTCGACCGTGCTGTTCCCGACCTTGGACGCGCTGGAGGAAAGCGACCGGAACATGCTGACGACCGTGAACTACGGTCGCATGGGCACCCCAACCACCTTCGCCTTCGAAGAGGCGGCGGCGGCGCTGGAAGGCGGATACCGGGCGGTGAACACCGGTTCCGGCCTCGCCGCCATCGCCATCGCGCTGTCAGCCTTCACCAAGGCCGGCGACCATGTGCTGATCACCGACAGCGCCTATGGCCCGACCCGCCGCTTCGCGAAGGAGACTCTGGCCCCTTACGGCGTGGAGGTCGAGTTCTACGATCCCTGCGTCGGCGCCGGCATCTCGGCGCTTCTGCGGCCGAACACCAGCGTCGTCTTCCTCGAATCGCCGGGCTCCCTGACCTTCGAGGTGCAGGACGTGCCGGCCATCGCCGCCGCGGCCAAGACCGTCGGCGCCACGGTGATGATCGACAACACCTGGGCGACCCCGCTGTTCTTCCGCCCCTTCGACCACGGCGTCGATCTGTCGATCCATGCCGCGACCAAATACATGGTCGGCCATGCCGACGCGATGCTGGGCGTGATCACCTGCCGCGACGAGGCGAGTTGGACCGTGGTGAAGAAGACCGCCACCCGCTTCGGCGTCTGCGGCGGGCCGGACGACCTCTATCTTGGCCTTCGTGGCCTTCGTACCCTGTCGGTGCGCATGCGCCAGCATCAGGAAAGCGCGCTGGCGCTCGCCGACTGGCTTGCGGCCCGGCCGGAGGTGACACGGGTCCTTCACCCCGCCCGCCCGGACTTCCCCGGCCACGAGTTGTGGAAGCGCGACTTCACCGGGTCCAGCGGCCTGTTCTCCATCGTCATCAATCAGGTCCCGCGCGCGGCACTGGCGGCAATGCTGGATGGGATGGAGTTGTTCGGCATGGGCTATAGCTGGGGCGGTTTTGAGAGCCTGATCCTGCCGACGCGGCCGGGCGCGGTGCGCTCGGCCACGCGCTGGACCGATCCGGGGCAGGTGCTGCGCCTGCATGCCGGGCTCGAGAGCCCCGACGACCTGATCCGCGATCTTGAGGCCGGCTTCCGCCGGATGGCCGCCGCCCTCTGAGCGTTGGGCCAGTTGAGGAGTGATTTACCATGACGGACGCACCGTCGATCGATTCCGCCCCCAATGGAGCCACCCTCTATGAGGAGGTTCTGGCCGCCATCCGCTTCACCGCCGACGGGCTGGTGCCTGCGATCGCCCAGGCCGATGGCACCGGCGAGATCCTGATGATGGCCTGGATGAACCGCGATGCGGTGGTGGAGACGCTGTCCACCGGCCGCGTCTGCTACTGGTCGCGATCGCGTGGCGGACTGTGGCGCAAGGGCGAGACCTCCGGGCAGGTGCAACGCCTGAAGGATTTTCGGGTGGACTGTGACGGCGACACCCTCCTGCTGATCGTCGAGCAGGACGGTGTCGCCTGCCACACCGGCAGGCGCAGTTGCTTCTATCGCGCGTGGCGTGACGGACGGCTGGAGACGATCCAGGAGGTCGAAACAGACCCCGCCATTCTCTACGGCGGCCATTCGCACAGCCATGGCTGATCGCCACGACGGGAGGAGATGATTCGCCGCTGCGGATGCTTTCGTTGATCCACGTCAACGCGGCTGCTCCGCCTAAGGGTATACATACCTTCTTGTCTCTAACCCTCCCTGTATATGACTGCACCGGGCGTTCCTATGGGCGCCCGGTTATTTTTTGCGCCGATCCCATGATCCACGACTTTGGATGCGCGCCGGCGCGTTCGCGCCTTCGAACCTCTTTCGGGCGATCCGGTCCGGCAGCAGCTTTTGCCTGTGGCCTACGGCCATACCGGCCCTCGCATCGCCTTCGTCAGTCAAGCCTGTGCCCTTTTGCCTGCTGAAACCTGTCCGGATGGGAGAGAAAGTCTTTCTTCCATCACAGAAAGATCCCGCTTTCAATCACAAAAACAACGAATAAAGAAGCATTTAAGATCGTTTATTTGATCAAGTTACAATTATCTGTGTCATCTCTCATGGTCCCCTTTGTATTGCCCCTTTATCGCTTTTCGACCGCCCAGGCCCCATGGTTAACATCTGGTTAATCGTTAACAGCACGTTAACGGCACTGATGGAGAGACGCCATGCGCCAGTTCTGGGGGACTTCGAACAACGACGCCATGACCGGCACCGCCTTTGACGACCGTCTCGACGGTCTGGACGGAGACGATCGTATCAATGGCGCCGGCGGAAACGACCAGCTGTTCGGCGAACGGGGAAATGACTCGCTCATCGGCGGCTTGGGCAACGACCAGCTCCATGGTGGCGACGGCAATGATTGGCTCGGCGACCCCTATGGCGGGAACGAGGCCGGCAACGATTCGATGTGGGGCGATGCCGGCAACGACCAGCTGTTCGGTGGCGACGGTAACGACTGGCTGGACGGCGGCACCGGCGACGACATCCTGAAGGGGATGCGCGGCGACGACACCATGATCGGCGGCGCCGGCAACGACACCCTGTACGACAGCTATCGCGATGGCGGCGCCGACCTGTTCCGCCCGGGTACCGGCGACGACACGATGGTCAGCTACACCGACGGTCAGGTCGATCGTTTCCTGATGGAGCAAGCCACTGGCGGCTTTGGGCGCGACACCATCAATTATTTCGAGAGGGGGATCGACCAGGTCGAGTTTCACGGCTACACCGCGGCCCAGATGTCGCTGACCACCAGCGGCTTCCAGTCGGTCTTCACTTTCGCCGACGGCTCGTCGCTGACCGTGGACCAGGTCGGGCTGACTGCCGGCCACGACTACATCTTCACCTGACCTGCCCAACCTGTCCGGAAGGAGGTTTCCCGCGGCCGATGGGGTCACCCCGTCGGCGCAGGGGACCTCTGGCCACGCTCGTGCTGTTCTAGAGGCGGACATTTCCGCGCCGTCAGCAAAAGGGCCAAGAACGATGAACCATCGCCGCCTTTACCAGCGCACGCGTCTTCCTGCCCTGTCGGCTCTGGCTCTCCTGCCCGTTCTGGCGCTGGGCGCCTGCGCCAGTTCCGACATGGGCGGGGTTCCGTCGGCCGAGGTGGCGACACAGCCACCGGTGGAGCTGGTCGGTCTGACCGTGCAGACGCCGGACGGCCGCCGCATCCTCGGCAACGTCACCGACCTCGTGATCGGACCGAGCAACCGGGTGGAACAGGCGATCATCACCGTAGGCGCCCCGCGCTTTCCGAACGAGCACAAGGTGACGGTCGCCAGCGACAATCTGCGCTACGCCCGCAACCGTCAGGCGGTGGTCCTGACCGGCATGACGGCGGAGCAGTTCGCCGACCTTCCGCCCGTGGCCGGAAGCGATCGCATGATATCGCTCGGCGCCAGTGGAACTGTTCCGGCAGCCGGCACCGCGCCGACCAACTGGGCCGGGGCCACCATCCGGACGCGCTGACCCTTTCCCGACTGGACGCGCACAATAAAAAGGGGGCCGGACGAACCGGCCCCCTTTTCTCTGTCCAGGCTCCGTGACGGTTTCCGTCACTTGCCCTGAAGCTGCTTCATGATGTCGTCCGCCGGATTCTGTTCCGGCTGACCCGGAGCGCCGAAGGGCGGAGCGACATCCTGGTTGTCGAAGGCCGGGATCTCGATCTTCACGTCGTTCAGGTTGATCGCCGGTCCCTTGTCGCGGCCGGCATCGACCAGCTGCGGGAAGCCGATGACGAGGCCGACCATGATGATCTGGATGACCACGAAGGGCACCGCACCCCAGTAGATCTGGCCGGTGGTGATCTTTCCGATCTTCCTGCCGGTGACCTTGTCGATGTAATCGTTCTTCGGCGCAACCGACCGCAGGAAGAACAGCGCGAAGCCGAAGGGCGGGTGCATGAAGCTGGTCTGCATGTTCACGCCCAGCAGCACGCCGAACCAGATCAGATCGATGCCCAGCTTGTCCGCCACCGGCCCCAACAGGGGGACGATGATGAAGGCCAGCTCGAAGAAATCGAGGAAGAAGGCCAGGACGAAGACCAGGATGTTGCAGACGATCAGGAAGCCCAGCTCGCCGCCCGGCAGGCCGATCAGCAGATGCTCCACCCACAGGTCGCCGTTGACGGCGCGGAACACCAGACCGAACACCGTCGAACCGATCAGGATGAACACCACGAAGGACGACAGCTTGGCAGTCGAGTCCATCGCCTGACGCATCAGGTTCCAGCTCAGCTGCCGCTTGGCGAGCGCCAGCAGGATGGCGCCGGCGGCCCCCATGGCGCCGCCCTCCGTCGGGGTGGCGATGCCGATGAAGATGGTGCCCAGCACCAGGAAGATCAGCACCAGCGGCGGCACCAGCGAGGTGATGACGCGCAGCAGCAGCTTGCCCCCGCGCAGCGTGCGGGCTTCCGGCGGCAGGGCGGGCACCATCTCCGGCTTGATGATGCTGGTCAGCAGGATGTAGCCGGCATAGAGCGCGGTCAGCACCAGACCGGGGATCAGCGCGCCGGCATACATGTCGCCGACCGAGCGGCCGAGCTGGTCTGCCAGCACGATCAGCACCAGCGACGGCGGGATGATCTGGGCCAGCGTGCCCGAGGCGGCGATGACGCCCGACGCGATCCGGCGGTCATAGCCGTAGCGCAGCATGATCGGCAGTGAGATCAGGCCCATGGAGATGACCGAGGCCGCGACCACGCCGGTGGTCGCCGCCAGAAGCGCGCCGACAAAGATCACCGCATAGGCCAGACCGCCGCGGATCGGGCCGAACAGTTGCCCGATGGTGTCGAGCAGATCCTCGGCCATGCCGGATCGTTCGAGGATCAGCCCCATGAAGGTGAAGAACGGGATCGCCAGCAGCGTGTCGTTGCGCATGATGCCGAACACGCGTTCCGGCAGCGCCTGCAACAGCGCTGGGGTCAGCAGCCCCAGTTCGATGCCGATCAGGCCGAACACCAGACCATTGGCGGCCAGGGCGAAGGCGACCGGAAAGCCCATCAACAGGAAAATCACCAGGGCGCCGAACATGAGCGGCGCCATATTGGCGGATACGAACTCTACCATCTGGGGGGCGCTCCCGGTCCTTAGGAATGGCTGTGCATCTTCTCGCCCGGCTCGTCACGATGACCGGTGAGAAAGGCGATGCGCTTGATCAGTTCCGACACACCCTGTGCGGTGAGCAGGAAAAAGCCGACCGGGATCAGAAGTTTCGCGGGCCAGCGGATCAGGCCGCCGGCATCGCTCGACATTTCATTGGTGTGGAAGCTATCCCAGAACATCGGAAGCGACAGCTTCAGGATCAGGATCGACATCGGGAACATGAAGACCAGGATGCCGAAGATGTCGACCCAGGCCTGAACCCGCCGGGAGAAGCGGCCCAGCACGATGTCGATGCGGATGTGTTCGTTGCGCAGGAACGTATAGCCGGCGCACAGCAGGAAAACCGCCGCGAACAGGTACCATTGCAGCTCCAGCCAGGCGTTGGAGCTGATGTTGAATGCATAGCGGATGACCGCGTTGACCGAACTGACCACGACGGCGACCAGCACGAGCCAATAAGCGAGCTTGCCGATGCCTTCGTTCACGGCATCGATCAGCCCGCTGAGTCCGAGCAGACCTCTCAAAGGAGAAACCTCCCTGTTGCGGGGGTGCGGCCTTGGCCGTCCCCTTTTGCTTTTGTTGCAGCCGCAAGGACGCGGCAGGTCGCAACCCTCTCTCGGTCGGAGGGTATACCAAAAGATTGGATTTGAAGGGACTATTCCTTTCCTGCTTCACAGCGGCAAGGGCTACGTTGGAGCTACGTAGAATCCCGTAGTTTCGCATGTGGGGTAGCAGCGCTACCGGCACGCGATCTTTCTCGACCGCGCTGCACAATGCAAAATGCAAGGCAAAAAGCTTCTTCGGCTAGCCGCTCCGTGAGATCAGTCAAGCGGAGAGAAGGATGGCCTGCGGGAAAACCCGGATATTTCAGGTGATTTCTCCGACTTCCGCAGTTGCTGCCTGATGGCATGGTGATTGCTGATTGCCCGGAAGTTCCTTCCTGGTCTTTCAACGACCAAGGCGGTGTCTCAGGAAACGGCTGCAACCCGCCTCGGCTTCTCGACAAGCAATACGGCAAGAAGATCGGAGAAAATCATGTCCTGGCTGCTGAATGTTTCGGTGCGCGCAAAAATCGTCGCCGCAATCAGTGTCATGATAATGGCGATGGCGGTACTTGGCGGGTTTTCAGTCAACAGACTTGCCGCCGTCGATGATCAGGCAATGGACATCCGGGACAATTGGCTGCCATCGGTCACCGCGCTTACCGAAGTGTATGCCGTCTTCTATTCCTACCGCACCGCTGAAGGCGCCCACATAGCGTCACAGGAAGACAGCGAGATGCAGGAGGAGGAACGGTCGATGGCTGAAATCCTTCGGGTCCTGCAGGAGAAAAGCCGACGCTATGAATCGATGATCACGCCGGGATGGGAGGCCGATACCTACAGGAAGTTCCAGGATGCGTCGCAGCGCTTTCTGGCGATCAGCCGGGACAAGCTGCTACCGCTGTCACGCCGCAACGACACAGCGGAGGTCGCCAAGCTCTATCGTGGCGAAAGCCGGACCGAATTCCGCAAGGCCAAGGCGTTGCTGGATCAATTGATCGAATTCAACCAGAAGGAAGGCGTCAAAGCTGCGAACAAAGGGTCCGAGATCTACAAATCCAGCAGGATGCTGATCCTGGTCGCCATAGCGGTCGCCATTGCCATCGGCACGCTGGTCGGCATGGCTATTGTCAGGGCGGTGGTAAAACCTCTCCAGCATATGACGGGAACCATGGGCCGGCTAGCCAACCGCGAACTCTCGGTGTCCGTCGACGGAGCGGAGCGCAAGGACGAGCTGGGCGCCATGGCGCGTGCGGTTCAGGTATTCAAGGACGGGTTGATCGAGGCCGACCGGCTCGCCGCGGTCGAGGCGGCCGAGCAGCAGGCCAAGATGCGCCGGACCCAGGTCATCGAGCGGCTGCTCAGCGGCTTCGAGAGTTCGTCCAGCGCCGCCCTGCGCACCGTGGCCGCCGCCGCGTCGGAACTGGACGCCACCGCGCACAGCATGTCGGCCATGGCACAGCAGACGAGCAGCCAGGCCACCATGGTGGCGTCGGCCGCCGAGCAGACCAGCGCCAATGTCCAGACCGTCGCCACCGCCACTGAGGAGATGGCAAGCTCCATCCGAGAGATCGGCACCCAGATCGCCCGCTCCGCCGACATCGCCGGCAAGGCGGTGTCGGAGGCGGCCCAGACCAGCAACGCGGTCCGCAGCCTCGCCGAGGCCGCCCAGAAGATCGGCGATGTGGTGGAACTCATCAACTCCATCGCCAGCCAGACCAATCTGCTGGCGCTGAATGCCACGATCGAAGCCGCCCGCGCGGGCGAAGCGGGCAAGGGCTTCGCCGTCGTCGCCAGCGAGGTCAAGAGCCTTGCCGGCCAGACCGCCAAGGCGACGGAGGAGATCGCCAGCCAGATCGGCGCCATCCAGCAGACGACGCAGGGCGTGGTGACGGCGATCACCGGCATCGGCGGAACGATCGGCAGCATCAACGACATCACCACTGCCATCGCCGCCGCCATCGAGGAACAGGGCGCGGCGACCAACGAGATTTCCCGCAACGTCCAGCAGGCCGCCAGCGGCACGCAGGAGGTGACGGGCAGTATCGTCCAGGTCACCCAGGCGGCGGGCGAGGCCGGCAATGCCGCAGGTCAGGTACTGACCGCAGCCGGCGAACTGTCCCGGCAGGCCGAGATGATGCGCCGTGACGTCGAGACCTTCCTGGGCGACATCAAGGCGGCCTGACCGCCGCATTCCGGAGCAAGAGGGAATCGCCGGCCGGACAAGCCGACGCGATGACCCTCCTACTCCGCGTCGGAGTCCGGCGCGATCTCCGCAGGACGCCAGCCATCCTCGCTCAGGCATTCCAGCGGGTGGAATTTCGCCTTGTAGGCCATCTTCCGGCTGTGGGCGATCCAGTAGCCCAGATAGACATAGGGCATGCCAGCCAGCCGGGCCCGCTCGATCAGGCCCAGAATCATGAAGGTGCCCAGGCTACGGCGGTCCTGTGCCGCATCGTAGAAGCTGTAGACCGCCGAATAGCCGTCGGAAAGCCGGTCGGTCAGCATGCAGCCGACCAGCTGACCGCGCTCGTCGCGGGCCTCCAGCAGGTTGGTGTCCGCCCTGCCCTCGTCCACCATGGCGGCGAAATCGCCCATTGCCATGCGGGCCATGTCGGAATCGCCGTGACGGGAGTTCTGATACAGAGCGAACAGCCGGTACTGCTCCGAGGTGGCATAGGCGGGCCGTTCGGCCAGCGTCACCCCTTCATTCAGCTTCAGCACCCGCCGCTGCGACCGTGTCGGTACGAAATCCGCGACAGGTACCCGCACCGGCACGCAAGCTTGGCAATTGGGGCAGACCGGGCGATAGACGATATCGTGGCTGCGGCGGAAGCCGGCCCGCGACAGGGTGGAGTTCACCTCGGTCGCGTAGGGACCGATCAGGCGGGTGAACAGCTTGCGTTCCACCCGTCCCGGCAGATAGGGACAGGGCATCGGCCCTGACCGGAAGAATTGCTGCAATGGACGCTGCGGCGGCTGGATGACCGACATTCTGACCGACAACCACCACGACGGTGAGGAGGAGGCGGAGGGGCGCAAGGCTCCCCCGCCGGACCCGAGCTTACTGCGACTGGCTCTGAACCGCCAGAGGAGGCTGGAAGCCGAAGAAGGCCTGGGCGATCTCCGTGGTGACGATGTTCAGTTGCAACTGTATCCAGTCGAGATATTCGTGCAGGCCGTCGCGCAGCACGGCGTCGATCGGACGGGACAGCAGGGCGGCCAGCAGTTCGTCCACCCGCTCCATTGCCGCCGACCCGCCGCGCAGGTCGTAGCGGGAGCGCATCCGCGTCAGCACCCCGTCGATCTGCCGCACGCACATCACCACCGAGCGCGGGAACCCCTCGTTGAACAGCATGAAGCCGGCGACGGTGGCCGGCGACATGCCGCGGGGATAGACCCGGCGGAAGGCGTGATAGCCGGCGGTGCAGCGCAGGACCGTCGTCCATTGGCTGACATCCAGGGTGGAGCCGACTTCGACCGGCGACGGCAGCAGCGTGTGGTACTTGATGTCGAGCAGCCGCGTCGTCTGGTCGGCCCGCTCGATGTACTTGCCCATCTGGTAGAAGTACCAGCCCTGGTCGCGGTAGAAGGTGCCCTCGGTGATGCCGGTGTGGGTCTGGCACTCCTCCTTGATCCAGGTGCAGACCTTGGAGAGGTTCTGCGTCGCCACGTCCTTGACCGACATCTCCAGCAGCTTGTTGTGGAACACGTTGATCTGCGTCCACATCTCCGTCGAGATCCAGGGGCGCAGCGTCCGCGCGTTCTCCCGGGCCATCCGCAGCATCGACAGCAGCGAATTCCGGTTCTGCGGATCGAACATGTAATAGTGGATCACCGCCTCCGCCGTCGGGCGGTCATGACGGCTGAAGAAGTCCTTCTCGTCGGCGTTCAGCTGGACGATGGAGAACCAGTTGGTGGACCCGCGGGTATCGCGCGCGAAGGTTTCGTGCACGTCCAGGATACGGGCAAGATTCTCGGCCCGCTCCATGTAGCGGGCCATCCAGAAAATGCACTCGGCATAACGGGACAGCAGGTTCATGCCGCACCACCTTCCAGAACCCAGGTGTCCTTGGAGCCGCCGCCCTGGGACGAATTGACGATCAGCGTGCCTTTCTTCAGCGCCACGCGCGACAGGCCGCCGGGCAGGACCCAACTGCTCTTGCCGGTGATGGCGAAAGGCCGCAGATCGACGTGGCGTGGTTCGATGGCCTCGTCGCAGACGGTCGGGCAGACCGACAGGTCGACCACCGGCTGGCTGATGTAGTTGGACGGATCGGCCAGCAGCTTGGCCCGGCAGTCCTCCAGTTCGGCCTTGCTGGCGCGCGGGCCGATGGTGATGCCGTAGCCGCCGGCCTCGCCGACCGGCTTCACCACCAGATCGGCCAGGTTGTCCAGCGTGTATTGCAGGGCATCCGGCTCGCGGCAGATCCGGGTGTCGACGTTGGGGATGATCGGGTCCTGGTCCAGATAGTATTTGATCATCCGCGGGACGTAGCAGTAGACCGCCTTGTCGTCGGCCACGCCGGTGCCGATGGCGTTCGCCAGCGCGACGTTGCCCTTGCGGTAGGCTTCCAGGATGCCGGGCACGCCGAGCAGGCTGTCCGGGTTGAAGGCCTTGGGATCGAGGAAGGCGTCGTCCAGGCGGCGGTAGATCGAATGGACCGGGGCCAGACCGTTGGTCGTCTTCATGAAGACGCGGTCGTCGTCCACCACCAGATCGCGCCCTTCCACCAGCGGCACGCCCATCTCGCGCGCCAGGAAGATATGCTCGAAATAGGCGGAGTTGTAGGTGCCCGGCGACAGCAGCACCACCTGCGGGTCGTCGACCGGCGCGATCTCCACCATGGCGTCCAGCAGCTTATGGCCGTAATTGTCGACCGGCCGGATGCCGATGTCCTGCATCAGGTCGGGGAAGACCCGCTGCATCATGTGGCGGTTCTCCACGACATAGGAGACGCCGGACGGAACGCGGCCATTGTCCTCCAGCACCCGGAAGGTGCCGTGGCGGTCGCGCACCAGATCGGTGCCCATGATGTGGATGTAGGTGTTGAAGGGAACGTCCAGCCCGATCATCTGCGGGCGGAAATTGTGGTTCCCTTCGACCAGATCCCGCGGGATCACCCCGTCCTTCAGGATCTTCTGGTCATGATAGATATCGTGCAGGAACAGGTTCAGCGCGGCGACCCGCTGCTTGACGCCCGCTTCCAGATGCGCCCATTCCGGTGCGGAGATCACCCGCGGGATGACGTCGAACGGCAGGATGCGGTCGACGGCGTCCTTGTCGGAATAGACGATGAAGGTGATGCCGAGATTGTAAAGCTCCCGCTCCGCATCCTGCGCGCGGCGGCGCAGTTCGTCGAAATCGAGTGCGGCCAGCCTCTGGCGGATCAGCGCCGTGTGCTCGGCCGGCAAATCCATGGCTCCGAACAGCTCGTCGAAGTACAGGCCAGGATCGTAGGATGACAAAAGGTCGGACGGTTTGCCCTCGGGTACGCTCACAGACTCCCCCGCGCTTGTATCTGACCGATCATCGCGGGCCGGGCGGCATCGCCCCGGCCATGTCGCATTGTGTAGGAAGTATGACCCATCGCCGCGCGCTTTGAACAGGGCAAACGCGCGTGCCGTTGTGCGGCGCGATGACAAAGCAAGAATTCGGACGCGGACGCTTGCGGAAATTAGCGCCAAGGTACCGTCGGCACGGATGATTTATCGTGCTTTGGTCGGAGCACCACCACCCGATTGCCCGCCTGCCGCCGGCGCCGCCTGCGTTTCTCGCAGAAGGACCATGGTGATGCGGCGGTTGCGCGGGTTGTTGGGCTGAGCGGCGACCAGCGGGTCGCGGTCGGCCTTGCCGACGACGTCCTGGATTCGCGTCGGGTCGATGCCGCCGGCCAGCAGGGCCCGGCGGGTGGCGTTGGCGCGCTCGGTCGACAGATCCCAGTTGTCGCGCCCGGACCCGGCGGGGAATGGCGAGGAGTCGGTGTGGCCGCTGATCGACAGCTTGTTGGGCAGCTTGGACAGCGCCTTCGCCACCTGCTGCACCAGCTGGCGGGTCTGTGGATACATCTGGCCGGAGCCACCGGGGAACATCGACACGCGGTCCTGATCGACGATCTGGATGCGCAGCCCCTCGGGCGTCTGGTCGATCATCAGGTTCTGCGCCAGCGGCTCCAGTTCAGGCACCGACTGGATCGCCTGGCGGATCTCGGTGGCGGCCTGCTGGAACTGGCGGGCCTCCTTGGCCGCGCCCTGCAGGCTGTCCATCGCCTCCTTCACCCGCTCGCCGAAGTCGGACAGCTTCTCGCCGGCCTTCTGGCCGGGAATGCCCAGTTGCTTGGCGAGTTCCTCCATCCGCTTCTGGAACTCGGCCCGGGTCTCGCTCGGCTTCTGATCGGCCACGTCGGGCGCGGAGCCGTTGGCCGCAGCGTTGCTGCCTGACTTTCCGGGACCGGTTCCCTGGCCGGGACCGGTGGTGGCCTCGGTCGGATCGTCGGCATCGTCGCTCTGCTGCGACGAGTAGCCCGGCGGCCCCGACACCGGCACATCGGCCGACATCGGAGAACTGGGAGAGACCTGCGCACCCGGCACCGTGATGGTCTTGCCACCCAGCATGCCGCCCGAGCCCGATTGTTCACGACTGACCGAGACGGGGGAGAAATAGTCGGCGATGCCCTTGCGCTGATCCGATGTGGTCACGTTCAGCAGCCACAGCAGGAGGAAGAAGGCCATCATCGCGGTCACGAAGTCGGCATAGGCCACCTTCCACGCGCCACCATGGTGGCCGCCGTGCCCGCCCTTCTTCTTCTTGATGATGATCGGCCGCTCGTTGCCGCCGGAGTTCCCGCTCATGCCCTGCCGTGGCGAATGGTTCGCGGCCCGAGGGCCGATTTCCGCGCGCGGGCGCCGCGGTGGACGCGGCGGCCGTCTGCCGCGGCAAAACCCTGACCGGGTTTGATTAAGATCCGTTTAACGACGTTGGCAGGGGTGGAGGCGCGGCGGAGGTGAGGCGGAGATGCGGCTTGCGCCGGGTGGCGCGCTGGATTAATTCCCGGTATTCCCTACCTTGTGTGTCACCTTCACCGCCACCGGAGGACCGTGGGACATCCCCCTGCCCTGCACCTCCATCCCGGCTTCCAACCTTGATCCTTCCCTCGCGGCCCACACGACAGGACGTCATGATCACCGACCAGCCGATCGATCCCCTCGCGTTCCGTTCCGCCCTCGGCTGCTTCGCGACCGGGATCGCCGTCATCACGACCATCGCGCCCGACGGGCTGCCGCTGGGGGTTACGGTGAACTCGTTCTCGTCCGTGTCGCTCGACCCGCCGCTGGTGCAGTTCTGCCTGGGCCGTGCCGCGATGTCCTTCGAAGCCTTCAAGGCCGCGCCCCATTTCGCAGTGAACATCCTGGCCGCCGATCAGGAGGACCTGTCCAACCGCTTCTCCCGCCGCGACCTGCAGGAGCGCTGGACCGGGCTGGAGACCACAACCGGTCGCGGCGGTGTCCGCCTGTTGAACGGCTGCCTCGCCACGCTGGAATGCGACCGCGAGCATCTGCTGGACGGCGGCGACCACGTCATCGTGCTTGGCCGCGTCCGCAAGCTGGCGTCCCGGGAAGGCGGCGAACCCCTGCTGTATTTCCGCGGCCGCTACGCTCACCTCAGCTGATATGCCGGCGGACTGGTTACCGGGGCCGACCGCTTTCCCTACCCGGCCGCGCGGTGAAGGTCGCGGCCGGTCAGGTGGATATTGGCGTCGGGATCGAGCGCGCGGGCCAGGATGCGCTGCTCGGTCGCCCGTTCGAACAGGGAGCGGTTCATGCAGACCTGCTGAACCGCCTCGTCCGGCTTCGGCGTATGACCGACGATGCCCTGCAAAGTGCGGCGGGTGACGAAGACCCGGCCCTGATACTCCCCGACCTGTACCGCGAACTCCACGGCGTCGGCCTCCTCGTTCCACAAGGGATCGTCGGGAAACAGGAAGATGGGCATCGGGTCCTCATTTAAGCAGGAATCATCGGCGGAAATCACTTCAGGACATAGGTGATATCATAGCCGCTGCGTTTGAAGCGCGTCTTCAGCAGCGTACCGTCCGCCGCATACCACAGGTCGCGCTCCACATCGCCCTCGATGCGGTGATGGGCGGCCTCCTGCGCCTTGCCGCCGGCCTCCACGGTCTCCGCACCGACCTTGCGTGCCGCCACCTTGTAGGGCGCCGCGTCGATCACCGACAGAAGGTCGCGGTGCTTCAGCACGTCCGGTGTCCACAGGCTCAACGGCAGGACGCCGGCCGGAGCCTGCCGGGTCTTGCCGTCCACCGTCAGGCTGTAACCGCCGGCATCGCGCGCCATCTCGATCTTGTGCGGAGTGCCGTCGTCGTCGGTGGTGGCCGCCATCGATTCGAGCGTCCCGCCCTTCCACATCTCCTCCCGCTTGTGGTCGTAGCGGAAGTTGATGAACAGCACCTTCACCCGTGTCGTCGCGGTGACGGTGACCTTGGTACGGTCGCCCTGCGGCTCGATCCTCACCTGCTCGCTGCCGATGGGATCCTCACCCATCAGGATCTGGTAGGTCAGCGTCCTTGCCGTCCCCTGGGCCGAGGCCGGATCCGGCAGACCGGTCAGCAGCGTGGCCGCCATTAGGGCAGCACACAGGGTGGCGCATTTGGTGCGCATCGTCGTCATGTTCGTTTCCTCCCGGTTGGTCTGGTCGGCGGCTCTTCCGGCCGCTTGATCAATCGTCCAGAAGCTGCGCCAACTTCATCGCGACGCCCATAGAACCTTCGACCTTCAGCTTGCCCATGGTGAAGGCGAGCATCGGGTTCAGCTTGCCGTTGATGAGCTTTTGCAGGTTCTCCGGCGAAATGCGGATGGTGCAGTCTGACTCGGCGTCCTCACGGCTGATGCTGATCGGAGTGGCGCGGCCGTCCACCCGGATCACCTCGCCCTCCTTGCCAAGCAGGAAGCGGACCGAGGCGTTGAGCGATCGCAGATCGCCGCTCCGGCTGCGCAGCTCCTGCAGAATGTCGTCGACCATGAAAGCGTGCCCTCAGGATTGTTCGTAGGACGGGCCTTGACAGTAGGCGCGCATTACGTTTACGTCAACGTCATAACGAAAGCGTTTCAGACGCCCGATGCCGCCGAATCAGACTTTCGATGCCGGCTGCCGGGCGATCCGGAACGCGCCACCGCCAAGGGGAGCGAAACATGCCCGAGCCGCTTGCGCAGAGCGCCAACCCGCCGGCCACCATCATAAATGACGTTGCCGCGAATAACGCCGCCCATCCCTGGCTGACGCATTATCCGGAGGGAATCGCCTGGGACCAGCAATTCGCGCCGATGCCGCTGCATATGCTGTTCGAGGAAGCGGCCGGGCGCTATGCCGACCACTCCTGCCTGGACTTTCTGGGCCGCCGCTACAGCTACGCCGAGGTCCTGGATCTGGTGAACCGTGCCGCCCGCGGTTTTCAGGATCTGGGTGTCGGCCCGGGAGTGCGGGTGGGCCTGTGCCTGCCCAATTGCCCGACCTACGTCATCTCCTATTTCGCGGTGCTGAAGGCCGGCGGGACCGTCGTCAACTACAACCCGCTTTATGTCGAGCGCGAGTTGGAGCACCAGATCACCGACTCGCAGACCGAGATCATGGTGACGCTGGACCTCAAGCAGATCTACCCGCGCATCGCGGCAATGCTGGCGCGCACGCCGATGAAGCGGATCGTCGTCTGCCGCATGGCGACCATCCTGCCTGCGGTGAAGAAGGCCCTGTTCAGCGTGTTGAAGCGCGGCGAGCTTGCCGTGGTGCCGCGCGACGACCGCCATGTCGAATTCTCCAACCTGCTGGCCAATGACGGGACCATGCGCCCGGTGCGCATCGATGGGCTGCGCGATGTCGCCGTGCTCCAGTACACCGGCGGCACCACCGGTGTGCCGAAGGGTGCGATGCTGACCCATCACAACCTGCTGTCCAATGCGCGGCAGGTGCAGGCTTGGTTTCCCGAGGTGGCGCTGGGACGGGAGCGCATGCTCGCCGTCCTGCCCTTCTTCCATGTCTTCGCCATGACCGTGGTGCTGAACATGGGGCTGGCCTGCGGAGCCGAACTGATCATGCTGCCCCGCTTCGAGACCGAGCAGGTTCTGAAGACCATCGCCAAGCGCAAGCCGACCCTCGTCCCCGGCGTTCCCACCATGTACAAGGCGCTGTTGGGCCATCCGCAGGTCGGCCGCTATCCGATGACCTCGATCCGCTACTGCATCTCCGGCGGCGCACCACTGCCGATGGAACTGAAGCGCCAGTTCGAGACGGCGACCGGCTGCGTGCTGATCGAAGGCTACGGCCTTTCGGAGGCCTCCCCCGTGTGCGCCGCCAACCCGCTGAACGGCATCAACAAGGAAGGCTCCATCGGCCTGCCGCTGCCCGGCATCGCCATCGAGATCCGCGACCTCGAGGATCCGACCCGCAAGCTCGGCATCGGCGAGAAGGGGCAGGTGGCGATTGCCGGCCCCAATGTCATGGCCGGCTACTGGGGCCGGGCGGAGGAGAGCGACCGCACCGTGGTCGACGGCTTCCTTTTGACCGGCGATGTCGGGACGATGGACGGGGACGGCTATGTCTTCCTGCTGGACCGCCTCAAGGACCTCATCATCTGCAGCGGCTACAACGTCTATCCGCGCATGATCGAGGAGGCGATCTACCAGCATCCCGACGTGGTCGCCGCCTGTGTCATCGGCTTGCCCGACGACTATCGCGGCCAGACGCCGAAGGCCTTCGTACAGTTGAAACCCGGCGCCAGCCTGACGGCGGAGTCGTTGCGCGAGTTCCTGCGCGACAAGATCTCCCGCATCGAGATGCCGAGCGCCATCGAGTTCCGAGAAGAACTCCCGAAGACGGCCGTCGGAAAGTTGTCGAAGAAGGAACTGATCGCCGAGGTTCGGCAGGCTCTTTCGAACGGAGGATGACCCGAAGTCATTGCCTTGACCCGGACGTAAAGGGAAGCCTTATCACGCGACGGCAGCTGTGCTACCAAACGGAAGGCGCATTGTGCCGGACGCAAACAAAAGGTCTTCCCAGGGATGGAACAGCTCTACACGGTCAACCAGCTTGCGGAGGAGCTGGGCATCACTCCGCGGGCTCTGCGTTTCTACGAGGTCAAGGGATTGCTGGCGCCCAACCGCGTCGGCAACAACCGGGTCTACACGAAGCGCGACCGCGCCCGGCTGAAGCTGATCCTGCGCGGCAAGCGCCTGGGATTCTCGCTGGCGGAGATCCGCGAATATCTCGACCTCTACAACGTCAATGGCGGGGTGGAGCAGCAGAAGAACCTGTTGAAGCGCGTGCAGAAGCGGCTGAAGGATCTTGCCCAGCAGCGGGAGGATCTGGAGGCCACCGTGCAGGAACTGCGCGACATCGAAGATCAGGTCAACAACACCCTGGCGGAGTTGAAGTCCGCCGCTAAGGACAGCTGACCGCTCGGGTGCCCCCGGCACTCCGGTCGGCCCTATTGGGGGATCGGAGCATGATGGGACAGCGACAACTGCGGGCGGCCTGCGATGCCTTCAGGACGGGAGACGGGACATGAACCTGATCTTCCGCCTGCTGGCGGTCGTCGCCGCTGCCATGTTCACCGTGTGGCGGGACCGCCGCACCGGGCTGCTGGAGCCGTCGTCACTGCGTTTCCGGGTCTGGCCGACCGACCTGGACATCAACCTGCACATGACCAACGCCCGCTATTTCAGCGTGATGGATCTGGGCCGCACCGACCTGACGATCCGTGTCGGCTTGGGCCCGGCGATTCTGCGCAACCGTTGGCAGCCGGTGCTCGGCGGGGCGACCATCCGATACCGTCGCCCGCTGCGGCCTTTCCAGCGCTTCACCCTGGTCAGCCGGGTTCTGTGCTGGGACGACAAGTACATCTTCATCGAACACCGTATGGAAACGCGGCTCGGGCTGGCGGCGCTGGCCGTCGTCCAGGGCGCCTTCGTCGGCACCAAGGGCGTGGTTGCTCCGGCCGAGGTGCTGGCCGCACTCGGCACGGCCGCTGCCTCGCCGCCAATCCCGGAGGCGGTCGCCGCCTTGCGCGGACAGATCTTGTCCGCCGTCTGAACCGTCAGAAAAAATCATCGGAGAGGAGATACGCCACCATGAAGCTGCTGGTGCCTGTGAAGCGCGTCGTCGATTACAACGTCAAGATCCGGGTGAAGACCGACCAGTCCGGGGTCGAGACGTCCAATGTGAAGTTCTC